>CAZJQG010000014.1:0-45507 GCA_964548415.1 uncultured Dehalococcoidales bacterium | reverse complement strand
ACACCCATCTATCTTAAAAGTTAATTATAGTGATTTATGCAAGTGAGCACTAGTACGAATTGGCAATAATTTTTAAATTTTAATGAAAATTTAATCCATGTGCCTGCTGGCTTTATGACTATTTAATTAGCCATCTGGTATCATGTTTAAAAGTCCTAACAAGGATGAAGACAGGTTGATATATTGCATCGCTGATAGAGGGGCGAATGGCTAAACTAAGAATAATTTCACGCAGCGGTGAACCGTTCAGAGACCGTCAACAAGCGGGACAGCTCCTGGCCTGGGAACTGAGGAACCTGCCCGGGCGTAACCTGGTTGTCCTGGGGATTCCCCGCGGTGGAGTAATAGTAGGTAGAGAACTGGCTGGAACACTGGACGCGGAATTTGATATTGTGCTGGCCCACAAATTGCGTTCACCGGGTAATGCTGAACTTGCAATAGGTGCGGTGGGAGAGACCGGCAAAGTATTTATAAATCAGGAATTGGTAACCGAGCTACATGTAACCCGGAAATATATCAATGCCGAGGTTCAGTTACAGCTGGAGGAAATAAAACGGAGGTCCGAACTATTTCGCGCAGCACGACCACAGGTGCCGTTGGAAGGGAAAATAGCGGTTGTCACCGATGATGGTGTGGCCACCGGGGCTACGACACAGGCGGCGCTGTGGGTTGTGAGGCAGGAATCTCCCTCCAGGCTCGTGGCAGCGATTGCTGTGGGACCGGAAGACGTGGTTCGGCGACTGGCTAAAGACGTTGATGAAATGGTCTGTTTGCGTACGCCCCGTTTTTTCTCAGCAGTCGGCCAATTTTATAAGCGATTCGAACCCGTCGATGATTCCGAGGTGTTAAGGGTTCTCAGAGAAGAGCAAAGGCGGCATTCAACGAAAAATATTTAATCCGAATCGCAGTTTATTATTTCCTGCTAAACCGGAATTAAAATTGCCAGAACAAACGGCTGGAAAAAAGAGCGGTAAAGAAATCGTCTTCGGCGAAGGCCCGCTTGACGCCAAGATAATGTTGATTGGACAGAATCCGGGCAGAGAAGAAGGCAAACAGGGCAAGCCGTTTGTGGGTAGGTCAGGTAAATATTTGAATGCAGTGCTGGCCAAGAATAGTATCGACCGGAAGCAATTGTATATCACCAGCGTGGTGAAACACACGACCCCGCGGAACAGGAAACCCACTGTACAGGAAATAAATTATTGGATGCCATACCTGATACGGGAGATTAAACAGGTAAAGCCCAGAGTTATTTTGCTTATGGGTCAGGTGGCGTGGAGAACTCCGAGATATGAGGGAATTCACTATATTGAGACTTATCATCCTGCGGCGGCAATGAGATTTCCTGAGGTCAGGGAAAAATTCGAAAAGGATATCAGGGAACTGAGCGATTTGGTACATCAAGTCGCTTAAGCAATATAAGCTTGTCGTCACCTGCCGCGTAATAATCGGCTATTCGGCAGCTTAATTCATATCCCTGCGCATCATAGAAGCGTCTGGCTGACTCATATATCGGCAGCGAAGAGGTTTCAATTATAGCGAGCCTGCCTTTGTTTTTTATGATGGCCTGTTCCGCGGAAGCCAACAATTGTTTCCCGATACCCCGGCTCTGCCGGCCCGGGCTGACCGCAATCCAGTATATATCCCAGGTGGCTTCGGTCAACGGGGTAGGGCCGTAACAAACATAGCCCGCGACCGTCGAATCGATTTCAGCGACGAATATATAATACCCAGATTTAACCGGATCACCCAGATAACTGTCCAGAACTTCTTCGGCGACCACCACTTCCGCAGGTTTGAATTCCGGCATCTTCCGCAGCATTTGCATCACAACCGGCTTATCCCCGGCAGACATCGCCCTGATTTTCAAATTCATCCCCTTTTTATAGAGCGAGCTTTACTATCTGGTCGATGAACTGGTCGTAGCTAAGCCCAATGGCTTTAGCCTGAAGTGCAGCACCGGCATCCGGAGATATGTCAGGATTGGGATTTAATTCGATAATTGTCAGTCTGTCTTTATGTCCAAGGCGGAAGTCTACCCGGGCATACCCGCGAGAGCCCAGCAGCCTGAAGGCCAGCAATGCGGTGTGAGCGATACGCTCCTGAAGTGCGGCATCTATTTCTGCGGGGCAGACAGCTTTAGTCCCTTGATAGTAAGCACTCTGCGGGTCCCATTTGGCAGAAAAGGTTAGTATCCGGGGCATGTTTGGCGGCAGGGAAAAGACAATCTCCGATACTGGCATGGCTTTGGGAGGATTTGTCCCCAGAACAGTGACATTGAACTCGCGGCCATCTATGTACTCCTCGACCAGTGCTCGCTTTCCGAACATCTGGCTTATAGCTTTCACCTGTTTTTCCAGTGAAGCGGAGTTATTTACTACACTCTCCTTCGATATACCGTTGCTGCCATCCTCGGCAAAGGGCTTTACAATACACGGGAAATCGAGATGGAACCAGGATAGCGTTTTCGGCCCGAGAAGTTGATATCTGGGCGTATCTGCTCCCATAGCTTCCAGGTGAGCTTTGGTATTTATCTTATCCAGGCCGATTGACAGGGCTGTGCCGTCACAGCCCGTGTAATTCTGGCCGAGCTCGGCCAGATAGTTGGTGATGTCTGCCTCCGTTTCCGGGTAGCCGTCAAAACCTTCGAACAGGTTAAAGACCAGGTCGGTTTCCATCTGCTTGAGACTTTCTTTGGCCGATTCCAGCGGCGGCGTAAGGGGTATTCGGGTAACCGGATATCCAGAATGGGTAAGGGCCTGATAAACGGCATCGACGGAATCGAGTATAGTAAGAGATGCTTTCTTTTCTACAACAGTCCTGTAAAGGTCCGGATTAGGCGCGTTATAGATAAGGGCTATCTTCGGACGCACTGAGGGTACCTCTGTAGGGCGGTATTTAATATGGCCGCGATCAGATTTGGATATGTCCAGCCAAGTTTGTAAGACATAATCGGCAGGTCACTGCTTTTTGGGTTCAGCCCTGCAAGGGGATTTATTTCTAGAAAATAAGGAACTCCATTGGAATCTAATTTAAAGTCGAGTCTGGCGAAATCGCGGCAGCCTACGGCTTCGAATACCTTGAGGCTCGAGTTCTTTATTTCCTCGGTTGTGACCGCTTCGAGATTCGCCGGGCATTCGTAGTCCACGAGCTGCTCGTAGTCGCGCTTTATCTCCAGAGAATATATGAACTGAGAAGTCTTCCTTTTTGGCAGAACGCGCATAATACCCACCACCGCCGGTGGATTGTTGCCCAGCATGCCTACGGTCACTTCATCGCCGCCGATGAACTCTTCAATCATCACGGGCTGCCGGTATCCTTCGAGAAGCTCCGCCGCTATACGGCGGACGTCGGCTATGGTTTCTACCTTTGAACCCAGACGAATGCCTTTGCTCGAGCCTTCATAAGCCGGCTTGATGAAAACCGGAAGAGGCACATCTTCTTCACTGATGTTTTTTAACTGTTCAGCATCAGATACTACCCGCCATCTCGGTGTGCGGATACCGGCCAGGCTAACCAGTTTTTTAGTCATGGGTTTATCCAGGCACACGGCCAGGCACTGCGGGTCGGAGCCCGAATACGGTACTCCAAGCATTTCCAGCACAGCGGGCACTTGGGCCTCGCGGCTTTTGTAGTTGCCCAGCCCCTCGCTTATATTGAAAACGAAGTCGACGTCGCTTTGAAGGATGTTCGAGATAAATTCTCTGCCGCCACCGAGTTTTATTACTTCATGTCCCAGCGGTTCGATGGCAGCTGCGATGGCGTCTACGGTTTCAAGGGAGTCATATTCTTCGAGTGCGTCCTCGGGGCAGGTGGAGGTGGAGATGACCGAATCTTTAAGGTCGAAGGCGAGGCCTATTTTCATGTCTGACTCGTACGGGTTGAAGCTGGCGCGATGCTGTATTGAAGTTATCGGAAAGCGGGATAACTGTCGGCTCTACCTGCGGTTCGACTGAGGATTTATCCTTTGGATTCCGGTACCAGACGAAGCGTCCCTGGTAGTTTCTCAGCACCAGCTCTTCTTTGGTTTGTGTCAGAACGTAGTTGGGTTGGAGCGGCACTTTGCCCGCGCCCTCTGGTAGATCGACGACGAATGTTGGAATGGCCAGGCCGGAGGTGCGGCCACGCATGCCGTCTATTATATTAATGCCCGTTTCCACCGGAGTACGCAAGTGTTCGGTCCCACGGACCTCATCGCACTGGTAGAGATAGTATGGTCGAACTTTTATCTTGAGCAGACCGTTGCAAAGCTTCATCTGCGTCTGAACGGTGTCGTTTATGCCGCGCAGCAGCACCGATTGGTTGTTTACCGGTATTCCTGCCCGCAACAGTCGATCACAGGCTGCTGCCGATTCGGCGGTTATCTCCTTCGGATGATTGAACTGTGTGTTAAGCCATATCGGGCCGTATTTCCCGAGCATATCGCATAGCTCATTGTCTATACGCTGCGGCAACACTACCGGGAACCTGGTACCTATGCGGATGATCTCCACATGGTCTATCTGCCTCAGCCTGGATATGACGTCTTCCAGCCGTTTAGTTGATAGCGTTAACGGGTCGCCGCCCGAGATAATCACATCACGCAAATTCTTATGCTTACGGATGTAGTCAAGCATGTTCTTAATTTCGGCAGTGTTGCGCACCCAGCCGCCCTTATGCCATTCCCTTTTTCGGGTGCAGTGGCGACAGAACATGGGGCAAATGTCGGTGAGCACCATGAGCACTCTATCCGGATAACGGTGGACCAGGCCCGGGACAACCGAATCCCTCATCTCGCCCAGCGGGTCCTCGAAACCGAGACCGCCGAGAGAAATTTCTTCGAAACACGGTATCGATTGTTTTCTAACTGGATCGTCAGGGTCGTATACGTTAATAAGTGAAAGATAGTAAGGAGTTATTGAAAGGGGATAAGTTGCAATTACCCGTTTTATCTGATTTTTTTCTGTGGTGGTGAGGGGGACTAAGGTTGATAGTTGCTCTACAGTGGATATTCGGTTACGAAATTGCCACTTCCAGTTGTTCCAGTTTTCGCCTGAATTCTTGGTGAAGAAATTGATTTTATTTATAACGGCCGTACCATCGGTAACGGCCGTACTACCTGGAGGTTCTTCTTCCTCCGATACTACATCATTCCTCACAGTATTAAAGCCTGGAGGTTCCTCCTCTTCCAGCTGGTTTTTTATTTCAGCCAATTTTGTCATCTAAAGTTTCTCCTCAATGCGCGATATTATAGTGTATATTAAATTATGAATCATTAAAGATGAATTTTTATTCATTAACACGCTAACACACTTTTTTTTATTTGTCAATATTTTTGGAAAAAAAATTTTTAAACTTTTTTAATTATCAAAATAATGTTTGACAAAGCGACTGCGTTTATTTATGATTTTTACCCGTACATGGATTTTCGATAAATAATATTGTGGAGGATTTGATTGAAAAATAATATGAAGTATGGATTAGCGGTTAGTGTAACCGCGATTCTAATATTAATGGTAGCCGTAATGACAGGCTGCCCGAAACCCACATCGGAAACGGGTGTTATCAGCGACGTTGTTATGTCGAAGGCTGTCGACGAAAACACCAGCCAACCGATCGATCCCACAAATGTTTTTTCGCAAAACGATCCCGGATTTTATTGTTCATTTAATATATCCGGTTTTCCGGTAGGTGCTAAGCTCGAGGTGAAATGGATTTATGTGGGCGGTGATATAGCTGCCGAGAATATTACCGGTGAAAACTATGTTGCCGAAACGCAGATGGCTACGATTACCAAGGAAGGTCAAGGCCGTACCTATACTGTGTACTCCGCTCAGGGTGTTAAAGACTACCAGTGGCCCGCCGGAAACTACCAGGTAGTCATCAGCGTTGACGGCCTGGAAAAAGCGACTACGACATTCTCTGTGGAACAAGTAAATAGTCCTGCCACAGAATAATTCCTATGAAAAACGTCGCTGCCAGTGAGTCAACTGTTGTCTATTTCGAGTCTATGGGTGTCGAGAATACGGATAAAACATTGACGCTGGCCAAAGCCAGAGCTGAAAAGCTGGGCATCAAGAAAATTGTAGTGGCCACCACCAAGGGCGATACCGCGGTTAAGGCAGCAAAAGAGTTTAAAAGGTTTTAAAGCAATTATAGTGACGCACACCAGCGGCTTTTTGGGTCCGGGCACGCAGGAGCTTACCAACGAAAACAGGGGGAAAATAGAAAAGCTTGGCGGTAAAATTTTCACCGGCACTCATGCCTTTGGCGGATTAGCGCGAGCCGTGAGGACAACTTTCTCCACATATGTACTGGGAGATTTTGTGGCCAACACACTGCGGATGTTCGGACAGGGTACCAAGGTGGCTATCGAGATAACCATGATGGCTGCCGACGCCGGGCTTGTAACCCCGGAGGAAGACGTTATCGCCATCGCCGGCACGGGCAGAGGAGCCGACACCGCCTTAGTGGTCAAACCCGCGTATACTCACGACGCCTTCGCGCTCAGGGTCAAAGAGATTATCTGCAAGCCGAGACTGTAAATCTATTCTCTTTTGCTCACCGCTTCTCAGACATTTGCCTTTCGGCACATTTTGCTGCGTCAGGCATGCATTCTTTAGCCAGTACCCTGCGGTGATATGACCTGGATTGGTATAGTCCCATCAGCGGTGCATGGCCAAAAACCCTGTCCTTAGCTGCCAGAACAGTGCAGGGCGCCTGACTGTGCTTTAAGAAAAGCGAATCGTGCCCTACGCACAAGCACAGCATAATATTGAGGTCAGTCTTGTAACTGTTTAGGATTTCAGCCTGGGCTATGGGATGACACATAGCTTCGAATCGTCCGGGTGCCACCTTCTCCCAGTCTTCGATACCTAATTCTTCCTTTGGTACCGAGCCGCATTTGCAGGCTACGGATATCACCTCGAATCCCCTGTTCTCCAGAATGGGTACCAGAAGGCCGGCCTCGAACTGAACTCCGCTACAATAGGCAACTCCTAACTTTTTGTAGCCCATCCGCCGGGCAAACTCCATTATCTCTTCCACCCTGCTTTTGATAGGGGATGGGCCTTTCGGTGCGTGGGGAAGCTTCATATAAGCTGCCCCCTCCTGTTTGGAAGCCTTAACGACAAAATCATGCAGCTCCTGGCTGAGGCATTTTTCGGTAGCCTTCTTTATTACCTCCGGCAAAACCTTCCAGGGGCAGTTATCTGGTCCTTCCTGCCAGGCGGGGCTATTGCATACCGGTCTTGGGCACTTGGCACAATTCACGGCTAAGACTGTCTTTTTTGTCATGTTTGTTTTCCTTGGCTAAATCTAATCTTCACTCATGCCAATTTATCTCTCAAATGCCGCTTTGTCAACAGGTGAAACCACCTTTGTCATTGGTTTGATAAGTAGTACAATAGGTGCGGGTGCAGAATGGCGATAACGCCTCTCCGACGGCAATATCTCAGAATCAAACAGTGCTATCCAAATACTATAGTCTTTTTCCGGCTGGGCGATTTCTACGAGACGTTTGACGATGACGCCAGGACCACCTCGCGTGAGCTGGAAATCACGCTGACTTCCAGAGAGATGGGTAAGGGACAGAGGGTGCCGCTGGCCGGTATTCCATACCATGCGCTGGATAACTACCTGTCCAGGCTCATTAGCCGCGGCTACAAGGTGGCCATATGTGAGCAGATGACGCCGCCAGGCAAGGGCCTGGTGGAGCGCGACGTCATACGGGTGGTCACGCCGGGAACGGTTATCGAGCCCGGCCTGCTGAACGATAAAAACAATAACTACCTGGTCAGCCTGGTTATCGACGGCGACGAAGCCGGTATTTCATACGTCGATATAACCACGGGGGAGTTCGGCACCACACAGCTTACAGCCGGCCAGGTCGCCGATGAACTGGAACGCCTGCACCCGGCCGAAGTGTTGCTGCCACAGGGGCTGGAAATGGCTGTCTCAACGTCATCCACATCGACTACCTGCGTCGATGAATTCTGGTTCGATTTAGAGACGGCGGAAGAACTTTTGCAGGAGCACTTCGGTGTAGCCTCACTCGAAGGATACGGCTGCGCCCATTTGCCACAGGCGGTTAGAGCTGCCGGAGCCATTGTCCATTACTTACGGGAGAACCAGAAGGCGGCGCTGGCCCAGCTGGACCGGCTGACAACCTATTCGACCCAGTCGTTTATGGTCCTCGACGCCCATACCCGGAACAACCTGGAGCTCTTCTCCGGCGCTCGCCGGGGAGACATCTCCGGTTCACTGCTATCGGTAATAGATTTAACGGAAACCGCCATGGGAGGTCGACTGCTTAAGAAATGGCTGGGCCAGCCGCTTCTTGACATAAAGCAATTAGTTATTCGGCAGGAAGCCGTTGCCTGGTTTCACGAAAATACGCTGGTCCGTCGAAAGGTCATTGAGCTTCTAAGAGGCATTGCCGATCTGGAACGCCTGATAAACCGCGTAGCCGGCGGCACAGCCACTCCGCGCGATTTGGTGGCCCTACGCACAAGCCTGGAGAAGCTGGATGGGGTGAAATCGGAGGTAGAAGCCGGCGAAGAGCTTCCCGGCTGGCTTAGTTCAGAACTCAAACCGTGCGGGGACGTAATCAGCTTAATCGAACAGGCCATTATCGATAATCCCGGAGTAACGCTGGACAAAGGCGGAGTGGTAAAGGCGGGCTTCTCCAGGGAGCTGGATGACATCAGGCAAGCCGCAGGGGACGCCAAACGCTACCTGGCGAACCTGGAACGGCAGGAAAAAGAGCGCACCGGTATCAAGACACTTAAGGTAGGCTACAACCGGGTCTTCGGCTACTACATCGAGATTTCAAAAGGTAACCTTGACCTGGTGCCGGAGGGCTATATTCGAAAGCAGACGTTAACCGGCGGCGAGAGGTTCTACACGCCCGAGCTTAAAGAGTACGAGTCGGTCATTCTGAACGCGCAGGAGAGAATCATCGAGCTGGAGACGGCCATTTTCCGCCAGGTCTGTCAGCAGATAGCCGCCGGAAGTGAAAAAATACTGGCTTCAGCCAGAGCGCTGGCCGAACTCGATGTCTTTGCCGGCCTGGCCGAAGCAGCGTCCAGGTACGGTTATGTCCGCCCGGAACTGACCACGGAAGACGCCATATCTATAAAAGGAGGGCGGCACCCTGTGGTCGAGAGAAACCTGGGCAGCGACGGTTTTATCGCCAACGATAGCTATTTGTGCAACCAGGATACGCAGCTGATTATTTTGACCGGCCCCAATATGTCAGGTAAATCGACCTACCTTAAGCAGGTGGCGCTGATAGTGCTGTTAGCCCAGATAGGCAGCTTCGTGCCGGCTGAGTCGGCGACCATCGGCATCGTTGACCGCATCTTCACCCGCATCGGCGCCCAGGAAGACCTGGCGGCCGGTCAATCGACTTTCATGGTGGAGATGGTCGAGGCCGCCAATATATTGAACAACGCCACTGCGAAATCGCTGATCATACTCGATGAAATCGGACGTGGCACCAGCACCTATGACGGGCTTTCCATTGCCTGGGCGGTGGCGGAGTTCATACATAACCACCCCAGGCTGCGGGCCAAGACGCTGTTCGCCACACATTACCACGAACTGGTGGAACTTGCCGGCATTCTACCGCGGGTGAAAAATTTCAACGTAGCGGTCACCGAAGAGGAAGGTAAAGTCATCTTTCTTCGCAAGGTCGTCCCCGGCGGCGCTGACAAGAGCTACGGCATTCACGTAGCCAAGCTGGCGGGACTGCCGGCGTCGGTGGTACACCGGGCCGAAGAGGTCCTGGCCGGGCTCGAAGACGGCCAGTCCGAGACAAAGCGGCGCCAAACGGTGCGTCCCAAAAAAGAACCGCCACCGCAGCTGGCGCTGTTCGGCGAAAAGTCGCCGCTGATTGACGAAATCAGCCGGCTCGATATCGACTCCATGTCACCCCTCGAAGCCATCACCCGGCTCTACGAATTAAAGCGGAAGGCGAAAGAGGCAGGCTCAACCCAATAACCTGAAGGTTGCTGGTTCTAATCAACCCCTCTTTTGTTTTGATTATACCAAAAGGGACAAAAATCCAAGCAATTTAGTGCCAGTCGTGCCTGTCCCAGGAAATAGTAGAGCCGTCATTGTTTAAAGTAATAAAGTATTCTATCCCAAATTTGAAATATCCACGAGGGACCCCATTTTGTGTTGATTTAGGATTGTGAATGAAAATTAAATCATCGCCCATTTGCGTTGCGTGATTTGCTACATCTGATCTTGAATATATGATTCCGCTTAAGTTTGCGTACTCAGGTCTTAAAAATAGGTCAGTTGGCACAGCGCTCCCACTTTTACGATAAATATTTGGCCTATATTGGTAAGTCCAATTAACTACAGGTGCAGATAGTCTACTAATTTGGACTTGTTTGTAGCCGATGGGAAGAACTGCTTTCATTATTCGCGGAATATCAGTGGTTGTGGTTTGATCGACAATTGCAGCATCTATCTTACAAGAATTCAAAGCGATAACATATGAATCCCTTGGAGATATTATCCTGTGATTTAGATAAGTATGATACTTCTTATATTTATCGGCTATTGACCCCGAGTATCTCAATATAATTTCAGTATCTGGTATATGTGTGGCGTCATTTGATTTCAACTTCGGAACCTTATCTAGATTTTCATTGTACCCTTCTGAAGGAGCGATGGCTTCTATGAAAATGCACTGTGATGATTCTTCAATTAAGATATCTGGACCCTCAGACCTTTTTCGTTTGGGAACAACATTAAATGATTTGCTAATCAACGTGCAAGTTAGATACATCTCCCAGAAACGGGCATGAAAATCATGTGCCAATTGAAGGCGGAAGTCTGTATCGGAGTATGGGTAGTAAATTTTCCATAAATTCTCCATGTAATATTTAAGTTCAGCTACCCTAGGTCTGTTTTCATCACGGATGGTGCGATAAAGATCGTCAGAAGGCGTTATATCGTAGATGAAAAGTTTTTCCATGCTGTGACTATTACGATTCATCCTACTGCCAACTTCCATCTTGATAGAAAATGCACTTTAACTTAACACCGGCAATTGAATTCTCTATTTCTGAATTGAGCAAACGAGTAGTTAGACAGATGACCATGATGTCAATGCCTATCGAGAAAGCAAAAAGTATTTCGTTGTCTATCATCTTACCCAACGCATATCTATAGCATTCAATTTCTTGGCTTCCTTCCCAGCCATCCCAAACAATAATGTCTTTTAGCTCATCCAACTTACCTTGCTGTCCCCAATATATGGGCCACAGATGATTCGTCGATCCATAGCGCACGAAAGATCTAATATTGTCGAACTGAGCGCTGAGTGCATAATCCAGATCAATGGATGCCGTATATTCAAGCCCCATTTTGCCAAGGAATCGCCCCAATATAATTAAGTGCCAAGGCGATAGTACCAATTGATATCTGGGCATATCCTCTGAAAGTAGCTTCCTCTTAAAAACATAACTTTTAGTTTCTATCTCAGTTGATCCATCTTTGTGGCTTGTAAGACGTATTCCCATATCTGTTGCTGGATGATAGGCTGGGACAGCTCCTTTTGTAGGCGGATCTAAATTCACGGACGGAAGATGCTTCGCTTTTGTTCGTATACCGAGGTAGCTTCGCCAGAATGCAACGGGAGTTTTCTCAAGAGCTGGTTTTTCAACTTCTCTGCCGAAGTAGTTCTGACAGCTTTCGCATATAATGCCTTTGATAATATCAGTATCATTCCCAAGAGATTCTGGTACTATATGTTCTCGAGTAGCAAAGTCTCCCTCAGTTTTGCAGAACAAACATGGTCTCATAATTTCTCATTCTACTATAAGTAAGGCATAACTCTAAAATAAACGGTATGGTTTTTAGGTGCCAGCCGACCATAGGCACCACTATGATACTTCTAATCCCTGAACTCCAGTAATATTCCTCACAGTTTTTAAGTTTCACTCATACGAGACTAAAGTCGCATACACCTTCTAGATTTACCGGTATTCTGTGTTTAATCTGATACAGGACAGTGGCTTCTGACCAATGAAATTAACCCGCAAATTAAGAACAATACTCAAGGCTATTATATTGCCGGTTGTGCTTGTTACACTGTTCATTGGCGCCGCTTACGCGCAAAGGCAAAATGCCGATGGAGGAGATAACATGGCTTTAAAAGGTACCATACCGTCAATTGATGCTACTGCACCGACGCAGGTGGAAACCGCGACGTTTTCTTTGGGCTGATTCTGGGGAGCCGATGCCCGGTTCGGGAGTCTGGATGGAGTGGTTCGTACTCGTGTGGGATACGCGGGAGGAAAATCCACAAACCCCACATATTACAACCTGGGCGGTCACACCGAGACGGTTCAGATAGATTACGACCCGACTAAGATATCGTATAACGAGCTGCTGGACGTGTTCTGGAATAGCCATGATGCCACAGCGTTTGCTTATTCACGACAATACCAGTCGATAATCTTCTTCCATAACGAAGAGCAACAACGGCTGGCTACTCAATCGAAACAGCAGGAAGAGGCAAAGTTGGGAAGCAAAATCACCACGGAAATAATTCCTTATATAGCTTTCTATCCGGCCGAGGACTATCACCAGAAATATTACCTGAGACAAATTCCGGAGCTTATGGCCGACTTTAAAGCTATGTATCCCGACGCCGCCGATTTCGGGGACTCAACCGCAGCAGCACGAATAAACGGGTATATCGGTGGTTACGGCACGGCAGGAACTCTGCAAAAAGAGCTGGCGAGCTATGGTTTATCTCCGGACGGAAACAAAATACTGCTGAAATATGCACCTAAGGGTGTTGGGATCTGTCCATTACCATAAGATAGCACCTCGAGGTACCTTTCCCCCCATTTATGTTCTTCTAAACGCGGCGGTGTGCTGCGGAGATTACCGCGCTTCGCTCGCAATGACATTGATCAGGTTGACGATAATAACTCAAATCCTCAATAATTGACCTCAGCGATATGAGTATTGTCAGAGGTTTTTTCGCCGGGGTCTTTTGTTTTCTGCTGTTAGTAGTCTTAGTGCTGGTGGGATTGCTCACTTCCTTGAACCTGACCGTGCTCGATGCTGATTTTGCCACCAATGAACTGGAAAAATTAGACATCTATTCCGCTATCATAGACCAGGCGAAAACTATGATCCCCAGCCAGCCTTTCATTGACTCAACCGTTATAGATGAACTGGCCACAGAACTTAAACCATGGATAGAAGAACAAGCCAGCACTGTTATCCACGCGGTTTATGGCTATATTAAGGAGGGCCAGAGTCTTAATGTAGATATTTCGCTGGAGCCGGTCAGGGCAGCGGTTAAAGAAAAGGTAGCAGCAGCGTTGATGGATTCACCTCCGGCTATGCTGCAAGGAGCGACACAGAGCCAGATAGATGTCTATATGTCGCAGGTATATGCCGGAATCGATAATGCTATACCGTCAAATTTTGTGATAAATGACGCCGTGGCTGGCTCATTGTTAAAGATTCCGCTGGTGCCGCTCCGGACTGTTGTCAGTACTATAAATGCCGTTTATATTTGTTCGCTTATAGCGGCGGTCATGCTGCTGTTGCTATTGGCACTGGCCCACTGGTGGCAGCCCAGGCCCATTGCCAGGTCTACGGGTATAACATTTATTCTTGTAGGAGTCGTTTGTACTCTGGGTCCGTTACTAAATTACCTTCTTGTCCAGTTTCTCAGTCAGGCTGTCGGCTCGTTTGGCTTGGCTGGCCTGCAAATCAAGCTGAACCAGCTAGCCTCCGATCTGACGGCTCCGGTGAGAATGTACGGGATAGGGTTCTTGATTTCGGGAGCGGCGTTGATTGTAATTTCGTTTTTGTTCAGGCCGGCAAGAAGTCCGCGCAGCATCCCGGCTTAGCGATAGGGTACCCTATAAAATACATCGAGGACTTGAAAGCGGTTATAGACTGGCGGCACCGCTGTATTTTCCACCGGAACACAAGTATGAAATTAAAATAGTCGACGATAACACTTTGATCGGGCGCGTTCTGGAGTGCTATGTATATCAAATGGTCGGCAAATCCGGCACCACGGGAATTCATCAGTGCGCCGCTCAATTGAGGTTCGAATCCTGGCTAAAGGGCTTAGGCGTGAACGGCCAGGTCATCAATGAGAAAAATACTAATAATTGCCTGGGCACCTGTAAAATTAATTGGAATTGAAGAGCCGTAAAATTCAAGTTGCAGAAAATTTGAATTTAACAGAGACGGAATACCGAATTTGTTTTATACTATAAATCGAAATGATTAAATGCCAGAAGCGCGGACGCGAGATTTCCAGCGGCGATGGATTCAACTATGGAGGTCATATTCTTTGCGAGGACTGCTATTTTAAGTCAGCCCATCGCGTTCAGACTTGTGATCCCCTGGCGGTGCGCTCGGCCCAGCGATTCCGAAAAGCGTCAGGGCTTGAAGCGGCGCAAGGTTTAACTGAACAACAAAGTGCAATTTATGAATTTATCAAATCCAAAGGTAAAGTCACCGTTGCCCAACTTTACACTAAGTTCCGTCTGTCACCTCAAGAATTAGAGAATCAAATAGCCGTACTGAGACACTGCGAACTGGTTAAGGGACAAAAAGAGGGGAAAGAAATTTACTTAACTCCCTTCTGAACCGATGTCTCCCAGTGTCTCAGCTTCTGAACGATTAACGTGCCAGGAGGGTTTACAATGGTTGATGAGAAGTCCATTCAAAATATCAGGAAACACGGGGTGGCTCTGGGAAATGGTGAAAGAAGGCACCAGATACTGGTCGAGGAAATAGGCTTTCCCATCGGTAAGAAATCAGAGGTCGTCATCATTGCCGGATGCTTCCAACCCGAAGGCATGCCGCAGGCGTTCTTGGCATTCAAGAAACTGCTGGACCATTTCAAAATCGACCATACATTACTTAGTAAAGAGTACTGCTGCGGCTGGATGCCCATCGGCCAGCCGGCAGTAATGGCCAAAAACGACGAAGATATAGCACGGTTCAAACAGATTTCGCGCGAGTTCGTCGCTGATAATTTCAGGCAGGCCAAGGAGCTTGGAGCCAAATCCATAGTCCTCTTCTGCGGAGCCTGTGAACCCAACTACACCAACTACAAGGACTTAACTGACCTGGAAGTGATCCCTTTCTACGAGCTTTTGGACCGCCATTTTAAAGGCGGAAAGCTGGATAGAAACGTTGATTATTATGCCGGCTGTTACCGGTTCAGGAGGCGTATAACCGATAAACCGGTTGATGTTGAACCCGCCGTCCGGGTGTTGCAGAGGATAAAGGGGCTGGAGATAAACTATATCGATAACAAGCTATGCTGTAATGTACCACCGCACATGGAGCAAATCGCCAGCTCGGTTAAAAGTGACCAGGTAATCAATATCTGCAGCGGCTGCTACTATAGTCTCACGGCCAAGCTTGCTGATAAGCCCGGCGTGAAGGTTAAAATGCTTCCGGAAATTGCGTGGGAAGCTATAAACTAAACATAGTACGGAATAAACTATATAAAAGAGGCGTATGATGGAGATTGGGGACCACTGGGAAACGATACAAAAAATATTCGAGGAAGCGTTTAAGAGCTGCTCACATTTTGCCGTGGCTACCGTTAATGAGGATGGCACACCACATGTGACCCCTATCGGCGCGCTTGTTCTACGTCCAGACCAGACTGGTTTTTATTTTGAGGAATATCCGTCCAAGATGCCAGAGAACCTTAAGCTGAGCCCCAGAGTCAGTGTACTGGCGGTCAACGCGGATAAAATATTCTGGGCGAGATCGCTTCTAGAGGGAAGATTCTCCACGCCTCCTGCGATCCGACTAGCAGGCACCGTAGGCGAGCTGAGGGATGCGACTGAGGATGAGAAAGAATCCTGGCTAAAACGAGTCTCCCTGGCTAAGGGTTTGAAGGGTTATCGAATTATGTGGGAACGGATGGCCCGGGTCCGCGATATACGGTTTGAGTCCTTCGAGCCCGTTGACTTGGGAAAGATGACCGGCGGACTGTGGTAGGCCGGGCTATTTCAGGTATTCGTCGAAGAAATCGGCAACCATACCGGTTATTTCAGAGCGGCTGGGATTAATGGCGCCGCCTACGGGTGCAAAGCCGTGCCCCGCGTTTTCTACTATGACCAATGTGGCTGGTATACCCTTGGCCAGCAGCGCGTCATACAAAATTTGTGATTGACTAACGGGCACCAGCTCGTCATTCTCCCCATGCAAAATTAGAAACGGCGGGTCGTCGCTGGAAACCCAGGTTATTGGATTGGCCTGCTTAACGATGCCGGCGTTCCGGTTTATAGTGCCGAATAGCACTAACAGAAATCTCGGGTCTCCTAGGGAAAGAGCTTTCAGGTCGATAGGGCCGAACATGTCCACCACCGCTTGCACGCGACTCGACTCATCGGCATAACCGGCGTCCCCTTCAAACTTGGCTGAAGCATCGGTTGTGCCCAGAAGGGCTACCAGATGCCCGCCGGCGCTGCCGCCCCAGGCGCCGATACGGGCAGGGTCGATACCGTAAGCTGCCGCATTTGCCCGCAGGAAGCGAACGGCACACTTGACGTCCTCTATCTGTGCCGGGAATTTATAGTCGGGCGCCAGACGATAATTTACAGCTGCTACTAAATAGCCGCGGGAACGGAGTTTCGGTATCTCCGCAATACCAGCACCCTCACTTTTATCTCCCTGAATCCAGGCGCCGCCGTGCACATAAAGAACGGCAGGCACTGCACCCGTTGCAAACTCGGGATAATAAATGTCCATCTTCAAGTCTACGCCATCGGCTGTGCCGTAGGTGATATCACGCTCTACGGTGCCCAGCTTTGCCGGGTTGATGGGTACAAGCGGATATGTATTGATTTCGGGTGCTGTCGTCTGCGCTGGAGAAATAAAAGAGCAGGCCTGGATAAGGAATACGCATAAAATCAGTCCAATGGCAAGAACGGTTCTCAAAACTCTATTCATTTCCCGCGTCCAAGGCTTCGGCTTTTAGTTTAGCAGAAATGCGAGAATATCCAGTAACCCTGCTTCAGCATACACCCAGATTACTAGCTCAGCTTTGCTCTACTGTAAAAATCAGGTAAAAACACAAATATAAACAAAGCTAGCCATATACGATAAAAAGTGCTATCATAGTTGCTTCATTTATGGGGGACGGATTTAAAGCTATTGCCGAAGGTACGGTTACCTCTCCGCAAGGCTTCCTGGCCGGAGCAGTCGAAGCGAATATAAAAAGCCCCGATAGACTCGATTTGGCTGTTCTTTATTCCGAGAAGCCGTGTGTGGCGGCTGGGGTTTTTACGACGAATTTAATTAAGTCAGCGCCGGTACTTCTTTCGAAAAAACATTTAAAGAATGGAGAAGCGCAGGCCATCGTCGTTAATTCCGGCTGCGCCAACGCCTGCACAGGCGACGCTGGCATGGCCGATGCTGTGCAGATGGCTGAGTTAACTGCGGCCAAGCTAGGACTGGCGATGAAAGACGTTCTGGTGGCCAGTACGGGCGTTATAGGGGTCTCTTTGCCCATGAGCAAAATTCGGACCGGCATCGGCCGGATCGTGCCGACCAAAAACGGAGGATATGACCTGGCGCGGGCGATGATGACTACGGACACGTTTCCCAAGGAGATAGCAATAGCGGTGGAATCGGAAATGGGTCGGTTCACTATCGGTGGTGTGGCCAAGGGAGCCGGCATGATTCATCCCAATATGGCTACTCTTCTGGCGTTTTTAACCACTGACGCCGGTGTGGAGCTCCGTTTCCTAAAGTCGGCGCTTAAAAAATCTGTGGCTAATTCCTTCAACATGGTGACTATCGACGGTGATACCAGCCCCAGCGACACGGTGATTATTCTGGCCAATGGCATGGTGGGGACTCAGACTGTGACTGCAGCCAACGGGCAGGTCTTCCAAAAGGCGCTGGATGAGGTCTGTCTTTTCCTGGCAAGGTCAATTGCCCGTGACGGGGAGGGAGCCACCAAGTCGATAGAGGTGGTAGTGGAAGGCGCTCTTAGCGAAGCCCAGGCCCGAGTGGTAGCCCGTACCATTGCCGGTTCGACACTGTTCAAGGCGGCCATGTTCGGCAACGACCCTAACTGGGGGCGTGTTGTAGCAGCAGCCGGGCGGAGTGGTGCCAGAATAAATGAAGAGAAGCTTGAAGTATATTTGAACGGTGTCTGTGTCATGAGGCGGGGTGCTCCGGTAGCTTTTGACGAGCCGAAGATGCGCCAAAGCCTGGGAGGCAAGGAAGTAACAGTTAAATTATGCCTTAATCTGGGCGCGGGCAAAGCTACGTCGTGGGGGTGCGACCTCTCCGATGAATATGTTACTATAAATAGCGCTTATACGAGCTGAGGAATGTCTCGAACCATATCTGACGTCGTATTCGAGATTATTCGCTCAGAGTGACGTAATATGAATCCTGTAGCAATAAAAATCGGCGGCAGTACCTTAGGCAGTGCCGATACAACCATCGAGGACCTGGTTACAATCCAGAAACGGGGCGTATCGCTGGTAGTCATACACGGGGGCGCCAACGTAGTCTCAACTTGGTTGGAGCGCCTGGGTATCGAGACCAGCTTCATTGAGGGGCTCCGGATTACAGATTTGGAGTCGTTGAAGGTGGTCACGGCCATACTTGCCGGACTGGTTAACAAGGAGCTGGTGTCCGCTATCTGGAAGCACGGCGGTAAAGCCGTGGGGCTCAGCGGTGTCGACGGCGGATTGATTCAGGCGAAAAACAAGAGGCCAGAATTAGGGTATACGGGAGAGGAGCTTAAAGTTAACGCAAACGTGGTAGATTTACTGCTAAAAGCCGGATATATACCGGTGATAGCGCCGGTGAGCCTGGGTTCATTCGAAGGCCCTGATGGGGATACAAATATGCTGAACGTAAACGGAGATACAGCGGCGGGTGAGATTGCGGCAGCCGTTAAAGCCGAGAAGCTGATTTTTTTAACCGATGTGCCCGGCCTGTACGACAGCTCTAAAAGACCTATCAGGGAGTTGAAGCTATATGAGGCAAATAAATTGATCGAATCGGGTGTGGCTTCCGGAGGCATGGTAGCCAAGCTGCAGGCTTGCCTGCTGGCGGCAGCCAAGGTACCGGTGACGCGGATAATAGACGGTAGAGTGCCTCACGCACTGTTGAATGAGTTCGAGGGTAAAGCCGAAGGTACGATAATAGGAAGATAAAATGGCAGACTGGCAGGAATTAGAGCAGAAATTATATATGCGGATTATCAAGCGGTGCCCCGTTACTCTGGTTCGGGGTAAAGGGGCTCGGGTTTGGGATACCGACGGCAAGGAGTATCTTGATTTTGTGGCTGGCTCGGCTGTTAACAGCCTGGGACACTGCCATCCGGTGGTGGTTAAGGCGTTGACGGAACAAGCTAAAACCCTGATTCATACATCGAACCTGTTTTATACTATTCCACAGCTACAGCTGGCTAAACTATTAATTGACAACAGCTGCCTTGACCGCGTTTTCTTCTGCAACAGCGGTGCTGAGGCTAATGAAGGAGCGATAAAGTTAGCTCGTCGCTATGGAAAGCTTCACCTGAACGGAGCCCATGAAATTATCACCACTCGTGGCTCCTTTCATGGACGGACACTAGCTACGGTGGCAGCCACGGGTCAGGACAAGCACCAAAAGCCCTATATTCCTCTACCCGACGGATTTGTCCAGGCAGATTATGATGATAGTAGCGCTATAAAAGCGGCGACCAGTAATCGGACCTGTGCCGTAATGGTAGAGCCGATTCAGGGTGAGGGTGGCGTCAACGTGCCCCACGATGACTATCTCAGTGAAGTCCGGGCCTGGTGTGACGAAAAGGGCATACTTCTTATCCTGGATGAGATTCAGACCGGCATAGGCCGGATAGGCAGCCTGTTCGGTTATCAGCAATACGGTGTCGAACCTGACGTAATGACCCTGGCCAAAGGATTAGCTGGTGGCGTGCCCATAGGAGCTTTATTAGCTAAAGAGCGGGCTTCTGTTTTTGTGCCTGGTGACCATGGGTCCACTTTCGGCGGAAACCCGCTAGTCTGTAATGTCGGAGTGGCTACGTTGAAGTTCATTATTGATAATGATATACCGGCTAAAGTGCAAAAGACGGGTCACCACTTGGTAGCCGGTTTGGAAAAATTGAAAGCTAAATTCAGCCTTATAAATGAGATAAGAGGTCGCGGACTATTATTAGCTTTGGGATTGACTGATAATATAGCGGAGGAGCTAGTGCTGGCTTGCCTAAAAGAGGGCTTGTTGGTTAATCCTGTCAAGCCGAATGCGTTGCGGTTTATGCCGCCACTCATTATTACTAATGAAGACGTTGACGAAGCGTTGACTATTCTGGAAAAAGTTTTAGCCCGGAGGATTAAATAATGGCAGACAAGGTAGTACTGGCATACAGCGGAGGTCTGGACACGTCGGCAGCCATAAAGTGGCTGGCGGATAAATATAACATGGGTGTCATTGCCCTAACCGCAGACATCGGCGGCATAACCGAATTACCGGCAATCAAGAAAAAGGCCTTGAAGGTGGGAGCCGTTAAGGCGTTAACGGTGGACGCTAAGAAAATCTTTGTGGACTCCTTTATTTTCCCGGCTCTAAAAGCCAATGCGATATACGAGAAACAGTACCCGTTAGCCACCGCACTGGGCCGCCCCTTGATAACCAAGTTGCTGGTGGATACGGCTTTGAAGGAAGGTGCCGCGGCGGTGTCGCATGGCTCTACTGGCAAGGGAAACGACCAGGTACGGTTCGATGTCAGCGTTATGGCGCTGGCTCCGCACTTAAAGATTCTGGCGCCGGCCCGGGAGTGGGGTATGACCAGAGAACAGACCATCGCCTATGCGGAAAAGTACGGCATACCGATACCGATTAAGGTTTCCAGCCCTTATTCGATAGACGAGAACCTCTGGGGGCGGAGTATTGAATGCGGCGTACTGGAAGACCCATGGGTGGAGCCGCCGGAAGAAGTCTTCGCCTGGACTAAATCACCTGCAGAAGCTCCCGACAAGCCAGAATACTTGGAAATCGGCTTCGAGGCAGGGATACCCGTAAGCTTAAATGGTAAGAAACTTGACGGCGTCAGCTTAATTCAGCAGCTCAATAAATCCGCCGGCAAACACGGTGTAGGCAGAGTCGACCACGTGGAAAGCCGGCTGGTGGGCATAAAATCCCGAGAGATCTACGAGTCCCCGGCGGCTGTGGTGCTGCTGAAGGCTCACCAGGCCCTGGAAGCTATGACGTTGTCTCACCAGCAGCTCCGTTTCAATGAGAAGGTTACCGCCGAATACTCTGATATCATTTACAACGGCCTGTGGTTTACACAGCTGCGCGAGGACCTGGCCGCCTACGTCGACCGGGCGCAAAAACACGTTGCCGGCACCATCAGAGTGAAACTGTTTAAAGGTAATTGCGTCGTGGTCGGCAGAAAATCACCGGTCTCACTATATGATTTCGGGCTGGCTACTTACGATAAGGGCGACGTGTTCGACCAGAGCGCTTCGCTGGGTTTCATTCAGATATACGGCTTGCCCACCAAGGTCCAATCAAGGGTCCAGGGTGGTGGCAAGAAACCTAAGAGAGCTTGACATAATAAGAGTGTATAATGGCTGACAAGGACAAGAGCAAGGACCGCCTGCGCGGCCGCTTTAAAAGGGGTATCGACAGGAACGTTGAAAAATACGTGGCTTCGGTCCCTGTAGACTGGCGATTGTATAAACAGGATATCGCCGGCAGCATGGCGCACGCCCGGATGCTGGCCAAGCAAGGACTGATATTGAAGAAAGACGCTGAGCTTATCGTCAAAGGCCTGACCTCCATCCAAGGGGAGATAGAGCAGGGAAAGTTCGAATATAAAATAGAGCTAGAAGACGTCCACATGAATATAGAGAGCCGGCTGTTTGAGAAGATAGGCGACGTGGCCGGCAAGCTGCATACCGCACGCTCCAGAAACGACCAGATAGCGCTCGACATGCGAATGTTCGTCAAAGAAGCTATTGTCGATGCGGTCGGCAAACTAAAGGGGTTTCAGCTGGCTCTGCTTGATGTGGCTGAGGCTAACAAGTCTACAATTATGCCCGGATATACACACCTGCAGCATGCCCAACCGATCCTTTTCGCTCATCATTTGTTGGCTTATTTCGAGATGTTGCAGCGGGATATAACAAGATTCCTGGACTGTCTGAGGCGGACCGACGTCATGCCTCTGGGCAGCGGTGCCCTGGCGGGGGTGGGTTACGCCATCGACCGCGACTTCATGGCTGCAAAACTAGGTTTCGTCGAGTTGAGCCGAAATAGCCTGGATGCCGTATCCGATAGGGATTTCGTCATTGAGTACGAAGCGGCGGCAGCCATAACCATGATGCATGTATCCAGGTTGGCCGAAGAGATAGTGCTGTGGTCGTCCGATGAGTTCGGCTTTGTGGAGCTGGATGACGCCTACGCCACCAGCAGCAGCATTATGCCTCAGAAAAAGAATCCGGATGTTGTAGAATTGGTGCGTGGCAAGACGGGTACGATTTATGGAAACCTGCTGGCTATACTGACCACCATGAAAGGGTTGCCGCTGGCTTATAACCGGGACATGCAGGAAGACAAGCAGGGTCTTTTCGACACGGTGGATAAGCTGCTGGCGACACTGGACGTTTTTACTGGCTTGATGGGGAGCCTGAAAATCAATGCCAGCCGGATGCAGCAGGTAATGACCGATAGCTACCTGCTGGCTACAGACCTGGCCGATTATCTGGTTCAAAAGGGTCTTCCGTTCCGGGAGGCGCATCGAATCGTGGGTGAGCTGGTAAAGTATGCTGCGGGTAAAGGAAAGAGTTTCCAAAAACTCAGCATGGAAGAATATAAAAAGTTCTCGCCTCTATTCGATAAAGATGTCTACGGCATTACTATACGGACATCGGTTGCGGCGCGAAACATAGTTGGCGGTACCGCGCCAAAACAGGTACTGGCCGCACTATCCGGAGCCAGGAAACTGGTCGGCAAAGGTAAATGAAAAATAAACGAATAAAACTGGCTCCATCGATACTCTCCGCTGATTTCAGCCGATTGGGCGAGCAAATCGCCGAAGTAACTAAAGCCGGTGCCGATTATATTCACGTCGATGTCATGGACGGGCACTTCGTACCGAACATCACTATCGGCTCACCGGTGGTGGCTTCTCTTCGCTCACGAACCGAACTTCCGCTGGATGTCCACTTAATGATTGAGCAGCCGGAAGCGCATATAACTCAATTTGCCGATGCCGGCGCTGATATAATTACGGTACACGTGGAAGCTGCCAAGCATCTGCACCGTGTGGTAGAATCAATTAAAGACACCGGAGTCAAAGCCGGGGTATCGCTGAATCCAGCAACCCATTTAAGCGCGCTGGATGAGGTTTTACCCATGCTCGACCTGGTGCTGGTTATGACCGTCAACCCAGGCTACGGGGGGCAGACTTTTATTGAGAGCATGAAGGATAAGATTATCAGGCTGCGTCGCATACTTGATGAAAGGCATCTGGGTGTGGAACTCGAGGTTGATGGTGGTATTACAGTGCGGTTAGCACCTGAAGTAGCCAAAGCGGGAGCCGATGTTCTGGTTGCCGGGGCAGCGATTTTTAACTCGAAGCAGGGGGCAACCAAGGCGCTGCAAGAGATGAGAAAAGCTCTTGATTTAGTGAGCTAATTTATGTTGATTGCGCATGCACTGAGTGCACAGATTAACCTGTTTCGATTTTCCATCGACAACGATGGTAGCGCGCTGGATGTTAGGCAGCCAACGCCGTCTGGTATGCTGTTTCGAGTGGCTCACCCTGTGGCCGAAGTGTACACCCTTGCCACAGATATCACATTTATTAGCCAAATCGCTAACTCCTTCTACCTAAATTGGTCTTGACAACAGGAGTAGGATTATACCACAATTGCCAGATTGTAATAAAGGAGACGGATGAAGCAGGTTCTTTCATGTGCCGGTCAAGAGTTTAAGGACATGTTCGCTGCCGGCAGCGGCTGGCTGGAAAAAACTGTTCCGGACATTAATGCTATAAACGTTTTCCCCGTTCCGGATGGTGATACCGGTACCAACATGTTTCTGACCATGCGGTCGGTCATGGAAGAGGCGGACAGAATCTCGGACAATAGCGTAGCATCCGTAGCTAAGGCCATGGCTCAGGGCGCGCTTATGGGAGCCAGGGGAAATTCCGGTGTTATACTGTCGCAGTTTTTCAGGGGATTGGCCAAAGGACTTGACGACAAGGAAACGATAAACGGCAGCGATTTTGCCGCTGCACTATCCGAAGCCTCGCGAGCTGCGTATAAGGGGTTGTCTCAGCCGGTGGAAGGTACCATGCTGACGGTAATTAAGGATGCCGCCAGGGCTGCTGAAGAAGCCGCCGCAAAAGATGGAGATAATTTAACGAAGGTGGCCGAAGCCGCGGTCAGTGAAGCCAGGGATTCGGTGTCAAGGACCCCCAATTTGCTGGAAGTGTTGCGCGAGGCGGGCGTGGTTGATGCCGGAGGCCAGGGAATATACGTCTTACTTGAGGGTGCGTTACGCTATCTGGAGGGCAGCGCTGAAGAAATGAGATACCGCAGACCGCAAATGGTGGCTGCGGAAACGCCGGCAAGCACTCAGGCCTCTCCGCTGGCAATCGAAAGAGAGGAACCGTATGGCTACTGTACGAACTTTCTATTACAGGGGCATAAACTGGATGCGGATAAAATAAGAAAACGGCTCGAAAACAGAGGCCAGTCCCTGGTAGTGGTTGGTGATGAATCCACCATCAGGGTGCACATCCACACCTATGACCCGGGAAGCATTATAAGGTATGCAACCTCTCTTGGAACTTTGCACCAGCTACAAGTCCAAAACATGGATGACCAGCACGTGGGTTTTGTCGAAATGCAGAAAGACAGATTGCCCAGTTTGGAAATAAGTGTAGTATCGGTCGCCCTCGGCAGCGGTATGAAAGAGGTGTTCCGGAGTTTGGGAGCTGCGGCCATTGTTTCAGGCGGACAGACCATGAATCCCAGTGTTCAGGAATTGCTTCAAGCCGTGGATTCAGTGCCTTCGCAGAAGGTTATCCTGTTACCCAATAACAAGAACATAGTTATGGCGGCTTCTCAGGTACATTCACTAACATCGAAAGATGTAGCGGTGATACCGAGCCACACCATGCCGCAAGGGATAGCCGCGCTTATCGCTTTTAATTATGAGGGTGGGATGGAGGAGAATGTCCAGTCAATGAACGAAGCCATTGCCACGGTAAAAACGGTAGAAGTCACGCTGGCTGCCCGGACCACACAGGTACAGGGACTGAAGATAAAGAAGGGCGAATACATCGCTATAATTGACGATGAAAATCTGGTGACCACAGGTAATGACTTGAATGCGGTACTTTTCGAAGGTCTGGATAAAGCGGGTATAGGCTCCGCCGAGGTAGTTACAGTTTATTATGGAGATAATATTCAAAACAGCGAGGCCGACCAGCTGGCTGTCCGGCTGAGGAACAAATATGCGGATAAACAGGTTGAGGTGGTATCCGGCGGACAGCCTAACTATCCTTACATCGTTTCCCTGGAATGAGATTCAGCATACACACAGGTTATTTGGCCGCTGCTTATTACCAATCAAGTAAAGGCCCTTCATTGCCGTCAGCTAAAGAAGGTTAAAGTCAGTGACCCCGCGAATCAGCGTAGAGCCCCTCCGGACCATTCTCCAGATGGAAAGCCAGCGAAACTATCCGAACACTACCGTAGTGGGTGGTCTCGACAAATTTCTCCACAAGTGGGCTACGGATGCCAGAACCCAAATTAGTGCGACGGACTTATCAGACATTTTCGATGGTCTTCATCTGGCGGATTCTAAATATGCAGGCATGGATGTTAAACAACGCGCGGAATGGATAAAAAATGTACTGGCATGGCTTGAGAAAGCGGAAAGGCTGCCTGATGAAGTGTCAGTGAAGAAAAACCGGCCTCGCGTCGCAGCGACGGGTCATAAAACGACTGCTGCTACTCCTGTTCGGCCATCGCCCGCCGGCAAAGGACTGGACTCGCCGGTAACCGCGGTTAAAGGCATTGCTGCCGGTTCGGCAAGTAAGCTTTCCAAGCTGGGGGTCCAGACGGTCCATGACCTGCTTTATTTCTTTCCCAGGCGCCATATGGACTACAGCCAGAGGAAAAGCATTACCGAACTGGTGGTAGGCGAGGAGCAGACCATCTTGGCAAACGTCTGGGAATCCAGGATGGCCAGATTGGGAGTGCAGCAGGGTACTGAAGTCATCGTTGGAGACGAGACAGGCAATATAAGAGCCGTATGGTTTAATCAACCTTATCTGGCTAAGAACTTTAGCACGAACGCTCAGGTAGTGATAAGCGGCCGGGTATCGGAGTTTAAGGGCAACAAGGTATTCGAGTCGCCCGAATGGGAACTCGTGGAAGATAAGGAACTGGTCCACACTGGTCGATTGGTACCGGTTTATGCCTTAACCCGAGGCTTGTATCCCCGACAGGTCAGAAGTATGGTCAGGAGAGCCCTTGACGGATGGCTCGGCCGGATAAACGATTTTCTCCCGAACGAGACTAAAAATAAGTTCAAATTTATGAATTTACCCGATGCAATTCTTCAGGCACATTATCCGGATGACTATTCTGCGAAAGCCAAGGCCAGGAGACGCCTGGCTTTCGATGAACTTTTCCTTCTCCAGTTGGGTGTGCTGGGCAAGAAGAGGGACTGGCAGGAGAGCCAACCGGGAAATGCTTTTAACGTGGTAGGCGAAAATGTAGATAAATTTTTGAATTCGTTACCGTTTACCCTGACAGGTGCCCAAAAGCGCGTGCTCCATCAAATTCTATCGGACCTTCACGAGACCCGCCCCATGTCTCGCCTGCTGCAAGGGGACGTGGGCAGCGGTAAAACCGTGGTGGCTGTAGCCGCTTTGCTCGTGGCCGCCGATAATGGCTATCAGGGAGCCTTCATGGCGCCGACCGAGATACTGGCTGAGCAGCATTTTCGCAGCATTTGCCAGCTCCTGTCCAGAGTAGCGCAGGGCAGAGATGAACAGGATAACCTCTGCCGTTTCCATGGAATATTCTCCCATCCTATTACGTTCGCTTTACTAACCGGCAGCCTTAGCGAGAAGCAGAAATCGGAATCGCATGAGCAAATTAGGCAAGGTAATGTAGATATCGTCATAGGCACTCATGCTTTAATTCAAAAGGCGGTTGAGTTTACCAGATTAGGATTGGTGATAATCGATGAGCAGCATCGGTTCGGAGTAGTACAGAGACTGGCATTACGGCAGAAAGGATTTAATCCACATATATTGGTGATGTCAGCCACACCTATTCCACGAACACTGGCATTGACGCTATACGGCGATTTAGATCTGTCCGTCATTGATGAACTGCCTCCGGGCAGGAAAGAGATAAAGACAAAGTGGCTCAAGCCGGAGCAGCGGACGAAGGCCTATGATTTTCTGCGCCGGGAAATAGCCTCTGGGGCGCAGGCTTTCATCATGTGTCCCCTGATTGAGGAATCCGAGAGCATAGAGGCTAAAGCGGCTGTTGCTGAATACGAAAGGTTATCACAGGAAGTTTTTCCGGACTTGAAACTGGGCTTGCTTCACGGCCGGATGGCCAATTCGGAGAAAGATAAGGCAATGAAAAGCTTCCGAGACGGCAAGCTCGATATACTGGTATCGACGCCGGTTGTCGAGGTGGGAATAGACGTGCCTAACGCCAGCGTCATGCTGATCGAAGCTGCCGACCGGTTCGGTTTATCCCAGCTGCACCAGTTCCGTGGACGGGTGGGCCGGGGTGAGAGGCAAAGTTATTGTTTGCTTCTCGCCGAGGAACCGTCACCGGAAGGTAGCGAGCGGCTTCAGGCCATAGAGAATATTCAGGATGGTTTTGTGCTGGCCGAGAAAGACCTGGAGCTGAGGGGCCCCGGGGAATTCTTCGGCACCAGACAGAGCGGCTTACCGGACCTGCGCATGGCCAGATTATCAGATACACAGCTTCTGGAACTGGCACGAAACGAAGCCATTGAGCTTTTTTCGAAGGACCCTGACCTGAGTATGCCCGAACATAGGCCACTGGCTGAGGAATTGCCCAGGGTATGGCAGACCGGTGGTGAGCTAAGCTGAGTTGAAAGTTGACGATGGTAGTTCTATTATATACGGGTATTCGCAGTCCTCTCGTATCAGCTGGGTCCAGCGAATAATCTCAGTCCATAGCTCTTTAGATTAATGTTTATCAAACATAAACTGGCTTTAGAATTGCAGCAGGCCGCTGAGAGGGCACAGCAAGGCGGGGTGCTGGCGGCCACGGCTTTGCCCGAAATCATAATAGAACACCCACAGAATCCAGAACATGGCGACTATGCGTCCAGCCTGCCGCTTAAGCTGGCGAGAACAACCAAGAAAGCACCGGCAGAAATAGCCGAAAAAATCATCGACTTCCTGGGGCACCTGCCCGAGGTTTCGAAAATAGTCGTCGCTTCTCCCGGATTCATTAATTTCTGCTTGAGTAAGGATTGGCTTACGAAGCAGGTTGATGCCATCCTAGAAGCAGAGAGTTCTTATGGTGACATCGACCTGGGTAAGGGAAAGTCGGTGCAAATCGAGTTTGTCAGTGTAAATCCTACAGGTCCTCTGCACGTTGGGCACGGCCGCGGTGCCATTTTAGGCAGCACTCTGGCAAACGTGCTGGGAGCCACTGGCTATTCAGTACAGAAGGAATACTATATCAACGATGCCGGCAGCCAGCTGGATGCTTTTAAACGGTCGCTCTACGCCCGATATCAGCAGTGCCTGGGGCTGGAAGCTGAGATGCCCGATGACGGATATATGGGTAATTACATGGTTGAGCTAGCTCAAGAGATTATAAGGGAGGACGGCAAACGCTTCTCCGAGATGTCTTCAGATACTGCAGCCCGGGAACTCGGACAACTGGGGATTGCCATGTTAATGGATATGATAAGGAAGGACCTGGAGCTGCTCGACGTGAAATTCGACGTCTGGTTTAGCGAACAGAGCCTTTATAAAAACGGCCAGTACGACAAAGTAATGAAGCTGTTGTCCAAGGGCGGTTATGTGGCCAAGAAAGAAAACGCTACCTGGTTTATTTCGTCGGCGCTGGGTGAAGATAAGGACAATGTTCTCATACGGAGCGATGGTTCGCCCACCTATTTCGCTTCTGATATAGCCTACCACTACAACAAGTTCCTGGAGCGGAAGTTCGATGGCGTGATCGATATATGGGGAGCCGACCACCAGGGCCATGTTTCCCGCATGAAGGCGGCAGTTAATGCCCTGGGTATTAGCCCGGAATGTCTGAAGATAATCATTTGCCAGCTGGTTACGTTACGGCGCGGGCAGCAGGTGGTCAGGGTATCGAAGCGCAGCGGCGATATCATTACCTTGAGGGAGGTAGTAGAAGAAGTGGGGCCGGATGCCTGCCGATTCGTTTTTCTATCGCGCTCCGCCGATGCCCAGATGGACTTCGACCTGGAACTGGCTAAAAAACAATCGGCGGATAACCCGGTCTATTACGTTCAGTATGCTCACGCCCGTATCTCCAGCATACTTCGCCTGGCTGAGGAAAAGGGAATTAATTACCATGGAGGCGATGTCTCTCTGCTGACCTCCGAGCCGGAGTTAACCTTAATACGGCAAATGAACAGGCTTCCGGAAATTATCGAGCTCATTTCTGATACGCTGGAGCCGCATCACCTGCCCTATTATGCCCAGGATTTAGCCACCGTCTTTCACAGCTTTTACAAGCAGTGCCGGGTTGTTTCTAAAAATCAGGAGATGACCAGAGCCCGCCTTAAGCTCGTTAAAGCAGCTCAGATTGTCCTGGCCAAAACGCTCCACCTGATGGGCATGAATGCTCCAGAAAGCATGTGATTCCAGGCTCAGTTCCAGGGTCAGTTTGTAGCTAAGTTGGCTTTATGCTAAACTGGCAGAAACCATGAAAAAACGCGTATTTTCTGGTGCCCGTCCTACAGGCAGACAGCACATCGGCAACTATCTCGGGGCTATTCAAAACTACGTGGCTCTCCAGGATGAATATGAGTGCATATACTGTATTGTTGATGTACATGCCTTAACTACTTTAGAGAACACCGATAGACTGCAAGATGATATCCACGAGATGATGCTGGACTGGCTGGCAGCGGGGCTTGACCCAAAGAAGAGCATTCTCTTTATCCAGTCGCATGTCTCCGAAGTAATGGAGCTGTATACGTTACTGGGGATGATTACGCCGCTGGGCTGGTTGTTGCGTGTGCCTACTTTTAAGGAGAAGGCGCGGATGCAGCCGCAGAATGTAAACTATGGTCTCGTGGGCTACCCGGTCCTGATGACCGCCGATATAGTCCTTTACAAAGCTGAAATTGTCCCCGTAGGTGAAGACCAGTTACCGCATCTGGAGCTAGCCCGGGAAATTACCCGTCGGTTCAACTCGCTGTTTGGAGATACCTTCCCTGAGCCACAGGCCAAGCTTACCTCCTTTCCCATGGTGATGGGATTGAACGGAGCTCAGAAGATGGGCAAGAGCTACAGTAACGTTATCGAACTGGCGGCCACTCCGGAAGAAACCAAAAAAGCGGTCATGACAGCGGTCACCGACCCGTCCCGGAAATATCGTAAGGATATCGGTCATCCCGAGGTGTGCAACGTTTTCACCCTTCACGGCTTTTTTAATACAGGGAAGGTGGACGACATAGCCAAGCGTTGCCGTGCCGCTGATATAGGTTGTGTCGACTGTAAAGGACAGCTTGCCGAGGGTATAAATAAAACCCTGGCTCCTTTACGCGAAAGAAGGGCTTCATTCGCCGCCAGGCCTGAGTTCGTGAGAGAAGTCCTGGCTGACGGCGCCGGCAGGGCTAAAGTAATCGCGCAAAGGACGCTGCACGAAGTTAAAGAGAAGATGGGCCTTCTTCCTCGACAAGTATGACGTAGACATGCCCAACTTACCCCTGTCCCTCAGCGGCGCCAGCCCTCTCGAAGTGGCCGATACAGCTGCCAGAAAAGCCGGCGAATTCCTCCTGGAGCACTTCGGCTCGGTAAAACAGGTAAAACATAAAAGTCAGGGCAATCTGGTTACCGAATTCGATATTCTTTCCGAGAAGCTTATAGTGGGAATCTTAAAAAGAGAATATCCTAATTTCGGTATCCTGTCCGAAGAAACTAATTCCTCGACTCCCATTAACGGCTATACCTGGGTAGTTGACCCATTGGATGGCACCAACAACTACACCTACGGAATTCCTTTTTTCTGCGTTAACATAGCCCTGGTTCACAATCAGGATATCCTGGTGGGTGTAACCTACGACCCTGTACGGGATGAGCTCTTCAAAGCGCAGTCCGGAGAAGGCGCCTACCTGAACGAATCGCCTATTCGGGTCTCAACGAAAACTTCCTTGCGTCACTCGCTCATAGGATTGGACCTTGGTTACAGCCATGAGCGGGGAACGCAGATGCTGGAAACGCTTGGCAAACTCTGGGGCCAGGTGCACTGTGTCAGGTTAGTAGGCTCCTCGGCGCTGGGCTTAGCTTACGTTGCTGGCGGTAGAGTCAGCCTGTACTTTCATCGTTATTTGTTCCCGTGGGATATAGCCAGCGGTCTTTTACTGGTTAGAGAGGCGGGTGGTGAAGTTGTAGATTGGCAAGGTAAGCCGGCTAACGTAAGGAATACGGAACTTATAGCTGCCAATCCTAGGCTCCGGCGTGAGTTTCTTCGTCGTTTCAGTAACAACCGGTAGCTCGGAAGTACTATCTGGCTGTGTGCGGAACCCACTAAAACCCCCCATAAGTACGGTTACTTTTTTACCACGCGTAAAGTGACCTATGGGCTATTCACTCTGACCTTGCCGGGTAGTATATTAAAGTAGGCTTTGATGATAGATATCCGAAAAAGGAAGTATAGATAATATGAGAAATAACGGCGGTACCAGAAGACCAAGACGGGAAAAGTTAACCAGGTTAGCTCAGGCGCTAGGAGAATGTGCCAATGCAGGTTCTTACTTGACAGATATTGATAGATTTGGGCAAGTCAGCACGCTGATCTCGGACCAGGCGGACTATATGTCTTTTACGCCGGAGCAGTTGCTGATGCTGGCCCGCATCGAAAGCCTCAACTCTCTGGACACAGCAGTAAAAGTTGAACCACCAAAATAGGCAACACAGACCAGGAGGACAATACCAGAGCACTCACAGGAGGAGTGTCCCCAACATGAAGGATAGCGAGACATTAGAAGAGTCCAAGCAAATCTCAGGAGACAAGTACCACGCTATTATGGAAGACATGCGTGAGTCTTACTACGAGGTCGACCTCAAGGGGAATTTAATTTTCTTTAACGATGCCCTGTGCCGACAGTTGGGCTATTCGAGAGAAGAGCTAATGGGCATGAATTATACTGCATATACTAAACCTGAAGAGGTAAAGAGATATATCGAGATTTATAAAGAAGTGTATGAGACCGGCAATTCTAACTAGTTTTTCACCATGGAACAAATTAGAAAGGACGGCAAGCGAATACTAGTGGAGGGTTCGGTCTTTCCTTTGCATAATGGGAACGGCGAGGTTATAGGGTTCCGTGGTGTCGGTCGCAATGTCACCGAACGCATACAAATGATAGAAACATTACGGCTGTCGGGTGAGAGATACCGCACCATACTGGAAGAAATAGACGAAGGCTATTATGAAGTGGACCTCGAGGGCACGTTCACTTTTGCCAACGATGCCGCTTGTCGTCAGTTGGGCTATGCCAGAGAAGAGTTGATTGGCATGAACTATCGTTCGTTTATACCCAAAGATGATGCCAAGAATGTGTACAGGACCTGGAATAAGGTTTTTCGCACAGGTGAACCGGTAAAGTGCTTTCCGCTGGCCACCATTAAAAAAGACGGAACGCACATTTGTTTGGAAAGCTCGATTTCTCCCATGCGCAACAAGGAAGGTAAAATTATCGGGTTCAGATCTATCAGCCACGACATTACTGAGAGAAAGCAATTTGAGAAGAAGCTGGCCCAAATGGCCACTCACGATTCTCTTACAGGCTTGCCCAACCGGATACTGTTGAGCGATCGGCTGATGGTAGGTACCGCACTGGCACGTCGAAATGGCCATCGTCTGGCAGTATTGATGCTTGATCTGGATAAATTCAAGGAAGTTAACGATGCCATGGGGCACAGTGTGGGTGATGAATTGTTGAAAGCAGTGGGGCAGAGATTGTCCAGCATCATGCGTAAGAGCGATACTATTTCGCGCATTGGTGGTGACGAGTTTGTCCTGGTGCTGCCTCAAATTTCGCAGATTGACGATGTTACCAAGTTTACACAGCGGATCTTAAACGCCTTTGAGGAGCCTTTCGTTTTCGGGAAGCATCGGATAGAGATTACCACCAGCATCGGGATAGCCATCTATCCGGATGATGGCATAGATATCGATCACCTGTTAAAACACTCTGATTCGGCGATGTACTCGGTGAAAGAAAACGGACGCGGCACTTACAAATACTACAGTCTGGATGATACCATAGTCCACGATATTGCCCGCAAGCGCACACCCCTTCCCTAAGTCCACCGTTCTGTCAGCCTGAACTGTTCTTGGTGAAATTTATTTAATACCTGTATATAGCACAGCCAGAATAGTTGTTTTAGCTTTGGCGGCAGCTTTGACCAGGTGCCGTTGGTTCGAATCGTAATAGATGGCATCGCCGGGGTGCAGCAGTTCGCTTCGGTCTCCAACCTGGACTTCCATGTCGCCTTCCAGTACATAGATGAACTCCTGACCATCGTGTGTTGAAAATTCAGCGACATCGGTGGGCATCAGGGTGACGATAAACGGTTCCATCATCCTGTCCGCTTTTTCAGGTGCTAAAGATTCGTAGGTATATCCATGTTGCCGGCTTTTTTTATCCGCGTAACGGGCGACAGCTTGGCCACGGCCTTTCCTGACTACAGTCATAGGTTTCTCAACCCCAGGCGATATGAAATAACCCATTTTCATATCCAGGGCTTTGCCGAGTTTGATCAATTGCCCCAGCGGAGGTAGTATCTTGTTCGCCTCGATACTTTTCAAAGTCAATATGGTAATGCCGGTCCGGCTGCTAATATCTCCGAGGCTGAGACCGCGCATCTCGCGTGCTGCCCGTATTCGTTCACCCAGGGCTTCCCGTTTTTTCTCCACGCGTTTACCTGAAGTTATGGGAGAAGCAGAGGTAATGAAGTCTTCGTGTCTGGAGGTCGTCTTCCTGGCCGGGAGCTTATTAGTCGGTCTAGCAGCTTTGCCTGTTTTCATTCGATCCTCCTAAATCGCTCTTCCAGCGACACCAATGTGGCGGGCAATTACAATTCTTAGAATCTCGGATGTTCCTTCGCCGATTTCAAGAAGGCGTTGGTCTCTGTAAAACCTTTCGATCCTGAAATCTTTCATCAGCCCGTAGCCGCCGTGCAATTGCAGCCCCTGGTGGACGCAGCGATGCATCACTTCCGAGCAATAGAGCTTGGCCATGGCCGCTTCCTTGGTTATGGGAAGGTTGTTTTCCTGCATCCAGCACACCCTGTACAGAAAATTGCGGGCAAGTTCCAGCTCAAGTGCCATATCCGCCAGTTTAAATGCATTTATCTGAAAGGAACTTATGGGCCGCCCGAACTGAAGCCGGGAATTAGCATACTCAAGCGCTATTTCGAAAGCTCCCTGTGAGCCGCCCAGGCCCATGGCGGCTATGCTCAAGCGACCGACGTCAAGGGTGGCTAGCATCTGGTGAAACCCGTCACCTATCTTCCCCAGTACATTTTCTTTGGGGATGACGCAGTCATCGAAGTATAGCTCACCGGTGTTGGACGACCGCCACATCATTTTACCTTTCATTTCTTTGGCGGTGAATCCCGGCGAATTCTTGGGCACAATGAAGCAGCTGAGCTCCGCGTGACCCATTTCCCGCTTCCCGGTTACCGCCTGGACGACAACAACTCCGGTAAGAGGACAGGCAGCGTTGGTAATGAAGATTTTACGGCCGTTTATTATCCACTTGTCTCCTTTGGGTACCGCCGTGGTTCTTGAGCCGCCGGCATCGGAACCGGCCTCGGGTTCGGTGAGACCGAAAGCCGCCAGATTTTTTCCGGAACATAATCTGGGTAGCCATTCCTGCTTTTGTTTTTCATTGCCGAAGTAGTAGATTGGACCTATTCCCAATGAGTTTCCGGCAGCAATTGTGGCCGCCTGTGAACCATCTACTCGCGCCAGTTCTTCAACGGCGATGATATAAGATATGTAGCCTATGCTGGAGCCGCCGTATTTCTCGGAAACAAAGCAGCCCAGCAGACCCAGTGCGGCCATCTTCTGCGTCAGTTCCACCGAGAACCGTTCTTTTTCGTCAAGCTCTCGGGCGATGGGGGCTATTTCTTTCTCGGCGAAGTCGCGAACAGCCTGGCGCGTTAAGTTTTGTTCTTCTGTTAGCTGGAAATCCATGGCCTGGCTCTCTCTGTTGCTGATTCTATTTCTTGCGGTGTTTGTCTATGAATCTGGCCATTCTTTTAAGGGCATCTTCGATCTCAGGGAGCGAGGTGGCATAACAGCAGCGGACATAACCTTCACCGCAGTCGCCGAAGGCAGTTCCCGGAACCACAGCTACTTTCTCTTCCATTAACAATTTCTCGGCGAACTCTTCCGAGGACATACCGGTTACTTTTATGGACGGGAAGGCGTAGAAAGCGCCCTTCGGTTCGAAGCAGGATAAGCCTATGTCCCTAAATCCCTTCACGATAACCCGTCGCCGCCGGTCATAGTCCCGGACCATCACATCTACTTCTCGGTCGTTGGACTTAAGCGCTTCTAATGCAGCCATCTGTGCCATTATCGGGGCGCACATTATCGTGTACTGGTGAATTTTGGTCATAGCTCCTATGATTTCCTTGCCGCAAGCCGCATACCCAATCCTCCAGCCTGTCATAGCGTAGGCTTTAGAAAATCCATTCAGCAGGATCGTGCGCTCCCTCATGCCGGGTAGAGATGCGAGACAGGTGTGCTCGACACCGTAAACAAGCTGACAGTAGATCTCGTCGGAAATAACCAGAAGATGATGGCGCTTGACCACTTCTGCGATTCTTTCCAATTCCTGTCTGGGTAAAACGGCGCCGGTGGGATTACAGGGGTAGCCGATTAGAATGGCTCTGGTTTTCGGAGTGATGCTAGATTCGATGTCCGCTGCCGTAATCTCGAAATCGTTGCCCTCGGTAGTGGGCACCCTGACCGGTGTACCGCCGGCCAGACTGATGGCAGCTGGATAAGCTACATAGCAGGGGTCGGGCATGATAACTTCATCTCCGGGATTAAGTATGGCTCTGGCCGCCAGGTCCAGGCCTTCGCTGACACCAACGGTTATCAGGATTTCGTCGTCCGGATTGTAAACAAGCCCATGATGGGACTGAAGATATTTGGCTAACTCAGTGCGCAGTTCGGGGGTGCCTTTGTTAGATGTGTACATGGTGTAGCCTTTTTCCAGTGAGTAAATAGCGGCTTCACGTATGTACCACGGGGTTACGAAATCGGGCTCACCCACACCGAGAGAGATGACTCCCTCCATATTGGAGAGCAAGTCGAAGAATTTTCTTATACCCGAAGGCGGTAGTGCCGTCACCTTATCGGATATGCATTTTTTAGATAGCTTGGTATTGACCGGTTCACTTCTGGACAAAGAGACCTCCTCCCGGCAATGCGGGAATCGATTACGGTTAAGGGGCTATGGGCAGGCGCTTGACCTCTTCCCCACCCTCGAATATTTCGCCGTCTTCCTTGTATTTCTTCAGAATGAAGTGGGTAACCGTTCCCTGCACTGCCTCTAAGGGGGCCAGTTTTTCGGAAACGAAGACCGCGATCTCCTGCATAGTCTTGCAGGCCACGATTACCGCCAGGTCGTATGTACCGGATGCGAGATAGACGGAACGGGCTTCCTTGAAGCGGTAGATGCGTTCGGCAATGGCATCGAAGCCGACGTTACGTTGCGGAACTACTTTGACCTCGACGAGCGCCAGGACCTCTTCCTCACCCAGTTTGGTCCAATCGATAATAGCTTTATATCTTAATATAGCCCGGTCTTGTTCTGCTTTCTTAATGGCCTTCTTGACCTCGGCCACGGAGGTTCCGGTCATGGTGGAGATTTGGTCGGGTGTCAGACGGGCGTCTTTTTCAAGGGCTTCAAAGATCTGTTTCATGTTACCTCCTCGACTCCTATCAGATTAGCCACCATTTATCGTGTGCCTCATTATAGCAGAGTTCAAAGAGCTTCTCATCTTCGGTTACGACTCTGAAAAATTTCTCTCCCGGCTCCAGCCACTCCGCTTCCATTTTAGATACTTGGTAGACTCTACCCTGCCAGAAAAAAGATTGCGGTCTATCGGCGTAAGTGGTGCCGGAATAGCATTTGACTTCGACTTCTTCCAACCGCCCCTCTTCTATAGCTCATCTACTTGTTGGTGGGCTTTCTCTTATGCCAATCGGTGGCCTGCTCGTAAGCGTAGGCCAGATGAAGAATAGTCTCCTCATCGAATGGTTTACCTATAATCTGCATACCGAAGGGTAACCCGTCGACAAAACCGGCAGGGACCGAGATAGCGGGTAACCCGGCGATGTTTATGGGCAGTGTGCAGACATCACTAAGATACATCTGTACGGGGTCGTCGACCTTTTCGCCGAGCTTAAACGGTACTGTCGGTGACGTAGGGGTAACCAATGCGTCATATTTTTCGAAGGCGCTTTTAAATTCTTTGATTATAAGTGTCCGTACCTTTTGCGCTTTAAGGTAATAGGCATCGTAGTAGCCGGCCGAGAGGGCATAAGTGCCCAGCATGATTCGCCTCTTTACTTCGGCGCCGAAGCCGAACTGTTTTGTTTTCTCCATGGCCTCCCACATGTTGGTGGTATCCTGATAGGAGTAACCGTATTTTACCCCATCGTATCGGGCCAGATTGGCTGAAGCCTCAGACGGGGCGATGATATAGTAAACGGCCAGGGCGTACCTGGTTAGCGGCAAAGAAACATCCCGGTCCACGACTGCTCCCAGTTCCTGTAACTTACCAATAGCCGCTTCTATGCCCTGCCTGACTTCTGGCTGCATACCTTCTACGAAGTAGTCTTTAGGTACGCCTATTCTCATGCCTTTAATGTCGGGTTTGAGTGACCGGGTGAAATCAGGAACGGGCTGGGGCGCCGAGGTGGAATCAAGCGGGTCATGGCCGGCAATGGCGTTCAATACCAGGGCGCAGTCGGTTACATCTTTGGTCAGCGGCCCTATCTGGTCCAGAGAGCTAGCGAAAGCCACCAGCCCGAATCGGCTGACCCTGCCATAGGTGGGCTTTAATCCGACTACGCTGCAAAACCCGGCGGGCTGTCGGATACTGCCTCCCGTATCCGAGCCGAGCGCGTATATGGCTTCATCAATGGACACAGCTGCTGCCGAGCCGCCGCTGCTGCCGCCTGGAACACGGTTGAGGTCCCAGGGATTTCTTGTGGGGAAAAACGCTGAATTCTCGGTTGATGACCCCATAGCGAACTCATCCATGTTGGCTTTGCCCAGGATTACCGCCTTGGCGCTTCTGAGTTTTTTCATAACCGTGGCATCATAGGGAGGAATGAAATTTTCCAGAATTTTAGATGAGCACGTGGTCTTAATACCGCGGGTGCAGATGACGTCTTTAATTAAGGCTGGAATACCGGTAAGGGGCTGCATTTCTCCTTTGCCTATGGTCTTATCGGCCTCCTTAGCCTGTTCCAGGGCCAGGTCATGGCATATAGTAACGCAAGCCTGGACTTTCTTATCTACTGCAGACAGGTGTGCCAGGCAGACTTTGGCCAGTTCGACGGCCGATACTTTTTTCTCTTTTAGCAGCTTATGCGCCTGGCCAATGGTTAATTTATGGAGGTTGTCCATAGCTACTCCAGCACTGCCCTGACTTTGAAAGAGTCGCCTTCTCGCTGAGGGGCGTTAGCCAGGATCTCTCCTACCGGGCAGGATGATTTGGGCACATCAGGTCTGAAGACGTTCTGAAGTGCGATGGATTGAGCAGTGGGTGGAACGTCGGTGGTGTCCAGCTGCTCAAGAACATCGAAGTTGTCCAGTATGTCGGACAGTTGATGTCTGAATTTTTCTATTTCATCTTCGCTCAAACCCAGTCTGGCCAGAAGCGCTATGTGCTGTACTTCTTTGCGGCTAAGCTTCATGCTGAATCCTCCCTGGATTTAGTTGAAATATTATAACATAAAGCTAGCTCATGGACGGCGGTCATAATGTAGGACAATCGTCTTGACGATAATAGGTGTAGATTGCTACAATTGCCAATGCCCTGCGCGGGCAAATCAGAATTAGAAACGAGGTGCCATAAGTGCATCATTTCGAACCGGCCAAAATCCGCAATGTGGTCATGCTGTCACACTCCAGCGCCGGAAAAACATCACTTGGCGAAGCCATGCTCTTCAACGCAGGCGCTATCAACCGGCTGGGCAGCGTTACTGATGGAACGACCACATCTGACTTCGACCCCTCAGAGATAAAGCGGCAGATCAGCATTAATTTATCGCCGTTGCCGTGCCAGTGGAAAGACTCTAAGCTAAACGTGCTGGATACTCCCGGCTACCCCGATTTCGTCGCTGAAGTTAAAGAAGGGCTGGCGGTCAGCGAGGCTGCCGTTATAGTGGTTTGTGCCGTATCAATGGTCGAAGTTGGTACCGAGCAGGTATGGAAATATACAGGGGAAGCCAAATTACCCCGCATGATTTTCATCAACAAAATGGACAGAGACAACGCCAACTTCTTTAATACTTTGAAGGACATTCAGGCTAAACTTGGGGCCAGGTGCCTGCCTCTTCAATTACCTATAGGTTCACAGAAAGATTTTCAGGGGGTGGTCGACCTGGTGAGCAGGAAAGCCTACGTAGGTAATCCGTTAAAAGAAGCCGAGATACCGGCAGCTTTAAAAAACGATGTGGATTCTTACCGCGAAAAGCTGGTTGAGGCCGTTGTAGAAGTAGATGACGAACTTATAACCAAATACCTGGAAGGGGAGGAGATAAGTGAGGAGCAGGTTCATAGGTGCATCAAGGAGGCGACCAGGCAGAGTAAAGTAGTGCCTGTACTGCTCGGTTCTGCCCTCAGGAACGTCGCCATTGCTCCTTTACTAGATGCCATTCACGATTATCTTCCGTCACCGGTGGAACGCGAAGGCTTGAAGGCCACAAATACCTCTACAGGTGCTGAGGAGAAGGTAGACGTCTCCGGCGGACCCATTGCCGCCTTTGTTTTTAAGACAACGAATGACCCTCGCATAGGTAAATTCAGCTATCTGCGAGTTTTTTCGGGAACAATTTCCAGCAATTCGCAGGTTTGGAACACTAACAAATCCACCACCGAGCGTATAGGTCAGCTTTTTGTTTTGCGAGGCAAGACGCAGGAACCGACACCGCAGCTTGCTGCCGGCGATATAGGGGCTGTTGCCAAATTAGCCTCAACGGCTACCTGTGATACGCTCAGTGTCAAAGAACATCCTTTGAAATTCGCTCCCATCGAATTTCCGGCCCCGCTATTGAGCATGGCGGTCCATCCAAAGGCGAGAGGCGACCTCGATAAAATGAGCACGGTGCTGCCTAAAATATGTGAGGAAGACTTCACACTCAAAGTCCAGCGCGAAGCCGACATCGGCGAGATACTCTTGTGGGGAATGGGTGAAACCCACCTCGACGTGGCTGCAGAAAAGTTGGCTAGCAAGTTCGGTGTAGAAGTCACCTTACAGCGGCCCAAGGTCCCATATAAGGAGACGATCAACAACAAGACGGAAGCGGAGTATAAGCATAAGAAGCAGACGGGTGGGCACGGCCAGTACGGTCACGTTCTACTGGAGCTTGAACCACTGCCAAGAGGTAGTGGGTTTGAATTTGAGGAGAAAGTTGTTGGTGGAGCCGTGCCCAGGAATTATATTCCCGCCGTTGAAAAAGGCGTAAACGAAGGCAGAATGGAGGGCATTTTAGCCGGATACCCGGTGGTTGATGTCAGAGTTACGCTCTTTGACGGCAGCGCCCATCCCGTTGATTCTTCGGATATGGCTTTTAAAATCGCATCGGCGCAGGCTCTGAAAAAGGGCCTTTCCGAAGCACAGCCGGTCCTACTGGAACCGATCGTGAACATGACCATCACCGTGCCCGACAACCTTACGGGCGATATAATTGGTGACCTCAATACAAAGAGGGGCCGTGTGCTCGGTATGAATCCCGGAAATGGTGTCAACATTATTCAGGCACAGGCGCCGCTGGCCGAAGTGCAGCGATATGCCATGGACCTTAGGTCAATGACGCAGGGCCGCGGCACGTTCACTATCGAGTTCAGTCACTACGAAGAAGTGCCGCCTCAAATCGCTCAAAAGATTATAGCTGCTCATAAAAGCAGCCAGTAAGTCTTAACTTAGCCCGCTACAAGTTCCTTGACCTTCTGAGTAAACGAGGGTAGGACCTGCTTCCAATCGCCGACCACGCCGAAGCGAGCTTCCTTGAATATATTAGCTTCCGGATCCTTATTGATGGCGATTATATTTTTAGCTCCGGAACAACCGGCTAAGTGCTGGCTGGCTCCTGATATGGCTACGGCAATGTAAACCTCGGGAGACACGATTTTGCCGGTAAGGCCGATCTGCCATGATTCGGGAACCCATTTATTATCTGAAGGAGGTCTGGAAGCTCCCACTGCGCCCTTGAGGGCTTTGGCTAGTTCTTCCAGCTGTTTGAAACCATCCGGTCCCCCAATGCCTCTGCCGCCGGCAACTATAATCGACGCATCTTCGAGCTTGACGCCGGCAACCTCTTCCTTAACGGTATCCAAAACCTTAGTCCGTATTTTGGCCGCGTCCAACTCAGCTTTAATGGCTGCTACGTCTCCTTTTCTGGCGTCATCTGGTGCCAGAGGTGTCATAGCTTTCTGCCTGACGGTTACCATCTGAGGGAGCAGGTCCGAGCAGAACGTAGCCCGGGCATTGCCGCCGTAAACCGAGCGTGTTTCCTGAAGTAACTTTGTGGCGGGGTCGATTGCCAGATCTATGCAGTCCGTGGCCACAGCCGTGCCGAGCCTGAAGGCAAGCCTGGGGGATAAGTCTCTACCCATGGCAGTTTGGCCGAAAAGCAGTGCCCTGGGTGAAATTTCCTTAACTGCCTTTTCCATTACGGCCACGTAAGAATCGGTTTGATAGTTTTTAAGTAGCGGGTCTTCCACGGTGTAAACCTTATCGGCCCCGAAGCTGATAGCTTTTTTGGCGGAGTCACCAAGTTTATCACCAACCAGAATACATGTGAGTTCCTCTTTCAATTGATCGGCAAGATGCCGGCCGCCACCTAAAAGTTCGGATGTAATTGCACTAAGTTTACCGTCCGTTACCTCACCGCATATCATAACGCCTTTATTTTCAGCCATAATATCCTCCTGAAGTTACTTGCTAGTTCTAGATTACTTTGGCTTCTCTTAGCTTTGCTGCCAGTTTGGCTCCAGCATCAGCAGGCGTATCGGCTTCAATGATTTCGCATTTGCCTTCTTTTACCGGCTGGAACAGTTTGAGAAGTTTGGTTTTTCTGCCGGCTTCGCCAATCTGAGACGGCTCTACGCCGATGTCTGTCGGTTTCCATACCAGCGGCTGCTTTTTGGAGGCCGCCATAATCCCTTTAAGAGTAGCATAGCGGGCCTCACCGAGTTCGTTGCTGACCGTAATCAAAGCTGGTAAGGTTACCTCGATTACCTGGTAACCATCAGTGATAACTCGCTCCACTCTGGCCTTGCCGTCCATGGTTTCAACTTTCTTGGCCACGGTGACGCTGGGAATACCAAGTATCTCGGCAATTCCAGAACCAACCTGACCGGCATCCCAGTCGGCTGCCTGGCGTCCGCAGAAAATAATGTCAAATGGCCCGACCTTTTTAATCGCTGCAGCTAGCGCGAAGGCAGTAGACCAGCTGTCACCGCCTTCAAAGGCTGCGTCTTCAAGGAGAATGAGTTCGTCAGCACCCATAGAAAGTGGTTTCTTAACTACATCGCGTAGCAGGTTGTTCCCGAGGCTGATCACGGTAATTTTGCCTCCCTGCTGGTCCTTGATTCTGAGGGCTGCTTCAACAGCTTGCTCATCAAACGGACTTACGACAGGCGCTACCCCGGGAGGCGGTATCACCTTGTTGCTGGCCGGGTCGATTTTAAAGCTAGCCGGCGGTGCCTCCGGGTCGAGAATTTGTTTACAGCAAACAATCATATTCAGGGGCATTATTGTTCCTCCTCAGATAATTTTGTTTGTTGGCTTAAACCAATCGTATACTGTAAGGTAAATGAAGCTGTTTGTCAAATATGAAAGCCTGCCCTAAAGGGCAATTTTAATTACCCTGTTGGTACCATTGTAGTCCCGGGCAAGACTGGACGTGGCATCTTTAAAGTATTGGCGTATTAACTGGCCTATTTCCTCTTCCTGCCCCTGTCCGATTTCTATAAAGAGGCAGCCGCCGGCAATTATCCTGGTTTCTGCCTGTTGCAGGAGCCTTTCAATACAATCCAGCCCTCTGTCCCCGCCATCAAGGGCAGCCCGAGGTTCGAATCCGGCGACCTCCGGGTTTAAGTCGGGAATGTCGGAATTTTTTACGTAGGGTAAGTTGGCGACAATCAAGTCCACAGGTTCTGGTAAAGGCTGCAATAAATCCCCGGCCAGCAGATTGACCTGTTCCGTAACCCGCTGGCGGCGGCAGTTTAAGGCAGCGACCTCCAGGGCTGAGGGCGAAATGTCGATAGCATATATTTTGCTATCTGGTGAATTAAGTGCCAGGCAGATGGCTATGGCACCGCAGCCGGTACCGATATCGGCGACTAATAAGGGTCTTTTCAGATAAGGGCTTCGATTACGTGCATATTCTAGGGCAGCGTCAACGAGTAATTCTGTTTCTGGGCGCGGGATTAAGACTCGGGAATCCACGTAGAAGTCTATGCCATAGAATTCTTTATGGTTCAGGATATATGCTGACGGTTCGCGCTTAATGCGGCGTACCAGTAATTCATTCAATCTGTCCTCTTCGTCCGTGCTGAGGGTCTGTTCAAGTTGGGTATATATTTGGACTTGAGATAGATTAGTTACCCGGCCAAGTAACAGTCTGGCTTCTGTATGACTGTCTTCGATGCCGTTTTTTGCCAGCACTAGAGCAGATTTATGGAGCGCCCGATCTAAGTTCACAGTCTGGCGCCCTCCAATAACTTAGCCTGTTCATTTGTGGCCAAGGCATCGACGACGTCGTCCAGGTCACCGTCCAGAATACGCGGTAAATTGTGAAAAGTGACATTTATTCTATGGTCGGTGATGCGGTCCTGTGGGTAATTGTAGGTGCGTATTTTCTCGGCACGTTCTCCGCTGCCAATCTGTGAGCGGCGCTCTTCGGTTATCTCCTCGTTTTTCTTGCGCAGCTCTCTGTCCAGCAGCCGCGCCCGGAGGACGGCCATGGCTTTCATTCTGTTTCTCAACTGGGACCGCTCGTCCTGGCACGTGGTCACGATGCCGGTTGGTAGGTGAGTGATGCGCACGGCGGTGGTCACTTTATTCACGTTTTGACCGCCGGCGCCGCCACTGCGGAAGAAGTCCATCTTGATATCGTCCGGTTTAATAGCCACCTCAACCTCTTCGGCTTCTGGTAGAACGGCCACCGTGGCCGTCGAGGTGTGGATACGTCCCGAAGATTCGGTGACCGGGACGCGTTGAACGCGGTGTACTCCGCTTTCGTACTTTAAGCGGCTGAAGGCGCCCTTACCTTTGATTTCGAATATTATCTCTTTAAACCCGCCAAGCTCGGTTTCATTGCAATCTATGATATCTACGTGCCATCCTTTGTTTTGGGCGTACCTGCTGTACATGCGGAAGAGAACGGCTGCAAAAAGAGAAGCCTCTTCGCCACCCGTGCCGGCCCTGATTTCCATAATGACGTCTTTGTTATGGTTAACGTCTTTAGGTATTAACGCCAGCTGCAGCTCGTGGAGAAGGGTGTCCTGTCGCTTTTTCAGGTTTGTGATTTCATCCTTAACGACGGGGATCATATCCGGCTCGAGGCCGTCGTTTAACATGGCCTGGGTCTCTTCGAGCTGTCTGGAGACTGTCTTGTACTGGCGGTATTTAGTTACGATGTCTTCTAGGCTGGCTTGCTCTTGGGCGAGCGATTGCAGCCGAGATATATTGGAAGAGACGTCCGGCTGGGCAATAAGTTCGCTCAGTTCTTCATACCGTTTTTCTATCGATTCGAGTCTATTTATCATGGGTTTTCCACCTGGAATTATAACATAGCTATGTCCCAACGTGCTCTCGGAAAAAGACGATTCCGTACGTATTGACAGGCAGAGCATGTTGTGCTAACATAATTGTCTGCCTTAAACGGCGGCACATTAACAACTGGATAGTGGAAGGAAGATTTTTCAGAGAGTTTGATCCTGGCTCAGAATGAACGTTAGCGGCGTGCCTGATGC
>CAZJQG010000013.1:0-51834 GCA_964548415.1 uncultured Dehalococcoidales bacterium | reverse complement strand
TTTTTTCACCGGAAGACTCTAATTATACATGGACTAATTTATGGGGGTGGGGTCACGCTTTCATAACAATAAATAATAATGTCATCGTATTAATAATTTATGTCTCAATCGTGTCTGCTAGAGTTGGCTGAACAATATCAATTTCATAGCCTCTTAAATGCTCTTCGTAAAATTCTTGATGTTCCGTATGCACGGGGATGAGGACCTGGGGGTTTATGCTGCGGGCGATTTCGAGGAGGTCGGCGCCGCAGGCGTGGCCGGAGGCGTGTAAGCCTTTCTCCTCTTCTGGAATTACCCACTTGTCACCGGTCTCAACGGGGAAGCCGAAACGTTTTAGCTGGAAATGATCCAGCCAGTGGCCCAACCGGCGAAAGTCGATCTCCTGCTCCTCGTCGTGAGGCTCGGAGGAACTAAACACATACAGGCTGCCGGGCCGGGGATGGATGCTGGGCAGCTCGTTTAAATCGAAGAAGCTGAAGCAAAGGACGAATTTGTCCTGCGCCGAGCTGATGTCTTCGGCCAGGACAATCTTGTCGCCGCACTCCCGGCATATCTCCCGGATCCATATCTTGGGGCTCTTGCTGGCCATGGTCTCCTGATAAAGAACAATGTCCTTATCATTGACAACATCGGGCGTTTCCGGCTCTAGCAGGCGCATGGTCTTCAATAAATAGGCATCCTTGGGCAAAATGGCCAGCTTCCGGCCAGTATCGCGGGCAATCTGGAGGAACGTGGTCAGGCGGTCGACATCACGCGGCGGGAAATCGGCGATGACCAGACCGGCAGCGCCCCTAATGGCTTTCAAGCCGTTTTCATAGACGTCGCGCTCGAAGACGTTGCCGGTGCGCATGACGTTGGTGCCTTCCAGTATAAGCACTTTGGGCTTCAGGCCGGCGGCCTCCTCGATAAACTTACGCGTAAGCTCGGAGCGCTTGCCGTGCAGGCGCAGATCGCCGGAGTAGATAATCCAGCCGGAGCTCGTTTCGATGCCCCAGGCACAGGCGCCGGGAATGGAATGGTCGAGCGGGAAGCACTTCAGGCTCAGGCTGCAGCCGTGATGACTGTCCATAACACAGGACTCAAGCCCTTTCTGTCTGGGCTTCTTTTCCCAGAAGCCGTAGTCCCAGAACTTGACCGCTTCGAGGCTAAGGTCGGCCGGGTTCATATCAGCAATGCAGAACTGCCTCTGCTTGGCTGTAGTGCCGCTGAGGCAGGCTTCCTGCTGCCAGCCTTCGGGAGTGTCGCGATAGGTAGGAGTGAAGTAGCATACCTGCTGGTCGAAATCTGCCTTGCCGGAGTCCTGCATGGCCTTGGTGATGAAGGCGGTCACAGCGGTGGAGTAAACGGGTATATCGGCCCTCAGAAACGAGATGTAGCCGGAATGGTCGAGATGAGCGTGCGACAGCAAAACAGCTTCGACACCTTCCAGCTTACGGTAGTGCTCCGATTGACGGAATGGCTGCCACAGGCCGGGAGCCGACAGGTCTTCGCGGTAGAGACCTTCCAGCGGAGGCAGCATGCCCATGGCCAGCGGGTCGAGCAGGCCAGCCCCGGAGCGCGGCTTGAGGTACTCTTCGTAGAAAAGCTTGTGCCGTTTGTAGGGGAAGCCGAAGTCAAGGAACAGTCGACGGTCGCCGTCTTCGAGGAGTATCTTGTTGCCGCCGATTTCGCCGATGCCGCCGTAGAACGTCAGCCGAACGCCCCCCATGATGGTTATAGTCTAACGCAGGTGACCCGGCACATCAACCCCCGACCCAGACCAAAAACCAAAGACCAAAAGCCAAAACGACAGATTAAAAATCAACAATATACTGGGATTACGTAGATTATCAGAAGATTACAGCGATGACCAGATTAATAAATTGACAATGCATATTAAATTACAGTAGGATAATTGACGATGAAAAAAGAGCTGATGGACATACTGGCCTGCCCGGTCTGCAAGGGCGAGCTTAAGCTTAAAGTTACCAAGGAAAAGGACGGCGAGGTAGAGACCGGCTCCCTTTTCTGTAAGAAGTGTAATTTCGATTATCCAATTACTGAAAGCATACCTAATCTGTTACCACCGGAATTACAGGGTAAATAGTTAATTTTTTCACCCTCACCCTACCCTCTCCCAAGGGAGAGGGAATATAGGTTTACTAAGAGGGGCTTCGCCCCTCTTAAACTCCCCCAGAGTAAAATAGCTACAAATACTTACATATTTAATTTTACTTTTACCTTCACCCTACCTCCCGTGGGAGAGGGTTTTTGTTTTTTAAAAGAGGGGCTGCGCCCCTCTTTAACTCCCCAATACTGATAGACTATTCCAGGCTGTAGGTTACATGGCTTTCGGGGGATTCCCAGACCTCAACGGTCGACAGTACCACTCCACCTGTAAGTCGCTTCTTCAGCTGGTCGTAGATTTCCCGGGCGACGTTCTCCGAGGAGGGATTGATTTTATCGAACGGCTTGAGCTCGTTCAACGACGTGTGGTCGAACGGCTCCAGCACCTCATTCAGATGGCGCTTCAGCTCGGTGAAATCGTAGGCCAGACCGGTATTATTCAGGCTCTCCGCTTTCAGACTGACCACCACCTTGAAACGGTGGCCGTGCAGGTTCTCGCACTTGCCGCCGTAACCGCGGAGAAAATGTGCGGCATCGAAATGTCCCTCAACAGATACTTGATACATGTTATTGCCTCCACAAATCTTCGGCTTCAGTCCACTGGCGCACTCCGGTTATTTTACCCAAATCGGCCAGCATCTGCCTAACCGTCTGTCCGGTGACCGGATGGACCAGGCCCGGCGCGATTTCAGCCAGCGGCACCAGCACGAAGGCCCGCTCCGCCAGCTTCAGATGCGGCACGGTCAGGTCATCATCGGCGATAATCTCATCATCGTAAAAAAGTATGTCTATGTCAATTGGCCGGGGCGCGTTGGGGAACGACGGTTTGCGTCCAAGTCCGGCTTCGATTTTCTTTACCAGCTTCAGTAGTGCCTCGGGTTTCAGTTCTATAGAGAGGCGACAGACCGCGTTCAGGAAATTCCCCTGCTCCTCGTAGCTTACCGGCTCGGTCTCATAAACTGATGACACCTTTTGGATTACGGCATGCTGCGACAGCAGCTCCACCGCCCGCTGCAGGTTTTTTTTCCTGTCGCCCAGGTTGGAGCCGAGGCCGAGATAGACGGTGGCCATGTTATTTACCCCTGTTAACGGCGTCGCTCATCCTGACAACCCTCACCATTTGTTTCACGTCGTGCACCCGGACGATGTCGGCTCCTTTGGAGATGCCGATGGCAACCGTGGCGGCGGTGCCCTCCAGTCGCTCTTCTGCAGGAAGGTCCAGTATCAGACCGATCATCGACTTGCGTGAAGTCCCAAGCAGTATCGGCCGGCCCAGTACCTTGAGCTCGTCCAGCCGCCGCACTAGCTCCAGGTTCTGTTCCAGCGTCTTGCCGAAGCCGACGCCCGGGTCGATGATGATATTATCCCAGGGAACACCGGCATCCAGCGATAAATCTATGGCACGCTTCAAGTCGGAAATGACCTCAGGAACGATATCCTTTACCGGTTTTTCCCGCTGGTTGCTCATGAGTACGATGGGCACGCCCCTTTCGGCGGCCAGTTCGGCCAGCCGGGGCTCCTGCTTCAGGCCCCAGATGTCATTCAGCATGGCGGCGCCGGCGTCCAGCGCCTGTTTGGCCACTTCATATTTGTAGGTATCGACGCTCAACGGCACTTCGACTTTACCTTTAAGCTGTTCCAGCACCGGTATAATCCGGCGCAACTCCTCGTCGGTTGATATCGGCTCCGATTTGGGGCGGGTAGATTCGCCGCCGACGTCGAGAACATCGGCGCCTTCGGTCACGAAGCGGTGCGCCTGGGCCACGGCGGCATCTATCGTGGACAGGCCATCACCGGAGAAGGAGTCCGGCGAGACGTTTATGATACCCATAACATAGGTACGCTCGCCCCAGCGAAGCGTGGTTTTGCCGCAGCGGGTGACACTCATAGGGCCGCCCCTTGCCCTGCGCCAGGCTGAAAGGGAAGATTTGTTGATTCTGCCCGCCATAGATAATTATTCTACCATGATATAGGTTCCACCCTCACCTTACCTCTCCCGTCAAGGGAGAGGTAATAAAAGAAAATTCGCCCACCCTAGAGGGAGTCGGAGGCAGGGGTATCATCACATTCCCCCGCTCATCCTGAGCCTGTCGAAGGATGAGACTTCTCCTTTTTGTAAAGGGAGATTGAGAGGGATTTTAAATCCCCCTTAATCCCCCTTTTTCTAAGGGGGAGATGAAAAACCGCTGCTTCAGGACCGCTATTCAACGTTCGATGAAATATGCTACAATGCAATCTGCGACCAATCGTATCAAGTGAATCCCCAGGACCGGCTTGATGGAAAGGCAGGCAGATGGGAATTGAGCAAAAAATCACCGAACTAAACAAGCTCAGAGAACAGTCTAAGGCCGGCGGCGGCGCCAAGCGCACCGAAGACCAGCATAAGAAGGGCAAGCTGACCGCCAGAGAACGCATCAATCTTCTGTTCGACCCGGGCACATTCGAAGAGCTCGACCCGTTTACGCTGCACCGCTGTACCGATTTCGGCGTCGATGAGAGCCGCGTTCTAGGCGATGCCGTGGTCACCGGTTACGGCAAAATCAACGGCCGAAAGGCTTTCGTCTTTTCCCAGGACTTCACCGTTTTCGGCGGCTCGCTGTCAAAAGTGGCCTCGGAAAAAATATGCAAGGTCATGGACCTGGCGGCTAAAAACGGGGCGCCGGTTATTGGCCTGCTCGATTCCGGCGGCGCCCGCATACAGGAGGGCGTCGATAGCCTGGTCGGCTATGCCGACATCTTCACGCTCAATACGCTTTATTCCGGCGTCATACCCCAGATTTCAGTGGTCATGGGCCCCTGCGCCGGCGGCGCAGTATATTCGCCGGCCATTACCGACTTCATCTTCATGGTCAAGAAGACTGGCCAGATGTACATAACCGGCCCGGCCGTAATCGAGGCCGTCACCGGTGAAAAGATAAGCCTGGAAGACCTGGGCGGCGCCATGACCCACGCCACCAAAAGCGGCAACTGCCACTTCGTGGCCGATAGCGATAAGCATTGTCTGGCCGACGTGCGCCGGCTGCTCAGCTTCATACCGGAGAACAATCTGGACGACCCGCCGTTCATGGACACAGGCGACGACCCGGAACGTGCTGACGAAGAGCTGCTCCAGCTTATACCCGACGACCCGAACAAGACGTACGACATGAAAAAGGTCGTGCTTAAGATAATAGACTCCGGCGATTTCATGGAGGTGCATGAAAACTTCGCTAAAAACCTCATCGTCGGCTTCGCCAGGATGGCCGGCCACACCGTGGGTATCGTCGCCCAGCAGCCGCTAACGTTCGCCGGCGTAATCGACGTTGACGCCGCCGATAAGGGTGCCAGGTTCGTCAGGTTCTGCGATTGTTTCAATATACCGCTGGTGACGCTGGTCGATGTCCCGGGTTATATGCCGGGCAGCGAGCAGGAGTACCGCGGCATCATCAGGCACGGTGCCAAGTTCCTCTACGCCTACGCCGAAGCCACCGTGCCCAAGGTCTCCGTTATCACCCGGAAGGCCTACGGCGGCGCTTACATAGTCATGAGCAGCAAGAACCTGCGCGGCGATATAAACTACGCCTGGCCCACGGCCGAAATCGCGGTTATGGGGCCGGACGGCGCGGTCAATATCGTCTTTAAAAACGACATCGATAAGTCGGCCAAGCCGGAGGAAACCAGGCAGAAGCTGATTGCCGAATACAGGGAGAAGTTCGCCAATCCGTATATCGCTGCCAGCAGGGGTTATATCGATGACGTTATAGACCCGCGGAGCACGCGGCCAAAGATAATTAAAGCGCTGGAAATGCTCCAGCATAAGTCGGACACCAATCCGCCCAAGAAGCACGGCAATATTCCGTTGTAAAGATATGAAAGGATCGGTCGTAGCCGCCATTGTAGCGGCGGTAAACGCGTATATGGAACAGGAGCAACCGGTCAGTGTGTCTCGTGTCAGGGCCATAGCTGTTCCGGCGCCAAGCTCGTGGCGCGCTTTCGGCCGCCACGAAGCCGTAAGGACCAGGATTCACTGGCATGTCAGGCGGCGTAAATAGCCTGCCCGACCGGCACTTATCGAGAGGAGTGACGAGCATGAGCCCAACAAAAGGAAACGGCAAGAACCCGTTGAAGATAACCGACCTGACCCTGAGAGACGGGCATCAATCTCTTTTTGCCACCAGGATGCGCACTGCCGATATGGAACCAATTGCCCCCGAAATGAACAAGGCCGGTTTCTGGTCTATGGAAGTCTGGGGAGGCGCCACCTTCGACGTCATGACCCGGTTCCTTAACGAGGACCCGTGGGACAGAATCCGCATTCTGAAAATGCTGGTACCGGATACCAAATTGCAAATGCTGCTCCGCGGCCAGAACCTGGTGGGATATCGAAACTACGCCGATGACGTGGTAACCGCTTTTGTCCACCACGCCGCCGACTGCGGCATCGACGTCTTCCGCGTATTCGATGCCGTTAACGATGAGCGGAACTTCATTACAGCCTTCAAGGCCATTAAAGATAAAAAGAAGCATATCCAGGGCGCCCTATCCTACTCGCTTACCGAGCCCAAGCTGGGCGGCCCTGTTTATAACATCGATTATTTTGTAAATAAGGCGCTGGTCATTCAGGATATGGGCGCCGACAGCCTGTGCATCAAGGATATGGCCGGGCTTATCTCGCCTGACGATGCCTTCGAGTTGATTAAGGCGTTGAAGGCGGCATTGAAAATACCCGTAAACCTGCACAGTCACTTCACCAGCGGCATGGCTTACCTGAGCCACGAGAAAGCCATCGAAGCAGGTATCGATTTCATCGATACCTGCCTGGCGCCCTTTGCGCTACGAACGTCTCATCCGGCAGTGGAGCCGGTCGTGGCGGCGCTGCACGGCGGGCCCAGGGATACCGGGCTAGATTTACAGCAACTACTCAAGCTCGACGAGTACTTCGAATCCATCGCTCCTAAATATCGCGACTTCATGGACACCACCAAGATATCGGTCATAGACACCGGTGTGCTGTGGCATCAGATACCGGGCGGCATGTTCAGCAACATGGTGGCGCAGTTGAGAGAGGCCAATGCGCTTGACCGGCTGCAGGAAGTCTATGCCGAGCTGCCGCGTACCAGGAAAGAGCTGGGCTATCCGCCCCTGGTAACTCCCACCAGCCAGATTGTGGGGGTGCAGGCGGTGCAGAACGTGCTCTTCGGCAGGTATAAGATGATATCCAAAGAGGTCAAGGACTACGTCTACGGGCTGTACGGCAAGCCGCCGGCGCCCGTCGACCCCGAGATACAGAAGATAGTGCTCAAAAGTTACGAGCGCGGCGAAACGCCAATCACCTCAAGGCCGGCGGACGTGCTGGAACCGGAACTGGAGAAGGCAAAGGCGGCTACCAAAGGTATCGCCCAAGACATCGGCGACGTGCTAACTTACGCGCTATATCCGCAGACCGGCATGAGGTTTCTCAAGTGGAAATACGGGCTGGAAACGCCTCCTCCCGAAACCAGACCCAAGACGCTGGAAGACGTGAAGAGAGAAGACGAGCTCATTGCCAAGGCCAGGGCCGGCAAGCTTACAGAGAAGGCCGAGATCCAGCCGCCGCCCAAGGGGCCGGCCACCAGGACTTTCAACGTTTTTGTCGGCGATGAATATTATAAAGTCGAAGTAGAGCCTGAAGGCGGTCCGGTTGTCTTTGCACCGCCTCCGGTTCACGCACCACCACCTGCGGCAGCACCGCCACCACCTCCTCCGGTAGCGCCGAGGGTAGAAGTTCCTCCCCCTCCACCACCACCGCGAGTCGAGAAAAAAGAGGCTCCACCCAAGCCGACGGCAGGCGCCGGGGAGACCGCGGTACTGGCGCCGATACCGGGCACCATCGTCCGCTATCTGGTGAAAGAAGGCGACCAGGTCAAGGCCGACACCGGCATCGTTCTGCTCGAAGCCATGAAGATGGAAAACGAGATAGTGTCTCCAATCGCCGGTAAGGTCAAGTCGATAAACTTTAAACCCGGCGATAAAGTCAGCGGCGGCGCTGTTCTCGCCATAATCGGTTAGAAGTAATGGGGAAAACACTTAGTGAGAAGATACTAAGTGACAAATCAGGTACCGATGCCAGGGCCGGCGACATCGTAATTGCCGGTGTAGACCTGGCCTTTGTTCAGGACACCACCGGCCCGCTGACCGTACGCCAGTTCAAAGAAGTAAAACACGGCGGGCTAGCTAATCCGCAGCAGACCGCTGTTTTTATCGACCACGCCGTACCCAGCCCAAGTCGACAGCTTTCCAACGACCAGCTGTTTCTTCGGAGGTTCGCCGAGGAGACGGGCTGCCAGATTTTTGAAGGGGGCAGCGGCATCTGCCACCAGCTTGTAGCCGAAAAGTTTGCTGCTCCCGGTGAGGTCATCGTCGGTGCCGATTCCCACACCGTCACCGCCGGCGGCCTCGGAGCCTTCGCCACCGGTATGGGCTCCAGCGATATCGCCGTAGCTATGGCGCTGGGCAAGACCTGGTTTCGAGTGCCGGAGTCTTTCAAAATCACGATTTCAGGCAGGTTCAAGAAATGGGTCGGCGCCAAGGACCTGGTGCTTCACCTGATCGGTGTGCTGGGCTCCGACGGGGCCACCTACAAGGCGCTCGAGTTCGATGGCGATGCCGTCGACAGCATGCCGGTGCCGCAACGACTGACTGTGGCCAATATGGCGGTGGAGGCTGGCGCCAAGGTCGGCATTTTCCCCGGCGATAACATGACCCGGAAATACCTGGCTCTTCATAAAAGGGCTGATAAATATAAGCCCCTGCAGCCCGACAAAGATGCCGAATACGAGCGGAGTATCCTACTCGATGCTTCCGAATTGGAGCCAATGGTAGCCATGCCGCATGCCGTAAACAACGTGTCCACGGTGAAGCTGCTGTCCGGCACCAAAATCGACCAGGTATTCATCGGCACCTGTACTAACGGCCGTCTTGAGGACCTGGCTGAAGCCGCATCCATACTCAGAGGCAAGAAACGAAATCCACAGGTCAGGCTGATCGTAGCCCCGGCGTCGCAGCAGGTACTTAGCAAAGCCATGCGAGCAGGCTACATCCAGATGCTGGTAAACGCCGGTGCCGTGATACTGCCGCCCGGCTGCGCCGCCTGCCTGGGTGTGCACCAGGGCATTCTCGGCGATAATGAGACCTGCCTGTCCACAGCCAACCGCAACTTCAAAGGCCGGATGGGAAATCCTGAAGCTTCGATTTACCTGGCCAGCCCTGCCACGGCTGCTGCCTCTGCCATAACCGGCGAAATAACGGACCCGAGAGAGGTGGCCTGATGCCGGAAGCAGTACTGAGAGGCAAGGCCTTCAAGTTCGGCGATAATATCTCCACCGACCAGATAATTCCCGGCAAATACGCTGAACTGAGGAGCAACCTGCCGGAGCTGGCAAAACACGTCATGGAGGATGCTGACCCTGCGTTTGTTAACAACGTGAAATCCGGCGACTTCATCGTGGCCGGCAAGAACTTTGGCCTTGGCTCCAGCCGGGAACACGCGGCGCTGGTTATCAAGATGGCCGGCGTCAGCGCTGTCCTGGCGAAGTCGGTGGCCCGCATCTTTTTCCGCAACGCAATCAATCAGGGGCTGCCGGTGCTTATCTGCGATACCGACAAGATAGACGCCGGAGATGAGTTAGAAGTGAACCTGACCGACAGCGTTATCACGAACGTAACCAAAAATAGTAAGCTTACCTCGGGCAAAATGCCCGAGGTTATGGTGGATATTTTGAGCGAAGGCGGCCTTATCCCGTATATCACCAAGCACGGCGACTTCGAACTGTAAATATCGCGAGGGTAGGCTGGAGCATCTGCTCCAGCCACAATAAGGTAACCCGGGATGCCAGATAAAACAAGGTTTACCGGATACAGCCCGCGGAGCGGATGCTCCGCGGTACCCATGTGTAAAAGGAGTCTGTCATTGCGAGGAGTCCTTCCGAATGAAGGACAACGTGGCAATCTCTGTCTGATAGCCAGCGTTCACTAAATGCTGAGATCGCCACGGGGCTGCGCCCCTCGCGATGACGGTGTGAGTTAAGCAGATCATGCATAAAGTAACTCTTATCCCCGGCGACGGTATCGGACCGGAAATTACCGAAGCCACCAAACGTGTGCTGGAAGCCACCGGCGTCAAGTTCGACTGGGAAATCGGCATAGTCGGACAGGCAGCGCAGGACAAATTCGGCACACCGTTACCTGAGAAGGTACTCGAATCAATTAAGAAGAACAGGGTGGCTTTGAAAGGCCCGGTGACCACGCCCATAGGTACCGGCTTCCGCAGTGTGAACGTGGCGCTACGGCAGAGCCTTGACCTCTACGCCTGCCTCCGCCCGTGCAAGGCCTATCCGGGCGCTCCCACGCCATTCAAGGACGTGGATATCGTCATCGTCCGCGAGAACACCGAAGACCTGTACAGCGGCATCGAGTTCGCCCGCGACACCAAAGAAGCCGATAAGCTGGCAGAGCTGATACTGGAATCGACAAAGCGCGCTGTGAAGAAAGATACCGGCTATAGCGTAAAGGTTATCTCGGAAACGGCTTCGCGTCGTATCGTTAAATTTGCCTTCGAATACGCCAGTGCCAATAAAAGAAAAAAGGTCACAGCAGGCCACAAGGCGAACATCATGAAGTTCTCCGACGGCATCTTCCTGTCCGCCGCCCGCCAAGTGGCGAAGGAATATCCGGAGATTTTGTTCGACGACGTGGTTATCGATGCGATGTGCATGCGGTTGGTACGAAATCCGGCACAGTTCGATGTCATCGTGCTGCCGAACCTGTACGGTGATATCGTATCCGACCTTTGTGCCGGCCTGATAGGCGGATTGGGGCTTGCGCCAGGAGCCAATTTAGGGGATAATATAGCGGTTTTTGAGCCTACGCACGGTAGTGCTCCAAAATACACCGGCCTGAACAAAGTCAATCCTATGGCCATGATGCTATCTGCAACAATGATGCTGCGCCACCTCGGCGAAACCAAGGCCGCTAACACCCTGGAAAAAGCCATATCTGACGTCATCGCCCACGGCAAAACCGTGACCTACGATTTAATAACCGACCGCAACAAATCACCGGCAACAACTTCTCAGGTTGCCGATGTTGTGATTGAAGAACTGAAAGGATAAGGAGGTTGAAATGAAGAGCAAGGTTAGTGTTATAGGGGCTGGAAACGTTGGAGCCACTCTGGCCCAGCGCGTTGCGGAAAAGGGATATGCTGACGTAGTGCTGGTAGACATAGTAGAGGGCTTGCCTCAGGGTAAAGGTCTGGACATGCTGCAAACAGGCCCGATTATAGGCTCGGATGCCAGAGTTATCGGCACCAACTCTTTTGAAGACACAGCCAACTCCGACATTGTAGCCATTACCTCCGGTGTACCCAGGAAGCCGGGTATGAGCCGCGACGACCTGGTGCTGACAAATATGAATATCGTGAAATCAGTCACCGAACAGGTGGTTAAATACTCTCCCAAGAGCATACTGCTAATGGTAGCCAATCCGCTGGACGCCATGACCCAGCTGGCCCTCCACGTCAGCAAATTTCCCCGAAAACGTGTCATCGGTCAGTCAGGCATTTTGGACAGCGCCAGATTCAGAACCTTTATAGCCCAGGAACTAAACGTATCGGTAGCAGACGTTCACGCCTGCATTCTGGGCGGGCACGGTGATACCATGGTCGCCATTCCCCGGCTGACCACCGTGGGCGGCATACCGGTCACCGAACTGTTGCCAAAGGAGACCCTGGATAAAATCGTAGAGCGAACGGTAAAAGGCGGCGGCGAAATCGTGGCCCTGCTGAAGACCGGAAGCGCCTTCTATGCACCGGCAGCAGCCACCGCGCAGATGATTAAGTCCATATTGCTAGATAAAAAGAGAATACTGCCCTGTGCCGTTAAACTCGAAGGTGAATACGGCATCAAAGGCGTCGTCGTCGGTGTACCCGCCAAGATCGGGAAAGACGGCATGGAGCAGGTAATCGAGCTCAAACTGACCCCTGAGGAAAACGCCGCGCTCAAGAAATCGGCGGAAGCGGTTCGGGAGCTGTTAAAAGTAATGAAACTGGAGTAATCATCAGATGCGGGACATCGACTGCAAGCATATTACCGAAACCATATCAAACCTCTTCCAGGAAAGCTGCCTTTACCTTCCCGAGGATGTTCTGGCTGCTATTAATAAGGCCAGGGATACGGAAGAGTCGCCGGTAGCTAAAGACGTCCTGGACAAAATCATCGAGAACACGGAGGTCTCCAAACATGACCAGATTCCCCTGTGCCAGGACACGGGCGCCCCGGTGGTAATGCTGGAGCTAGGACAGGAAGTCCATATCAAGGGCGGCAACCTCAACGACTGCATAAACGAAGGGGTGAGGCAGGGATACGAGAAGGGCTATCTGCGCAAGTCAATGGTCAGACAGCCGTTTTCCGCCCGCGTCAATACAAAGGACAACACGCCGGCCATTATCCACGTCGATATCGTACCAGGCGATAAACTTAAAATTAGTGTGTTGCCTAAAGGCGGCGGCTCGGAGAACTGCTCCCGCCTAACGGTAATGACACCGGCCAGGGGAAGACAGGGAATCATAGATTTCGTGGTTAACCTGGTCGAAGAATCGGGCAGCAACCCCTGCCCGCCTATCGTTATCGGCCTAGGTATCGGCGGCACCACCGATAAAACCATGGCCCTGGCCAAGAAGGCGCTGCTGCGAAAGGTCGGCGAGCCGAACCCCGACCCTGAAGTCGCCGAACTGGAGAAGGAAATACTTAAGCGTGTAAATAATCTCGGTATCGGCCCCATGGGCTACGGCGGCCGAACCACGGCGCTCGCCGTCCATGCTGAAGTCTTTCCAGCACACATCGCCAGTATGCCGGTGGCCGTCAATATTCAGTGCTGGTGTGACCGTCACAAGGAGTCCGTATTGTGACGGGTAACAAACACGATGTCATAGTGCTGGGTTCAGGGCTTGCCGGATTACGGGCCGCTATCGAAGCTGCCAAAAACCCGGAACTGAACGTTGCCATTATCTCCAAGGTCCAGCTAATGCGTTCCCATTCCGTCTGCGCCGAGGGCGGCACTGCAGCCGTCATGGAACCGGACGGAGGGGATAGCTTCGAATTACACAGCTGGGATACCGTTCGCGGCGCCGATTTTCTCTGCGACCAGGATGTGGTGAAACGCTTCGTCGAGGCAGCGCCCAAAGAAATACTGCTGCTGGAGCACTGGGGTATACCCTGGTCTCGTCGTCCCGATGGCAGAATTGCCTCTCGGCCGTTCGGCGGCCATTCCTACGACCGGGCTGTTTTCGCCGCCGATAAGACCGGCTTCGCTGAAATGCAGGCGCTATATGACACGCTCCAGAAGTACAGCAACATAACCAGATACGATGAATGCTACGTCAGTTCCATACTGTGCCAAGATAACGTTTTCTGCGGTCTGACCGCCTGGGACCTGGCCGGCGGCGAGTTCTTTTTCATCCAGGGCAAGTCGCTGATCATCGCCACCGGAGGCGCCTGCCGCATGTTCGGTTTCACCACCTACTCGTTGACGGCTACAGGCGACGGGCTGGCCATGGCTTACCGGGCCGGCTTGCCCATAAAAGACCTGGAATTCGTTCAGTTCCATCCCACTGGACTCGTGCCCTCAGGCATATTAATTACCGAGGCGGCACGCGGTGAGGGCGGTTACCTGCTGAACAACAAGGGCGAAAGGTTCATGGAGAAATACGCTCCTTCCAAGATGGAGGTAGCTCCCCGCGACATCGTGTCGCGTTCCGAAATAACCGAGATTGAGGAAGGCCGGGGATTCAAAGGGCCCGACGGCCTGGACTATGTGCACATAGACCTGCGCCACCTGGGGGCAGCCAAGATAAACGAGCGGCTGCCCATGATACGCGAGGTGGCCATGAGATTTAACTTCATCGACCCGATTCTGGAGCCTATACCCGTAAGGGCGGCGGCACACTACTTCATGGGCGGCGTCCATACCGATATCGACGGCGCTACTACCATAGAAGGTATCTGGGCCGCCGGAGAAGCCGCATGCGTCTCGCTGCACGGCGCCAACCGACTCGGCTCCAACTCCACGGCCGAATGCCTGGTCTGGGGCAAGATAACCGGGCGTGAGGCCGCTAAATATGCTTCCAAACTGAGGGCCATGCCGTCGCTGCCCAAAGAAACCAAAATAAAGGACGAAGAAGCCCGGATCTTCAACAGGTTTAGCTCTAAAGGAAAAGAAAGCGCCTATGTCCTGCGTCGCGAGCTTCAAAAAACCATGGATTCCAACGTAGGCGTTTTCCGCACCGGGGACGGCCTCAAAACGGCACTCGACAAGATTCAGGAAATCAAGGGGCGCCTACCCCAAATGAAGGTTGTCGACCGCGGGCATATCTATAATACAGACCTGCTGAGCTGCCTGGAAGTTGATAACCTGCTCGACCTGGCCGAAATTATCGTTACCGGGGCGCTGGCCAGGCAGGAGTCACGCGGAGCTCACTCACGGCGGGACTTTCCCACCCGCAACGACGCGGACTGGTTGAAACACACCCTGGCCCACTACACGCCGAAGGGGCCGCGCCTCGACTACATACCGGTCGATATCAGCATGTGGAAACCCGTGGAAAGGAAATACTAGGCATATCGCTATGAAAGTAATTCAGCCGCGACCTAACCAACTGGGAATAATCGGCTGGTTTTATGCCGGCAACTACCAGCTGGAACGCTATCTCTACATACTGCATAGGGTGACCGGCCTGGGAATCCTGCTGTTCCTGGTATTGCATCTTACTGCCACCACCTTTTTCAGGATCCAGGGTGAGGCGGTATGGAACGCCGCCATGAGCTTTCTGAGCAATCCGTTATTCAAAGCCGGTGAGTACCTGGTGGCTGTGGCCTTTGCCTACCATATGCTTAACGGGTTCCGTCTTATCTTGCAGGAACTTGGATTCATGATGGGGAAGCCGGTACCTCCAATTTATCCATTCAGCGATGCGCTACGCAAGAAGCGGCGGTGGACGATGGCGTTTATCGGTATAATCGTGATTTTATGCGTGATATTTTTCTACGATTTCATCATAGGAGGCTGGTAGTGAAACGCTATACCTACCTGTGGTTGTGGCAACTGATTACCGGCATCCTCATAGCAGTGCTGCTGGGTATACACATGGTGATGCAGCACCTGGACAAGATACTGCCCTTTTTCGGAGTCGATCTGGGCGACCCAACTTCCTGGAATTCCATGATCGAAAGGTCGCGGCAGGTTATCTGGGCCGGCTTATACGTGGCCTTACTGGCCGTCCTTCTCTATCACGGCCTTAACGGCCTGCGCAACGTCGTACTTGAGCTAACGACCTCGCCCCGGACCGAACGCGTCATAACCTGGACGATCGTGGTCGTCGGCGTACTGGTTTTCATCTGGGCCAGCTACGTGCCGATTGCCCTGCTATACCGGTAGGAGATACTGTGGATACCAAAAAAACAGAACAAATTACGTTCAGGGTGCAGAGATACAACCCCGAAAATGGCGCCAGGCCACATTTTGATGAATTCGTCGTGCCCTGTTCTCATGGCATGACAGTTCTGGACAGCCTCATATACATCAAAGAGAACCTGGAGAGTACGCTGGCTTTTCGCACCTCCTGCCGGATGGCCATATGCGGCTCTTGCGGCATGCTGGTCAACAACTATCCTCATCTGGCGTGCCATACCCAGGTGGAGGAGTTTTGCGCTAAGAAGCTCACCATCAAACCGTTGCCCAACTTCCCCATCATCAAAGACCTGGTGGTCGATTTGACGCCTTTCTTCGAAGTGCATAAGTCAGTTAAACCCTACCTGCTGCGCAATGACGTGGAGGAAATGGAAAACCCTACCGCCGAATATTGTCAGTCGCATGAAGCGCTGGAGAGCTTCCTGCAGTTCACCTACTGTATTAAGTGCGGCATCTGCGTCTCCGCCTGCCCGACTTCAGCCAGCGATAGGCTCTTTCACGGCCCTCAAGCACTGGCCCAGTGTTATCGTTACTGCGCCGACGACCGCGACGACGGAGAAAGTCAAAGGTTCCCGGTGGTTGGTACCGACCACGGTGTATACCACTGCCACCTTGCCGGCGCCTGTTCCGAGTCATGCCCCAAAGGAGTTGACCCGGCCCTGGCCATCCAACTGCTCAAAAGGCGACTGGTATCTCGCAATCTCGGCCTTGGCAAGAAGAAAGCGCCGGCGGCCAAAGCACCGCCGCCCACCCAGACCAAGCCTAAACTACCTTACCCTGAATTCACCGTAAAGCAGGGTTAAGCCAACGGAGGAATCACATGGCTAACATAAATATAAAAACCCCTCTGGACGAAGACACCATCAGTAAACTAAAAGCCGGCGACCAGGTATTTATCACCGGGGTGATTTACACGGCACGGGACGCCGCCCACAAACGGCTGGTGGAAGCGCTCGATAAAGGAGAAAAACTGCCTTTCGACCTGGCCAATCAGACCGTTTACTATATGGGCCCGTCTCCGGCCAAGCCAGGTCAAGCCATCGGCTCGGCGGGGCCGACCACCAGCGGTCGGATGGACAGCTACGCACCCAGGTTAATGGCTGCCGGCCTCAAGGGGATGATAGGCAAGGGGAACCGATCACAGGCGGTCAAGGATGCCATCAAGAAATACAAAGCGGTCTATTTTGCGGCCATCGGCGGTGCCGGTGCCCTTATTTCCAAGAGCATCAAGAAGGCAGAGGTAATCGCCTATGAGGACCTGGGAGCCGAAGCTATACGCCGACTGGAAGTTGAGAACTTTCCCGCCACCGTAATTAATGACATTTACGGCGGCGATTTATATGAGCAGGGCAAGGCCAAGTATCAGATTAAGCCCTGACGCACCCATCCACCTCCAAACAAAAAATCAAATATCAAAAGTTAAAAGTTCAAATAAAAGATTAAAAACCTCAATATCTTTGCTTCTTATTTGTCATTTTGACTTTTTATTTATTATCCTTTATTTGAAGTAATAACTAAGCGCACCCCTTTTTCCTGTTCATGGTGAGCCTTTTCCCGCTCGTGGTGAGCATTACTTTTCCGGCCGATGTTGAGCATTAATTTTCCCGTTCGTGGTGAGCTCGTCGAACCAAGCGGGAAAAGGCACTAAAATAGAGGATGGTGAGAGGTTCACCCTTCGACAAGCTGAAACGAGTAATTCTCCAATCGAGATTGCCACTGCACTACCTGCCTGGCAATGACATTGTAAATGTGCTAGCTGCCCTTCAGACCCATCGAAATCACCCTGAGCAGTCCCGCAACACTCTTGGCGTCGGCAATTTCCCCGGAAGCGATCAGTTCAGGTATCTTGGATAAAGGTACGCGGACGACCTCGATTTCATCGGTGTCCTCGGCTTCAAGCTGGCTAGGTATCAGGTATGTCGCCAGGTACAGGTGCAGATATTCAGTGCAATAACCGGGAGCCGAATAGAACCCTCCCAGCTTGTCTATCTTGTTGGGCAAATAGCCGATTTCTTCCTGAAGTTCCCGCCTGACCGTGGCTATCGGCACCTCACCGGGATCAACGCCTCCGGCTGGAACTTCCAGCATTGTTTTACCCACTGCTTTGCGGTACTGGCGTACCAGAACGGCTCTATCTTTGGAATCCAACACTACGACAGCCACAGCATCGGCATGCTCCACAATTTCACGGGTGGTCTCTTTCCCGTTAGGTTTACGTACGGTATCAACTCTCAGGTTAACCGCCCGGCCCTCATAAATTCTCTTAGTGGACAACGTCTTTTCCATCAGCAACTCCTCCGCGAATACGAGATTATGTTAAATCCGAGGTCAGGTAACTAAAATGTTCCAATGCGATTTTATGAAGTTTGCTGGAATTTCGAACCTGAAGCCTGGGACTTTTTCACGTGTGTATACCGGGCGTGTTTGAATTCAGTTTTTAGCCGGTCCGAGCTGGTAGATCAGCGCCACCTCGTCGCAGTCGGGAAACTTGGGACAGCGGTAGCATTCCGACCATACCTTGCGCGGCAGCTCCATCTTATCTACTTGGTGGAATTTGTGTTTCTCGAAGAATGCCGGCTTGTAGCTGAGACAAAATACCGTTGGAATCTCCAATTCCCGCGCTTCATCTAGGCAGGCCTGGACCAGAAGGCGGCCTATGCCTTTGGCCTGCTCCTCCTCGCTGACCGCCAGAGATTTAATCTCGGCTATATCCGCCCAGTTTATATGCAGGGCCACGCAGCCGATTAGCTTCTTATCCTTGTCACGGATAACAAAAAAGTCGCGCAGGTTCTCATATATCTCGCTCAGCGCCCTAGGCAGCATCTCGCCTTTGTCGGCATAATCGTTAATCAGCTCATGTATCCGTTGAGCGTCACCTATTTTTGCTTTTTCTACTTCCATTATTTCTTACCTTTTAATTTCGACTCCAGATAGCTATAAAAATAGCCTTTGGGACGGAGCCTTAAGAAGCGCGCTACATGCGCGCCCAGCTTAACTTTAACCTCCTCGCCGCTGTCCAATGGCATTTCCACCTGTGCATCGATGCTGAGCATGGCTTCATGCGTCGTCGTTACCCTTATTTGGATTTTAGCTTCGGGCGGCAGTACCACCGCATTATCTAGAGAGAGGTGGGGACAAATCGGCTTAAAAACGATTTGCTTCGACTCCGGATAAAGGATAGGTCCGCCGGCAGCCAGCAGATAGCCCGTGCTTCCTGTGGCCGTTGACACAATGACGCCATCCGCACGATGGGTAGCCAGAATTTCCCCATCCACCCGAGTCTCGATGTGTACCAGCCTGGCCAGACTTCGCCGGCCGATAAAAACATCGTTTACGGCCTGGAAAACCTTTTTCTGCGACGGCAGTTCGGCTTCGAGCATGGCTCGTTCTTCTGTCCAACCTTCGCCGCCAAGCAGTCGTGGCAACTTATCGAACGCTTCGTCGGCCGTAAGCTCGGTCATAAAACCCAGGTAACCCAGGTTTATGCCCACTACGGGGACCTTATTGGGCACGATGGCGCGCAGCGCCCTGAGAATAGTGCCGTCGCCGCCGATGCTGCATAACAAATCGGAACCGGCAATCTGCGCTTTAGCCTCATTCTCCTGCCAGGCCGAGCAGGTCCAAAAGGAGACACCCTTCGTCTTAAGAAATTTTTCAAGGTCGCGGCTGAAGGTTTTGGCTTTCTCGATCTTCGGATGGTACAAAATGCCAACGCGTTTCACAATAAATGGAGTCTATCATCCGTAGCGAGAAAGTGTCAAATTAGGATTAACGTCGCGGAATCTTAATGTCGAGCGCTAGGAGCCTGTGAAGATTTTGGCTGCGGATTGCGCCAGGCTGATGAACCCGGCCGGTATCACGCCCAGCAGCACCACAAAGAAGCAGCACAGTGCCAGTGCCGTTCGCAGCGCCCAGGACGACGGTACCTTGTCCTCCGACGCCGGAGCCCCCGTCCACATCACTTTCACCACTCTCAGGTAGTAGAAGGCAGAAATGGCGCTGTTGATGACAGCTACGATAACCAGCCATAGCAGGCCGTTCTGCACGGCACTGCTGAATATATAGACCTTGGCGATGAGTCCAGCAGTTGGCGGCAGGCCGATGAGCGAAATCAGGCACAGCGTTAAAGCCGCCGCTATGACGGGAGTACGCTTACCCATGCCCGAGAATTTGCTGATCTCATCGCTCTCGGTTTTATTGGTGATAGCGATTACGGCGATGAAGGCGCCCAGGTTGGTAACGGCATAGCTCATGAGAAAGAAAATCAGGCCGCTCTGACCCAGTGCGTTATTGCCAAAAGCCATGCCCGCCGTAGCCAGACCGACCATCAGGTATCCCGCCTGAGCTATGCTGGAGTACCCGAGCATGCGCTTGATGTTGTTCTGGAGAAGGGCTACCACGTTGCCGACAGTCATGGTAATGGCGCTCAAAACAGCGAACATCATGCCCCAGTTAAGGCTCAACCACTCCGGTGAACCCAGGGCTACGAAGAATATGCGTAGAATAACTGCGAAGCCAGCAGCCTTGCTGGCCACGGAAAGATAGGCGGTAACCGGTGTGGGCGCGCCTTCGTAAACGTCGGGCACCCACATCTGGAACGGGAAGCAGGCAATCTTAAACCCGAATCCGGCCGCCACCATAACCATGGCCAAGAGCAGGGCAGGATTACTCAACAGGCCGATGGGCAGTGTTTTAACGTAGTCAGCAATGCACATCAGGCAGGTCCTGCCCGTAAAGCCAAAAATCAGGGCCATGCCGTACAGCAGCACTGCCGAAGCTACTGCGCCCAGCAGCAAGTATTTGAGCCCTGCCTCGGAAGACTTCTTATCCTTAAGGAAGGTGACGAGTACGTATAAGGAGATTCCGGTTAATTCCAGGGAAATATAAATAGAAATGAGGTCGGTTGCCGCTGCCATAAGCATCATGCCTGCGGCCGAGATAAGTACCAGTGCGTAGTATTCGCCCTGGAAGCGTTCGAATTTGTTCACATAGTCCTGAGACGCCAGTATAACCATTCCGGCAGCTATCAGCATGAGGAACTTGAAGAATAGAGCGAAGTTATCGATAGCCAGCATCCGGCCGAAAATATCGACGCCGGGGCCGTCCCACATGGCAACGGTGAAACCAGCAGCAACTATTATACCGGCCACGCTGATAACAGCCAGGACTCCCTTTCGTTTGATGAACAGGTCAAGCAAAATAACTGCCAGAGCGAAAGCCAGCAGGCTTAGCTCTGGAGCCAGATAACTAATTTCACTTAATGGCATAAATTAATCCGTCCTAAAAACCTAGTAGCCTGGTTATGGGCTCAACTCCCATCTGAATAATATTGGTCAATACCGGCGGATAAATGCCGACCAGCATAATGGCGCCCACGAAAATAAAGATACAAATCTTGTCGACGGTAAAAGCGTCGGGCAGCTTGTTGAATTTCTCGCGCGGAGAACCGTAAAAAACGCGCTGCAGCATCCACAGAATGTAGCCCGCAGTCAGCACGATACCGAACACAGCCAGCAAGGTCCACAGCTTCATCAGGCCAACAGCCTGGCTCGAGAAGCTGCCGACAAAAGTTATAAACTCGGCCGCAAAACCGCTGGTTCCCGGCAGGCCTAGCGAAGCCAACCCGGCGATGGTGAATACAACCACGATAACCGGCATCTGCCGCGCCAGCCCACCCAGGTTGTCCAGGTTTCGGTCGTGGGTCCGGTCGTATACCAACCCCACCATGGCAAACAAAAGGCCGGTGATAATGCCGTGGCTTACCATCTGTAGAACGGCTCCGGTTATGCTAATCTGGGTCAAGGCAAATATCCCGAGAAGTACGTAGCCCATGTGGCTGACACTGCTGTATGCAATCAGCCGTTTCAGGTCCTTTTGCCTCAAGGTTACTGCAGCACCATACAGTACGCTGACAACAGCCAGTATCACCAGCATCGGCGCATACTGGCGGGCTACCTGAGGGAAGATAGACACGCATAATCGAATCATGCCGTAACCGCCCATCTTAAGCAGTGCGCCCGCCAGAATCACGCTGGCTGCCGTCGGTGCATCGGTATGGGCGTCAGGCAACCAGGTATGCAGCGGGAACATCGGCAGCTTAATAGCGAAACCCGTGAACAGCAGGAAAAACATGGCCGCCAATGGAATCACGGCGTGGGCCGACGACATGCCGGTCAGCTCCAACATATTCAGGCTGCCGCTAGTAAAATAAATGCTCAAAATACCGGCCAGCATCAAGGCGCTGCCGGTCAGTGTGTATATAACATACTTAATAGCCGAGTATTCTTTCCGGCCACCTCCCCAGACCGAGATGAGGAAATACATAGGAACGAGTTCGAGTTCCCAGAAGAGGAAGAAAAGGACCAGGTCAAGGGACATAAAGACACCGAGTATGCTGGTCTCCAGCAGCAACAGCCAGATGAAGTATTCTTTTGGCCTGAGGTCGATGTGCCACGATACCAGTACAGCCAGCACGCCCAGGAACGTCATCAATATGACCAGCGGCAGGCTGATGCCGTCTACTCCGAGGTGGTAGAAAGCATTGATTGCCGGAATCCAGGACAGTTTCTCTTCAAATTGAATCTGCCCGATTGCGCCGCTGGTGCGGTTGAAAAAGTAAAAGACGGCTACCGACAAAATAAAAGAGGCCAGCGTGAATATCAGGGCCGTGATTTTAATGGTCTTATGCTGCGGCCTGGGCCACAGGGCAATAATCACCAGCCCGACTACCGGCAGGAAAAGTATTGTCGACAGATACGGAAAACTCAAATCAAATTACCTCAGGGTTTCCCCTGTCATTGCGAGGAGTCCTTCCCGAATGGGAAGGATGACGTGGCAAACTCGTCAATCCATTCAGCTCTAATCGCAATGACGCACTACGATTCATATTCAACTCTCGGCCCTAACCAAACAAATAAAAGCACACGGCAATGGCCACGACGCCCACCGCAATGGCTATACCATAGGCCTGCAGCTGGCCGGTTTCGGCCTTCCTTATGGCTCCGCCGGTTTCGATGGTGCCGGTTGCCACACCGTTAACCGCGCCATCGACCACCCGCGAGTCAAAGAAGCTCAGCCCTTTAAATATACCATCGACCAGTACCCGGACCACGATAACTTTTTCATATAGCATATCCAGCCAGTATTTATTTAATAGAAGGTTATACACAGGCTTAAACACCTTGCCCACGGATTCAGTCGATATCCACTTGGCACTGTACATAGCATACGCCAGGAAAATACCCAGTAAGGCCACGATTAGTGATGCCAAAGGCAGCGGATTAGACAGAACACCGAAGAAACTCTGTATAAAGGGTGGAGCTTCTTCGGCGACTGCATGTCCTAAGAATTTCTCGAACGCGCCGTTGACATTTAGCCAGCCTGATACAATCGACAGGAACGCCAGAATCACCATCGGAATGATCATAACTTTCGGCGATTCGTGCAGTTTATGACCGTGACCGCTGTGGCTTGATGCCGCGCCGCCGCGGTATTCACCGCCAAAAGTGAGGAAAATAGCGCGAAACATGTAAAAAGCTGTCATAAATACGGTTATAATTGCGAGTGAGAACAATATCGGGTTGTTCGCCAGCGCATAGGCCAGTATCTCGTCTTTGCTCCAGAATCCCGCTAGCGGCCAGATGCCGGACAGGCTAATGGCAGCTATAAGAAATGTGGCAAATGTCCAGGGCATTGCCTTGCGCAGGCCTCCCATCTCGCGCATATCGAAGGTGCCGGTGCTGTGATTTACACTGCCAGCCCCGAGGAATAGCAATGCCTTAAAGAAAGCATGGTTGAATAAGTGAATGATACCGATAGCGACGCTGCCGACTCCAAGTCCCAGCATCATATAACCCAGCTGGCTGATAGTGGAATAAGCCAGTACGCGCTTGATATCGGTCATTACCAGGCCCATGCTCGCCGCGAAAATGGCTGTAAAACCGCCGATAATAGCCACCGTCGTTAATGCCACTGCTGAATGCTCGAACAGCGGGAATGTCCTGGCCACCAGGAAGACGCCGGCGGCCACCATGGTAGCGGCATGTATCAGGGCGCTGACTGGTGTCGGGCCTTCCATGGCATCGGGCAGCCAGACATGCAGCGGGAACTGCGCCGATTTACCGATTGCGCCGGAGAAAATACCGATAGCCGCCCAAGTCAGGACCGTGCCGGCAAGGGCTCCGGAGATTGCCAGGGCCTGCAATTGTCCGATATCGAACGTGCCGGTATTGTAGAAAAGCAACAGAATTGCCGCCAGGAAACCGAAATCACCGAAGCGGGTGACGATGAATGCTTTCTTGGCCGCATTGGCCGCCGCCGGTCGGTGAAACCAGAATCCGATTAGCAAATAAGAACCCAGTCCCACGCCCTCCCAGAAGAGGAACATAAATACCAGGTTGTTAGCGGAAACCAAGCCTAACATGCAGAAGGTAAACAGGGACATAAAAGCAAAATAGCGATGGTAACCCGGGTCTCCGTGCATATAACCCTGGGAATATATCTGAACCATCAAGCTGACAAGGCTGACGACTACCAGCATCGTGGCCGATAAAGAATCGATAAGCAGCCCTACGTGGATACTCAGGTTACCGACAACCACCCACTGAATGTCCGGTATCTGCAGGTGATGGCCGGGAGTGGCCAGCACTTCCAGCAGCACCCACAGCGAAAGCAAGAATGACCCGCCGATGGCGCCGATGGTTACGTAGCCGCCCAGTCTGGGCCGGTTATTAAAGAAAGGACGAAGAATAAAAGAAATGATTAGAAACGATAAAAACGGCAGCAGAAGTATCAGCCAGGGAATCTGGTAAGGCATTACAGCTTCCTCAAGACCTCCTGGGCCACATGTATTTTCTCTTTGGATACATATATTTTGTAGGTCGCCCTTTCCCCGGTGTCAGGTTTCTTGTCAGGGTCAGGCAGTATGCGCGTGGGTATGCCTTCGCCTTCGAAGTATTCCTTCCACATCTCGGCTATTATCAAGTTAGGCGCACTTTTTATCTGGCTCCACATGTTTTACCACTTCATTAAATCGAATTTATCGACGTCGACGGACTCACGCCGGCGATGGATGGTAATTATGATTGCAATACCGACCGCTGCCTCAGCCGCGGCCACGACTATGACAAAGATAGCGAATATCTGTCCCGTAAGGAACATGGGTACGATATATCGGGAGAAAGCCACCAGGGCGATATTGACTGCGTTAAGCATAATTTCGATGCACATCAAAATGACCACCGCATTGCGTCTGGCCAGCACACCATAAAGACCGATGCAGAAGAGCACCGCCGATAGAACCAGATAATGCGCGAGCCCGACAGTCATTCCTATTTCTCCCTCATCAGCACGATGGCGCCGAGAATTGCTGCCAGAAGCAGCACGGCACTGATTTCCACCGGCAAAATATAGCCACCCTGGCTGAACAGGCTGTTGCCAATAGCTACGGTAGTGGGCTGCATTGGCGGTTCGGTGCTGGTCGGCCATTTAGTGCTGACCACTGTAAATATCATCGTTCCCAGAAGCAGCACGCTTACCACCAGGGCCGGTATGCGTAATTTGCCCGGTGGATTGCCATGCCACACGTCGCGCGTCAGCATCACCGCCACGATTATCAGTATTGAGACGGCTCCGACATAAATAAGTATCTGGACCACCGCCAGGAAATCGGCGTAGAGAGTTATGTACAAGACAGCGATGGTTAGAAACAGAAACACCAGAGACAGGGCTGCTCTGAAAACGTCCCGAAGAATGACGACGGCCAGCGCGGCGCCTACGGAGACAATCGCCAGCAGCCAGAAAACTATATCAGACACCGCGCCCTCTCTTTTTGCTCAAACCCAGCCAGTTTAGTTTTTGCCCGCCTTCCTTCAAATTCCAGTTGACCAGCAGGTTTTGCTTGGGCAATCCGGCTTCAATCAACGGGCGCGCATAGCCGCTGGGCTGCCTTACATCGGATAGTTGAAGCTGTTCTTTGCTCAAAATCACGTCGCTGCGCCGGTACTGGGAACGTTCGTAGCCTCTTCCCATGGCCAGAGCGTTGTACGGGCAGGCCTCGACGCAAAGGCCGCAGAACATACAGCGGCCGCAGTCAACCTCGAATTTATCCACCACGTAATTATTCTCCGAGCCTACATGTGTCACAATCTCTATATTGCCCTGTGGACAAGCCCTGGCGCAGGTGGCACAGCCGGTGCACCTGTCCAGATACCAGACCAGCTCGTTACCCCTGATTCGACGGGACACAGACAGCTTCTGTTCAGGGTATTGCACCGTAATCGGCGGCCTGAACAGGTGCTTGAAGGTTAAAGCCATTCCCTTGGCAATGCCGATTCCGTATCGCTCAAACTTCAACGCGACCGCCTCCCAAGGTAAACAGTCTCGACCACAACAAGACCAGGATGCCGGCGGCAGCAATATTTACCACCACCAGTATCCAGAGATTGATTTCCGGCAGCCACAGCACTTCAGCGGCCACAATAAACAGGTTAATTATGGCCATTGGCAGCAGGCCTTTCCAGGCAAAACCCATTAACTGGTCTACGCGCAGCCTGGGCAACGTGGCACGCATCCAGACAATAGTTCCGAACACCAGGAAGACCTTGATGATAAACCACAGAATTGGGGGCAGAAACGGGCCTTTCCAGCCGGATAGAAATAGCGTAGTAACTATACAGGCATAGGCCAGCGCATGGCCGTATTCCCCGAGATAGAACATGGCGAATTTCATGCCCGAGTACTCGATATGGTAACCAGCCACAATTTCGGAGTCTGCTTCCAGCAGGTCGAACGGGCTACGATTCATCTCGGCAATCGTACACAGGAAAAATATGACAAAACCCAGCGGCTGCAAAATGATATACGGTATGGTCTGCGATTCGACGATTTCTGTCATTGATAGTGATCCGGCCATTAATACCACTCCAATAATGGCCAGCACTAAGGGGAATTCATAGCTCACCATCTGGGCCACAGTTCTAAAAGCCGCAATTAAGGCATACTTGTTATTTGAAGCCCAGCCCGCGGAATAGATACCGATAGCGGACACGGCGCTCACCGCTACCACATAAACAATGCCCACGTTCAAGTCTGACAGGATGGCGCCCTGACTTATAGGCACCACCGCGAAAATCAACAACACGGGCACAAAGACAATGACCGGAGCCAGCCAGTGAATAATTTTGTCGGCCTTGGCCGGCACGATGTCTTCTTTCATCAATATTTTGGCCGCAGTAGCCAGCGGCTGAAATATTCCCTCAGGGCCGAGGCGATTCGGACCCAAGCGTATCTGAAATCTGCCCAGCAACCGACGCTCGAACCAGATGAAGACGATAACCAGGACGAGAACGAAAGCCAGGACGACGATTATACCTACCAGGCCGGCCACCAGATAAGCCGCCCAATCAGGCCAGTTCATGCCATCCAGAAACAATCTAAAGTTTTGCAGCAGAGTCATTATCGGTCTATCTCTCCCAGCACGACATCTATGCTGCCGAAAGTAACTATCAGGTCGGCTATCTTCCAGCCGACCACCATATCTTTCAAAGCCGTCAGGTTAATAAGCGTCGGTGGATGTATATGAAATCTATAAGGCGCGATAGAGTTATCGCTAACCAGGTAAAAGCCAAGCTCTCCCTTGGGCGCTTCTATATGCCCGTAAGCTTCACCAACCGGCGGACGAAGCAACTGGGGAACGTCGGCAATAACTTCGCCTTTTGGTAACTGAGCCATGGCCTGTTCCAAAATGCGAAGGCTCTGCCTCATCTCCTGCATCCTCACCCAGTATCGGTCGTAGTTATCCCCTGCTGCCCCTATAGGTATGTCGAAATCAAACCGGTCGTATATGGAATAGGGATCGGCCTTGCGTGTATCCCACTTAACCCCGCTGGCCCGGAGCACCGGTCCGCTGGCGCCGATATCTATGGCGGTTTCCTTGGGCAGTACACCCACACCCTTAGTTCTTACCAGCACGATCTCATTGCTGGCTATGAGCTGGTCGTACTCGTCGAGAAATCCGGGCATTTCTGTCACAAACTTCTTCATGGCCGGCAGGAACTCCTCGGGTATATCGTGGCTCACGCCGCCGATCCTCATATAGTTGTAGGTCAGTCGCTGGCCGCATACCATCTCGAACAGGTCCAAAAGCTTTTCCCTCTCGCGCCACATGTACAGCACCGGCGTCATCATGGCGCCCAGGTCGTTAAGGAAGAAGCCGACCGCCATAAGATGGCTGGAAATCCGCATCGATTCGGCCATAATTATGCGGAGGTATTCAGCTCTCTCCGGGATTTTGATTCCGGCCAGCTTTTCTACCGCCAGTACGTAGGCCAGGTTGTTCGTCAGCGACGCCAGGTAATCGAGCCTGTCGGTTAAGGGGATTATCTGAGTATAGGTACGATTTTCCCCCATCTTCTCTATTCCGCGATGGAGGTAACCGATTACCGGCTCCACATCCACGACCACTTCGCCGTCCAGAGTCACCTTCATACGGAAGACGCCGTGGGTCGAAGGGTGCTGCGGCCCCACGTTAAGAATGAACGGCTCGGTTTGTAATGCCATTTATAGATAATCCCTTCGCAGCGGGTATCCTTCAAAGCCTTCCCACAACAACAGGCGCTTCAAATTGGGATGCCCCATGAAGATAATGCCCATCAGGTCATAAGCCTCGCGCTCCATGAAATCAGCCGCGCGCCACAGCTTGGTTACCGACGGTACCGCCGGATTTTCGCGATCGTAGCATCTTGTCTTCAACACCAGGCTGTAGTTATGCTCCAGAGAAACCAACCGGTAGACAACCTCAAAATAGTCTGTATAGTCAACCGCGGTCAGGTCACCCAGGTAGTTAAAATCAAATTCCGGCGCTTTTTTTAGAAATTCGGCAACCTGAAAAAGAGAATCGCTGTTGACTATGACCGCCGTTTTATCAGCCACGGCAACGGCGCTGGGATAGGCTTCATTTATTTTCTTGGCGACCTGCTCGCCTGCTAAAGCCGTGGTCACGGTTTCTTTATGCTCCCCTTAACGATTTTCTGGTGCAGTCTGGTAATACCGTATATCAGCGCTTCAGGCCTCGGTGGGCATCCCGGCACATATACGTCAACCGGAACGATTCGATTGATGCCTGGCACCACGCTGTAAGATTCTCTAAAAGGCCCGCCGCTGATAGTGCACTGTCCCATGGCGATGACCCATTTGGGCTCAGCCATCTGGTCATAGACCTTTCTTAAAGCGGGCGCCATCTTCCAGGTCAGCGTACCGGCTACAATCATCACGTCTGCCTGGCGAGGCGACCAGCGGAAGATATCCATGCCGTAACGGGCGATATCGAAACGTGACGTCGCCATGCCAATCATTTCGAAAGCACAACATGCCAACCCGAACATAAGCGGGAACAGGGACCTAGAACGTGCCCAATCGACGATATAGTCCACCGAGGTTACCAGAACGTTGCGCTGAATCTCCTGGTCTATCCAGCTGTCAGGGTCCGGAATCGGTCGCTGGGATGCGGCAATCAGCTGCTCGATTCTTTTGCCCTCAGCTATATCGATATCATTTGGCAGAGCCAGATACTTCTCTACTTCCATTCCAGTGCACCTTTCAGCCAGGCATAAACATAACCTACCAGGAGAATTACAAAGAAAATTCCGACGGCGACGAGCCCGTACAGGCCCAGCCCCTTAAGATTGACCGCCCATGGATAGAGAAATACGGTCAACACATCCAGCGCCACGAACATCACGGCAAAAAAGTAATATCGAAAGTTGAACTGTACCCACGTTTTGCCGATGGTTTCCATGCCGCATTCGTAAGTGGACTCCTTGGCCGGACTTCTTTTCCTGGGGACTATTTTTAAATATCGTAAGGTAACCGGCAGCAGCAATGTGGTCAGGGTGAACAGTATACCTACGATAAGTAGTATACCAACGTAACCGAAATCAGCTATCAAATGCTCAAGCCTCCTGTGGCTTAGTTAGTTTACTCTGAAAAACCCGGCTTTTCCTATGTCCCAAAGTCCGATTTTAACATTGGGCCACTAGGGCAAAAGCAATGCTGTCTTGAAAGGCCGCTGCAGTATAACATACCCCAGCAAACAAGGGCAAAGCTGAAAATACCGTTTGGAAAACGACTAAAGCTTGACTACATGGAAAGGCACTGTATAATTATAAAACTGACATAATAAAATGCGCATTACTGGAGGACTGGCCAGAGGACAACAATTGACCGTGCCCAAGAGCGGACCTATCAGGCCGACAACGGACAGGGTCAGGGAAGCTATCTTTTCCATCCTGGCACCCGTGACCGCGAGGCCGTTTCGTGGCCTGGACTTAAATGCCGGTACCGGTGCGCTGGGCATTGAAGCTCTCAGCCGCAACGCTGATTGGATGGATTTTGTTGAACAGGAACCCCGATATTGTGCTATCATTAAACAGAATTTGAAAAAGGTCGGATTTTCACACAAAGCTCACGTCTATTGCTGCAGCACGGCCAAGGCTATGACGTTTCTAAAGGACAAATACGATATCGTGTTTATGGACCCGCCCTATTCCGACTCATCTATAAACCAGGTGGCTGAACAGCTGGCTGGTTCGGGAATTGTTGATAAGGAAACGGTGCTCGTGATTTCCCACGCCAGCCGCGTTCCGCTCCAGGACAGTTATAACGGAATGCCGAGGGTCAAAGAAAAGAAGTATGGCGATACCTGCATATCCATCTATCAAAAACACAACCCCGGAAAAGGAGGTTAAACGTTGGTCACAGCTATCTATCCCGGCAGCTTCGACCCCGTCACTCATGGACACCTAGATATTATTAAGCGCGCCTCATCGATATTCGATAAAGTGGTAGTCGGTGTCTATGACAGGCCGGAGAAACGGCTGCTTTTCTCGACTCAGGAACGCGTGCAGATGGCTGAGAAGTCTGTGTCACATCTTAAGAATGTAAAGGTGTTACCCTATTCCGGACTAACCGTAGATTTTGCCAAGACCGCAGGGGCGCAGGTCTTAGTAAGAGGGCTGAGGATGAGCTCTGATTTCGAACGTGAATTCGAAATGGCTATGATGAACAAGAAGCTGGCGCCGGACCTGGAGCTGGTCTGTTTTATGGCAAGCCTGCAATACCAGTTTCTGAGCTCTAGCCTGCTTAAAGAAGTTGCCCAGCTGGGAGGCTGCCTCGAAGAAATGGTACCCGAACACGTGGCCAAAGCCTTGAGGCAGAAGTTTGCCCCGGAATTTTCACGACGTTAAAGGTATACAATATCCCGGGCTTCAGTAAATGGGATTGTGATAAGCGACCTTAATAAAAACTAGGAGGTTCAATTTAAAACATGGCGTACAAAATTACCGAAGAATGTATCAGCTGTGGCGCCTGCGAACCGGAATGTAAAAATCAGGCAATCAAAGAAGGGGAATCGATATACATTATCGACCCGGACAAATGCACCGAATGCGTCGGCTGGTTTTCATCCTCTAAATGCGCTGAGGTTTGCCCCGTAGATTGTTGCATACCCGATCCAGACCATAAGGAAACAAAAGAGCAGCTTCTGGAAAAGTGGAAGAAGCAGAATCCTGGCAAGACCCCCGAAGCCACTTAGGCGGCCAGCAGCGTCTCAAATTGACTGCCGGAACGACGGCATTCCAGAGTTTATTTGAATGCTTACCATCGATTTTGACCTCATTGAGCTAAAAGATGGCGAGCGAGTTCTGGACGTAGGCTGCGGCGAGGGCAGGCATACCTGGGAAGCCTGTAAACGTAATTCCGGCCTGGTTTACGCCCTCGATATCGAAGAAGACAATCTGAAAAAGGTCCACTATTCCCTTTTTCTTATGGAACAAAAAGGAGAGGTCAGGGGGAAATGGCTTCTTACCAGAGGCAATATAACCAGCCTGCCTTTCGCTGACGGTTCCTTCGATAAAGTTATTTGCTCCGAGGTCCTGGAACACATACCCGACGATCACCAGGCTATCAGTGAGTTGGTGCGGGTATTAAAAGACAACGGCACGCTGGCTGTCAGCGTACCGTCCTATTTACCGGAAAGCATTATCTGGAAGCTATCCAAAACGTATCATAGCAAGCCCGGAGGTCACATAAGGATTTACAAAACCGGCGAACTTGTAGCAAAGCTCAAGCAGCACGACCTCCTACCATACGCCACCCGCCACAAACACGCCCTGCATTCATTCTACTGGATATCCAGGTCGTTCTTCGGGGTGGAAAATGAGAAAGCGCGACTACCTGCTTTATATTATAAGTTCCTGGTCTGGGATATAAAAAGGAAAAGCAAGCCGGTTCGGCTTATAGATGACTTCTTAAATAAATTTTTTTCCAAGAGCCTGGTACTGTACGCCCGGAAAAATCACATCTAGCTAGATTTCCGGGATTTTGCTTACATTACGGCGATTTCCCTTCGCTTTGCACTTCATTACCACAACGTCGCTGATTTGCGGAAAATGTCGGGCTATTTTGTCAAGAAAATTCAATATGGCAAGCGACATATTTTTCGGAATCTTGGCCAGGAATAATCCCCACCAGGGCAAGCCGAAGAGCAGCGACACTCCCGAAGCGCTTTCCACTTCAAGATGTTCTTTGGTCAACTTATTGAGAAGCGTGTAATCGAATCTGTAAGTATGGTCTTCAGGCACTTCCCATGGCATCCTCATATCAGGCGCTTTGAAACCGAATGTTTTTCTGAGCCGCCATATCAGCCTGGCCAGTCTGAACCCCAGACTGTCGAAATTGGCTACTGCAATCATAGCCCTGCCTTCCGGTTTCAGTATCGAGGCCATCTGTTTTATGACCGCATCCGGCTGCGGAAAATGGTCCAGGGCTCCTTTGCATGCTACCTTATCCATAGTCCCCGTTCTGAATGGGACATTCTCGCCGATACCGCGTACCAGACTCATGCCGGCTCCGTTTTCAGACAGGTATCTTTTAGCGTAGCCTAACATCACCGGCGACGGCTCAAGACCGATAACCGTGGCGCCCTTTTGGGCCATCTCCACGCCATCGATACCGCGGCCGCATCCGATATCCAGTATTAATTCGCCCGGCAGAGCGTCGACAGTCTGAAGTGTAACTTCGTTCGTCCGCCGCAATAAAAAATCGACATCGGGATAAAGCACATCGGGGAACAGGTCGCGGTCGTCCCATTCCAGATCGAACCGACAACGCTCACTGTCATCACGGGGAGTCCTTCCCGAATGGGAAGGACGATGGGGCCATCCAGTGCGAATTTTGTTCATCTGAGTAGCCACGGGGTTTAACCCCGTGGCCCTTTCCACTCGTAAGACCGCAAAATAAAAAGCGGTTTATTTAGTTCCCAGGGCTTTCGACTTGTTATATGCAGCTATGACGGCCTTTAGCAGCAGGGAACGCAGGCCGCCCGTCTCCAGTTGTAGCAATCCTTCACTGGTGGTCCCACCTGGAGACGTCACCATGTTTTTCAATTCCGCCGGGTGCTTGCCCATAACTTCCAAGGCACGGGTCGACCCCAGAACCGTCTGTATCACCAGCTTTTCAGCCATGTCGCGGGGCATTCCGATGTGAACGCCGGCATCCACCAGGGCTTCGATGATGAGGAAGACATAAGCGGGCCCGCTGCCACTTAAAGCCGTGGCCATATCTATGTATTTTTCACTGCTGACGAATATTTCCTTGCCCATAGCGGCCAGAATGGACTGAGCCATGTCCTTTTGTTTCTGGTTCACCTCGGCGGTAGCTGTCCACACGGTCATACCCTCCCCGACCTGCGCCGGCATATTCGGCATGGACCGGACTATAAGTGAATGTCCCAACCCTTCTTCCAGGGTATCAATAGTAGCGCCGGCAATAATCGACAGCACCAGTTGTTTGGCAGACAGCCCTTTCAATTCGGGAAGGACTTTGGACATCTCTTGAGGCTTTATGGCCAGCACCACAACCTCGGCTCCTTTGACTGCTTCCTTATTGCTGGATACATTCTTAATCCTATATTTCTTTTTTAAAATGTCACGGCGGGCTTCGCTGACATCGCTTATTGTAATGTCATCAGGCCTGGCCACTCCTTTGGCCAGCAAGCTTTTTATTATGGCCTCACCCATATTACCCCCACCGATAAAACCTATCTTCATTGCTGTCTCCTTTCGCCGAAAATAGCCCGCCCGATTCTGAGCATGGTCGATCCTTCTTCCACCGCCACCTCAAAATCATCGGTCATACCCATCGATAGATGTTTAAGCCCCAGTGAGTCCCGCATCTCCCGCAATTTACGGAATACAGGCCTGACCTCTTCAGGTTCGGCCGTCATGGGCGCCACCGTCATCAAGCCCATCAGGTTCAAATTAGGCAACTGCCTCATTTCCTTTACTGCCGGTGCCACCTCATCCGGCGAAAAACCCGCCTTCGTCGACTCGCCGGAAACATTGACCTCCAGCAAAATGGGCAATTGCTTTTTCGCCAGCCTGTTCAAAATACCGGCAAGCCTTATCGAGTCTACGCTGTGGATTATGTCAAATATCTCCAGGGCGGCTTTGGCCTTATTGCTCTGCAGGTGCCCCACCATGTGCCAGGTAACAGTCGGTCTTAAATCAGAGACCTGCGCAATCTTTCCTTCCGCCTCCTGAACCCGGTTCTCGCCGAAATCTATTATGCCCAGGTCAAAAGCCGTCCTTATTACGGAAGCCTCAAACCCCTTGGTGATCGCCACCAGGGTTATCTCTTCGGGCGACCGCCGGCTGCGTTCGCATGCCCGTTCGATTCGCCTCCGTACTTCTAGTATATTCTCTGCAATGTCCACCGCCCACTATTCTAGCACACCTCACAACCCGTCATACGCGATATGCTGTCAAACACCTCTCCCTTTCGCGAAAGGGAGATTGAGAGGGATTTTGCCGGTGGCAAGGGGGAAATCCCCCTTGATCCCCGTTTTTTCTCGGGTGGAATTATCTTCAAATATTATGGTTTCTTAAATCGGACCGTATAGTTGAAGAAATTCCCCGATATGTTGTCTACCACAAAACCGGCTGCCTCGCCCAATTTGATGGTGGTAGACTTCCACGGATAGTCGGGGTCGGGAAACAGCTCGGCGACCGCTAGAAAGCCGCCCGGCCTCAATACTCGCTTAACCTCGGCCAAAGCTTTATTTCTATCGGGTATCTCCTGAAGCACAGTTACCATGTATACCAAATCGAGCGACCCATCATCGAAAGGTAGTTCATAAGCACTACCCCGGATTAACTTGATATTGGGAATATCTTTGTTTTCCGGGCGGGATAGCTTGTTTTCCAGCTGCTTCAGCATATCGGGCTGTATATCGAGGGCATTGACCATACCTGCCGGGCCGACCGCGCGGGCGACGTAGGTGGTGAAAGCACCGCTACCGCAGCCGAGGTCCAGGACCTTCATCCCTTTCTTGATGCCGCTGCGCTCTATCATCTGCTCCGGCGGTTGTATTTTCCGCCTATAACCACTATCGAGGAGCTGCCCTATAAACGCCGGCGCCGGAAAATGCACCAGCTTGCGGATTATCTTGGCAACGGTGATCCAAAAGATGGGAAATACCAGGATGCACACTGTAACTATTAATATAACCTTCACTAATGTTAATGACATGCCACGCAGTTCCTTAAGTAAGTCAATAATCCTGTACTGAACTATCAGAAATTTCCTTAAGAGGAAATACCTCCTCCGCCACCCTCGTTAGTCTTTCCGCTTTTCCATCCGGTCCTTCCTTCAATAGAAATGCTATTTGGAGCATTCAACATTTTTCTTTCTGACTGGCAAACTTTTTTAAAGATACAGTATCTGTCGCTTCTAAAAATCAACCTATCCTGTGGGACTAAACTTTCCAATCTTCTTTCTGCTATCTCTCTTTCTGGCGGACAAATGCGTTTGCTTGGTCTGCAAGCTATCTTGCCAAGTCTAAAGATCAAGTAGTCCATTGATGCCGGTGTTGGGGGTCTATGATTTCTTGGGATCTCTCCCCACTTTTCCCATACCTTTCTCCATGATTCACGGTTCAATCTGTCCACCAATGAATATTGATAGCAAAAAACATCTAAAAAACTCGCAAGTAAAGGAATGCGAAACCGGAGAATCCCTGTTCTCAAAGCCACCCTCATAGTATTTTTATCACTCATAACGTCCAATTTCTCTACATTTCTTTTGTATTTCCATACACCTAAATCAGCCATATCTCTTAAGAACATGTGAGACTTCTTAGTAGAAAAGCCATATTTTTCCTCCTCCGTCAGCGAATCCACTATTTTAACGACATCTCCGTCATGAGTCTTGTTAATTTCATAAGCTGATGAGTGGTATTGCTCGACAAGTAGTTTTGCAGCATTCAACATCCATGGTTTTCGTTTATCTCTCTGCGACTGCGCCCCGAGGAAATTAAGAAGTTCATCCACTAATAAAGCATTCTTCACTACTTTTTCCGGCCTAAAGCAATTAGGATGTCTTTTATAAAATTCAAATGGATTGCTTCGCGCATGGACATCGATATTGAAATCTTGGATAGCTGTAAAGAACCTCACATTAGCAATTTCTTCTTTGGTCAAATCAAGTGTGTCTAATTGGACTTTAATTGTATTGCTTTTATAAATATCTTCTAACACTTTGGCTACTATCGAACACTCTCTGTTCTGATCTATTACTGGGGATAATACCTTTTCGTGATTTTCTTGCCAGTATTTATGAAATTCCGATATATATTCAACCGGTAAAGTTTTTCTACGTTGGTACAGGAATTTATTAATCTCATTTAATATACTTGCAGCCAATCCAAATTCATCCTGTCCTAGAAACCTCTGAACTTCAAATTCTAGGCCGCAAAGCTGTGTCAGTTTTTTAAGAAATATGAGAAAATCAGACATCTCTCACCTCCACCTTAAAGTACTGCAACGGCTAAATTTATTTGCTCATCGCCTTGCTTTTTCATATACCAGCAAAAACTGATGAGTTATTCTTAAAAAATCTCTCGAAGCCTTAGGCTCAGGTACCAGCGCATCATTTGTTACGATAATAACCTCTTTCAACCAGAGACTATCATGTGGCAAAGAATCTACTATTCGTTTAGCCAATGGTTCTATATACCCATTTATCCTTACATCCTGTGTTTGGATTACAATAAATCCCCCTAGTGTTACCTTTTGCAATTCATAAATTACTATTTCTTTTGCCTTCTGCAAATAACACTCAACTTCTGCCCGAGGGGGATTACTAGCCAGAAATGGTGATTTGATAAAGAGCAACCCCTTCTTGTCTTTAGTAAGGCAAGCATCACTCTCAGAATGTGAAACAAAAGTTATCGTCGAGTATCCAGCCCCATTCGAATATCTATCAATTACATTCTTATTCAAACGCGCTTCTAAATCCTTTTCCGGCAAGACCCATACAGTTGTTGTTTCAAGCTCATCTAACTTTTTTTTGAGAGCTGGCTTTGCCAATGTGGGAATTATCAAAGCGTAATCAGCCAAGCTCTCTCCTACACTCAACTGATTTGACGACTCAGGCTTTTCAAAAATCGGTAAATATTCATGTGCTAATAGAAGAAAGTTATTCTTTAGACTACTGGTGTACCAAAATCCTGTCGTCTTGCAGTTGTGTTGGCGCTTAATCACAAGCTCTCTAAGTTTAAAACCCGCGTTTAAATAAACATTTATCAGAGCGAAACCCAAAGGAACTACATGCTTCTTTCTTCTCATGTCACCTATTAAAATCGCGCATTGTCTACCTGGTTTGAGCACTCTATAGCTTTCCTTCGCAACTTTGGACATTTCATTCAGAAAATTATCCATACTGTAAAATGATAAATCACCTGGTTTGAAATCAGTGTATTGAATAATATCGGAATATGGAGGATGTGCACAGATTAAATCCACGCAATCATTTTCTATAGAAGATAAGTCTCTCGCATCCCCAACCAATAGTTGAGGTTCATAAATACCCTTTGAAATTCGCCCGTCAGTAAGCGCCAATTGATTAGTATTTATCTTGAAGTTGACATTCTGCCGAGCAAGTTCAATAGCCTTGTCATTTATATCTATCGCTGCGCATCTTCTACCAAGTAATTTAGCCTCGACAGCCGTCGTCCCCCCACCACAAAAATAATCTAGGACTAGTTCACCTGGTTTAGAATATTTGATAATTACATTTCTGGGTATATAAGGAGACCAGTTTCCCCTATATTCTCCGCTGTGAGTAGCCCAATTGCCTCTTTGCCTGAAACTCCAAACTGTGGTTTTTTCTTCTTTGAAATTTATTGGACATAGCGATTTTATTTTTTTGGACTCTTTAAACGAACTGACAGCAATTCCCTTTGATTTAGTAATAAGTTTCTCAATGTAATTAAAGGTAACACCATATTTTTGACCGATTTCTATATCCGGGACACCATTTTCTTTATCCTGAAGTACCGCTTCTTGCAGCTCTTGTTCATTCTTGAAAACGATCTTAGGAGTAGCCATCGCTTGTATATACCCTACCCGAATCTTTAAAAAATGAAATTGTTGGAATTCGATGTTATTTAATAACTATGTTAATCAGCCGTTGGGGTACGTAGATAACTCTGGCTACATTATTGTCTTTGACGTAGGTTTTAACGCGCTCGCTGCTCAGCGCCAGTTCCCGGGCTTCGGCCTCGGTAATGGATACCGGAACGGTAACCTTATCCCTTATCTTGCCGTTTACCTGTATGACCAGAGTCACTTCTTCCTCTTTGGCCAGCTCCTCGTTCCACTTTGGCCAGGGCTGGTTATGAATGCTGTATTTATGGCCGGTCTTCTCCCACAGCTCTTCGGTCAAATGGGGCGCCGTCGGCGCCAGCAAAACTAACAAATAAGCTATGGCCTCGTTCCATAATGAGGCTGCCACCGTACCGCCGTCCTGTACCTTGGCCAGGTAGTTGGTGAACTCCATTAGCGCCGCTAGCATAGTATTGAAGCGGAAATGCTCCATGTCCAGGGTGACTTTTTTAATGACCTTGTGAATGAAGCGGTTCAGCTCTTTTTCTTCGGCAGGGTCAGCCTTTTTCTCCGCGTAGCCCGCGGTTATCAGGTTCCACAGTCGGTTCATCCAGCGGCTCATACCTACGATCCCCTGGTCGCTCCATTCGCCACCCATTTCCCACGGCCCGATGAACATGAGGTAGGCACGTACCGCGTCAGCACCGATTTCGGAAACGTAGATATCCGGCGTGACCACGTTGCCTCTCGACTTGCTCATCTTATCACCCTGATAAATTATGGTCCCCTGGTTGAACAGCCTCAAAAACGGCTCATCGAAGTCGATAAGACCGATATCTCGGATGGCTTTGATGAAGAACCTGGCATACAGCAGATGCATAACGGCATGCTCGGCGCCGCCGGTGTACAGGTCTACCGGAAGCCACTTCTTAATCTTAGCCTTCTCGAAAGCATGCTTATCGTCTTTCGGGCTGGTATAGCGCAGGAAATACCACGAGGAGCACATGAAGGTGTCCATGGTGTCGGTCTCCCGCCTGGCCGGTCCGCCGCATTTGGGGCAACTAGTATTAACGAAGGACTCGCAGTATTTCAGCGGCGACTCACCCGTGGGCCTGAACTCCGCATCCTGCGGCAGCAGCACCGGCAGGTCTTTTTCCTGCACCGGCACAATACCGCACTTGTCGCAGTAGACCATAGGTATGGGCGCTCCCCAGTAGCGCTGCCGGGATATGAGCCAGTCACGCAGCCGGTAGGTCACCGTCCGCTTACCGATACCGTTCTTCTCCATATAGTCGCAAATGGCCTCAAAACCCTGCTCGTCTGGCAACCCATCGAACTGGCCCGAGTTAGCCATGGTGCCCGATTCGGTATAGGCGCTTTCCAACTCCTCGCCGGACCAATCCGGCGGCGCGATAACAACCCGTATCGGCAGGCCGTATTTCTTGGCGAACTCGAAGTCACGCTGGTCGTGAGCCGGCACGCCCATTACGGCACCGGTACCATAGCTGAGCAGAACGTAATCGGTTATCCAGATGGGCACCGGCTGCCCGTTGAGCTTATTAATGACGTAGCTGCCCAGGAATACGCCGGTCTTTTCTCTTTCCGCTGCCGTCCTTTCTATTTCGGTCTTTCTCTGCGTCTGGCGTATGTATTCCTCCACCTCAGCCTTACGCTCCGGCGTAGTCAGCAGCGGCACCAGGGGATGCTCCGGCGCCAGCACGAAAAAGGTAACGCCGAAGATAGTATCGGGACGTGTGGTAAACACCCTTATCTCTTTGGTATCGACTCCCTTATGCTCCAGCCCGAAGGAAATCTCGGCGCCGGTGCTCTTGCCGATCCAGTTGTTCTGCATTATTTCAATGCGTTCCGGCCAGTCTATCTTGCTGAAATCCAGCAGTTCATCGGCATACTTGGTTATCCGGAAGAACCACTGTTCCAGCATTTTCTTGATAACGGCCGTGCCACAGCGCTCGCACATGCCCTCCCCAACCACCTGTTCGTTAGCCAGTACCGTCTGGCAGGTGGGGCACCAGTTTACCGGCGCCTTAGCCCGGTAGGCCAGCCCCGCCTCATACAGCTTGAGGAAAAACCATTCCGTCCATTTGTAATAATCGGGCAAGCAGGTAACCACCTCGCGGCTCCAATCATAAATGGCGCCGATGCTCCTGAGCTGGCGACGCATGTTCTCGACGTTGTCCATCGTCCAGGTATAAGGATGGATGCCGTGCTTTATGGCCGCGTTCTCCGCCGGCAGGCCGAAGGCATCGAAGCCCATAGGATGCAGCACGTTAAAACCGCTCATCCGCTTAAATCTGGCCTGGACGTCGGAGGGCGCCATGGCATACCAGTGCCCTATGTGAAGGTCACCGGAGGTATAAGGGAACATGGTCAGCGCATAAAACTTGGTACGTGGGTCGTTGTCTTTGACTTCGTAGAGCTTATCCGCCGCCCATCTATCCTGCCATTTCTTTTCTATTTCGCGGGGGTTGTATTTTGAAGCAGACATAACAGGCTGATTTTAGCTTGTAAGTACCTACTCGTCAACATTTTGATCTCTTACCCTCACCCTGACCCTCTCCCTCAAGGGAGAGGGAAACCGGTTTTTTCAAGAGGGGCTGCGCCCCTCTTGACTCCCCGTAACACTGAAGTTTAAAAATGAGAAGTACATCTCAAGGATGTATAATGGTGGTCATGGAACGGGAGAAATTTGAGAGGCTGGTGGACAGGGCCATCGAGGCGCTGCCTGATGAGTTTAAAAATAAACTGGAGAATGTGGACGTGCTTGTGGAAGACTGGCCCAGCCTGCAGCAAATAAGCCGGTTAAAACTCAGAGATAGGGGACAATTGCTGGGCCTTTATGAAGGCGTACCCCAGACCAGACGGGACAGCGGCTATAACCTTGTCCTGCCCGATAAGATAACCATCTTTCAGAGACCTGTTGAAATGCAATGCCGTTCGGATAGCGAAATCGAAGCCGAAATAGGCCGGGTGGTCCGGCACGAAATCGCCCACCACTTCGGCATCGGCGACGCCACGTTGTATAAGATAGAGCGGCAGAAACCCCGTGAAAAGGATTAATCTAATCCGTTCATGGTTCGACAGGCTCACCACGAACGGGTATTTTACTCACTACGAACAGGTATACTACCTACCGTTCACCCTGAGCTAGTCGAAGGGTCGCCCTGAGCCTGTCGAAGGGTGAATGAGCTACATCTGCCGTTCATGGTTCGACAGGCTCACCACGAACGGGTATCTTACTCACTACTAACAGGAATTCTCACGCACCACGAATGGGAGTTCTCAAGCACCACGAATGGGAGTTCTCAAGCACCACGAACGGGAGTTCTCAAGCATTACTAACGGGAATCTTGGTCACCATGAACCGGCATCCTGCTCACCACGAACGGCGGATTATCTAATATCTACTTGCCGGTATACTTGGGCGGACGCTTCTCGAAGAACGCCTTAGCCCCTTCCTTCTGGTCTTGGGTGCCGAAGCACATGGCGAATAATTCGGCCTCGCATTCGATTCCGACCGAAAGCGCGGTCTCCAGCGACTTATTGACCGAGAGCTTGGCCAATTTCATGATAGCCGGGCTCTTGCTCTTAAGCTTCTTGATAATCTCTTCAACCGTTTCCCTGAGCTTGTCTACCGGCACCACTTTGTTAACCAGACCCCACTTCAGAGCTTCTTCGGCTGAAACCGGGTCGCCGGTGAAAATCATCTCGCGCGCCTTCTTGTCGCCCACCAGCCTGGGCAAAATCTGTGTGCCGGTACCGCCGGGTATAACACCCACACTTATTTCAGGCTGCCCGAAGATGGCATTATCAGAGGCTATAATCATGTCGCAGGACATCGCCAGTTCACAGCCGCCGCCAAGCGCCATACCATTGACCATGGCTATCACCGGTTTGGGTATTTCCCTGACGAAGTTATAAATACGCTTGGCGCCTTTGTTGGAAGTAATCACACTCGTCGCCGTCCATTCCAGGAAATTGTTAATATCCGCACCGGCACTGAAGGCCTTATCGCCGGCGCCAGTAATAACGATGACCAGAACGTCATCATCCGTTCTGGCATCTTCCAGCGCGGTTATGACCTCGGTTCGCAACTCCTGGTTCTGGGCATTCCGCTTTTCAGGACGGTTCAGAGTAATCCAGGCGACGTTGTCCTTTTTTTCGTAAAGAATCGTTTCGAATTTCATCTTTATTCTCCTTATTTATATAGTAAGGCCGCCATCGACGGCGATAACCTGCCCGGTGACATAGCTGGAAGCATCCGAGGCCAGGAAAATGACGGCACCGACCATCTCCTGTGGCTCCGCTATTCTACGCAACGGCGTGCCCTGCATGGCCGCCGGCAAAATATCCTTATTACCCCACAGGAATTCGCTGAACTTGGTCTTGGTCAGACCCGGAGCAATGGCGTTCACCCTTATATTGAACTGCGCCCATTGCTGCGCCATAACCTTGGTGGCCATGATGACGCCAGCCTTGCTGATGGAATAAATCGGCAGAATGTCCGGCGTAATGCCTGCGGTGGAAGCCACGTTAACGATCTTGCCGCCTCCGTGTTCCCTCATATCCCTGGCCACCGCCTGGCTCAAGAAGAACAGTCCTTTAAGATTCAAATTCATGATGGAATCCCAGGCGCGCTCCTCCACATCTATGGCTTGGTCTACCGTGGGATTGGTAGCCGCATTATTTATCAAAATATCGATTTTACCGAAACTGTCTTTAACTTTTTCGACCAGACCCTTTACTTCCTCCAGCCGGCCAACGTGCGTCGCCACGGCCATCGACTTCCGACCTGCCGCCTTTATTTCCTTGGCCACCTCTTCCAGGTCCGGCAATTTTCGGCTGGCCAGCGCCACGTCGGCACCCGCCTTTGCCAGCCCGACTGCAATTTCCTTGCCGATTCCGCGGCTGCCGCCGGTTACCAGCGCCACTTTACCTTTCAAAGAGAATTCATCGAGAGAAAAAGCCATAGTGCACCTCCTGGACAGATTTATAGATTTGGGGAAACCAACATCACAGTATATAAAACCAGCGGACTAAGCGCAACAGCGAATTGAGCCCGTTCGTCATGCTTGAGAATTCCCGTTCGTCATGAGTAAAATACCCGTTCGTGGTGAGCATAATACCCGTTCGTGGTGAGCATAATACCCGTTCGTGGTGAGCCAGTCGAACCATGAACGGCAAATATAGCTCATTCACCCTTCGACAAGCTCAGGGCGAACAGAAGATTTAATGCCCGTTCGTGGTGAGCCAGTCGAACCATGGTAGCGAGAAAACAAACGTATTCCGTTTATGTTACTTTTTATAATATAGTATACTTATCCGACCATGGTCGAAAATTTACCCCGGCATGTGGCGATTATCATGGATGGCAACGGCAGGTGGGCCAAACAGCGCGGCCTGCCCCGTTTGGCGGGGCACCGGGCCGGCACGGAAAAAATCAGGCTGGTCACTAACATCTTCGCCGAATATAAAATCGAATACCTGACGTTGTTTGCCTTCTCCACGGAGAACTGGAACCGTCCGGGTCCCGAAGTCAGAGGCTTAATGAAAATTTTGAGCGATAGACTGGAACCCGAAATAAAACGACTCCACAAAAATAATATCAGGGTCAGGCATCTCGGTAAGCTCGATGCCCTATCACCGGAGCTGCAGAAAAAGATACAGGCGGCGATCGAACTTACCAGCCGTAATACGGGAGGCACTCTGTGCGTGGCTTTCGATTACGGCGGTCGGTCCGAAATCGTGGATGCCGCCCGAAAGCTTATGTCCGCAGGCATTTCGGCCGGAGATGTTACTGAGGGCGTCTTTAAAAAGTGTTTGTACGCGCCGGATATACCTGACCCCGATTTGATTATACGTACCGGCGGGGAGACCCGGCTGAGCAACTTTTTACTGTGGGAATCGGCCTACAGCGAGCTCTACTTTACTGATACGTTATGGCCCGATTTCGACAGAGCGGAGATTGACAAAGCCCTGGCAGCTTACAAGAGCCGGCAAAGACGCTTCGGCAGAATATAACGCTATAAAAATTAATCGATGGTCCTGAACTTCGTCTTGGGAGCTCCGCAAATCGGGCACTCGTCCGGTAGTATGCCGTCAGAAACATAGCCACAGACCTGACACACGTAGTAGGTCGTTTCTTTCTCCGCCATCAGGTGCTGGGCGGCTTTCTGGTAAAGCTTACCGTGGATTCCGTCCACATCCCTCGCCTGGCTGAAACTCAGTGCCACCGAAGGCGCATCTTCTTCATTGGCATCGACGATGAATTTCGGGTACATTTTGGTTTCGGCCAGATTTTCTCTCTGAAAGGCCGTGTCTATGTTGGACTGGGTGTCCTGAACCAGGCCCAGGAATCGTAAGCTGTTAAAAGCGTGCACTTCTTCAGCCGCAGCGATGGCGCGGAAAAGCTTACCGATCTGGGGCAAGTCCTCAGACACGGCCTGCCTGCCGAAGGCCAGGTCTCGGAAATGGGCCTGAGATTCTCCCACAAAGGCATCCCGTAGATTTTGCCAGGTCTTGGCTCCGCCTACCGGGGGTTTGTAATCGGCGAATTTGTCGCTGGTGGAATCACAAACCGGGCATTTTTCAGGTCGCGTCCTCTCAAGGCCAACGTGCTGACATATGGTGCACCGCCACATGGCTCCTCCTATTTAATCCGTTTATTAGGGACGTTCTTCACTCGGCACGGAAATAATCCCCGTCCATATCTTAGCCGAATTACGCGCAAAATTAAATAAGGCTGAACCTGAGACCAAAATATTTAGGGCACGGGGATACCGGACTAACTAGAACTTAAACCTTTTCTTGGCCGCCTGCATGAGTTCGTCCCTGAACTTTGGGTGAGCGATTTTAATAAGTGCCAGCGCCCGTTCTCTCTCGTCAAGTGACAGAAGGTCGGCGATGCCGTACTCGGTCACCACATAATGGGTATAGTGCCTGGGGACGGTCACTCGAGAGCCCTGCGTCAGGTACGGTACGATTCGTGATACGGTGCCGCCCTTGGCAGTGCTGGGCAGGATATTTATGGCGCGGCCTCCTTCAGACCAGAAAGCGCCGACTACAAAATCAAGCTGCCCCCCGGTTCCTGAAAACATGACATCGCCGATAGACTCGGAGGCGATGGTGCCTACCAGATCGACTTCTATACACCCGTTTATGGCGACCAGGTTCTTCTCCTGGGCAAGCCTGGGAATATAGTTGCAGTACGAAGCCGAATAGAACTCCACCATCGGATTGCCGCCCAGGAAGTCATAAAGGTCCTGGTCGCCAATGGTGAAGGCCATCACTATCTTGTTCTTGTGCAATTGTTTAAATTTGCAGTTTACCACACCCTTTTCCACCAGTTCTCGTGTGCCCATTGGAGCCATCTCCGTATGAAGTCCCAGGTCCTTGAGGCCGCTGTCAGCCAGCAGTTTGGATATCTCTCCGGGAACGGCTCCTATGCCTACCTGGAGGCAATCCCGGTTTTTAAGCAGACTTACCACGTTCTCGGCAATCTTTTTATGTACGTCGGATGGCTCCATGAGCGGTAACGTCAGAAGCGGTTCGTTCGTTTCAACGAATTTATCGAACCGGCTGATATGGTATGCAGTATCTCCGAAGGTCCATGGCATATTCGGATTAACCTCACCGATAATATAGTCAGCCTGGTGGATAACATCCGGAGTATAAAACAGGTCGAGTCCCAGCGATACGAAGCCGTGGTCGTCCGGAGGCGTCACCTGGGTTATTATGCCCTGCCGGCGCGGGAATCGCTTTTGCCGGTCTTCCGCTACTATGCCCACGTTAGAGCTTTGTACAGGCACAAACACGGAAGTGCCCTCGGCATTTGTCTGCGTAGTCAGGATGCTGTAGAAGCCGGTAATTAAACGGAAGGTTTTTCGGTATTCCGGATTGAAAATCTTATAGGGGTGAAATACCAGTGAAGATATATAGTCAACATCCTGGAGTTCATCTTTTCTGTCGGCAATGGCATCCATCATAGGTGTGGAAGGCTGGCCGAGGCCCAGCGGGGTAAACAGACGGTCGCCGGATTTTACCAGCTTAGCTGCCTCTTCATGACTGCAAAGCTTCGATTTATAGTTATCTTGCCAAGCCATTTTTACACTCCTTGCTTCTACTTTATTTGACGTCAGTACACTAACACTGCCGTTTTTTCCAGAAGGTGGATTGGTCATTTAATTATCTCCTTCTACGGCATTTTATAAGAAATTTCATTAAAAAGTTATAAAATCCAATACGAAAACCATTAAAATATGTGACATTTTTGGACAATGTAACTAATCCGTTCGCCCTGAGCTTGTCGAAGGGTGAATTCTTCGCCCTTTCGAATATTTGACCAGTTCATTCCAATTCTGTTCAATCAAGGCTCGTTTCTTGCGCCGCGACCATTTTTTAATCTGTCGTTCTCTGGCTAAAACCTCCTGGCGCGAAGAAAATTGATTATAAAACACCAATTTTACGGGAAGTCGACCGGACGTATAGCATCTGATGGTGTTTTGGCTATGTTCGTTCAAACGTTTTTCTAGGTTATCTGTGTGACCGACATAATAGCTTCCGTCGGCGCATTCAAGTATATAAAGCCAAAACATCATGTGTGTTCCATGTTTTCGTTCATGGTTCGACTGGCTCACCACGAACGGATATTTTGTTCATCACGAACGGGAGTTCTCCGACACCACGAATAGACTTTACTCCTCCGTTCGCCCTGAGCTTGTCGAAGGGGAACGGGCCAACAAATAGGGTGGATTTCTAAGCCAGTCCCAGGCCTTCCAGGTCTTTGGCAGTACCCCGGAAAGAAGGCGCGCCCACCAACTGGCCCCCATCCACCACCACCGTCTCACCGGTCACATATTTTGCCAGGTCCGAGGCCAGGAAGAGCACCACGCCGGCCACGTCATCGGGTTCACCGAGCCTGAGCAAAGCAATTCTGTCCACGGCCGCCTTGCTCATTGCCGGCTCTTTCCACAGGGCCTCGCTCAGCCGCGTCTTAATCAGCCCGGGTGCAATGGCGTTGACCCTGATGCCCCACTGCCCCCACTCTTTGGCCATGACCTCGGTCAACATGATATACGCAGCCTTGGTCACGCTATAAATATTGAGGTCGCTGGCCCGTAAGCCGCCCACGGACGCAGTATTAATCATGGCGCCGCCACCGTGCTCCTTCATAACCGCAGCCACTTCTCTTGCCAGGAAAAAGGGGCCTTTCAGGTTGACGTTAAAAGTGGTGTCCCAGGCCCACTCCTCCGCATTCAATAGCGGGCCGACATACGGATTGGTGCCGGCATTATTGAACAGTATATCTATCTTGCCGAATTCTTTGACAACTGTCTTGACCAGATTCCTGGAGTCCTCGATGTGGGCGATGTGTGCGGCTATCGCCAGGCTTTTCACTCCCTTGGCTCTTATCTTCTCGGCTACCTTATCCAGTTCCGACTGCTTCCTGCTGGACAGCACCACATGGGCGCCGGCGACGGCAAACGCCAGTGCACTGGCTTCACCGATGCCTCGACTGGCGCCGCTCACCAGCGCCACCTTACCCTTCAAAGATATCCTGGAAAAATCCATAAGTTTCCTCCTTCTAATTATCCCCACAAAAGTTAGCACGCAGAGGCGAGCCAGTCAAGCTCCGCTTAACACCAGGCTTCGCGCTAAGTCGCGCTGTAATTTACGGATGGGAAAAGAATATTATGGTCGATGTGCGGCAGATACAGGGCGGCCATGTACTCATCGGCAAAGGGTGCATATTTGGACAATTCGATATTGGTTATACCCTGAGATATCCGGACCGCTTTGTCATAGGCATGATACGAAACCAGGGCCATTCTGGCGCCGATAAGTGAGCTGTTACCTATGAATTCTATCCTCTCCCTGGGCACATCCGGTATCAGGCCGATGCCGATGGCCTTTTCTATATCAAGGTAGCTGCCAAAACCGCCGGCCACGTAAATCTTGGTCAACTGGTCGAACTTTAGTCCCGCATAGTCCACCAGCGACTTAATGGCGGCAAACACCGCCGCTTTCGACCTCATTACGTTGTCGATATCAGACTGGGTGATAACCAGCGGCTCACCCGTGTCAGTGGCCTCGGGAAGGGCGACGATATATTCGGTCTGGCTGCTGTTCTTGACCAGGCGCTTATCGCGAACGCATGATCGGAATTTTCCGTCCATATCCACTATTTTGTTTTTGGCCAGCTCGTAGATAAGCTCCACTATTCCCGAGCCGGCGATACCCCTGGGCTTGGCCTTGCCGATAGTATCATAAGTGACCCGACCGTCCTGGATGCTCAGCCTTTGTATGGCGCCCCTGGTGGCCCTCATGCCGCACTTAGTATCACCGCCTTCAAATGCGGGCCCGGCGGAAGCCGAACAGGACAGCATCCACTGGTTATTGCCGATTACAATCTCTCCGTTGGTTCCCACGTCAATCAGGCAGTACGTTTCCACCGAATCGGACAGGCCGCAGGCCAGTACGCCGGCCACCGTATCGCCGCCGACATAAGAAGCTACAGAGGGCATGACCTGCAATATTCCGCCGTCAGCTATTTCAATGCCCACATCGGCCGCGGAAATCGGAGGATACAGGTCAACGGTGGGCACGTACGGGTCGTCCCTGATGGAGCACGGTATCAATCCTAGGAGCAGGTGGCTCATGGTAGTATTTCCGGCCGCCGTGGCGCAGCTAACGTCGGAGACATTAATATTCCTGGCTTTGATCAAATCTTTAATCAACGTGTTTATATTCTTTACCACCGCTTGCTGAAGGGTTTCCAGTGAGCCTTTACCGCAGGCGAAGGCAATTCTGGACAGCACATCTTCACCGTAATGCGCCTGCAAATTGTGGTTGCCTTCCACTCCCATGACCTGCCCGGTCTTCAGGTTGACCAGCTGGGCTACTACCGTGGTGGTGCCCACATCGATGGCTACTCCGTAGTTCTTATCCGTGGTATCGCCGCCCTCTATTCGAATTATCTCTCCGAAATTATTATGCCGGGCTACGCTAAAGGTGACCTTCCAGTTATTATGGCGAAGTTGCTGGCCGATTTCTTTAAGGCAATCAAGCGTTATCTCGTAAGTCGGGTATTCCAGATTTTTCTTAAGCTGCCTGATGATGCGGCCGGTATCGGGTATATTGTCCTCAATGGTCGGCGGCTCGAGTTCCAGATAAATTTTGGTTACCAGCGGTTCAAAAAGCCTGGCCGGGTCTTTGGAAACTTTATGCAGTGAAATCCAGCCGGGCTCGCTGTAGGCAATCGCCGGCGTTTGTCTCCAGGCTTCCTGGTCCTGCTCGCGTGCCGTGGTCAGTATTTGCTCTTCCTCGAGTCGGGCTTCCGGAGGAATAACCACCTCTAAATTATCTGTCACCTTCGTCTGGCAGGCCAGGACATAGCCGCTCTGGATTTCCTCTTTGGAAAGAAAGATAATGGAGCCCTTGTCCGGTTTGGCCCGGCCGCCGGTTACCTGGACGCGGCAGTTACCGCAGACGCCTTCTCCGCCGCAAAGGCTGTTCAGGTATACTCCGGCTTTTTCCGCGGCGTCGAACAAGCTCGTACCCTCTTCGACTTCGACCTCCTTGCGGTCCGGTAAGAACGTAATCTTGTGCTTAGCCATTGTTTGTCCCCGGATGTTTCATAAAATCAACCCCTTTAGAATACTCCCATTATACTAATAAATTCGGAACGGGACTTCAAACCCGCCGTTCGTGGTCCGTGTCATTCTGAACGAAGTGAAGAATCTAGGCGGCTGGGATGTGGCACATCCGGACTCCCGCCATGGTAATCATCCTCCCGTTCGTGGTGAGCCCGTCGACCACGGGGGAACCGGTATCATTCGCAGCCTGGCGAGCATTGAAGCCTCTCCCTTTCGTAAAGGGAGATTGAGAGGGATTTTCCCACGTGTCATTCTGAACGAAGTGAAGAATCTCGGCGGTGGGATGAGGGGCATCCGGGCTCCCGCAATGGTAATCTTCCGCCGTTCGTGATGAGCCTGTCGAAGGGTGAAACGGGCCACACCTGATGGTATAATCGGCTGTCAAACACACAGGGGAGGTAGTGAACATGCGCGCAGTCCTGTTAGCCGAAGGCAAACTGGTTGTTAAAGACTTACCCAAGCCCGAACCTAAACCTGAAGAAGCCCTCATCAAGCTCACCACAGCCGGCGTCTGCCACTCAGACCTGCACCTGGTAAAAAATGACTGGCCCGGATTTCTGCCGCCGGTTCCCATTCCCATGGGCCATGAGGGCATCGGCATTGTTGAAGAGCTCGGTCCGGGAGCCGACAGATTCGTGCAAAAGGGAGACCGCGTCATACTGGGGCTGGGAGGCTCCGGAGGCGGCTACTGGTGCGGCGCCTGCGAATACTGCCTCAGCGGCCGGCCCAGGCTGTGCAAGCAAACAAAGGGCATTATCGGAGCCTACGCCGAATACATCTCGCTGTGGGCCAAATCACTGGTAAAGCTGCCGGATACAGTAAGCGACATGGAAGTCCCGCTGGCCTGTGGCGGCCTGACGGGCTACAGTGCCGTTAAAAAACTTCTTAAATTCGACGTTCTGCCGGGCAAGCCGGTAGCCATCCTCGGCGCGGCCGGAGGGCTGGGACATTACGGAGCACAGGTGGCGAGGGCTTTCGGCTACAAAGTTGTCGGAGTCGATGTCGGCGAAGAACGAATAAAATTCATGAAAGACCTCGGCGTCGACTATGCCGTGGATGTAACCAAAGCCGAAAAATTCTGCAAGGAAAAACTGGGCGGGGTTTACGGCAGCGTGGTGTTCGCGCCGAAGATAGCCGGATTTGGGCTGGGGCTGAAATTATTGAGACGCGGCGGTGTATTCGTGGCCGTGGGCATGCCGCCCGCCAGTGAAGGCCCGATATCCATTGGCCCGCTGGAACTGCTGAGAATAGACCCGCTCATAATGTCCTCCGCTGTTGGGACTGTAGAGGAAATGCGAGAGTTGGTCCAGCTGGCCGCCGACGGCAAAGTGAAAACTCACGTCGGTCGGACCGGCACTCTGTCCGAAATCCCCCAGATACTCGAAGAACTGGAGCAGGGTAAATACTTCGGCCGGGCGGTTATCACCGACATGACTAAATAATTGGTAGCCCGCGGCTTCTAGAAAAATGGAGGCTTATAATGAAAGGACTCGCCATATATTCCATCGTAGCGCTCACCGGTTTTTCAATATACTCAATCTACTATGCTGTTGTTGGTGACAATGCTCCCTTCTGGACCATACTGGTAATCGGAAGCTTACCAATAATAGTATTCGTCTCGATTTATCTTACCAGAAATCTTAATAAGAGCGGAGCGACGTAGTAGTTATGATAATTATCATTCCTCTAATTTTGATTACCTGCATTGTGGCGTGGGTGCTTCGGCCTGGAACGAGACCAACCAACCCCCGTAAAGTGGCCATACTGGCTACGGTGATCCCCCCTCTTATTGTGGCCATAGCCGCTATCGTCTTCCAGGTGTTACACAACGTAGCCGGAAAAACATGGGTATCAGATATATCAAACACGTGCTTCATTGTAAGCATCAGCCTAATAGGCGCAGCCATTTTGGCAGCGCTTGGTTTTACCATTGCACGTAAATGGGAAATAGCCAAGGGCATAGAGTTTGGTATTTGTATCGGCGTTCTTATAGCTATTATTGAGTTGGCCATGCTGGAATGGTTGGCTGGAGTCTAATAATAAATTCCAATACCAAGAAGGTCGCAAGAAATTTTAGTTTAAATGGTGGGCCGTTGTGTACAAAAGGTAAAACTCCTACAGTCTCTGCATCTGGATCG
>CAZJQG010000012.1:0-59231 GCA_964548415.1 uncultured Dehalococcoidales bacterium | reverse complement strand
TAAGGAGGCATAGATGGCTCTAGCGGACAAGACTTTGACTTGTAAAGACTGCGGTGCCAATTTCACGTTCACCGTAGGCGAACAGGAGTTTTACAAGTCACGAGGGCTACAGAATGAGCCTAGTCGATGCCCGGAGTGCCGGGCCACCAGGCGACAAAGTCGTTTCCGGGGCTATGGTCAACCTAGGAGTATGCACCAGGCGGTTTGCGCTAAATGCGGCGCTGAATGCGAGGTGCCGTTTGAACCTCGAGACGATCGACCTATTTATTGTAGTACCTGCTACGCGGAAATGAAGCAGAGTAGATAAAATAGCCCTAACATCCCTCTCAGCAGTCTCCCCGCTGAGAGGGATTTTTTTATACGCCCATTAATCAGTATAATTCTGTTTAAATGAACGTCGGTGTTTGCCGGATTAAACTGCATATTCCGGATTCGGGGTCTCTTAAGGACAAACGTCGGATAGTTAAATCCGTGGTCTCCCGCCTGAGAAACCAGTACAACATATCTATCGCCGAGGTTGACGACCAGGACTTGTGGCAACTGGTGACTCTGGGCATTACCTGTGTCAGCAACCACAACCAGCACGTGGATGAGATATTATCTAAAGTCGTCAGTTTTATCACCAGCAACTATCCCGAACTAGAAATAGTCGACCACCAGACCGAGATATTAACAGGCCCCAAATAGTGCCAGTCGAATCGATTTGAATGTATGTTGACGCCTTTCTTCATCACCTCTTAACGTCGTCGGATTATCGTGATCAGATTGTCCACACCGAACGCATTGCCCGATGCAGCGCTTCGAATCGAAAACTAGGACAGCCTCTATATCCTGCGCTGCAGGCACGATTGGAAGCGCTGGGTATTGCGGAACTGTATTCGCACCAGGCTGGAGCCATTAACGCAGTACGCGGCGGGAAAAATGTAATGGTGGCCACGGCCAGCGCTTCGGGTAAGACACTTTGCTACAACCTGCCGGTGTTACAAAGCATTCTGGAAGACCCTGCTGCCAGGGCGCTTTATCTTTTTCCAACCAAGGCGCTGGCTCAGGACCAGCTTCGGAGCATCAGAGAACTAGGTTGTCCCGACCTTATCTCTTTTGGAAGTTGCGCCACATTCGATGGTGATACACCGAGACCGGAGAGAGCCGGTATTAAGAGACAGGCCAAAATTGTCCTCACCAACCCTGACATGCTTCACGTGGGTATCATGCCCAACCACAAGTCTTGGTCTAGGCTGTTGCGCAATCTGAAGTACGTTGTGATAGACGAAGCTCATGCATATCGGGGCGTATTCGGCTCGCATGTGGCTAATGTGATGCGGAGGCTGCGCCGCCTATGTGCCTCGTACGGCTCTAATCCCCAGTTTATCTGTTGCTCGGCGACCATAGCTAATCCCAGGGAGCACGCTGAAAATTTGGTGGGGTTGCCATTTGACATAATAAGCAACGATGGCTCTCCTCACGGCGGCAAGTCTTTTGTCTTCTGGAACCCGCCCCTCGTCGACGAGACGGGCACCGCCAGGCGCAGCTCTAACAGCGAAGCTACGTCTCTTTTTGCCGAGCTTATACGCAACCATATCCGGAGCCTCGTTTTCACCCGCACCCGGCGATTGACTGAGCTTATTTATCTTTACACCCGGGACCAGCTCGGTGACACTATGGGACAGTTGATAAAGCCCTATCGTGCAGGCTATCTGCCCGAAGATAGGCGCCAGATCGAGCACGAGCTCTTCAGCGGTCAGCTATTGGGCGTGGTGGCCACTACGGCTCTGGAGCTGGGAATCGATATCGGCGACCTGGAAGCTACTGTGCTGGTAGGCTATCCGGGCAGCATATCCAGTACCTGGCAGCAGGCGGGGCGGAGCGGTCGTGGAATAAACGACTCTCTTAGTATTTTGATTGCCCAGGATAATCCGCTCGACCAGTATTTTATGCACCATCCCGGGTACTTTTTCAGCAAAAGTTTTGAAAACGCGCTGATAAACTCACAAAACATAAATATTTTGAAGCCGCACCTGCTATGCGCTGCCTGGGAGCAGCCACTCGCGGAGGCAGATGCGTCGGTCTTTGGGGCGGCTTTTGATAAAGCAGCCTCTGAGTTGGAAGAGGAGGGGAAGCTCAGGAAAAGCGGTGGGCGCTGGTACCTGGCGCCAAGCATTTCGAACCCGGCACAGGAGATCAATATCAGGTCTTCGTCTGGTAAAAATTATGCCGTGGTCGATGCATCTCAGGGTTACCAGTTAATGGAAACCGTGGAGAGCAGTGTGGCTTTCTTTCAGGTGCATACTGGAGCCGTATATCTGCATCAGGGCGAGTCTTATATCGTTAAAGAGCTCGATATAGGCAATCGATTAGCCGTGGTGGAACCGACACATGTCCCTTATTACACTCAGACCAAAGAGATAATCGATATCCGGATTTTAAAGACCGAGCAAGAAAGAAACTGTCTGGGGATTAACGTCCATCTGGGCGAAGTCGACGTCACCAATATGGTGGTTGGCTTTAAGAAAAAAATGCAGTTCACGGAGGAGGTAATCGGCGATGAACCTCTAGACCTGCCGCCGCTGCGCTTTCTAACTCAGTCGCTGTGGTTCGACCTGCCGGATGGAGCGGTTGAGAAAGTGGCCGGGGCAGGATGCGATTTTGCCGGTGGCCTGCACGCTGTGGAACATGCGGCTATTGCTATGCTGCCCTTGTTTGCCCTATGCGACCGCAATGACATCGGCGGTGTATCTACCCCGTTTCATACCGACACGGGAAAGGCGCAAATATTTATCTATGATGCCTATCCGGGTGGCATAGGTATCTCGGCCAAAGGCTTTGAAATTATGGAACAGTTGTGGGCGGCGACGCTTGAGGCGATTGAGGAATGCCCGTGCCAGGACGGCTGTCCCAGCTGCATACAGTCGCCCAAATGTGGCAACAATAACGAGCCTCTGGATAAGAAGGCGGCTGTCATTTTGCTTCGAGGTCTACTGAGCGTAAAGTGGCCTCCCGACGCTTGACGGATTTACATTTCGGCTGGTAATTTCAATTCTTAATGTAATATTATTGCATTAGTAGCATCAGCGATATTATAATAAATTTGACTATGTCTGAATATCAGCGTGCCCTCCAGACATTGCGAGCTAGCGGATACAAGGTAACCCGGCCCAGAAAACAGGTCTTGAGGGTTTTGGATCAAGCGCAAGAACCTGTATCGCCCTACGAAATCCAGAAAATTATTGAAGCAAACGATGAGCACCTGAACCATGTCACTATCTACCGTATTCTAGATTTATTCTGCCAACTTAATTTGGCACATAAAGTATTTTTACTGAACGGATTCGTTAAATGTAGTCTGGGCAAGAAAGAGGGATGTCACCGGTTTATGGTATGCAGGGAATGCGGCGCTCTGAGGGAGTTTGCAGACGAAGCACTCTGTGACGAAGAAAAAGAAATTGCCAGAGACTTGGGTTTCATGACCGAACAGCACTTAGCTGAATCGGTCGGCCTGTGTCTTAATTGCAGTAAAGATAAACATGAGTAGACATTATATTAGGTCGATTTCCATTATTTTATTGATATTACTGGGGCTGATATTAATAGGCAGTTCCTGTAGGCAGGCAAGCCAAAGAGATGACAGAATCGGTGTAGTGGTCAGCATAGCTCCGCAGGCCGATTTCGTCGAGGCTATTGGGGGGAACAAGGTCAAAGTAACCATAATGGTGCCGCCCGGTGCTGACCCTCATACCTATGAACCGACTCCTGGTCAGTTGGTGGAACTGAGTCAGGCGAAGATGTATGCTGAGCTGGGCTCAGGTTTAGAATTCGAGTTAGCGTGGATGGACAAAATTAGCCAGCAGAATAAGCAAATGCTGATTGTTGACTGCTCAAAAGGCATATCTCTGATCGAGAGCACCGAAGATAGCCACGAGGAAACTTCGGGAGAGCATCAAGGAGGAACAGACCCCCATGACTGGCTTTCTCCCAAGGACGCCGAAATAATGGTTAAGAATATTGCTGCCGGTCTGATGACCGTTACCCCAGAGAATGAAAGCTACTATGCCCAGGGCAGAGATGCGTATATAGCCAAATTGGAAGCTCTGGATAAAGACATAAGAGACGGTCTTGCAGGTATTACCAATAGACGCTTCATCGTGTTCCATCCCGCCTGGAGTTATTTTGCTGCGGAATACAACTTGGAGGAGATCCCCATAGAAATCGGGAACAAAGAAGCGAGTGCCAAGGATATCGCCAGTGTAGTACAAGAAGCCGAGGAATTCGACATAAAAATAATTTTTGCTGAGCCTGAATTTAGCCCAAGAAGTGCTGAAGTTATCGCTCAAGAAATTAATGGAAAGGTCGTTTTTATAGACCCATTGGCACGAGACTACATCAACAATATGCGTTTGGTTCTCAACGACCTGGTCCAGGCGATGAAGTAGAAATGGATAGTGAAGAACTGATCAGGTTGGAAGATATCTGGGTCCGTTATGACAGTACGGCTGTCCTAGAGGGTGTAAACCTGTCAATAAGGCATGATGACTTTCTGGGCATAATAGGACCTAACGGCGGAGGAAAGACCACTCTTCTCAAAGTCATACTCGGGTTAATAAAGCCAAGCAGTGGTAAAGTCACCGTTCTTAGCGGTACTCCGCAGCGAAACCGAAGATTCATCGGCTATGTCGCTCAGAGTAGCTTGTTCGACCGTGACTTTCCCATAAGCGTCCAGGATGTGGTTCTAATGGGACGCTATGGAAAGGTGGGCCTGGTGAAGCGCTTTACAAGGGACGATAAAAAGGCGGCTTTAAAGGCGCTTGAGACTGTTGAGATGCTTGATTACAAAGACAAGCAGATAGGCAGGCTTTCAGGAGGAGAGCAGCAGAGGGTGTTGATTGCCAGAGCCTTAGTAGCCGAGCCTAAGATATTGCTTCTCGATGAGCCCACAACTGGCGTCGATATGCCGATGCAGACTGAGTTCTATGAGTTATTGGCCGGATTAAAACATTCCATGTCTATAGTCCTGGTATCCCACGATATAAGCGCTGTTTCCATCTATGTTGATAAGATTGCCTGTCTAAACCACCAGCTTTACTATCACGGGTCTAAAGAAGTAGGCCCTGACGTACTGGAGGCCACGTATAAGTGCCCGGTTCAAATGATAGCCCACGGCATACCCCATCGGGTCTTGAAGGAGCACTGAGATTATACCGGACATACTGCAATATGACTTTATGAGGAATGCCCTCGCCGCCGGTGTGCTGGCTGCTATTGCCTGCGGTATCATCGGGGTATATGTAGTAGTCAAGAAAATCGTCTTTATAAGCGGCGGGATAGCGCACGCATCTTTCGGCGGCATCGGATTGGGATTCCTGCTCGGTGTAAACCCGGTCCTGGTAGCATTATTTTTTTCCGTTACCTCTGCTTTAGGTATGGGTCTGGTGAGCCGAAGAACCAGATTACCTCAAGATACGGTCATCGGAATTTTCTGGGCGGTGGGGATGGCTCTCGGTATAATATTCGTAGGCTTGAGCCCCGGCTATGCCGGCGATTTATTTAGTTACCTTTTCGGCAATATCCTGCTTGTGCCTACCTCAGACCTTATCTTGATGCTTGTATTGGACGCTGTTATTGCTGTGGTGGTTTTTCTGCTATACAAAGGATTTCTGGCTATCTCTTTTGACGAAGAATTTGGTGTCGTGGTTGGAGTTCCGGTCGAGGCATTATATTTAACTCTGCTATGCCTTATCGCTTTAACGGTGGTAGTGCTGATACGGGTAGTTGGTGTTATTCTGGTGATAGCTATGCTAACTATCCCGGCTGCCGTGGCCAAACAGTTTACCTATGACCTGAAAAAGATGATGTTTCTATCTACACTGACGGGCATCATATTCATACTATGCGGACTATGGCTTTCATACGAGTTGGATTTGGCGTCGGGAGCGACTATTGTAATTGTAAGCGGAGTTCTCTTCCTGGTTTCGCTTGGCTTCAGGACACTAATGACTCGCGGACGTCCTGTCGCTCAACCTCCATAGATTATTGCCTCTTGCTCTAAAATCGACTCTTATGATAACATCTTAAGTTTTCAAAATTTTATCGATATGCGTATCTCAACGAATAAAACTGAAAAGGCTGTGAAACGCAGCCGAGAGACCTGGTTCAATAAGATTTCCAGGCTCTTTGACCGGACTAGAATTGATAACGAGGTCTGGGAAGAGCTTGAGGAATTGATGATTGGGGCTGATGTCGGTGTTGGTACTACGCAGAATTTATTGGAAAAGGTGAGGAGCAGAGTCAATTCAGAGAAGCTTCAGGAGCCAGCTCAGGTACGCTCGGCTCTGGAAGAGGAGATGGTTAAACTCTTGACAGTCGAACCCGTGCCGACCAATATTTCGAATACATCCGGCCTGTATGCCGTACTGGTAGTGGGAGTCAATGGTTCGGGTAAAACAACGAGCATAGCCAAGCTCGCCTACGGGTTGAAGAGTAGCGGTAGGAATGTGATTCTGGCGGCGGCCGATACTTTCAGAGCTGCTGCCATCGACCAGCTTAAACAATGGGGTGAGAGGATCGGTGTTGAAGTTGTGGCCCATAAACCTGGCGGTGATCCGGGAGCTGTGGTTTACGATGCCCTTCAGGCAGCGCAAAACAGAAACGCGCAGGTGGTAATTATCGATACCGCCGGACGCCTGCACACCAAGTTTAATCTAATGGAGGAGCTTAAAAAGATTAAGCGCGTAGTCGATAAGTATGAGTTGCCCGAGGAAGTTATGCTGGTGGTTGATGCCACGACCGGTCAGAACGGGCTGACTCAGGCCCGCCATTTCACGGAAGCTGTGACGGTTAATGAAATATTTCTGGCTAAACTGGATGGTACTGCCAAGGGCGGCATAGTGATGTCGATTTGCGATGAATTGAAGATTCCTATAGCGTATATCGGGACCGGGGAGCAGCCAGTTGACATAGCTCTCTTTGACGCCAAAGAATTTGTGGGAGCAATTTTTAGTCGTTAAGATGAGGGAAAATGATAACTATTAACGTCAATCCAGTCGCCTTCAGCATCGGCATTTTTGATGTCAGATGGTACGGAATTATGGTGATGCTGGCGGTGGTGGCCGTCATTGCCCTGTCCGTATTAGAAGCAAGACGTGTGGGTCTGGCTGATGAACACATATACAGCATGGCGCTTTGGGCTATCATCGGCGGCATACTGGTATCCAGGTTGTTTCATGTTATTGATAAGTGGGATTATTATATGGCCCACCCGAGTCAGATATTCGGATTTGAGGGTCTGGCCGTTTATGGTGCGGTTCTGGGCGCCATGGCTGCCGTTCTGATTTATTGCTGGGTAAAGAAAGTTTCTTTCTGGCAAATGGGCGATATCATAGCCCCGGGGGCGATCTTGGGACAGGCTATCGGCAGGGTTGGTTGTATATTGAACGGCTGCTGTTACGGGTTACCTACGACTTTGCCGTGGGGTATAACTTATACAAATCCGAACAGTTATTGCCCGATTGGTGAATCATTCCAACCCACTCAAATCTATCATCTACTCTGGAATTTAATAGGATTTGGCATATTGTGGTCGTTACGGAAGAGGCTTGAGCCCAAAGGTTCGCTATTTCTGCTTTATCTGGCGATTTATGCGGCCGGTGACCTGACTATACGATTTGTCCGTGTGGGTGAACCTTTCCGTCAGGGTATGTTTTTCAATCTACAGGAAGCCCAAATTATCGGTATAATAGTATTACTGATAACGGTACCATGGCTGATTTTCAGGATGTTGCGTTATCGAAGTCGCCGACCGGCTGCTGTCTAAGCTGGCGAAGTTACGCCGCGGCGAAATCCAGTAGCTTAAATCGCAGCCTTTCAGCTCCGTCCCAGCGGTCTATATCCAGATTGTAGGCGATATCTATGGAACCGGCCATCTCCTGCCTCCGGTTGCCCAGGCGGAACCCAATTGCATCCCAGATTATGCCCTGCTGTTTCAATTTCAGACTCACGTGTTCATTTCGGCTGCCGATGTTACGCAGGTCCACTACCTCGACTCCACGGCTGACGAAAGACGGTATGGGATTGCCTGCTCCGAAGGGAGCCAACTGCTGTACTTGTTTGATAGTCTCGCCGGTCAAAGCCGAGAACGATACCTCGGCGTCAATATCAATATGGGGTCGAAGGTCCAGGCCAGCCAGGCGAGTTTCTGCCAGAACCGACAGTTGTTCCTGAAATTTCGAGAGGTTGCACGTAGGAACGGTAAAACCGGCTGCCTTGGTATGACCACCGAAGTTGGATAAAAGGTCCCGGCAATTAGCTAGGGCCTCCATAAGGTCAAACTCGGGTATGCTGCGTCCGCTGCCGCGGCATTGGTCGGAGCCGAACCTGAATAGTATTACAGGACGATAGAACTCTTCCGAGAGCTTGCCGGCAACCAGTCCCATGACTCCCGCCGGATATTCTTCGTCACCTGTCATCAGTAACGGCAGGTCCGGTCCAGCAGCGACTATTTTTTCTTTAGCTTTTTCCAACAACTCGGCTGTCAACCGCTGCCGTTTAGAGTTCTTTTCTTCCAGGTCCGCGACGAGCGATGCGGCTTCTTTGGGATCTTGAGTAATAAGCAGTTGATAGCTGGTACCGGCATCGTCGAGTCTACCGGCCGCGTTGAGGCGGGGCCCCAATATCCAGGAAATGCTATCAGTGTCGAGATTTCCCGGCTTAAGACCGGCAATCCGTATCATCTCCTGAAGTCCAGGTCGGCCGGTGTTGTTGAGAAGTTCCAGCCCGCGTTTGACCCAGTATCTGTTGTCTCCGGTTAAGGGAACCATATCCGTTACGGTGCCCAGGGCCACCAAATCCAGCAAGCTGTTAATTAAATCTTCCCGGCCGCTGCCCTTGAGCAGCGCTTGCATAAACTTGAATGCCACGCCTACGCCCGCGAGTTCTGCGGATTTACAATTAGAATCACTTCTTTTAGGGTCAATTACGGCCAGGGCTGGAGGCAGAGAGGCCAATGGCAAGTGATGGTCGGTGATTATTATATCGACCCCCATCTTTCCGGCTTTTTCAATTTCGGCTATGGCTGTGATGCCGGTATCGACGGTAATTATCAGGCTGATACCGTGTTTGCGTAGTTTCTCCAGGGCAGCGACCTGCAAACCGTAACCTTCACGGTGCCGGTGGGGGATATAAGGAAGAACTTTTCCGCCGAGTGCGGAAAGTCCCTGGACCAGCAAAGCTGTGGCTGTAATGCCGTCAGCATCGAAATCGCCGTATACGGCTATTTCCTCGCCGGTCAGAAGGGCACGGTATGTCCTAGTTATGGCTGGCTGAATGTCAGGAAGCAAAAATGGATCGGATTCGAGGCGACTGTCAGCGGCCAGGAATGCTTCGATTTGTGAGGGCTCTGAAATGCCTCTATTACCAAGCAACCGGGCTATCAGCGGGCTAATCCCGGGTATATCAGATGATTCTGGTGGGGTTAGCAGACGCCAGTGGGTGCGGCTCAATGGTGTGCCTCGGACATCCGATTTACTGATTTATACCACAAGTTTTCACTACCTGCAAACTGCAGTCCGTTAATTTATTGACCTGATGCGGCAAAGCTAAATATAATTGCACTCTGTCAAGGTTGATAAGATGAGGGTATCTATTCATACTCTAGGCTGCAAACTTAATCAGGCCGAAAGCGAGCTTTTGGCCAGGCGGTTTGCCGAAGCCGGTTACAGCATCGTCGATGATGACTCGGCTGACATTCACATCATAAATACTTGCACGGTGACGCACATCGCTGACCGCAAGTCACGGCATCTGGTTCGCCTGTGTGGCAAAAAAAAACCCCAGGCCTTAATCGTGGCTACCGGTTGCTACGCTCAAAGAGCGCCCCGAGAACTGTCCAAAGCCGGTGCCGGATTGGTTGTGGGCAATGAACGGAAAATGCAGCTGCCCGGGCTTGTTAAGGATAAGAAGGTGGAGGATAACTTTCAACCCGCCGGCGCTAATAGTAGCGGCCGGGTTCGCAGTTTCATAAAGATACAGGATGGCTGTAATGATGCCTGTGCCTATTGTATCGTGCCCCGGGTGCGAGGAGGGGAACAAAGTTTGCCCCCGGAAGAAATTATCAACGAGGTAAAAGCCAAAGTCGCAGCGGGGTATAAAGAGATCGTCTTTACCGGAACTAAGATAGGAGACTACAATCACAAGGGCGTTAATCTGCGTAAGCTAATCGAACGTGTCCTGGCAATTACAAACTTGGAGCGGCTCCATGTTTCTTCTTTGCAACCGCAGGATATCTCTCAGGACCTGCTCGAGTTGTGGCAGGACTCTCGATTGTGCCAACACTTCCATCTGGCGCTGCAGAGCGGCAGCAGTGGGGTGCTTAGAAGGATGAGGCGGCGTTATTCCCTCGTCGATTATACCGGGGCAATCTCGCGGATTAGAAAGGTGATGCCCGATGCAGCCATCACCACAGATATCATAGTGGGTTTTCCCGCAGAGACTCCTGAAGAATTTGACGAAGGATATCGCTTCTGTAAAGAAACGGAATTTGCCGCTATTCACGTTTTCACTTATTCAGCCAGGCCCGGAACTCCCGCGGCGAGGATGCCGGCACAGGTAGGCGACAAACTAAAGAAAGAGCGCAGCCTGAAGATGCTGCAGCTAGCTAAAGAGAGCGCTGACAAATTTAATAAACGGTTCCTGGGAAAAAGCTTGACTGTGCTTTGGGAAAAGGAGATTAAGCCGGGGTCGGACGTCTATTCCGGCCTAAGCCACAACTACATTCGAACGTTTGCACGCAGCGATAAGCCTTTAGATAATAGGTTAGGCGTCGTCGCAGCCACCCGGTTAGACAGGGCAGGACTGTGGGTGGAGGTCATGCGTGATTATAAGAATTAAAGTAACCCCCCAATCCAAAACCGAAGGCATCGTCAGGGAAGAAGAAATCTTTTTGGTGCGGGTCAAGGAGCCGCCGAAAGAAGGTAAAGCCAACAGGGCGGTCATAAAGTTGCTGGCTGACTATTTTAAAGTTTCGCAGGGGCAAATAACCATAACCAGCGGTTTCAGCAGCCGGAATAAAACCATAGAGATATCATAGCTGCCACAGGTACGGCTGCTCGGGCGATTCGGCGGTTAACCGGCTTCATCCCGGCGCCGCTGATTTCGGAGAAAGTCTTCAACCTCTTTTAAGATTCTTTCTGCACCGGGTGATGGTTCCCTGGGTGAAGTACCTTCGGTTTCGTACTGATGCTCTAGCTTCAAGATATATTGCTGCAGCTCTTCACTATCGGCAAGAAGCCGGTTAAGCATATCCTCAAGGTATTCACCGGCCTTGATGAGTTCGGTCAGGTCGACATCGATATCAAGTAGCTTGGTCAATTTTCGTACCAGGCCGAGACAGGCCAGGGGGTTGGTATCAACCCGGACGTAGAACGGAGCATGTCCCCAGAGACTGATGGCCTCTATACCTCTCTGAGTACAGTTATTAAGTAAAAGGCTGTGCATACTGCTCGGGCCACGGTAATTAATCGGCTCGATGCTGTGTTTTTTCAGTAAACTCAGCAGGTCCTGATTGGTGACCACGCCGGAAATTCTCGGCTCCATGGTATGCGGTATATTGTCATACAGGCCGCCCAGCGCATATATCCTTCTAACTTTAAGGCTGCTTGATAAATCCAGAATGGCGTCAATGAACTTCTGCCAGTGAAACTGGGGCTCAATACCGTGAAATAGGACCAAATCACGTTCTACCTCGCTATTCTTCCAGTATAAAAAGCTGTTGGTTGGAAGCTGAATCAATTTAATCAGCCCTGCTTCAATGGTGACTTCGGGGCGGGTAGAAGAAAAATCATAAAATTGATCGCCTTCTATCTGAGCGAATCCGGTTGCATCCAGAGCCCTTGCCAGATAAAGAACCGCTCCGGTGGCTACTTTGGCCGCGTCTGACCAGCCCGCCAGCGCAACTAACATATCCGGTTGGTTTAGTTCGGGTAATTTGGGAAAGGATTGATTACTTTTCATTTTTGGCTTGTCTCAGTCTAGCATAATTAACAGGGGTAACAAAATTGGGTGCTGCACTCTCGCAACGCGAGGCATTGACTGGTGTGGTATACTTCTTTGTTGGCAAAATCATGGGCGGAAAAATAGGAGGAGTATGAACGTGGCACGCATGCAGATAATAGTAAATCCGGCTGCCGGAGCCGGCAAGACGGCAAAGAAATGGCCGCAGATAATGGCATTACTTAAAAGTCTCGGTCTGGACTTCAAACACGATTTGACGGAAGCTCCAGGTCATGCCATCGAACTGGCAAAAGCTGCGGTTAAAAATGGCTATAAATTCGTAGTATCCGTTGGCGGCGATGGCACCATACATGAAATCGTGAACGGACTGCATGAGGCTGGAGCCAATAACGATGTGACTGTGGGTATAATCAATACTGGAACGGGTGCCGATTACATTCGGACTCTGGGCGTACCCCGTCGCTATAAAGACGCTTGTAAATGCCTTTTGAGCACGAATCGACGCACTGTGGACCTCGGTGTCGTCGAATATATAAAGAACGGTAAAAAAGCGAAGCGGCTGTTTGTGAACTTCGCCGGCATCGGTTTCGACGCCGAAGTGGTCAAGGCTACAACTGAGAAATTTAAAGCTATGGGGGACATGCCATCGTATTTGATGGGCCTGTTCTCAACGCTAATGTCGTACGAAAACAGGGATGTGTCCATCATAATAGACGGCAAATCCGGCGTGAGAAGAATTTGCACCATTATGCTAAACAATGGCCGGTATGCAGGCGGCGGCATGATGCCGGCTCCCAACGCTGACCCGGAAGACGGCTTCTTTGATATGGTCATCATCGATGATATAACCAAACCTGATTTAATAATGTCAATTCCGAGAATTTACAGAGGAACACATCTGACTCATCCGAAAGTCACCTTGATGAGGGCTCGCGAGGTGGAAATTAGACCGACGCTGGCTTCGGCGGTGCAGGCTGATGGGGAGCTCCTTGGAGAAGCACCGGCCCGCTTTACCGTATTGCCGGCAGCTCTGCAAGTCATCGTTTGACAAGTTGCTAATAATACTAATGAGTAACTAAACAGAATCCTGTTCCTAATCAGTTTTATCCAGAACAAGCGCCAAGTCCGGGGTTTCCTCTAGTAGTGTACTTATAGCAACCTCTTCGCCCTTGATATCGAAGGCTTTCCTGCTGGATTCCGAACTCACCACCAGGCTAACAGGTTGCTTCATGCCGGAGAAAAACAGGCTACCGCCGGCAGGCTGGCAGTTAACCGATAATTTTACTACCAGAATGAGGCTAATTCCGGCCACCGCGACGGGTCCTGAGACTATCACCTTTTTCTTTTCCATCTGTTTAAAACCGTTCTTTTGGCTAATCGAAAAACGGGCAACGAGAAGGCAAATCCAAGCATTGCTCCGGCCATTTGTATAGGCAGTAGCCTGACACTACAATTCAGATAACCTGTCACGAACGATTCTCCGGTAAACGCCGGCTCGATCTTAATGGGATATAGTACGAAGTAGTTTAAGGCCAAATTAGCCGGTGCTATGAAGGCGAAAAGAAGGCCGGTATCCGCGGGATTTTCCAGGTCTACTTTCAGGTTTGCGCCTAATTCCCTGATGTGGATGCTCTTAAAGGTTCGGCGTAAGAAGATCTTGAGCTGTCTGAGGAGTCCTCTGGTTTGCAGTATTCCCACGGTGGTTTTTATGGACTGTAGCCAACCCGTCCCCGGCTCATGTTCGGATCCGCTGGCTGACCTCTTCTCGGGTTTCTGGCGAGCCTGCACCAGCTCTCTCTTTACTAACCCGAAGAGCCATAATAACTTGAGACTGAACTTGGGTTGGCCCTCAGTGTTGGCCCGCAGGACAAGTTCAATCGGTATGCACAGAACGAGAGTGATAAGTACTGCGAGGCTAACCAGAACGATGACGAACCACAATTATTTCCCGCCTTCTTTTTTCCGTTCGCCCCATTTTTCGGTTATTTTGGCCGCAATATCGGGTATGGTCTCGCTAAACTTCTCTATGGCTGCTGCCATACCGCCTTTAATCGGCTCTATCCTTACACCTTCTTTGTCAATCACTATGATTGCAATAGGTCTGACTCCGGCTCCGCCACCGCTGCCACTGCCGCCACCCTCAACAGCTTCCTTCGTCTCTCCCTTGCCTGTACCGCCGCCAGCAGCAAAACCAAAGCCGACGCTCATTAAAGGAATCAATGTAGTACCCTCGATAACTAGAGGTTCCCCAACTACGGTTTTAGAATCCAAAACCTTTTCTATCTCTCCAAGGGTGGTTTTTACTAATTTTTCGATATCGTCCATCATTTCCTCCTGAACGGTTCCGTCTACGTGCCAAACATTATACCACGATGTAAAAGTGTGGCTTCAACAATTTGTCGTTCCGGTAAACATCGCCGAGCGGCGCCGGTCGTAGGTTCATTCAGACGCAGGTTCTTGCGATTGGGTGCTCTTCTCTGCGGTTTCTGCCCCGGCAGGCCGACTTCTGAGCCAGCGATGAATCTCATCCAGGGCAGGCGGCGATACACTGAATACCTCCATGTCTTTTGGAAATTGGATGACCGAGCCTTCTCTAATGAAAAGTACGGCGATTTCATCGTCTTTCAGCGTACTGTCTATTCTTTTACTAATGTGGTCGTATCTTTTTCTGGCAGCTTCAATGTAGAATTCGGACACCTTTTTAATTGCGGTCTCGCTTAGTAATCCTATTAATAAGCACCTTTCCCAGTCCATGCATTCCTCAGCAAGCTGCCTATCTTCAATTAGCTCGATCTTGGCGCCTTTATCGGCTTTACTCTTAGCGATGTGGCTGCTTTTTGGATTTAATTTCTCCATAATTTCGAGGCTTTTTTCGTCGTTTCCAGTTATGGATTCATGGTATATGCGGCAGACTTTACCCAATTTTGTTTCCAGGTTGTCGATATGTTCGTTTACCTGATGCCAGTAAAGCTCATATTTTTCGACATATTCGGTGGGTGCCTCTTTCGCCGAATATATCAACGGGACAAGAAAAAGTTTTCTACTATGCCTAAAGGTACTAGCTTCGGGCTTATTTATTTTACCGAGTTCGGGTGACATTCTTAATTCCTTTACAGGTAGTTTATCATATGAGGGCCGGTATTTGAAAAATTTAATAAATTTTTAATTTTTGAAAAATAAAATTAACGACTTTTAGAGGGATGGTTCCTTATAATTTCTTTAGAAATTGTCGTTACATGACATTCCTTTCGATGGTTTAAGTGGCTGAAGAATATTATCGATTACCTCGCCGGGTATTGGCAATTGCACTACTGCTGGCATTCGGCATCTGGCTGCCACTCCTGGTAGTCCCTACTATAGAGGACATAATCACCCGGCAGCTGGGTATATCGCATGCGCTGACAGCCTTGCTGTACAGTGCGCCTGTGGCTATGCTGGCTCTCCTGGCCATCCCCGGGGGGTTGCTGGCAGACCGAATCGGTATAAAAAAAGCTGTCGGCATCGGCACTATATTTCTGTCGGTCGGGGCAGTGCTCCGCGGAATGTCGACCGATTTTTCGACTTTGCTTGGGTTTACTATATTATACGGAGTCGGCCTCGGTCTGTGCTTCCCGAATCTGCCAAAGCTAGCCCGCTACTGCAGTCCTCGGGAACGTGCCAACGTCACACTTGGCATATTTACCGTAGCTATTGTCTTCTCGGGGGCTCTTCCGCTGGCAATTACCAGGCCGCTAATTTATCCCATAGCTCAGAGCTTTCAAGTTGTTCTTTTAATTAGCGCCCTGCCCGCAGTGGCAGCTGCCATCCTGTGGTGGTTATTGGTAGGAGACCCACCGTGTGAGAGCGCCGGTGTAGAGACCGTCGGTTTCGATATATCGGCATTAAGAAAAATTGTGGCCAGGGCAGACTTGTGGCTGGCCGGGCTGCTCTTCTTTTTGCATAACATCGTCTTATATACGTGGATTGGCTGGGTACCGCAGTTCTTGACAGGTATCGGGGCCAGCGCAGATGCTGCAGGACTCATTACCTCGGTGGTTCTTTGGGTGGGTATACCGTCGGTTATATTGCTGCCCCGCGTATCTACAAGATTGGGGAAAAGAAAGCCATTTCTTTGGGGTTCGAGCATCTTGCTTGTGTTCGCTTCATACGGGGCCTTATTTATTAACCTGCCGTTAAGCTGGGTTCTCATGTTTTTTACCGGAATAGCCACCACGACCCGGTTTGTCATGCTGCTGGCTCTACCAGTAGAAATGGTAACGCCCGAAATATCCGGTTCAGCTAGCGGGATGGTGATGTCGATTGGTTACGTCGGGGCTTTGGTTGGCCCGTTAGCTGGCGGTTTCATTTTAGATACAACTGGCAGCTATCATTGGATCTTTATATCTTTAGCGGTCGTGTCAGTGATTACCGCCGTTATAGCATTTATTATTCCCGAAACCGGGAAAAAACTGGCAGTTAAAATTACGGGTTAGATGCGCGCCTAGAGGGATTCGAACCCACGACCCCCGGTTCCGAAGACCGGTGCTCTTGTCCGCTGAGCTATAGGCGCAAGGGCTCGGATTGATTCCGGTTCTGGGGTGAGCGGAGGGATTCGAACCCTCGTTCTCCAGGGCCACAACCTGGCGCCTTAAACCACTCGGCTACGCTCACCATAGGCCCAGACAGTTATTATAGCTGAGCGCCATAGGCGATTCAATTTGAGTAAAGTGTTGAAAAATCGATTCCAAAGCCCATTGACATCATTTAGGAACCGTAATACAATTCGCCGCTAACGGGAGCGAAAATAAACATCTGTGGCTAATGATTGGAGCCCCAAACTCGGGGACAAGGTCGTTCGCAGTCCCCGGGTTAAGTTGCATCCTTTGCGACGAGTCCTTGGCATTCCAGGATTGTTCAGTACAGCGTATGGGGATGTGGGTTCTTCTATATATTATGCGTTAGGTCTTGTTGCTCTTATAGCACTTGGCGCGACTCCAGTTGCCTTGGGTATAGCCGGAATACTATTTGTTTTCACCGCTCTTACCTACGCCGAGGGTACAGCAATGTATCCTGAAGCTGGTGGCTCAGCCAGCTTTGCTCGCCATGGACTGAGTGATTTAATGGGATTTCTTGCCGGTTGGTCGCTCATGTTCGGCTACATAGTTACGATATCAATATCAGCCTACACGATTCCTTCGTATCTGGGCTATTTCTGGGAACCGCTGAAGATGTCGCCGGTATACCATACTGCGGCCGCAATGGGCATAGTAGTGATACTCATGATCATTAATGTTTTTGGTGTTAGGGAGTCATCAAGACTAAACCTTTCCTTAGCTGTTTTAGATATAGGTACTCAGATTTTAATCATACTATTTGCTTTATTCATATTGTTTAATCCGGTAGTGTTCTGGCAAAGGATTACGGGGTACTGGCCTTCGACGTCGAACTTAATTTTTGGCGTAGCCATTGCCGCCATTGCTTTTACAGGTTTGGAGACTGTTTCACAAATGGCCGAAGAAACCAAGCGCCCTCAAATTAAGGCTCCCAGAGCATTAATCTTAATGACCGTTGTTGTACTGGTTATCTTTGCCGGTATTTCGATATCTGCTTTTTCAGCAATGACACCTGCTGAACTGGGATCCCAGTGGGCGACGGATCCCGTAGCCGGCATTGCCCACAAACTCTCTGCAGCAATTGTTCCTGGCGAGATGGTAAAGGGCCTTTCCGAGGCGGCCTATCAGATTATTGTGGCTTATATTTTGGATGTAGTTCGCAATGTACTTCCTGTACTGGTAGCCTTACTCGCGGGGACTATCTTGTTTATAGCTACCAATGCCGGGCTTCTGGGTATTTCGCGCCTCGCTTTTTCCCTTGGAAGGTTTCAGCTTATACCGGCGGAACTGGGTCACGTGCACAGTCGCTTTAAGACTCCTTACATCGCTATAATTCTGTTCGGATTAATATCACTGGTATTGCAGGTTCCCGGCTTTTTTGGTCCAGATGTATTTGCCAACCTTGGCGGCCTTTACGCCTTTGGCTCTATGCTTTCCTTTGCTCTGGCGCACTTGTCGATACTGGCGCTGCGCATAAAAAAACCTGAAATTACACGGCCGTTCAAGCTTCGCCTGAATGTGAAGATCGCTAATCGTGAATTACCTTTAACCGCCATACTCGGCCTGTTAGGGACGACCGTAATCTGGATAGTTGTGGTAATTTTGCAGCCTTACAGTCGATGGGTGGGGTTTGGGTGGATAATTATCGGACTCGGTACCTTTTTCCTCTTCCGGAAGTTGAAGCACAGGTCTGCGGAGCAGTCAGGCGCTGCAACTGGGGAAGCCGGCGGAGGTCGGAAATAATTGCACATCTTAACCGACGAAACTATAATGTTAACTGGCTTATAATACATCCATGAAACTCGAGAGAATACTGGTTGCGGTTAGCGGTAAGGATGCTGATACGGAGGCGGTCAAGTTAGCCTGCGACCTGGCGAAAAAGCCAAAAGCAAAAATATATGTTGTTTATGTCATCGAAGTCAAGCGCAGCCTTCCGCTGGATGCAGTCATAGATGCCGAAATACGTGTAGCCGAAGAAGCACTGGCTCATGCCGAGGATGTGGCTTCAGATATGGATTATGAAATTGAAACGGATTTGATTCAAGGGAGGGACGCTGGCCCGGCCATCGTGGACGAGGCGATGGAAAAAGAGGTAGATTTAATTATAATGGGATTTACTCACAAGAAGAGATTTGGCGTTTTCAATCTTGGTCGTGTTATTCCCTACGTTCTGGAAGAAGCGCCGTGTCGAGTTCTTCTTTTCCGGGAACCGATGAAATGAGAAGATCGAAGTGAAAATAATTATTATGGGATGCGGCAGGGTAGGTGCTCAACTGGCGAGCCTGCTCGATGCCGACGGCCATCAGATAACGGTAATTGATATAGATGCACATAGTTTCAGGAGACTGCCTCCCAGCTTTGGAGGGACAGCGCTTGTCGGTGACGGAACCGACGAAGAGATGCTGAAGAAAGCGGGAATTACGGAAGCCGATGCTTTTGTGGCTGTAACGCAGGGTGACAATCGTAACGTCATGGCGGCTCAAATCGCCAAAAACATATTCAATGTTCCAAGAGTTATTTGCCGTATATACGACCCTCTGCGCAAAGATGTTTATGAAGCACTCGGGCTTGAGGCTGTTAGCCCAACGACCGTATTTGCCCAGTTGCTTAGAGATAAGCTATTGAATGAATAAAACGGTGAATTAGTAGACATGTATATAATAATAATCGGCGGCGGCAGCGTGGGATACCATCTATGTAAGGCACTGCTAAAAGAAGGGCACGAGGTCTTGGTTCTAGACAAGGATGCCACCAAATGTGAAAACTTCGAGGACGAACTGGGAAGTGTATGTGTTCGGGGCGACGGTTGCGAAGTGGCGACCTTGGCAGAAGCGGGAGCATCAAGGGCTGAAGTTTTTATTGCGGCTACCGACGGGGACGAAGATAATCTGGTGGCCTGCCAGATAGCCAAGTATAAATTTGGTGTCCCCAGAACCATTGCCAGAGTTAACGATCCCAAGAATGAGGAAATTTTCAGGAAGCTTGGTATCGATTGCCCGATAAGCGTCACCAATCTCATTCTGGAACATATAGAGGAGAAAATACCCAGCCATCCGCTTATTCACCTCCTCACTATGGGCGAGGAGAAGATGGAAATAGTCGAGGTTAAGATACTCGATAGTTCGAAATCTGTGGGAAAATCGGTTAAACAGCTATCGCTGCCCGTTGATTCCATTTTGGCCCTGTTAATACGCAATGGGCTCAAACCGCAGGTACCAACAGCCGACACGGTGCTGGAAGCTAACGACCGCATCGTTGCCCTGACCACTACGGATAGTGAGGAGACTCTAAAAAAGAAATTGGTGGGCAGCTAGCACCACCCAGGGTTAACAATGGCCAGGGTTGCTTTTCAAGGCGAGCGCGGGGCATTCAGTGAAGATGCGGTAATCACCTTCTTTGGGGATGCGGAGCTTTTACCTAGCAGGTACATAGCCGATGTTTTTGAGGCCGTGCTTGGAGACGAAGTCGAATACGGGGTGGTCCCGGTAGAGAATTCCCAGGCCGGAAGCATTAACGATACTTACGACTTGTTGTTGCGTTACCCCCTGAATATCTACGGCGAAATTCAACTGAGGATTAGCCACTGTTTGATGGCGCTGCCCGGTGAGACTATTGACGAAATAAAGGTCATATACTCTCATCCTCAAGCACTGGCGCAGTGTGAAGAATTTTTACGGAAGCTGAAAGCAGAAATTGTGCCAACTTATGATACTGCCGGGAGCGCCAAAAGGATTAAAGAGGAGAACCTAAAAGGCAGCGCTGCCGTAGCCAGTAAAAGGGCAGCCGGGATTTATGGACTAGAAATACTGGCTGAAGGCATAGAAACCAATCCTAATAACTATACCAGATTCTTTGTCATTTCCAAGAAAAAAGCGGGACCTTCCCCAAAGAGTAAAACGTCCCTGGTCTTCAGTACCAGGAACATACCGGGCTCGCTATACAGTTGCCTGGGTGCCTTCGCCACCAGGGATATAAATCTAACTAAGCTCGAATCGAGGCCGAGCCGGGACAAGCCATGGGAATATATTTTCTATGTAGATTTTGAGGGACACGTAGATGACCTGGTTTGCCGGCAGGCTTTGGATGAACTTAAACAGTTGACGAATTTCCTGAAGGTACTCGGCTCATATCCTCGAGTAACCAATTCACAATCAAAGTAGGGTCTTCAATCCGTCCTTTAGCTTCTTGTAGGTTGCTGCCAGACCTTCTGAAACCACCTTTGTATCCGCAGTCACGGCCATGAAATTTGCGTCGCCCAGCCATCGAGGCACTATGTGGGTGTGCACGTGTTCATCTAGTCCGGCACCGGACACTTTACCCAGGTTCATACCCATATTGAAGCCTGCCGGCTTAGTCACCTCTGTAAGCACTGTAAGGCCCAGTTTGAGCAGCTGGAAGTGTTCCCTGGCTTCGTCGTCCGTCAATGCATCCAGGTTGGCTATATGTCGGTACGGCGCGACCAGCAAATGGCCTGGATTGTAGGGGTACGAGTTCAAAATGATAAAGTTGCTTTTGCCGCGGTGGAGAATGAAGTTCGCCGCGTCATTATTCTCTCTCGGTGTCTCGCACAAAAAGCAGCCGGCTTTATTTGTCTTGAGTATATATTCAGCGCGCCATGGCGCCCACAGGTTCTGCATTTTGTATCGCTCCCGAGTGGTCTATCTTACATTGCCCGGCGGCCAATTGCAATGGTATTGACTTTGCTGACTAACATTGTTATCTTGTTATCAAGAATGGCTACCGTTGAGATAAGTATCATTACCAGCGGTAATATCCCCTGGAGCTTCAAAAGGGATGTTGACAATATATTCCGGGACTGCTATCGAAAGTTCGCCTCAGAAAAAATCCCTTACAAAGTTGAGATTCATATCGTAGACCGTGAGTCCAATATGCATGCCCTGCTTAAAGAAGACAGGCTCCGGCTGGGCATGTCCGCAGGCGGTGAAGATGAGTTTGCCTGCGCCCACGACGCGTGGCGTGGCTATCCTCGTGTTATCTGCAGCCTCGATAAATTGAACAAGATGAATAAGCTGGCCAGGCTTGGGGCCATCAGACATGAAGCAGCCCACAGCGTCCTTCACGGTTCGATGGAGTACTATATATTCAGGATTCCCGATGAATGCCGACACACGGCTGCCATAAAGGCGCTTGATCCACCGGTATTGGACCAGGCACTATTTTATGTATCCGCCGCCGTAAAAGATTTTGAGGCTACCAGGTTGCTGGTGCAGCACGGCTTCATAGACTGCCAGTTCAGTTATGCTTTAGAGTGGCTGAGGCCTTCACCTGAGGACAAGGAGACCTGGAAAACTGTGCAGACAAACCGGCCGGCCAAACTCACCTACCTGACGGCTTTACTAAGGCCGATGTTGTTCGTTCATCCTTTGCTGGCACTGCCAAAATCCCAGACTATTGCTCTAGAAAACCAGGTACTGCTGGCGAGGAGAGTCGAGGAAATGCTGGAACCGCTGGGAACGACGGAGCAAAATAGATTGCTGCAGGTGACCAGTGTGATAGCTGGGGAAGCTACTGAAGATACACACAAGAACGTAGACATTGCCATGTGCCAGGCTATGAACCTGGTATGACTTCTGTTGGTTTAACCCCTGTGTAACAGTTCCTCTTTCAGCGATTTTAGCCGTTCCGTAAAAGGTTCGGCAGTTTGGTCGAGCTTTGCCTGCCATTCCTCTTGGGCGAGTATGTTGATGTGGCCGATGGCCAACCCTGAGATTCTCAGCTGATGCAATATTTGCCCGCCGGCCTCTTCTATCTCCTGACTCTGTTTCTTAGCGGCTTCGGTGTATTCCTGAAACAAAATCTCTATTTCTTCCAGTGCTTTCCGTGTGGTTGCCGTATCGTGAACGGCCAGGGTTCCCTTAGATATTTCCGGCAGTGCGTCGGGATATTTCAGGTCTATGGATTGGCCCAGCCGCCGAATAACAGCTTGGGCGACCCAGTCTTTGTCAGGTATTTCGTGTTTATCTAGCTCGTCTTTTATGGTTCTAATATCACGTTGGTTAAGGTATTTATCAGCCAGCGCTTCGCCGAGCAAGCGACATTTCTCATGTCTCTGTTCTTCACGTTCCTGTGAAGACAGACTGCCTAATTTGCTGGCCTTTTCCTGTGCTATCTCCCAGGCGCTCTTGATGTTTGGCATGTAAATATCCCTTAATATTGTCAGGCGAGCCGGCGCTAATTTTTATTGGTTTTCCGGCTTCACCGCTATTGAAATCGAAATATTTTCGGGTGGTTTTAAACAAGATTTTACCTTATAATTCTAGTAAATTCCAACTGGCGTTAATAGCCAACTGGGTGGTGACTCATGGTTTACGGGTCGTTACGAACTTACGAATCGATACAATTAGCCGAAGGTTTTTATTTCTACATCTGGCAGGGAAATGGAAATAATTGTAATACCTGCCTATTTACGGATGTACTTCGAGGTGACCGGCCGCACGTAATCGTGGACCCGGGGCATATAAACAACGAGTTTGGTGAGAGTTGTTTCGATGACTTGACCAAAGCCATTGAGGACAACGGCTTTAAAGTCGATGATATCGGGTTGATAATAAACACACATAGCCACCTGGATCACTGCCAGGCAAACCAGCTCTTGGTCCAAAAAAGCGGCGCCTGGGTTACGCTGTCCGAGGAAGAAGATGAATTTCGGCGCACGTCAGGGGAAAGGCTTAATGCGATGCTTGGAGCCAAGGCTCCTGAATTCACACCCCTTTTCTATCTTAAAGAGGGGGAACTGAACCTGGGTGCCAAGAACAAGGTCCGCCTCCAGGTGCTTCTCACGCCCGGTCATTCACCGGGATCGATTTGTCTTTACTGGCCGGAGACCAGGATTTTAATTACCGGTGATGTTCTTTTCTTCGGCAGTATTGGCCGGACTGATTTTCCCGGAGGCAGCCTTTCCCTGTTGAAAAAGAGCATTGATACATTATCAAAGCTGGACGTAGAATATGTGGTTCCCGGGCACCGCACAGAATACGGGAGCCTTATTAGAGATAAAAAGAACGTGCAGCGTAATTTCCAAGCCGTCAAACTATTTCTTTAGCAGGTGTTTTAATGGAAGCTGATGACAAAATTCAGTACGCTGTGGAACATACCGAGGTGCTCAGAGCGCCGGCTCAAAGCCTGGCGACCTTCGGCACCACCAACATATATTATTATCTGGTTACCGAGTTGGCTGAATGGGTGAATGTAGTCAGAGAAGGCAGGGTCATTGCAGCCAGACCGAAGATTGTTACCCCATCTTATCTCATCAACCTGGAAGGCTTTAGTTCACAGGCTAGAAAGTTCATCGAGATGATGGCGGAACAGCACCCGTATGAGCCCGGCATATTTTACGCGTACAGGAATGAACCGGGCGAGATGAACGTTGTCTCCGAACGAATGGAAGCCGTAATTAATAAGCTCAACAGGATAATTGACGAGAGAGCCGACCCGTTGGCCGCTATTATCAAGGGTGTTGAGGCGTTGTGGGATGTATCTCTGCTCAAGTTTACCTTCGAGCTAACCACGAGCTCGGTTCAGAGCAACGTGGCCGAAATGGAGAAACGTGGCCTGCTGCGCCTTGACTCTTCAGGCGTACCGCAGGATGCCAGGGATCATATCGAGAAGCTTTTCGAAAAAACGAAACGGGATTCTTCTTACGGACCACGACTGTTAGCCGAAATAAAACAGTGGGGTTTGTTTCAGGAATATCAAGACAGGTTTCTCAGTCTATTCAGAAAGAAATAGTCCTTTAAATAGGCTAAAACAAATAGCTGCTTCGTGCTCGCGCTTTAAATAAAAAATTTTTATCTAAAGTACCCCAAAACCTATTGACACTTATGATTAGGCCAGTGGTATAGTACTGGTATCTCACTAAAGTCGCCCCTTTTATTTTTTTGGTGGTAGTGCTATGCAACGGAGGAGATCCAACATTGAAATCATTGGCGATATGTTGCGGGTGGGTGCCAATGGTGCCGGCAAAACGGAGATAATGTATAGCGCTAATATGAGTTACAGTCAGCTACAAAGATACCTGGGCCTGCTCATCAGCCAGGGTTTTATCGATAAGTTGCACGTAGGAAATCCCGTGGTCACATACAGGGTAACTGAAAAGGGATCGAATCTATTGCGCAGTATCGATACAATACTCAGTGTACTTGAATTCAATAACGATAATTTCTAGTCCATTCCCGTATCCATTCAGTCCTATAAGATAGAACTATCTTCTAGAACACAATCACTTCCCAACCCCTGTAAACCGTGTCATATTGGTTCGCACCACATTATTTTTTGGGAGGTGAACCATGTCCAAAGTCCTAGAACTAATACGGCAAAATAGACGGGAAGAATTGTGGCAGCTGTGCTGCGGCTTCCTCGACCTAAGCCTCGAGCAATTTATGACTATCCAGAAACGGCTGCTTCTGGAACAGATCGTGCTTCTTAAGAATTGTGAGCTGGGCAGGAAGATAATGCGCGGAGCCATGCCGGAAACAGTAGAGGAATTCCGAGAGCAGGTGCCATTAACAACCTACAATGACTATTGTCCGGAACTAATTGACCGACGAGAAGAAGTTCTGCCGGCGAAGACTGCTCGATGGGTACGCACATCGGGAAGGTCTGATGAACGATCGTCTAAATGGGTGCCATTGTCCGATGATTTCTGCTCCGAATATGAAACTGTAACCGGTACTATTGTTATACTTGCCTTTTGCCAATACAGAGGGGATACTAGCCGTGTTAGAGAACATTTAAGGGCGCTGTTTACTCTCGGACCACCGGACTACGGCACGGGAGCTATCGGGGACGTTGGACAGAAAGCACTTGGTTTGGCATTTTTGCCTTCCAAGATAATTGGGGATGTGTCTTTTGAAGAGAGAATTAGAGCTGGCTTTGCAGAGGCTCTATATAGAGGAATTGATGGCTTCGGAGGCCTACCCTCCGTACTTGTCGCAGTAGGCGAGCAGTTCAGGCAGCAATCAGGTAAGATAGATATGCACTTTATGTTTGCACATCCCATGGCATTGATCCGATTAATGAAAGGGTTAACGAAAAGTAAATTGGCTCATCGTGCGATGCTACCAAGAGATCTTTGGACTATTAAAGGTGTTTTGGGAGGTGGTACCGATGCTGGGATTTTCAAGGCGAGGGTTAACGAGTTATGGGGAAAATATCCACTCGAGCTATATGGAGGAACCGAAGGCGGCATCTACGCTACCCAAACTTGGGATTACGAAGGGCTGACATTGATTCCGACCCTTAATTTCTTCGAATTTATACCTGAAGATGAGCATTTCAAATGGCAATTTGATCATTCATATCAACCTAAGACTGTTTTACTCGACCAGGTGAAAAGTGGAGAAGTTTATGAATTTGTTATTACCAATTTTCACGGTGGTATTATGACCAGATATCGGGTTGGTGATCTTATAAGGATAACCTCGCTCAATAATGAAAAACTAAACATTGGTCTTCCACAGCTCACCTTTGAGAGGCGGGCCGACGAGCTAATCGATATCACCGGTTTCGGCAGGCTAACAGAAAGGATAATCTGGCAGGCAATTGAAAATACGCATATTCCATACGTCGACTGGACGGCTCGCAAGGAGGTAATAGGCAACAACCCGACTTTACATCTATTTGTTGAGTTAAAGGACAATTATGTCGCAAGTGAAAGCGGCCTTGCCACGGCTGTCTACAATGAGTTAATCGAATTGGATAATCGATATAACTACAATATTTATAGGGCCTATGGCGATCCGATAACTGTTCTCGGAGTAAAGCCAGTGGCGATAACTCTGCTGCCTCAGGGTGCTTTTTCACTGTATATTGCACAACGTCAATCCGATGGCGCGCCGCTAGGTCATCTAAAAATAGTCCATATTAATCCGTCGGACAAAGCTCTGGCGTTGCTAATGGGTAAGCCACAACTGGTACACGAAGATAAAGTTCCGTTTGAGGTCAAGGCTGGGGCTATCGCGGGTTAGCAAAACATTAGGATCAAAGAATAGTTTAGGCGGCTATCGAAGATAGCCGCCTTTCTCGTGCCATAGCATATTAGACTAACGATATTCGTTAACGTCGCATTAAATTATTATCTTGACAAGAGTATAACGTGGAGACATAATAGGGTAATTCTAGACGTAGTACTCTAAAAATGAATGCACACGCCTTAGTACCTTTAGTAGCTTCAATTTCATTTGTTCCTTTATTCATCATTCTTATTTTTACCCGTCCGTGGAACAGACAACACAAACTTCTATTACTATATTTGCTATCGGCTGTGCTATGGAGTCTGACAGATTTCTTTTTTAGGAGCAACTATTTTCCGGACTATAACTTAATTCTACTTGATGCAGTTATTTTTCTCGGCCTTTGGATGGCAATTCAACTTCTTTTTGTCGTCCAGTATTTTTCAAAAGCTCAAACATTTCGATTCCCCTATGTATATTTCATTCTTTTCATTGTTGCTGTCCTGGAAATACTTGGTATTGCTCCGGAGGGGGTCGATAGCACAGCCAGTGGTCTCCACGTGGACTATGGTATCTGGCTACTGGTGGTCGTTCTGGCACTTTTTATAGTGGCTAGTAGGGATCTGTACTTGCTAATACGCCGGTTTATGAACTCAAGCAATCCGGAAGAACGAAATCAAATTACTTTTTTACTCACCGGTATCTTTGTTTTAATTATATTGACTTTCTCTTCATTCACTCCTAGCGGAGGAGGGTTTCCCTTATCTCATATCGGTAACTTAGTCAATGCTATTATCCTTACTTATATTGTATTACGGCATCGATTATTGGATGTAAAATTCGTTTTTCGTCGTATATTGGGCTGGTCAGCATTATGTGTCATCGGTATCGGGATTTATTTACTACTGTTCTATTCTTTCCACTTGATTTTTGGTTTTAGAATACAACCTGTAACACTAATCTCAGGAGCAATAGCAGCTTTAGCACTTGCAACTATCATCTATCTGTTAAGAGACCTTTTCATACGAGGTGCTGATAGGTTATTTTATCATGAGAAGTATGCTTATCGTAGGGAATTACATAATTTTGTTAATCGAGAAATGAGTGGGATAGCCAGCCTAGAGGACTTCAGCCAAAAACTATTACCTTTGCTTATTAAAGGTCTGGATACTTCTCAGGCTTCGTTATTACTTCCGGATGAACCGAGCGGGGATTTTGTTTGCGCGTTTTTAGAGCCCGTTATAGAAAATAGTTCATTATTTAGATTGAAAAAAGACAATCCAGTTTTACAATGGTTACGACGAGAAAATAGATACCTCAGTGCTGAAAATATTGACATTGTTCCCGAGCTTCGTAGCTTATGGAATGAAGAAAAGAATAGTATTAAGGTTCAACAAATAGAACTACTATTTCCTTTGATAAGTCGGGGGAATTTAATTGCAGTGTTGGCGTTAGGTAAAAGGAGAACTGGAAATTATTCTATTGAAGATATTGATTTATGCGAATCACTCACATCACAGGTAGCTACGAGCCTTGAAAAAGAGTACTTACAAGAAGAGCTCAAGAAGCGGGAGCAGGAACTGGCTTTGATTAGCAGGCTGTCAAACGTCATCACATCCAGTCTCAACATAAAGGATGTGTACGGCGCCTTCATTTCTGAGCTAAAAGAAGTGGTTGACGTGAACTGGGCGACGATTGCCCTGTTAGAGGGTGACGAACTTCGGTTTGAAGCCTTATCCACCGAGGTAGGCTCTACCTGGCAAGTAGGAGAGAAGATACCACTAGCGGGCACGGGTGCTGAATGGGTGGCCACTCACCGTAAGTCTATAGTTGAGCCGGACCTTTCTAAAAACAGCAGATTTAAGACCGGAGAAGAGCATTTTAGATGGGGGATACGCTCCATTATCTATTTGCCGTTGGTGGTGAAAAATGAGGCCATAGGCAGTCTGGTCGTCGCCAGTCGACAGCCAGATGCTTATGGTCCGGGCCAGGTCCGGCTCCTGGAGCGGCTGGCTTCCCAAATTGCGGTACCGGTGGAGAATAGCCGTCTGTATGCCAAGGCAGAACAGCGAGCTCGCATCGATGAGCTCACCGGACTGTTTAACCGGCGTCACTTTGATGAAAGTGTAAAGATGGAGATCGACCGCCACGCCCGCTATCGGAGCATGCTGTCTCTTATTTTTCTCGACCTCGACTTTTTTAAAGCCTATAACGACACGCACGGGCATACCGCCGGCGACAGAGTCCTTGAGTTAATAGGCCGGCTTGTCAGCGGGGCCTTGAGAAATACTGATTTAGCTTTTCGCTACGGCGGCGACGAGTTCGCTCTTATCTTACCGCAATCGGCGACAAATGATGCTATGGTGGTAGCCGAGAGAATCCGCAGCAGGATTGCGTCTGAAATGAGCAAGAGAGAAATACAAATAAGTGCCAGTCTCGGCCTGGCTTCCTGGCCGACCGACGGTGTAACGGCCGACGAACTGGTGAATGCCGCCGATAGGGCTCTTTATGCTGCCAAGGACGCCGGAGGCAACCGCACGTGCGTTGCCTCGAAACTACTCCCGGTATTATCTTCCCCTGCCACAACCAGGACGACCACCGAGAAAGAGGTCTTGAGTATCATACATAACCTGGCTGCGACCATAGAAGCGAGGGATCCATACACCTACGGTCATTCACGCAAAGTGAGCAGCTACGCCGTGTCTCTGGCCGAAGCTATAGGTCTGCCTGCCGATAAAGTAGCTGTGGTCAGCACCGCTGCGTTGCTTCATGACATAGGTCAGATCGGCGTTCCTGAAGAGGTGCTCAACAGGGTGGATAAACTTGAGCCGGAAGCCTGGGAGCTAATCCGTACGCATCCGAAGCTGTCCATGACCATAGTCGGCCACGTAGTAAGTTTAGTTTCCTGCCTTCCGGCGATACTGCATCATCATGAACGCTGGGATGGCGCCGGCTATCCAGCCGGGCTGAAGGGGTCAGAAATCCCGGTCGAGGCACGTATTCTGGCTATAGCGGATGCCTTTGATGCCATGACATCGGCAAGACCTTATCGCGGAAAGTTGTCCTATAAAAAAGTGCTGCAGGAACTGAAACGGTGCGCCGGAAGCCAGTTCGACCCCAGGCTGGTTGATGCCTTTTTGCCTATTGCCGTATCTACCGTCCCGGAAGAAACCGATGCTGCGCGAAGCCTGCCGGAGACGTCTCAGTGAGACCGGCTCGCAATCGATAATTATCCGATAATTCCGCCCCCCTCGCCTCTTGACAACGAATTCAACTGAGCACATAATTAGCCAAGCACTGCAGTAGCAGAAACGATGAACGTCTACGCAGTCCCTGCATTGTTGGCCGTAATCGCCTACCTCCCGTTACTACTAGTCCTATTATTAAACCGCCCCTGGCATAGGCAGCATTGGCTCCTATTTTTGTATTTGCTGCCGGCTATGTCATGGAGTTTGACCGATTTCTTATTTCGTGCAGATTTTTATCCGACATACAGAGTGGTTTTAGTTAAAACAGTCTTATGGTTTGCATTGTGGATGGGAATCCAATTTATTTTTATTCTACGATACTTCTCGAAAAGAGCGTTCTCCAACTTATATTATTCCTATATTTTACTTGTCGTATTTACTGCGTTGGAATTCCTGGGGTATATTCCTCAGGGCCTTAAATTTGACCAAAATGGGATACCCGTTGGGTATGGTCTCTTGTTCATCTCCTTTGCCGTTCTTCTACTTATGATCGCCAGTAAAGATATATATATCTTGTCTGGCAAGCTCACTAATACTAAGAATCTCGAGGAAAAAAACCAGATCGCCTATTTGCTTGTTGGCTTTGGATTTATGTTGTTTTTGGCCATTCTCACTTTTTTACCAGGCGGCGGTAGATTCCCGCTAACACATATTGGAAATATAATCCTGGGTGTCATTCTAAGTTACATCTTCCTGAAGCATCGCCAGTTGAACATCAGGTTTGTGACGCGGCGTATTCTGGTGTGGATGGGGCTGGTTGGAGTCGGTATCGCCATTTATCTGGTGCTATTCCTGATGATTCACTCATTTAGCGATGTCAAAATCGATGGTGGCACGCTGGTTCTGGCGACAACGGCAGCCGCAGCCATAGGCGGCAGTGTATACCTGTTACAGGGCTTCTTTTCCAGTCGCACGGACAGGCTGTTCTTCAGGAAACGGTATGATTATCTGGTAAAACTGCGTATTTTTCTCAGATACAAGCTGAACCGGGTTCTGGGCTTGAGCGAACTAAGCGAAGGGCTGCTTCCGCTTCTGGCAGGCGCCTTGCAGTGCCGGAGCATAGACCTGTTTCTTCGGGATTCGGTGGCCGGTGATTACTTGGTGGAGTTCAGTTCACCGGGTCAACAGGAAGTTCCCAAAATGAGGTTAAGCAAGGACAGTCCTCTTCTGGAATGGCTGCGAAAGGAAAATAAATACCTATTAAGGGACAATCTAGACGTGTTTCCTGAACTCTATGGAAAGTGGGGAGAAGAAAGGGAGGAGCTAAAGGCACTGGATATAGAATTGCTGTTTCCACTTGTCGGCCAGGGTGACCTGATTGCCATACTGGCACTGGGGAAAAAAGAATCGGGCAGGTATTCGCTGGAGGATGTCAATCTGGTTGAGACGGTCACCTCTCAAGTCGCAGCCAGCCTGGAACGTGAATATCTTCAGGAGCAATTTCGTAAGCGGGAAAAGGCGCACCTGCAGAAGGAACTAACCAAGAGAGAACAGGAGCTGGCCTTGATTAACCGGTTGGCCGCCGTGATTAATTCCAGCCTGAATATGAGAGAGGTTTACGGAGCTTTCATCGACGAACTCAGGGAGGTGGTCAGTGTAGACTGGGCGACCATTGCGCTGATTGAAGGCGATGAGCTCCGGTTGGAGGTCATCTCGTCGGAAGTTGGTTCGGCGTGGCGGGCGGGTGAAAAGATTCCGCTCAAAGGCACCGGGACGGAGTGGGTGGCCAATCGTGAAGAAGCTGTGGTCGAGCCTGACCTGACGAAGAGCCGGAGGTTCAAGACGGGCGAAAGCCATTTAAAACGCGGCATACGGTCCATTGTTTACCTGCCGTTGATAGTTAAGAGCAAAGCTATAGGCAGCCTTATCGTGGCCAGCCGTAAGCTCAATGCCTATTCGCCCATGCAGGTACGGCTGCTGGAGCGATTAGCTTTTCAGATAGCCATGCCGATTGAAAACAGCCGGCTTTATGCCAGGGCGGAGCAGAAAGCGAGGATTGACGAAGTTACCGGTTTATTTAACCGGCGGCACTTCAACGAATGCATAAAACAGGAGATAGAGCGCCATCATCGCTATAGCGGAATGCTGTCTTTAATTCTCCTGGACCTGGACTATTTCAAGGCCTATAATGACCAGGAGGGACATACGGCCGGGGACAGGATTTTGGAGATAATCGGGCGCCTGGTTAACCGGGAGATAAGGAACAGCGACCTGGCGTTTCGGTACGGAGGCGACGAGTTTGCCATCATCCTACCTCAGTCGCTTATGGATGATGCCTTCATCGTTGCCGAGAGGGTGAGGCGGAGGATAGCCAACGAGATGCACAGAAAGAACATCAAGCTAAGCGCCAGCCTTGGGTTGGCCTGCTGGCCTAACGATGGATTTGGCTCCCTCGAACTGATAGACGCCGCCGATAAAGCTTTGTATCATGCCAAAGAGGCGGGCTGCAACCGGACCTGCCTGGCCTCCAGCGTACTGCAACCTTCGGATGAGGAGGCCGATATTGCCGTTAAAGACAAGAAGAGACTTTAACTGCCGGGCTCACTTTTTAACCAGGGCGCAGATATTTCTGGAAAAAAACTTTAACGCAAACGTGTAAGACTTCTCGGGCAACACTTCTATTATTTCAAAGCCTGCCTGCGCTAGAGTCATTTTGAATTCGGGATACGAGTACAAGTAATAATAGCGATAGAACGTCCTACTTTGAGATTTCCACGGCACGCTGACCTCTTTGCCCCTTAGCCAGAACCGGGGCTGCCACTTGTTCCATGCTGTGATAAATGCCTCGCCTCCAGGTTTCAGTACCCGCTTCAGTTCTCTCAGCGCTCTTTGACGCTGCTTGGCACCCCGAATATTATGGTAAATAGCTATGGCAATAGCCTGGTCAAAGGTATTGTCAGCGTATGGCAAAGCAACTGCGTCCGCTAAGACCAGATTTACTTTTAGATTGAATTTAGCGGCATATTTTTGTCCCAGTCGTAGCATTCTGTCGGAGAAATCTACTCCCCAAAGTTCGAACTTGTCTTTAAAGGGAATGAAGTCTGGTCCATGTGCGCAACCGATATTAAGCAGCCTGCCTCCGTGCCACCTGTCAGCTATCTCCTGTAGCTCTGCGGTGAAACGGGAACGGTGCCGGAAGGCGTACCAGCTTTTCGCTATGTCATCGTATACCTGTCTATTTGTTGCCATTACTATGATTTGGTAAACTCTGCCTGAGATGCATTATCCTATCAGACATTAGGAAACCACATAATGAAGAAAATATCAAGGACTATCTCCGGTGTTACACCGGTGGCCGTCATGGACAAACCAGTGGGCTGCCCCGGCGAATGCGTCTATTGTCCGTCATTCCAAGATGCTCCTAAGAGCTATACTCCGGAATCGCCGGCCGTGCTCAGGGCTAAACAGTGCAACTATGAGCCGAAAAATCAGGTGGAGCTAAGGCTTAAGACACTGATGGATATGGGGCATCCCGCCGATAAGGTGGAGCTTATCGTCATGGGCGGCACTTTTCTGGCTTACCCGGAGGAATATCAGTATCGGTTTATTAAAGAGTGTTACGACGGACTGAACGGCACTGAATCGGCTACATTAGAAACGGCCAAAAAGGCCAATGAGACGGCCTTGCATCGTTGCGTCGGGCTGTGTATTGAAACCAGGCCCGATTGGTGCCGCGATGCGGAAGTTAAAAGGATGCTGGATTTCGGCACCACGCGCGTGGAGCTTGGTGTGCAGATGCTGGATGATGACATTTATCAGCTTGTCAGGCGTGGGCACAATGTTGCTGAGGTGGTCAGGGCCACCAAATTATTAAAGGATTACGGATTCAAGGTCTACTATCACTGGATGCCCGGATTGCCCGGCTCCGACCCGGAGCATGACCTGCGACTTTCACGTCAGCTCTTTGACAAAGAAGAGTATCGGCCGGATGGTCTCAAACTTTATCCCACGCTGGTTATCTCCGGCACCGAGCTGGAAAAGTGGTATCGACAGGAGCGTTATACGCCTTATCCGATGGATGTTCTAGTAAATTTAATGATAGGCATTAAGACCGGTGTGCCGGGCTATGTCAGGATACCGCGTGTGATGAGAGACATGCCGGGCAAGTTCATTGTCGCCGGTTGTAAAGACCTGGCATTGAGGAGCGCTATTAAAAAACGGATGCAAACTGAAGGAATAGGTTGTGCCTGTATTCGCTGCCGTGAATGCGGGCACCGCCTCAGGGACGGTGTTAAAATCGGCAAGCCACGGTTGAAACGGATGGATTACGATGCCTCGGGAGGTAAGGAGGTCTTTCTTTCCTACGAAGATGAAGGAGACACTATTTTCGGCCTACTTCGCCTTAGAGTAGGTTCTGTGGCCATAGGTAATGGAGATACCGCCATGGTCCGCGAGCTGCACGTTTTCGGCTCGGAGGTGCCGCTGGGAGGAAAAAACGAGGCCGGGGCACAGCACAGGGGAATGGGGATGGAGTTGCTGAAAGAAGCCGAAAGAATCGCCCGGGATGAATTCAAATTGCCTAAGATAGCCGTCATTAGCGGCGTGGGTGCCAGGGAATATTTCCGTTCCGAGTGCGGCTATGAACTGGACGGCGACTACATGGTTAAAAAACTGTAGCCATTTCTACTTGTACAGATGGCAGGAGACGAGGTGGCTTTGGGCTACCTCTTTTAGTATCGGTTCTACCTGATTACAAATTGGCATCACCCGGTGGCACCTCGGATTGAAGTGGCAGCCGGGTGGAGGGTTCAGTGGCGAAGGGACATCACCATGAAGTAGAATTCGTTTCCTGTCCTTTGGCTTGAAGCTGGGAATCGCCGAAAGCAGGGCTTCGGTGTAGGGGTGTAGAGGATTATCAAACAGGTCATTCTTATCTGCCAGCTCGACGATTTTACCCAAATACATGATGGCAACCCTGTTGGCCATGTGGCGTATCACGGACAGGTCGTGGGCTATAAATAAATAGGCTAAGCCGAATTCCTCCCTGATATCCATCAGGAGATTCAGAATCTGCGCCTGTATAGACACATCCAGAGCACTGACCGGCTCATCGGCGATAATGAGGCGGGGATTCATGGCCAGGGAACGGGCTATACCCACGCGCTGTTTCTGTCCACCGCTAAACTCATGCGGATACATACCAGTCTGCCCGGCTTCTAATCCAACCTGTTTCATCAACTCGGCGACCCTGTCAGCGCGCTCCCTGCTATCTCCGATATGATGGATAACCAGCGGTTCGCCTATCGAATCACCCACGGTCATTCTCGGGTCGAGCGAGGCGTCGGGGTCCTGGAATATCAACTGGATTTCCCTTCTTACCTCGTTCAGTGCTTTTTTGTTTAGCCTGGCGATATCCTTTCCATGGTAAATAATTTTGCCAGCGGTGGGTTCTTCAAGCCTGGGGATGGTCCTGGCCAGAGTAGACTTCCCGCAGCCGGATTCACCGACCAGACCGACGATTTCCGATTCCCGTATATCCAGAGTCACACCATCTACAGCCTTGATATCCCCGACGTGGCGGGAAAACAGGCCCGTGGTTACGGGATAGTACTTTTTCAGGTTCCTTAACTGTAACAACTTATGATTTACTTTGTGTTTCATGTGTATAAATGACAGCTCACGTAATGTCCGGCTGAAATAGTAGTTTTTGATGGCTCTTCCTGGCTGCAGATTTTCATGGCTCTAGGACATCGCGGGTGGAATGTACAGCCTGAAGGCAGGTCAACGGGGTTCGGTGTGGTACCCGGTATCGACGTCAGCCTGTCCCCGGATTTAGACATATCGGGCAGGCAGTTGATTAAGCCCACCGTATAAGGATGCTTTGGGCTTACGATTAATTCGGGAACAGGCGCCGTTTCTACGTCTTTGCCACCGTACATTACCACAGCGCGGTCTCCTATTTCGGAAACCACGGCCAGGTCGTGGGTTATGAAAATTGTGGACATTCGTCTCTTTGTTTTTAACTCGCGGAAGATGTCCAGTATCTGTGCCTTTATGGTCACATCCACTGCGGTCGTCGGCTCGTCGGCAATAAGAATTTGCGGGTCGCAGGACAGACTCATGGCAATTAGAGCTCTTTGTTTCATGCCGCCCGAAAGCTGGTGCGGATAATAGCTCATCACCGTTTCCGCAGAGGGTATACCCATATCGGTAAGCAACGATACCGCCCTGTCTCTTATTTGGTTACGGTCAAGCGGCATATGTACTTTAATCTGTTCCGTTATCTGGTCGCCTATAGTCAGTACCGGATTCAGGGCCGATTGTGCTTCCTGGAAGACGATGGCAATATCTTTGCCTCGGATTTGTCTCAGTTGCTTAGATGAACATTTAGCCAAGTCCAGGTCGTTGTAATTAATTTCACCGCCGACTATTTTGCCGGGCGGGCTGTCGAATAGTCGCAAGATTGACAGCGCCGTGACCGTCTTGCCGCAGCCGGATTCACCAACCAGGCAGAGACATTCTCCTTGCCTGAGTTCGAAGTCTACTCCATTAACCGCCTTCACGGTCCCCCGGTGGGTGAAAAAGTAAGTTTTAAGGTCTTTTACACTGATTAACACTTATCACATCGTCCTATACGTTGCTTTTCGGATCGAAAGCATCTCTCAGCCCGTCGCCCAGGAAGTTGAAGGCCAGGACTGTTAGAAACAGCATGATGCCCGGCTCAACCGCTACCCACCACAGGGTGCGCATGGTGCGCCAGCCGGACTGCAGGATGATTCCCCAGCTAGCCCGGTTGGGGTCGCCTAGGCCGATAAAACTTAAACCGGCCTCAGCCAGAATTACCCCCGGTATGGCTAAAGTTGCCATTATGGTAATAAGGCTGATAACGTTGGGTATTAGGTGGCGGAAGACCACCCGGCTGTCCCGAGCACCCAAGGCTTTAGAGGCGACAACAAACTCACGGGTCCTCAATGACAGTGCTTCGCTTCTTATCATCCGGGCGGTACCCGTCCACCCAGTAAGGCCGATAACGAGCACAATAATCGCCAGGCTGGGACCGAAAACAAATACAATGAGGACCAGCAACAAAAAGAAGGGGAAGGTCATCATGATATCGGTAAATCTCATCAGGATATTGTCGGCCCAACCGCCGAGGTAGGCAGAAAGTACGCCGATGATCGTTCCCAGAATTATAGCTATGCCGGTGGCTATGAGGCCCACCAGCAAGGATATTCTGGCTCCGGAAATCAGCATGGCCAGCATATCGGTGCCCTTGCTGTCGGTACCAAGGATATGTTTCGGGGTTCCGTGGATTTCTTTAGTGGTGATTTGGTCGGTTTGTATATTGTAGGCAGATTGCAGGTACGTGAAGCCGATAGGTGGTATATCTTTTTCGTCGAAATTGGCTGCCGTCGGGTCGGACGTGAACAATGGGCCGATTATCGCCAGGGCAACCAAAAAAACTATGAAAGCCAGTCCGGCCACGGCAAGCTTGTTTCGCCGAATCCTTTGCCAGTAGTAATTCACCAGACCTGTGCCGCGCCCCGAACTTGAGCCAGATTCTGATACAGTTTTTAATGACTTCTCAGCCATATCTAATCCTCGGGTCAAGATAGGTGTAGCTTACGTCCGTGGCCAGGTTTACCAGAAGAACGACAAAGGTGCTTATCAGGGTCACAGCCACCACCACCGGATAATCGTTGGCAAATACAGCGTTGAACGATATCTGGCCGAGCCCCGGAATGCCAAAGACATACTCCGTGAGGTAAGCGCCGCCGAAAACGATGCTGCCTAAGTCGAACATTACTATGGTAACCAGAGGCAGCAGCGCGTTCCTGAAGACATGTTTGCCGATGACCGTCCGCTCCGGTAAACCCTTGGCCCGGGCGGTGGTGACAAAAGCTTTCTTCAGGTTGTCCAGCATATTAGACCTGGTATACCTGACATAGCCGGCCAGCATTCCCGTACCTAGAGTAATGACCGGCAGTACCAGAGCTTTCAGATTTTCCAGGGAAAACAACGGCAAGGTGGTGTCGTAGTAGACGTTGAATATTCCCAGCTTAACGGAGAAGACCAGTATAAGCATAATGCCGAGCCAGAAGGTGGGAATGGATATGCCCATGAAAGAAAGGAAAGTGAAGGCATAGTCTGCCTTGGTGTACTGTCTCACCGCCGAATAAATGCCGATAAGCGTTCCCAGAATGGCAGCAAATATAGAGGCCAATAATATCAGCTGAAAGGAATAGATCCAGTGGGTCTTGATTAGCTCTATTACCGGCATAGAGGTGCTGAACGACCATCCCAGGTTGCCCCGGAACAAATTACCCATGTATTCAAAATACTGAACGTAGATAGGCTTATCCAGTCCGTACCTAGCCTCAATGGCAGCCTGTACCTGTGCCGGGTCTCCACCATGGGCAGCTATATTGGCCAGGTATTTATCCGCCGGGGAATTAGGCCCGACCCGCAACAGAATAAAAGTAATGGTAAGTATGCCGAACGCGATGATAACGGCATATATCAGCCGTTTGATAATGTAGTCTCGGAGCCAGCTTTTCCCCATGACACTATAACATCGTTAGTTAGATGCAGTTTCCTGGTTACCTGAGGTAGGCATCATTGAGCAGGCGCAAAATACCACTTATAGAAGTTGTAACCCATGCTTATGCCTGGCTCGATACCCATTACATTTTTCTGGAACCCTATATTTCGTCGGCTAAAAACAAGAAAGTCTACAGGCTGTTCGTCGGATAACACGCGGGACATTTCGGCATATATTTGCTGACGTCCGCTCTTGTCCAGCGCCTCCTTCGACCTGACTCGCTGGAATAGTTCATCCACCTGAGGACTCGAATAGCCGAAAAAGTTGAGGCCGCCTGTTGTGACAAAAAAGACATTGCTGCCCGATGGTGCCAATGGATTGCTACTAAATCCCAATAAGATAAAGTCCCAGGGCTCCTGGCTCACTGCCTCCGCGCCGTTATTATCCGCCGGTTGCTGCTTAGAGCCGGGGACCTTGTTCTCCATGTACTGGGTTAACAATGTGTCCCAGGGTACTAGCTTGATTTCAACTTCTATACCCAATTGCGACAGGTCTTTACGTACGGAAAATGCCATGTCTTCCGTAGGCTTGCTGCCCGTGTTTGTAGCCAGAATCAGATGAACGGGGGTACCGTCTTTATTGATGGCTTTTATGCTGCCGTCGTTCCCTTTAACGGCATATCCGACCTCAAGGAGTATCTCGGCTGCTTTCTGCGGGTCATACAAGTCGCCGACTCCATATTTCGACACACCTTCCTCCGTATACCACGGGGAAGTCGCCGGAATAAAGCTATAGGCCGGTTCGGCAAAACCCAAGAGAATTGCCTGACTGATGGTCTGCTTATTGATGGCCATCGACAGGGCCTGTCTTACCCTTTTATCTTTCAGTCCATCCCAGCCGTTGTTTCTCTGATTATAGGTAAGAAGCGTGTAGGCAGTGGAAGGAACGGTGTAAACCTTAATGTCCGGCATCGACCGGAACCGGTTCACCTCGGCCGGCTCGATTACGGTGGAAGTAATATCTCCGGCTTCGAGGGCTGCCTGCCTCGTCGCCGGGTCGCCGAAAAGTTTAATGATGTACTGGTTAAAATAAGGAGCTCCGATGTCTTTGCCCAGATAGTAGTCGGGATTCCGTTCCACCACGAACCGGTCGTTGCGGCTCCACTCCTTGAATTTGTATGGCCCTAAATTACCGGTGTAAGTCAAATTGTTGAACTCCGGCGCCTGTGTAAAGGCCTCGACGTTGCCTTCGTATTGAGTGGCTATATATTTCGGATAAGGAGTCAGGTTATAAATATTATAGATAAATTCGGGATAAACGGTCTGGCGGGTTATGGTAAAAGTGGTGTCATTAACCACCTGCGGCGTCACTAGTACTGTTTTACCATCGACCTGCTCCTGCCAGTCGCTCTTGTAGGGATAGTTAAGCCAGTCGGAAAACATAAGATTTTTTAGGGTATAAACGTAGTCCTCGGCGGTGACCTGCGAGCCGTCGCTCCACTTAAGGTCATCCCTGATGGTTACGGTATAAACCAGGCCGTCCGGAGATACTTCGACGTCCCTGGCCAGGCAACGAAGCTGGACATTCAACTGATTATCGTAGGTAGCTAATGAGTCTATAGTATTTCCCACATAACCGTTGGAAGTGACATCTGTCACTAAGATCCAGTTTAACGTTTCGGCATCGCCGCCAGACGCTCCTTCAATAAAGTCACCTTTGACTGATTGCTGCTTTATGCCACTGCCGGAGCAGCCCGTAATCAAGGTCACTAATACCAGTGCCATGGCTAAAAGGAATCCGAATTTTTTCATGAACCTGCCTTTCTCGATTTTACCTTTCTATTTTGCCTGTCATCAGGTTTGAGTTTACCGTTCCGCTTTATCTGCTTACCTGACTTGTAACGGTCGAGGTTTAAAAAGCCTTTGTTTGACATAAGATTGTTATTCTTAGATAAAGTTAGCCTTCAACTGCATGATGATTTCATCAACGTTGTCCGGAGCTTCCGAGACAATCTGTTTTAAAGCTTCATCTACCTTCTTGTATTTTTGTGTATCGTAAAGGTCGTCCAGTCTCTCATAATAGCCGGCCCTTCTGCCCAGTCGAAAATTCAGCCGTTCCTCGGTCGAAAGCCCGAGGTATCTGTTGATGGTAGCTAAACATGCCGATTTCGACTCGGGAAATTTACCTTCTATTTCAGGCAGCATGTTCAAAATGTGGTCGCTCTTGAGCTCGCTGGTGACCTCCAGTTTTTCGATGAGCTGTCCTATCTCCTCAACAACCTCATCTTCGGTCTGCATCTCAAAATCACCGGCGGCTACTTTCTGCGACAGGAGTATACCTGAATGGATATGCAGGGTGCGCAATCTTATATGGTCCGGATTAATTTCATTAAGCACGTTAGCCGTGCCGTTTGCGTGGTCTACTGACATTTTCCTACCGCCCAACCCCGGCATCACGTATTCACAGAGCGAAATACCGGCTTCCTTTAGCCTCTTACCGCCGGTTATGTGCTCGGCGCCGGTGACTCCTTTATCCATATAGCTTAGAACCAGGTCGGAACCGCTTTCCATGCCGATGTGGACTCTGGACAGCCCAGCGTCTTTAAGCTCCCGCAGTTCTTCCAGCGATTTTTTGGCAGCCGTTTTGGAGCGGGCGTAGGTCGTTATCCTCTCCAGTTCCGGGAAACTTTCCTTTAGAGCCCTGATTACCCGGATTAAATCGGGCGTCCTCATGATGAGGGTGTTGGCGTCTTGGAGAAAAGCGGACTTACCCTCCGCCCACAGCCATAGAGCCACATTACCGACGCTGGGGTTATATTGATAGTTGTTGTAGATTGTCCCGGCTACCTGTCTGATCCGGTCGCCGCAGCCCATCTTCCAGGCAAGCTCATTTATTTCATCGGCAATCGCCCTGGCGGCTTCGATATCCTTTATCACATCCTCGGCCGGCCTGAGTTCGAACTTCTGCCCCTTATACACGGGGCAGAACTGGCACCGGTTCCAGGGGCAGTTTCTGGTGGCCCGGATAAGCAGTGAATAAGCTTCGCTGGGCGGCCTTATCGGCCCAAGTTCGAACGAGTAGTCGGCCAATCTCTTCGGATCAACACGGAAGTTCACGTTCATTCTCTTATTCGAGTTTAATTTTAAACTTTATAACACGCCATTTGCAATAATAGACGTGCTCGACATCGAAATGTTAATATTCATAAAAATTTGCTTGGTGAAATCGCAGGTAAATATAGATATGGTTAATTTTACGGATGTCAAAATAGTTTCTTTCGACGTGGAAGGCACGCTGGTCACGCCTGATTTTAGCTACGCCGTGTGGTTCGAGGCTATCCCGGAACGGTACGCCGAAAAGAACGGCCTTGACATCAAGCGGGCCCGGGAAGCCGTTGAACAGGAATATCATAAGGTCGGCGACCAAAGACTGGAGTGGTACGATATCGGTTACTGGTTTGATAAGCTCGGTTTGGGCTCGCCGGTTGTGGTAATGAAGCGGTGCGAAAGTAGTGTTCGCTATTATCCTGAAGTAAAAGAGGTGCTCGGTTCTTTGGGTAAAAAATATAGACTGATTGTGGCTTCTGGGTCATCCGGTGATTTTCTTCACCATCTTCTAAAAGATATTAGGCCGCATTTCTGGCGCGTTCACTCCTCCATAACCGATTATAAACAGTTGAAGACGACCGAATTCTATACCCGGATTTGTCGGGAAATGGGAGTCGAACCCGGGCAGGTCGTTCACGTGGGAGATAACTGGCAATTCGATGTTGTCGCCCCCGGTGAGATAGGTATTAACTCGGTTCACCTTGATAGGGAAAAGAAAACGGGTAATCGAAATTCCATAGCCAGTCTGGCAGAACTGAAAAATCGACTGAATGTTTAATGGGCCAACCGACACATGAAATGTCGGTTTTTGCTACAGTCGTCTTGTTTTGACGTGGAACAGAATGCTTTCCACATCCTCGCGCCGGCAGAGTTGCGTTCCCGGAGTTAAGGTGGCTGCAGTCCCGGCCGCTACTGCCCAGCGGCAGGCCTCTTCCATATCGAGCCCCTGGCTCAGCCTTAGAACCAGACCGGCAATAGTGGAATCCCCGGCGCCTACCTTGCTGCAGACCTCTACCTCCGGTGGTGTAACCTTTATTACTTTAGCTCCGTTGGCGGCGATGAGACCCTGTTTCCCCCTGGAAATGATTGCTAGCTCGATGCCAAGATCAAGCAAACGTTTTAGTGCTTCGATGATTGCAGTTTCACTTCTAAGATGCATTTCCAGCAGCTCCTCGGCTTCGTGTACGTTTGGTTTGACGATATTGGGTACTGCTTTAATGCCCTCCTTTAACCATTTGCCATCCGAGTCAAGTACAGTTTTTATCCCATTATTTTTGGCCGATTCGATTAGCTGGCGGTAAATATCAACCGGCAGGGAAGGAGGCACGCTACCTGCGAAAACCAGGTAATCGGGCTTGGGGCTGACATGTCTTACTTTTTGTACCAGTTTTTGCAGCTCGTGCCTCATTATATTCGGGCCGGGAGCGTCGATTCTGGTCTGGCTGCAGGCGGCTTCATCGGCTATTATGAAATTGCTCCTGATTTCCCCCTTAATCGGCGTGAAATCGAATGGTACGCCCTGCTGCTTAAGGAGTTCCTTTAACGTCTGGCCGTCTATTCCGCCAATAAAACCGTAGGCAATAGTTTTACCGCCCAGCTCATGTATAACACGCGAAACGTTTATCCCCTTCCCTCCCGGGTCGCGACGTGAGTCGGTCCAGCGGTTGGCTTCATCCAGGACAAGCTCCTGTACGATAACGGTCCTGTCTAAACTGGGATTCAAAGTTACCGTGGCGATCACTGGACCCGTTCCACTTTCAACAGATTGGTGCTGCCGGAGATGCCTATTGGCACACCGCCGGTAATAACTACTAAATCGCCCCTTTGAGCGAACCCACTTTGTTTAGCCACCCTTGCCCCCCGGGCGAACAACGCCGTTATCTGTGACGGCTCTGAAATTTGAAAGGCGCGTACTCCCCAGGATACGGATAGTTGTTTTCGTGTGCTATGGCTGGGGGTAATAGCAATAATGGGCACTCCTGGCCTGTACTTGGATACACGCCTGGCAGTGCTGCCGGACGAGGTGAAGGCGATAATGGCGGCAGCTCCCAACTGATGCGCCGCGCGACAAGCCGCGTAGCTGATGGCATCGTCTGTCTGGGGTTGAAGGTCCTTACCCTTATTGGATAACAAATCCTCATATGGCAGCACGGCTTCTGCTTCCAAGGCAATCTGGGCCATCATGGAGACGGTTTCCACGGGATAATTGCCGATGGCGCTTTCTTCCGACAGCATTACGGCGTCGGCACCATCGAAGATGGCATTGGCCACGTCTGTAACCTCCGCACGAGTCGGGCGTAGCGAATGAACCATCGACTCGAGCATCTGGGTGGCTACTATAACGGGCTTCCCCAGGCGATTGCACTTCCGGATAATCTCCTTCTGAACTATAGGTACACGTTGTATGGGGATCTCTATACCGAGATCACCGCGGGCCACCATGGCGCCGTCGGCTACCTCCAGTATGTCATCGAGATTATCGAGGGCTTCTCGTCTCTCGATTTTGGCAATCAGGGTTGGCGTTTTTTTTGTCTTTTCAATGAAGTTTCTCACTTTAATCACGTCGTCGGCCTCTCCTATAAAGGACAGGGCTACCAGGTCAACGTCATGTTTTAGGCCGAAAAGAAGGTCGTCCCAGTCTCTTTGTGTAATTGTCGAAGATTCCCAGTTAATGCCCGGAATATTAACGCCCTTGTCCTCGCCCAGAGGGCCGCCCGTTATTACCCTACAAACTACCTCGCCATTCCCGGTGGATTTAACCTTTAGTTCTATAGCGCCATCATCCAGAAAGATGGTATCGCCGGGTTTGACCATCGAGGGTAGTTCAGGTACAGCCACCGATACCTTATGTTCATCACCTAAAATTTCTCTGGTAGTCAAAACCAGAACGGCGCCTGTTTTTAGTTCGATATTATCTTTCTTGAGCTTGCCAGTCCGGTTCTTGGGTCCGGGTAAATCCTGCATTATGGCCAGCGGAACATCTGCTTTTTTAGCAGCCTGTCTAAGAGTTTTAATGTAAGCGACGTGCTCTTTTGCATTTCCATGGGAGAAATTAATTCTGGCTACATCCATGCCGGTATGCAACAACTCGGTTATCACCTGGCGTGTACAGGAACTGGGGCCTATCGTACAGACTATTTTCGTTCTGCGGTAAGGTTTGCTGGCGGCATTAAAACGCATATTTGTTACCTAATACTTTACGTACCAGTTTTCAGGAATCGTGGCAAGATGATTAGCTTTGAGGCCCATTTTTCGATACCAGGGGACTGCGTATTTGGTGGCTATCTCGGCAAGTTCCTTGACCCGGTCAGCTGCGGTGGTTAGCAGAAAATTCCTGCGGTCCTTTCGCTCATCAAAATGCAAAGCTTCTTGCCAGATTGCGCGCCCGCCGAGGAATCCGGAAGCACCAGCGCTACAAGCTATTTCTACTTCTTGTCGAAAGGCTTCATATTCCACGCCGGCGCTTAAAATAACCCAGGGAACCTGTGAAGCCTCATCTACCTTTCTGCAATAGTCGATGAGTTTTGATTTGTTGGTCTCATATCTTAAGTCGGCGGGGAACTCCGATTTAAGCACGTCTATGGGCAGGGATGTAATCTGACGCGCTGCATCGGTTACCAATTCAGGTTTCCTGGCCGCGAATGCCGATGTCTTTGCATCCTCAGACGCTAGCGGATAGGTGACGGTCTCAACAAGTAGTGGGATATCATGTTTCTCGCATTCTTCGGCCACTGTTCTTATCGTCTTCAATTGTGCCTTTGCTACTTCGGAGAGGTCCGGCCGATAGTAGACCAGGAGTTTCACCGCCGAAGCTCCCATGCGCCTGATTTTCCCCACCGACCAGTTTTTAAGCAAGGTAGTAAGTCTGCCCTGTGGATTGCTTTCGTAGCCGGTGGCCTCGATGCTGACCAGTAATCCGGTGTGCCCCGCCAGCAGACCGCTGGATATGCACTGGGCGACGCCATAGTTTGGGTCCAATAAAACGGCGCTGCTATGTGGCGCTAAAGCTTCGCACAGGTCAAGTTTGTATTCAACGAGCTCCTGATAATCGACCTCGTCGTCAGGCTGCTCCTTTTCAATCATAGCCTTCAGAGAACCGCGATGGTCCATGGCGCATATTATGAAGACGCCATCGGACGTGGTAATCTGCTGTAAGCCCCTTATTTTACCAATGCTAGGTTCAGCCATTAATTTGCCTCCAGGATTTATATACGGATACTATGAATATACCTGTTTGGTTCACTCATATCAAGTTCAGTACGTTCGTCCTGAGAGTACGAAGTTCCTATAATGCCAGTCTTGCTTACTATCGGTGAATCGGGCATAATTACGCGTGGATTGCGCCCGGCAGGTAGAGGCACATGGAAAAGAAAGATTCCAGACCGTTACCCCATGAATTAGAGAAGATGCCCGCAAAGGAGAGGCAGAAGCATCTGGAAGAGAGGATGCGGGAGATCATCATCTACGCTTATGAGAAGGCACCTGCCGTTAAGGCGCGTTTCAGCAAAGCCGGTGTTAAGCCCACCGACATCCGTACCGTTAAAGACCTCGAAAAGATTCCTGTACTGAGGAAAGACGATCTAATTGCACTGCAGAAAGCGGACCCTCCGTTCGGCGGCTACCTCGCTGTTCCTATGGACAGCCTGGAGAGGATATATCAATCGCCGGGTCCAATCTATGACCCGCAGCGTAAGAGAGGTTTTTCCGCGGGCGGCATTGGACCGGACTTCGGTAAGGGACAAATCGTAGTGAACACCTGGTCGTACCATATTACCCCCGCCGGTCTTGGGGTTGACCAACTGCTCAGACGTATGGGATTTACAGTGGTTCCTATGGGTACAGGTAATACCGAACTGCAAATACAGGTGATGCATGACCTCAAGGCAAGCGGTTTTTGCGGTACTCCCAGCTTTTTAAAGATTATTATCGATAAAGCCGAGGAAATGGGCTACGACTTCAAGAAAGATTTTACCTTGAAATTTGCTATGGTCAGCGGTGAGATGGGTGGAGAACCGCTGAGGAGGCTATTTCAGAGTAAATACGGCATTTTCTGCATGGGTGGCGATGCTTATGCTACAGCTGATGTGGGCACCATAGGCACGGGGTGCGAACAACAGTCTGGTATGCATGTTACCGCAGATGCCGTTGTTGAGATAGCGGATCCGTTAACGGGACGGCAGCTTGGTCCCAACGAGGAAGGCGAAGTCGTGGTTACACCTTTTGACGAGGTCTATCCCCTGATTAGATTTGGCACCGGTGATTTGTCGGCAATGATGGATGAGCCTTGTGTTTGCGGCAGATCGACGCCCAGGTTAACCAAAATTGTAGGCAGGGTTGGCGAAGCAGTCAGAGTGCGGGGTATGTTTGTCCATCCTAAACAAACGGATGAGATCATGGCTAAATTTCCCGAAATTAAACGATATCAACTAATAGTTAATCGTCCCGAGGACAGGGATGAGATGGTACTCGTGGTAGAGCTGGCCGGTAAAACAGTGGCACCAATCGCCTTAGGTACATACAAGGCTGAGATGAATTTGCCTGTTGAAAGAGAGAAACTGCAGAATGAGCTGGATAAGGCGTTCAGGGCCACGTGTAAAGTCAGGTTTGATCGCCTGGAGGTCGTTGCCAGTGGCTATCTTAGGGAGAATGATAAACATATTGTGGATAGGAGAAAATATTAGGTCCGACAAGTTGTTGAGATTTTAAGGCCTTCTCGGTACCAAGGAGTGAAATAAGAAATGGAAAACAAACAATCCAGGCCATTGCCTCAAGAGTTGGAGCGGATGTCGGCCAAAGATAGGCAAAAGCATTTGGAAGATAGAATGCGGGGAATAATTGTTTACGCCTATGAGAAGGCGCCGGCAGTTAAGGAGCGTTTCGATAAAGCCGGTGTAAAGCCTGAAGATATTCGCACTATCAAAGATTTAGAAAAGGTTCCAATGGTGCGCAAAGACGATCTAATCGCTTTGCAGAAATCGAATCCTCCCTTTGGCGGTTATCTGGCTGTGCCCATGGACAGCCTCGAAAGAATATACCAGTCGCCTGGCCCTATCTACGACCCTCAGCGCAAGAGAGGCTTTGGTGCTGGCGGTGGTCAGGGACCAGGTTTTGGTAAAGGGCAGATAGTAATGAATACCTGGTCATATCATGTGACTCCCGCAGGTCTCGGAGTTGACCAGTTGCTAATAAACATGGGGTTTACAGTTGTACCATCGGGTACGGGAAATACAGAGCTCCAGGTGCAAATAATGAAAGATCTCAAGGTGAACGGTTTCGTTGGTACCCCCAGTTTCCTCAAGATAATTATCGATAAAGCTGAAGAGATGGGCTACAACTTTAAAAAAGATTTCAACTTGAAATGGGCCATGGTCGGCGGCGAAATGGGCGGCGAGTCGCTGCGGAAGTTATTCCAGGAGAAGTATGGCATTCTATGTATGGGCGGAGACACGTACGCGACGGCTGATGTGGGAACGGTAGCCACCGGGTGTGAAAAACAGAACGGCATGCATATAACTGCCGATGCTATCGTCGAAATAGTAGACCCCGCAACCGGGAAGCAGCTCGAGCCAGGTGAAGTTGGAGAGATAGTAGTTACGCCTTTTGATGAAGTCTATCCCTTAATCAGATTTGGCACGGGTGACCTTTCCACGTTGGTCGACGAGCCCTGCGGCTGCGGCCGGACTACTCCACGATTGCCTAAGATTATGGGAAGGTCAGGCGAGGCAGTCAGGGTGAGAGGTATGTTCGTGCATCCCAAGCAGACGGACGAGGCCATCGGACGTTTCCAGGAAATTAAAAAGTATCAACTGGTGGTAAGTCGACCACAGGACAGGGATGAGATGGTCCTGAAAGTTGAGCTTGCTGACCAAGCTATTGATAAGGAAAAGTTGAAGAACAATCTGGATAAGAACTTCAGAGACCTTTGTAAGGTCAAGTTCGATAGAATGGATTTCGTTGCCGCCGGCAGCATTCCGAATGACGCCAAGAAGATTGTCGACGAAAGAAAATATTAGACTGATTGAATGCTTGGCCCTTAATCGGGCGAGGAGAGAATCCGATTATGAAAAACACCCTGCCTTCGTTTGAAAAAATGGAAAAAATGTCTCAGAAAGAACGACAGAAGCTTCTGGATGAACAACTGAAGTGGCTGGTCACTTATGCCTATGAAAAAGCCCCCTCGACTAAGGCGAGATTAGATGCAGCCGGGATCGTTCCGTCTAAGGTATCGGGTATTAAGGACCTGGAAAATTTGCCCTTATTACGGAAGGACAACCTCGTGGATCTGTATAAAAACTATCCTCCTCTAGGAGGACTGGTTACCGTACCGATAACCAAACTGGAAAGGGTTTATGTTTCACCGGGGCCGATATACGATCCGCATCATTCGAGTGAGACTTTCTGGCAGAGGCATGTATATATAGGTAAATCGGTGGGATTTCAGCCTGGAGACATCGTAGTCAATAGCTGGATGTATAACCTGGTACCGGCTGGGCTTATGATCGATGAGTCATTGAGGCGGAACGGCGTTACGGTTATTCCCATGGGTGTGGGCAATACCGAGCTTCAGGTACAGGTCATGAAGCAGCTTAAAGTGACCGGGTTTATTGGCACCACCAGCTTTTTCATGAACATTATCACCAAGGCTGAGGAGATGGGTCTGGACATACGTAAGGATTTCAACCTCAAGCGGGCCATAATCGGTGGTGAAATGGGTGGCGGACCGATCAGGAAGCTGGTTGAAGAAAAGTATGGTATTGCGACGGGAGATATGTACGCGACGGCTGACGTTGGCCTTTTAGCCTTCGAGTGCAGTGCTAAGAGCGGTATGCATATTGCCGAGGGCGTCGTATTTGAGATGATTAGCTATGAGACCGGTAAACAGGTAAAGTCGGGTGAGGTGGGAGAAATCGTGGTGACCCCAATCGATGAGACCTATCCGTTGATACGGTTCGGCACCGGAGACCTTGCCACTTTGATCGAAGAGCCATGTTCCTGCGGGCGTACTTCTCCGAGAATTTCCAGGCTTTTAGGAAGGGTGGGCGACGCTGTCAGAACCAGGGGCATGTTCATCCATCCTCGACAGCTTGAACCCGCCATGGCCAAGTTCCCACAGGTCGCTCAATATCAAGCAGTGGTCACCAGGCCCGCTAATCGCGATGAACTGACTCTCAAAGTTGAGCTGAAAACTCAAGACGGCATCGATAAGGATAAATTGTTGACTGATTTAACGACTGTGGTTAGCGATGCGCTTAGAATTAAAGTCGATCGCGTTGAATTTGTGGACAAGGGCGTAATTCCCGAATGGCATAAGCTGATAATCGACGAGCGCGTGTATTAATCTTAGGGTACCATATCAAGAACAATTTGCGGCGGAAGACCCTGCAGTGTCACCTGGGACATATTTAGCCTCTCAAAACAAATATAAGAGACCGTCCAACCTTATTCGTCTTCGTTTAATACGAATATGATAAAATGGGATACGATTTTACCAATTTGATAATGTGAACATGAAGACTCTATCTCTGACCGACGAAATATGGCCTAATTTGCATGTAATTTCATGCGGCAAGCTTACTTGGGTTTATATCGAGAGGCCAACAGAGAAAGATGTCCAATATTTAGGGCAGAACTTCAACTTTAATATTCTCAATCTGGATGACGTCCTAAGTCGTGTACAAAGGCCTAAAATCGATGAATACCCGGACCACCTTTTCATAGTGCTTCATTTTCCTGTTTACAATAAGGCAAATCGTGTTACCACACCTAGTGAGGTAGACATATTTATAGGTGAAACTTATATAGTTACAGTTCACAAGTCAGGCGATTTGAAACCGCTGTCTAAATTTTTTAATGAATGCCACGTTGATGAGGGAATATGCAACGCTTATATGAGCCGTAGCTCCGGATTTCTTCTGTACCATATACTGGATAGACTGGTAAATTATTGTTTCCCAATTCTTGACAAGGTTGTTGATAATGCTGAAAAGGTGGAAGGCCTCATTTTTGCCAGGGCTGTTCCGGAGACAGTCCGCCAGATATCGTTGATTCGTCGGGACCTGATATCATTTCGGCGTGTTATTCATCCTCAAATAAGCGTTGTCGAGGTGCTCGAAAGGGTGGAATACGCATTCTTAAAAGAGGATCAGGATGTTTATTTCGGCGATATTGCTGACCACATACGAAAGATTTGGGACGGTCTGGAAGACTGCAAAGAAGTTGTCGATGGATTAGCAGACACGAGTAACTGGCTAACTTCGCATCGAATTCAGGAAGTTATGCGCGTATTAACCATTGTAATGGCGATTATGACCCCACCTATGTTAATTGCCAGCATTTATGGTATGAATGTGTATCTACCAGGTGGACATGAGGGTGGCCCCGGTAAAGACTACATTGCCTTTGCCGGATTAATGATTTTGATGTTGAGCATCGTTATAAGTATGCTCTGGTTCTTTAGACGCAAACATTGGATTTAAGGTTTACCACGTTGCCAAGACTTTCACAATGACCGTGTCCTACAGGTTCGTGGTGGTGGCAACTCTTTTTGTCACCTGCCTTATAACAGCCAACATCATAATTGCCAAGCAAGTAAGCATTGGGGGTATTGTTCTACCAGCAGCCATAGTGATTTTCCCTCTTAGCTACATAATAGGCGATGTACTCACCGAGGTCTATGGTTATCGACAGGCAAGGCGTGTAATCTGGCTCGGCTTTGCGTGTAATTTAGTAGCGGTATTGGCTATCTGGCTGGGGCAGATACTGCCTCCGGCGCCGGTTTTTGAGGCACAAACCGCTTATGAGCGTATTCTGGGAAGTACTCCTCGGTTCTTATTGGCTTCCTTTGCCGCCTACCTGGCGGGTGAATTCACCAATTCAGTTGTTCTGTCCAAGATGAAAATAATGACTAAAGGCAGGTGGTTGTGGACCAGGACAATCGGCTCGACAGTGGTGGGACAGGGTGTGGATACCGTGGTGGTACTATCGATAGCCTTTATCGGAGTGCTGCCGCTATCGGTGTTGGGAGCCATGATGCTCTTTCATTGGCTGGTAAAGTGCGCCTATGAAGCTCTGGCCACTCCGATAACTTATGTTGTGGTTGGTTATTTGAAGAGGAAGGAAGGGGTCGATACTTATGATTATGGAGTGGATTTTAACCCTCTGAGAGTGGTTTGAAGGGATAACCTGGATGGGCTGTGGAAATTAAGTTTATAGTCGATAACAATGTTGGCAGACTGGCAAAATGGTTACGGATAATGGGCTACGATGCTATACTTTTTCCCGGGGATGATGACGGTGAAATGGTGAAGATCGCTTTAGCACAAGGCAGGGTAATTTTGACTAAAGACAACCAGATAATGAACCGACGTTTGGTAACGACAGGGCGTCTAAAGGCATTATTGATAAAGGACGACGACATCAAATCACAATTGCGACAGGTGATTGCGGCTTTTAACCTGGACTATCACTATAAACCGTTTTCCAGATGCCTGGAATGTAACCAAATCCTGGTGGATAGGGAGAAGGCAACAGTTGAGGGATTGGTTCCCCCGTATGTTTATCGAACTCAGGAGCTGTATATGGAATGTCCATCCTGCCATAGGCTATACTGGCGGGGGACGCATTGGAAGGCCATGAGCCGTGAACTTGATAAGATGGCCAAGGGCAACTGAACTATGAAAGTTGTTACAGCTGAAGAGATGAGGGATATCGACCGCCGCGCTGCCAGTGCCGGTTTGACCACCGATGTTCTGATGGAAAATGCTGGACGAGCGGTGGCCGAAGAAACGGGAAAGCTCGCCGGTACTATTGCCGGAAAGCGTGTTCTTATAATAGTGGGTCCCGGCAATAACGGAGGCGACGGACTGGTGGCGGCGCGCTACCTTGCCGATTCAGGCGCAGAAGTGACCAGTTATCTTGGGTCTAAACGGCTTGTCACTGACAAAAATCTCGATTTACTACGGAAACGTGGCATTAGAATTGTTGAAGCCAACCAGGATAGTGCGTTCTCCAAACTGGATGGCTTGCTAGCCAAATCTGAAATAATAATCGATGCCGCCTTCGGTACCGGCAAAAGCCGCGCGCTTGACGGTACTTACAAGGGGATTATGTCCAGACTGCTATCGAATAGGGAGAAAAATCCCGATGTTGTAATGCTGGCAGTGGATATACCCTCCGGTCTGGATTCTGATACAGGTGCAGTCGACGCAAACTGCCCGAGCTTCGATGCCACGGTGACTCTTGGTTATCCCAAGCCCGGGCTATTTAATTTCCCGGGGGCCGAGAAGGCCGGGAAAATAGTAATCGCAGATATAGGTCTGCCGGCCAGTATAGGTGAAAATATACCAACCGAACTGATAACCCTAGAGTGGGTGCAGTCGGTTTTACCCCAGCGTCCTGCGGGTGCCAACAAGGGCAGCTTTGGCAAGGTGATGGTGGTGGCTGGCTCGATCAATTATATCGGGGCTGCCTATCTAGCCTGTGCAGGTGCTGCCAGGGTCGGAGCCGGTCTGGTGACACTGGCAACCGCTTCCAGTCTGCAGCCGATTCTGGCGGCCAAGCTTACTGAGGCAACTTTTCTGCCTTTGCCCGAATCCGGAAGAGGTGTCATTAGTGCCGAAGCCGCCACTGTTTTGAAAAAGTCGCTGACGGATTATGAAGTCCTGCTGGTGGGCTGCGGCCTTGGGCAAAAACCCGCGGTCACTGCATTTATAAAAGCATTATTATTCAGTAAGAACAAAGGAATCTGCCCATCATTGATAGTTGATGCCGATGGACTGAACATACTGGCGAAGCTACCGAACTGGTGGCAGAAGCTAGGTAAGGATGTTATACTAACCCCGCATCCGGGCGAAATGGCGAGGTTATCGGGCTTGGAGGTTGACGAAGTGCAGCGCCATCGGCTTGAGATTGCCCGGAAAATGGCTTCGCGATGGCAGAAAGTGGTCGTGCTTAAGGGGGCATATACGATCGTCGCCGCACCGGATGGTCGAGCTCGAATAAATCCCACTGCCAATCCGGGTCTGGCGTCGGCCGGCACCGGCGATGTGCTTAGTGGCATAATCGCCGGTTTAGCAGCGCAGGGGCTATCTCCTTTCGACGCATCTGCATGCGGTGTCTATTTGCATGCGCAGGCCGGGGAAATGGTCAAAGCTGAACTGGGCGATGCCGGAATGTTGGCCGGCGATCTTCTGCCGGTTCTACCGCAGGTAATAAAAGGTCTTAAAAACAAATAGGGAATATTGAGAAGTCGACGATTATTATGCTGCTAACGGTTGATATAGGCAACACTAATATAAATCTGGGAGTCTTTAACGGCGCTAAGTTGAAAGCTACCTGGAGAATGGCTACCCGTGTTCACCGTATGCCCGACGAGTATGCCAGCCTGATACTGCATCTTTTCGAGCACGAAGGGATTGATGCCGCCAAAATTACCGATGCCATAATGTGCAGCGTGGTTCCACCGCTGTCCGGCGTTTTTCAGGAGATGTGCCGACGCTATTTGAAGGTCACACCAATGATGGTTGAGGCGGGAGTAAAGACGGGAGTCCGGATAGCCATGGATAATCCGCGTGAGGTTGGTGCAGACCGGATAGTGAACGCGGTGGCGGCGCATCAGCTGTACGGGGGGCCGGTTATTGTTATCGACCTGGGCACGGCTACTACGTTTGATGCCGTGTCTAAAGAAGGCGATTATCTTGGGGGGGCCATCGCACCCGGTATCGCCATCGCCACTGAAGCTTTGTTCTCCCGGACCGCGGTGCTGCCGCGCGTGGAGCTGTCCCATCCCAAGCGGGCCATAGGACGTAACACCGTAGCCGCTATGCAGTCCGGTATCGTTTTCGGCTACGCGGGGCTCATCGAGGGCATAGTCTCCAGGATACAGAATGAACTGGGCGTTAAAGCTAAAGTAGTGGCCACCGGCGGCTATGCCGAACTGCTGGCCCGAGAGACGCCTGCAATAGAGGAAGTCAATCCCGATCTGACTCTTTTGGGATTGCGTTTAATTTATGAGATGAATAAGGCGAAGGATTAAAGATGGGCTTGAAGGACAAGACGGTAGTGCTGGGGGTCAGCGGCAGCATCGCCGCTTATAAAGCTGTGGAGCTGGCCAGCCAGTTGACCCAAGCGGGAGCCAGGGTAGAGGTTATTATGACCAAGGCTGCCGAGGAGTTCGTCACGCCGCTTACTTTTCGCAGCATTACGGGACGCCCTGTGGTTACCGACATGTTCGATTTAAGTTCGGAATACAGTGTGGAGCATGTGGCACTGGCTGAAGCTGCCCATGTAGTGGTGGTAGCTCCGGCTACGGCGGATATCATCGCCAGGATGGCCGCCGGTATGGCGGACGACATGGTTGCCTGTACGGTACTGGCGACCAAAGCACCCGTAATTATAGCCCCGGCGATGCACTCGGCTATGTATCAGAATGAGGCGACGCAGGAAAACCTGGCCACGTTGAAAAAGCGCGGCTTTATCATGGTCGGGCCGAACTACGGCAGGCTTGCATCGCGCGGAGTAGGTATTGGGAGGTTGGTTGACATAAATGAAATAGTGGGGACTATCCAACTGGTGCTGGGCAGAAGTGGGGATTTGAAGGGAAGGCGAGTGGTGGTGACTGCCGGCGGCACTCAGGAGCCTGTGGACCCCGTGCGCAGCCTGTCCAATCGTTCTTCCGGCAAGATGGGCTATGCACTGGCCGAAGCCGCCCGGGACCGGGGCGCCGACGTAGTTCTGGTTAGCGCTCCTACCTCTCTGGCGAGACCGGCGGGCGTGGAGGCGGTCGATGTAACCACGGCTGAGGAGATGCTGAACGCGGTAAAGAAGGTCGTAAACAAAGCCGACGCCTTGATTATGGCGGCCGCGGTTGCCGACTACCGGCCGAGGAAGGCATCTAAGAGTAAAATCAAACGGGAGCAGGCTGCCAGCCTGGCGCTGGAATTGGAGAAGACACCTGATATCCTTGCTGAAGTGAAAGGTAAATTCCTGAAAGTCGGTTTCGCTGCGGAGACCGAGGACCTGGTGGCCAACGCCAGGAAAAAACTGGAAAAGAAGCAGCTGGACCTGGTCGTAGCCAACGATGTTACCATTGAAGGCAGCGGCATCGGAGCCGATAGTAACCAGGTGGTAATAATCGACCGCAAAGGCAAGACAGATAAACTGCCGCTTCTCCCAAAACGTGATGTAGCGGATAAGATACTGGATAAAATAGTCCAGTTATTGGCCAAGAAGTAATATATCCGGGATCCGCTAGCAAAACAGCGGGCGACCCCCTGGGGGTCGCATTCTTTATAGGTGAGATTTTTGTATGTCTGAAATCCCGAAAGCTTATGAACCCCGGGACATCGAGCCGAAGTGGTACAACCACTGGATGCAGCAGGGATACTTTACGCCAAAAATAGACCCCAAGAAAAAACCCTTTGTGATAATTATGCCGCCTCCCAATGTGACTGGTGAGCTGCACCTGGGCCACGCCCTGACAGCTGCGTTGGAAGACATCATGATCAGATGGCACAGGATGAAGGGGGACCCTTCTCTGTGGCTGCCGGGCGTAGACCATGCCGGAATAGCAACGCAGGTAATCGTGGAGCAGAAGCTGGCTGCTGAGGGACTCGACAGGCATAAGCTGGGCAGGGATAAGTTCACCGAACGTGTCTGGGAATGGGTAAAAAAATCGCGAACGTCCATTACTGATCAGCATAAAAGGCTGGGAGCTTCCTGTGACTGGACACGTGAGCGGTTCACATTGGATGAAGGGCCTAGCCGCGCAGTAATGACTGCTTTTGTCCGTCTTTACGAAAAAGGGCTAATCTATCGGGGAGAACGCATTATAAACTGGTGTCCCAGGTGCCAGACGGCGCTTTCCGACCTGGAAGTGCAGCACAAGGACGTCACCGGTAATCTATATTATCTGCGCTATCCCCTGGCCGGTGAAGAAGGTTATGTAACGGTCGCAACCACTCGACCCGAGACCTATCTAGGCGACACTGCGGTGGCAGTGAACCCCGACGACGAGCGGTTCAAAGGGCTTGTCGGCAAGAAGGTTGTACTGCCGGTGCTGGGCAGGGTGATTCCGATAATAGCAGACAGCGCCATCGACCCTTCCTTCGGCACAGGCGCGGTTAAAATCACGCCCGGACATGACCCGGTAGACTTTGAGATATCGGAAAGACACCATTTGCCCATTATCAATATACTGAATGCCGACGGCACGATGAACAAGGAGGCCGGCCCCTATGAGGGACTTGACCGGTTTGTCTGCCGTCAGAAGGTGATTGAGGATTTTAAGAAGGCGGGATTACTGGAAAAAATCGAGACGCACCATCATTCGGTAGGCCACTGCGGCCGCTGCGGCACCATGGTTGAACCAGAAGTCAGCAAGCAGTGGTTTGTTAAAGTGGCACCACTGGCTGAAGCAGCCATTAAAGCGGTTACGGATGGCCGGATTACCATCATCCCGGACAGGTTCACCAGGGTTTATCTGAACTGGATGGAGAATATTCGCGACTGGTGTATCAGCCGGCAGCTGTGGTGGGGCCACCGAATTCCCGTGTGGTACTGTCCCAAGTGTAATGAAATGACGGTATCTATCGAAAAGCCGACCAAGTGCAGTCACTGCGCTGAAAGCAAAATCGTCCAGGACCCCGACGTTCTCGATACCTGGTTCAGCTCGGCGTTGTGGCCGCATTCTACCCTTGGCTGGCCGGAAAAGACGGAAGACCTGAAATATTTTTATCCTACATCTGTGATGGAGACCGGCTACGATATCCTGTTTTTCTGGGTGGCCAGGATGATAATGATGGGGTTGGAGGATACCGGAGAAATTCCGTTTCATACTGTCTATCTGCATGGTCTCATTCGAGATGAGAAGGGCGAGAAGATGAGCAAGATGAAGGGGAATGTGCTTAATCCCAACGATGCTATAGACGAGTACGGGACAGATGCACTTCGCTTCGCCGTGACTACGGGAACTTCACCGGGCAATGACATTAATCTCGGGCCGCACCGCCTGGAAGCGGGGCGTAATTTCGCCAATAAGATGTGGAACGCGGCCAGATTCGTGTTGCAGGGCCTGGAATCCCACCCGGTAGAAAATGATGCATTGGTCAAGCTTGAGGCGAGCCCTTCAAAGCATGTGGAAGACCGGTGGATATTGAGCCGCCTAAATCGGCTGATAATCGGCGTTGAAGGACTTATGTCCGATTTCCAGTTCGGTGAGGCTGAAAGACAGATTCATGACTTCTTCTGGGGCGATTTTTGTGACTGGTACATAGAGATGGCCAAAATCAGGCTGTCGAGAGCAGATTTTTCACCTTTGGCTGTACTAGCGTTTGTTTTGGATAGGTCACTTCGATTGCTGCACCCGTTTATGCCTTTTATAACGGAGGAGCTGTGGCAAAGCCTGAAACAGCGTATGCCTGATAGCAGCTTTGATGCGGACTCGCTCATTGTAGCCAAATACCCGGCCGGCAATAAAAAGTTGCTGGATGCCGGGGCGGAAAATACCATAGATGCGGTTATCGAAATCGTGCGCTCAATCAGAAATACCAGAGCCGAGCATAAGGTGGCAGCCGGTAAATGGATTGAAGCCCGCGTTTATTCGGATGAGCTTAAAAAGAAGATAGCTTCCAAGTCGGAGGCGATTGAGACCTTAGCTAAAGCCAGGCCGCTGACTGTATTAAGCCGCAAGGAACGGGCGTCTAAAGAAGAGAAAGCCATCGTTCTGGTACTTAAGGAATCAGAAATTGTAATGCCGTTGGCGGGCATGGTCGATGTGGCCGCGGAAGAGAAACGTCTCGATGATGAGATTAGCTCGCTGGGTAGCGAAATAGGGAGGCTGGACGGCAGATTAAAGGATGAGTCTTTCTTATCCAAGGCACCGGCTGCAGTGGTCGACAAAGAGCGGGAGAAGGTCAAAGGCTATATCGATAGATTAGCCAGGCTGAAGCAGGAACGGAAAGAGTTGAGCTAGTGATAGACTCGGTAGAAAAGGAGTAAATATCGTGCCACACGTAATTGTAAAGATGTTCCCTGGAAGGACTGCCGGGCAGAAAAATAAGCTGGCTCAGGCTATTTCGGAATCGCTGGTTAAAATCGCCAATTGTGACGAGAAAACGATTTCGGTTTCTATAGAGGAAATAGCACCAGAGGACTGGGCGGACATCGTCTATAAGCCCGATATAATAGAAAAAGAAAAAACGCTGTTTAAGAAACCTGGATACAATCCGTTCCATCCCAGATAGGGCGCTGGTGGTATAAGGAGGTGATGGGAATAGAGGTCATGAATTATGAATAAAAATTTAGTAAATTTGTCGAACCGTTTTCGCCTAAGATAATTGCCCAAATCACCAACACTTCAAACTGACAAGGTCTTAAGCGATTCTTAAATATCTAGTTCCTAATATTTTACTCTTTAAACATCGACCATTGCCTATATACTATCTAAGTATCAGAAAGTATTATTGCTGATTTAGATGATCTAACCTTTTCACGTTTTCCCTATAGCATCCATTAGAAGCTGTTCAATCTTTTCTACATCCTTACTTACAGAACCTTCTCCTTCAACCCAATATAGAACATTTCCATTTACGAAGACAATTGTTTCAGGGAGCGATCGAATCGCATATTCCTTTAATACCGGGTCATCATCTATGGAAACATATCTACAGAACTTTATTTTGTTTTCATATTCTCCTTTTTTAATAATTCTTTTTACAGCCACAATTGAGGGTACAATCTCTGCATTATTCTCCCTATTCCATAGTTCATCATCGCAAAAAGCCACGAGAACGGGAATCTATGACTGCAATACCTCTTGTTTAAATGTTGTATTATTT
>CAZJQG010000011.1:0-60735 GCA_964548415.1 uncultured Dehalococcoidales bacterium | reverse complement strand
TTTTCACCGGAAGACTCTAATTATACATGGACTAATTTATGGGGGTGGGGTCAATAACGCAACAACAAATAGTCAGTATCCTTTCAACAGTCGATAAAAAAATCGAAGCCGAACAAAATCGCCAAGCATCACTTCAAACTCTGTTCCAGGCCATGCTCCACATTTTGATGACCGGCAAAGCCAGGGTAAAGGAACTAAGCTTAACATAGAACATGAATAAAAATTGATAAGACGATTTTTTAAGGATCCTTTATATGACTAGTAAATCTCTCGTGCCCGTGCCCGCTGAGAGGATTGAAAAGGCAATCCTGCTAATCCGAAAACAGAAGGTTATGCTAGATTCTGACTTGGCGGCGCTATACGGGGTTGAGACTAAAGTTTTAGTCCAAGCCGTCAAGCGAAACATCGAGCGTTTCCCGGAAGATTTCATGTTCCGGCTCAACAAAAAGGAATTTGTCATCTTGAGGTCACAAATTGTGACCTCAAGTGATTGGGGAGGTCGCCGATATGCGCCCTACGCCTTTACCGAGCAAGGAGTCGCTATGCTGTCCAGCGTTCTTCACAGCCAGCGCGCTATCCAGGTGAATATTGAGATAATGCGGGCTTTTATCCGCTTGCGGCAGATGCTTGCCTCCCACGCAGAGCTTGCCCGGAAGCTCGACGAACTTGAGAAGAAATATGACGCCCAATTCAAGGAAGTATTTGAGGCTATCCGCCAGCTAATGACGCCGCCAGAGCCGAAGCGACGCCCCATAGGATTCCAAAAAGGCAGTGAATAAGACCCGGTTATGTTGATGCTTGACATCACAATTTGTGATGTAAGGTGACTTTTAAGGTCATGGCAATAGATATAGAGGTTAAGTCTGATGAGCTTGCATAGTGAGCGCGGAGCCGTCCAGAACCCGCTCATTCGCTATGCCACCGAGGTGGGCTGGACTTATCTGTCACCCGATGACGTTCTCCGCCTTCGTCGTGGTGAGACTAGTCCCATCCTCTGGGATACCTTTATTGAAAAAGTTCAGGCATTGAACACTGGCATAGTCGACCACCTCAAAGCTGAAGAGTTAGCCAAACAACTCATCCGTTTACCATCCAATATCGAAGGCAACCTCAATGCCTGGGAATATCTTCGCGGCCTCAAAACCGTTTTTGTCGAAGCTGAGCGCCGCGAGCGTAATGTCCACCTCTTAGACGTGAAAGATGTTCACAGAAACGCCTTTAATGTCACCGACGAGTTCACCTTCACCAACGGCGTCCACACCATCCGCGCCGATGTCGTCTTTCTCGTCAACGGCATCCCTATCATTCTCATCGAAACTAAAGCCGCCACCAAGCTGGAAGGCATCGTTGATGCGCTCGACCAGGTTCGCCGTTACCATCACGAATGTCCCGAACTCCTGGGTTTGATGCACATATTCGGTCTTACCCATCTGGTGCATTATTATTACGGCGCTACCTGGAGCCTATCCCGCAAGAACCTGTTAAACTGGAAAGAGGAAACCGCCGGCAAAGATTTTGAAACCCTGGTAAAAACATTTGTCGCTCCGGAGCGTGTTCTCAGATTGCTACATGATTTCATCCTTTTCACCCGTAAGGATGAAGAGCTGCAGAAAGTCATTCTCCGCCCCCACCAGATGCGGGCAGTCGAACGCGCCCTGGTTCGTGCCCAGGACCCCAAGAAACACCGCGGCCTTATCTGGCATACCCAGGGCTCGGGAAAGACCTATACCATGATTACCATTGCCAAACGCCTTCTGGAAGAATCCATCTTTCAAAATCCCACAGTCCTAATGCTTGTCGATCGCACCGAGTTGGAAACGCAACTCTTTGGCAATCTTGCCGCTACTATGCTGGGGCAAACAGCACCCCCTATTACTAAGCCCGGCTATTATACGCAACAAGGTCATGTCTTCATTGCTCAGAGCAAGGTGGGCCTTCAAGAACTTTTCCGCAGCGATACCCGTGGCCTCATAGTCTCCATGGTTCACAAGTTTGATGATATCCCTGCTAAGATAAACGAGAGAAAGAATATCTTCGTGCTGGTGGATGAAGCTCATCGTACCACCGGCGGCGACCTGGGCAACTACCTCATGGGCGCTTTGCCTAATGCGACCTATCTAGGCTTCACCGGCACGCCTATAGACAAGACTGCTTATGGCAAAGGCACCTTCAAAGTCTTCGGCATCGACGACCCTCAGGGCTATCTGGATAAGTATTCCATTGCCGAATCAATCGAAGATGGCGCCACCGTGCGCCTTTATTACGCTTTAGCTCCGAATGAGCTAAGGGTTGACCGCGACGTCTTGGAGCGAGAGTTTCTCAGCTTGGCCGAAGTCGAGGGCGTCAGCGATATCGAAGACCTCAACAACATGCTGGAGAAAGCTGTTACCTTGCGGAATATGCTCAAAAACCGCGACCGTGTCCAGCGCGTGGCACAGTATGTAGCCAACCATTTCAAAGAGAGTGTTGAGCCCATGGGCTATAAAGCCTTCCTTGTCGGTGTAGACCGCGAGGCTTGCTGTCTTCTTAAAGAAGCCCTGGATAAATATTTGCCGCCGGAATATTCCACTGTGGTCATCAGCCATATTCCCAGCGATTACGACAAGCCGCACCTAATTAAATATCAACTCTCTGAGGAGCAGGAAAAGGATGTCCGCAAGAAATTCATAAAGCCCACCGAACTGCCCAAAATACTCGTCGTCACTGAAAAGCTGCTTACCGGCTACGATGCCCCGGTTCTCTATTGTATGTATCTGGATAAACCTATGCGTGACCATGTACTACTCCAGGCTATTGCCCGTGTCAACCGCCCTTATGAGGACGAAAACGGCAAGCACAAGCCCGGAGGTTTCGTTCTTGATTTTGTTGGAATATTTGAAAATCTGGAGAAAGCTCTGGCTTTCGATTCTAAAGACGTCCAGAGTGTTATTGAAGGCCTGGACCTGTTAAAGTCCCGCTTCAGGGATACGATAGCTAAAGGGCGAGCTGAATATCTGCCCTTTGTTGTTGGCAAGTCAACCGATAAGGCGGCCGAAGCTGTACTAGAGGCGTTTCGTAATGAGGATAAGCGCCACACATTCTATCGCTTCTTCCTTGACCTCGAAGATATCTACGAAATCCTTTCCCCGGATTCTTTCTTGCGTGACTTCATGGCTGATTACGAGCGCTTAGCCGACATATACGCGCTATTGCGTGCCGCCTATGAAGGCTCTGAAATTGTAGACAGAGAGCTAGCCCGCAAGACTGCCAAACTTGTCCAGGAATATACTAAAGCGAGCGAAATTCATGAGGTAGTCGAGGTTTATGAGATCACTCCTGAAACTATGGACAAGATAGCCAAAAGCCGACAGTCTAACACGGTAAAAGTATTCAATTTAATCAAAAGCATTGAGCGCAAAGTGGAAAAAGAGGCTGCCTCAGCACCTTACCTGTTTTCTATCGGTGAGATGGCAGAAGCTATTATCGAAGCCTTCAAAGAGCGCCAGATTTCTGCCCAGGAAGCTTTGAAGCAGTTAAAGGAGCTGATTAACCAGATAAACGAAGCTGAGAAGGAGCAGACAGCTCGCAATATAAAAGGTGAACCGTTCGCCATCATGTGGCTGCTCAAACAGCAAGATGTTTCCTCTGATGCTGCTGAAAATATTGCCTCTGATATGTCTATGATATTCCAGAAATACCCTCACTGGAAATCCAGTGATCGGCAGGCGCGCCCGGTAAGGCAAAAGCTCTATCAGTTACTGGAAGGCAAAATGGCAGCCAAAGAAATCCCGCAGGTCGTCGACAAAATCATGTCCGTAATACGGAGAAAAGGATTTGAGTATTAAACCGTCTCCAGTATTGCAGCCCCTGGAGGACATCGTGCCCTCTCAAGTCTTTAAGTCAGAGGTGATGTCCTGGTCTAAGCGCATTGGCGTTGAACCCAGGGAGATCCGCCTGCGCCTTTTGAAGAATAAGTGGGCAAGTTGCTCCAGCAAAGGTCGTCTTACATTCAACTCTGAACTTCTTAGCCAGCCAGCCCGTTTCCGTGCCGAAGCCATCGTCCACGAACTCCTCCATCTTAGGGTCCCTAACCACAGCAAACTCTTCAAACAACTAATGAAAGCCTTTTTATCTACTGACGGCTAGAATAATATTGGGAGGTGTACAGATGTATCAGAGCGGAATCATTAAGCTGAGATTAGAGTTTGAGGATGAGAAAAGTCCATACCTCTTGGACATTTCATCTTTGCTTTACGATTTTGAATTATTACATGATTTTACCATTCTAGTCTCAGCTGAAGAATATTCTAGTTATCGATTTTCACAATATTTTTGGTATAGGAAAGGGCGGCCGTTAAGGGATGAGCAGAAACTTCGTGCGCTAAAAATAGTGAAGGAGTCTCCGCTTACGATAGAATTAGGTTTAAGCATCCTCGCTATTTCTTCTGGTGCTATTTGGATACTTATACAAGCAGTTGAGAAAATAGCCAATTTTAAATTAAATAGGGAGAAACTAAAGGCAGAAATCGAAAAACTACACCTTGAGACTAAGATTCTTAGGTACAACGAACAAGAAGCGAGAATTGAAATGGAGCGGCGGCTTTATGAAAGGAAGGCTTCAGAAGTCCTTGACACTTTGCTGAAAAGGATGCAGGCTAACCCCATAAAGCTCAGGGATATTGATTTATCGGGAGATGTAACAGATTTCAAGAATTCCAAATAATAACACAATATGTAAATGACCAGGCAGCCAATAAAGCAATATTATAAATTATTTTAGAACAGTAAATTGATGGAACAATGAGTAAACCAGATAGTCAACAAAGAGGCCTAGCAGGGGAATATTATGTAGCATTCATTCTATCTCGCTTGGGATATGATATTGGCATTACAATCGGCAGAGCTAAGATATTTGATATTGTAGCGTTAGGATCTGCTGGAAGAGAGATCAGTATACAAGTCAAGTCCACTTATACTTACAATGATTGGTTGGTTGCACATGAGTTCGCCTCCAGCATAAACTCTGTTGTAGCTCTTGTTCGTCTCCGCAAGGACACTGCGCAAAAGCCTGAATTATATTTTCTACCGGGCGAAAAAGCGAACAAATTGATCACTCACAAATACAAAAGTCATTCCCCTCGAATTGGTCGTGCGGATATCCGAAGAAATTTCCGGGATCATGACTTTAGCCTCGTTGAGCGGTTATTGAGAAAGTGAGCATGAAAGCACTTTTAGTCAGAATAGGTATAGATTTAACATACGGAAATTGGAATGCGCCTGTGAATCCTGACACATTGGAGTTTGTCTATGTTCCAATCCCTGAAGAACACTCAAACAAAACTATTAGACCGGGATATGAAAAGTCATATGAGGAATTTAAGGCTGCGTGCGCGAGTCTCGGCGAAAAATTTCCAGATAGGTTACTAGGTCAGTCTGTACATCTTGACCCTGACTTCGCACATCTGACTTACGGGGATGAGAACGAGAAAGGCAAACAAATACGAAGATTAGTTGAAGGTGATATTATCACATTTTACGCGGGACTTAGGCCTTTAAAATCAAATTATAACAATTTGATTTATGCCATAATTGGGATTTACGTGGTGGACAAAGTCATTATCGCGTGCGATGTACTGCCGTGTGACTGGGACAAAAACGCACATACAAGAAGGTACTGCAAGGATGATGATGTGATTGTATTGGGCAAGGTTGGCCTTTCCGGAAGATTAAACAGGTGTGTGCCTATTGGCGAATGGCGTGATGGAGCATATAGAGTTAAAAAGGACCTTCTTCATATTTGGGGAGGTCTGTCAACAAGAAATGGATTCATCCAGCGTAGTGCAAGATTACCCTACATTTGTAACCCAACGGCATTCTATGAGTGGTTAAATAGACAGGGCATTGTCTTATTAGAAAGAAACAACTAAGGTCTTATATTGTGCTAACCGTTTGCTAATTAACTTCCTATTAAATCCACGAACAAATCTCGCGTTTAGCATATTACTAAAATCTCTCTATATATTTTGTTTACCTCTATTGCCTCTGGCATAATTACCAGCTGTGAATATTTTAATGGAACTGAATAGGGATGAGCTGTGTATGGTGCTAAAGGAGCTGGGCGAGTCTGCGTATCGTGGCAGGCAGCTGGCCGAGTGGATATATCGGCGTGGGGCGCATGGCTTTGATGAGATGAGTAATCTGCCGGAGTCTTTGAGGGAGAAGCTGAGTACCAACTATCAGATAGGGAGATCAGACATAATTGCAGTCCAACGGAGTAAGGATGGTACAATCAAATTACTATTGTCTTTAAAACCAAAAACCAAAATACAAAAGCCAAAAACACAGAATAAAAATAATAAATTAGATACGACCGAATGTGTGGAGACCGTGGGGATACCGGAGAAGGGCAGGTTCTCTTGCTGCCTATCCACGCAGGTGGGATGCCCGGTGGGATGCGTTTTCTGCGCTACGGGGATGGGCGGGTTTTCACGGAACCTGAGCGCGGGGGAAATAGTAGACCAGGTGCTGGCGGTACAGGAAGTGGCGAACCGGCGCGTGAACCACGTCGTATTTATGGGGATGGGTGAGCCGCTGCTTAACTATGAAGCCACCGTAAAAGCCATCCGGCTGCTGAACGAGGAGATGGGCATAGCCATGCGGCACCTGACGGTGAGCACGGTGGGCTATGTCCCAGGTATACAACGGCTGGCAAAGGAAAAACTGCAGGCGACGCTGGCGGTGTCATTGCATGCGGGGACGGACGAGGTGCGACGGAAGCTGGTACCGGGGATGAAGTTCAGGCTGAGGGAAATTATCAGTGCCTGCAAGGAATATCTAAAGGAAACCGGGAGAAGGGTGACCTTCGAATATTGTTTGCTGGAGGGGGTTAATGATTCATTAGCTCAGGCCCGAGCGCTGGCAAAGCTTTTGAAAGGCATGAATTGTCATGTGAATTTGATTCCTTTTAATCCTGTATCAGGATTGGGGTTTTCTAAGGAGCCTCAGAAGGCTATTCGTGATTTTAGGGAAGTTTTGGAGAATGTGGGTATTCAGGTAACCCAGAGGGTTCAAAGGGGTGCTGATATAAGCGCTGCTTGCGGGCAGCTAAGGTCAAAAGTAAAACATCAAATGTCAAAAGTTCAAATAAAAAGTCAAAAGTAAATCCCTCTTAATCTTCCTTTTTCTAAGGGAGAGAAACCTAACTTCGGAGAAGTTTCTAATCAAGGTTTTTAACCCTCACCCTTCCCTCTCCCTAAAAAAAGACTAAAGACCAAAGGCCAAAAGCCAAAGATGATATGGATATTTTCTGTTCTTATTTTTGGTTTTTGGTATTATATCTTTGGTTTTTGTTCACCCTTCTTAGAACTTCCCGCTTTTCAAAAGGAAGATTTTTTATTTCACCCTCACCTTAATCCTATCCCATCTCCCCGTATCCCAATGGGAATAAATCCTCATTGGATGCCTTCCCGCCCCTCCACCCGTCGGGAGAGGGATTTGGTCGATAGTACATCTTCCCTAAAAGGGGAGAGGGACTTCCTTTATGACTAAGAGGGATTGCATCCCTCTTAGCACTCCCTGCTCTGGCTCCGTCCCTGGAAAACTCGGCCTGGTAATCGGCTTACTCTCGAAGGCCCATAGCATTCAGAAAGTCAGGCACGTATTCGGCTTCTATCTTACCTTATTCTAATTGGGCCAGGTAATGGCTTCGCGGCCTTCATCCGGCAAAATGTCTCTTAGGTCTGGTCCCGTTATTGCGTGGGGTATGCCGGCGCAGTTTACCGCGGGCGCCGGTGTCCCTCGACTCAGGCTGGGCAGGCGCCATGTAATCAAAGCCCGGCAGTTTGCGGCGCTCCAGCGGCGCGTTGAGAATGCGCTCCAGGGCGCGGACCATGGCGGTATCTTCACCGGTTATGAATGTCAGCGCATCACCGTTTTTATCAACACGCCCCGTGCGGCCTATGCGGTGCGTGTAGGCATCCGTGGTCTCCGGCATGTCGTAATTGATGACATGCGAAATGCTCAAGACATCAAGGCCGCGGGCGGCAATATCGGTGGCTACCAGTATTTTAACCGAGCCATCGCGAAAGCCGTCAAGCGCAGCCTGGCGCCGGCCCTGAGACAGGTCGCCCTGTAAAGAAGCGGCCCTGAAGCCGGCCCTTTGCAGCTGCTGCATGATGCGCTCGGCACGGTGCTTGGTGCGGGTGAAGACGAGCACCGACTCGGTTTCAAGGCGGCGTAACACTTCTATGAGCAAGGCGGTCTTGCGCTGCTGCATGACCGGATACAGGGCGTGCGATACGGTGAGGGCCGGTACCGTCCGGCCGATTTGGATCGTGACCGGATTAAACAGGACCTCTTTGACCAGGTGCCTGATATCATCGGGCATGGTGGCCGAAAAGAGCAATGTCTGGCGCTGCGTCAGCAGGCACTTCAAAATACTGCGGATGTCGGGCAGAAAGCCCATGTCAAACATGCGGTCCGCCTCGTCGATTACCAGTACTTCCACGTGGGATAAATCGATGGTGCCCTTCCAAATGTGGTCGAGCAGGCGGCCGGGGCAGGCAACGGCTATTTCTATGCCGTTCCGTAACCCGTCTATTTGCTGCACCATGCTTATGCCGCCGTAGATGGCGAGGCTGCGGAGGCCGGTCTGCCGGCCCAGGTCATCGATGGCCTGGCAGGTCTGCTCGGCCAGCTCACGCGTGGGCGAGAGTATGAGAGCACGGACCTGTCCCCGCGGACCCTGCAAGAGGCGCTGCAAGATGGGCAGGACGAAGGCGGCGGTCTTGCCGGTGCCGGTCTGTGCCAGGCCCAGGATATCCCGGCCCTCCATGATGGGAGGGATGGCTTTTAGCTGGATTGGGGTGGGCGTTGTATAGCCCTGGGAGCGTATGCCCTCCATTATAGTTGGATTTAGATTAAATTGGTCGAAATTCATTTATATTCCTTAATATGTTTATTTTGTTTTTTCACCATCACCCTGCCCTCTTCCTCAAGGAAGAGGGGGTAGTAGTAGTCTTCTAAGAGGGGCTGCGCCCCTCTTAGCACTTCCTGCTCTCTAGAAGGAAGATATGTTTTTGTGAGGGGCTGCGCCCCTCTTAGCACTCCCTGCTCTCTAGAAGGAAGACATGTTTTTGTGAGGGATTGCATCCCTCTTAGCACCCCCTGCTGTCTGTATGGTGTGAGAGGTTTTGTTGTTTATTTATTTGCCCTCTTAAACTTCCTGTTGTTTAAAAATGTATAAAGACTCCATGAAATATTTTTTTGGATTGTCACCCTCACCCTGCCCTCTCCCTCAAGGGAGAGGGGATAATTTTGTTCCAAGAGGGGCTTCGCCCCTCTTGAACTCCCTTGGATAAGCGGGTGCAAGTTAGGTCTGGTATCCCGGCTGCCTTCCGGCGTGGGTGTGTTTGCCGCGCTTGTGGCTGAAGGGCCTTCTATCTTTTTCACTGGAAAGGGGAAGAGCGGTGATGACTTCGATTTTCCGGCCGCCTATCTCCTTGCCGCTGAGGTTTAGAACAGCGGCTTCGCCTTCCGTCCTCGAGTCCATCTCTACAAAGCCGTAGAGCCGGGGCTGCAGGCTGCCGGCGTACCTTTGTCTTATGAGGCTTATCGATTTCACGTGTCCGAAAGCCGAGAATTCCTGTCGGAGCTGGTCTTCGGTCAGCTCGAGCGGTAAATTACCCACGAAAATGTTCATATTCTGGACCATAATTATCCGTCCGCCGGTCCAATTTTTAGCGCGGCCTTCTCTTGGACTCCTGCCGTCTCCGCCGGGCGCTGTTTTTGGCTTTTATCCGGTAAGCGTCCCTCTTGGACATGAAGTGGCTCTTAGCCTTGGCCTCACGCAGGATGCCACTGGTCTGCACCTGCTTCTGAAAGCGGCGCAGCAGGGCATCCTGAGACTCGCCCTGGAACAGCTTTACTTCTAAAGACATATATCACCTGATTCCGGGCAGGCGCAAACACGCCGTATTTGCCTGGTGGAGTGCAGACGCATTATCTGCCCGCTCTGGTCTTACGGTAACAATCGCTGCAGTACACCGGCTTATCGCCGCGGGGCTCGAAGGGTACTTCCGTCGATTTGCCGCACTCGGCGCAGGTGGCGGCATACATCTGGCGCGAGCCTGTGCTGTAGCTGCCGTTTCCGAAACCGTTTCGCTGTGTCTTCTTGGCCTGGCGACATGAGGGGCAGCGCTTGGGCTCATTGGTAAAGCCCCTGGTCGCAAAAAACTCCTGTTCGCCGACAGTGAAGGTGAACGTAGCCGAACAATCGGCGCACTGAATGGACTTGTCCTGAAAACTCATAGGATGCCTCCTCTCTTCTTTATTTAGCTGGTTAGAGTTGGGGTCATCCGGGGCTTCGGTAAGTATGACTCTGATTTTACTAAGAACGCGGTAACCTGAACTAAAACCACTGACCATAGTATACGCCTATTCCAGCCATATTGCAAAGATCTCCTAACAATGATGATTTTGTTCACCCCCTCCCTGCCCTCCCCCCTCAAGGGGGAGGGGTTTTGTTTTAGTCTAAGAGGGGTGCAACCCCTCTTAGCACTCCCTGCTTTCTGAAAGGAAGACATGTTTTTGTGAGGGGTTGCACCCCTCTTAAACTACCTGCCTTCTATATGGAGGAAGGGTTTTTCTTAGAGGGGCTTTCGCCGTCTTAAACTCCCTGCTTTGCCCTCGGTGTCATTGCGAGGTCGCGATCGTATCGGGGACCGTGGCAATCTCATCATTTTCTCCGACAAGGATGACACAGGTGAACTAAGTGATGAGATCGCCACGTCCTTCCCATTCGGGAATGGACTCGCGATGACAGAGGCCCTTCGACAAGCTCAGGGCGAACGGGGAAACGAAAATCCCACTCAATCTCCCTTTTTCTAAGGGAGAGGATTTATCTTTCTCCAAGCTAAGGACGACCCTTCGACAAGCTCAGGGTGAACGGGCATAAAACCAAAGACTAAAAACAAAAGACGGCACGGCTATAAAATTTAGAAGTTAAAGTCCAAAAGTTAAAGGTTAAAGCTAATAGTACCGGATTGATGTCATGCCTCGGAGAGCTGGTGTTCCTTGAGCTTCTGGACGATGTTGTCCTCTCTGACCAGCGCGTTGCCTATGCCGTATTTTTTGAGAAGCCGCAGCGGCACGCAGCAGCACGAGCAGCAGTTACAGATGGCGTAGAATTCGTGCTGCCATTTGACGATGGTGTGGATGAGGCCTTTTTCATGGCACTGCTTTAAGATGTCCCTGGCTTCCTGCTTGCTTATCTCCCGGTAGTCCTCAGGCCTGCCCTCCATGAATACGTTCCGGCTGAAGCCGACGATTATCTCCGCGTTTATGGGGTTATCACAGTTTTTGAAGACTTGACGGCAGGTGCAAGGGCCCAGTGCCAGGCCATCCGCGTTGTCGACGATGTCACAGGCCTCTTTGAAGGTGAGCAGATAGGCGTTGCTGACGTTTTTGCCGTAGGAATTGGCGACCTTCCGGACGAGCCTGCCGACCAGGGGTATTCTGGTCCACTTGGCCTGGAAGATGTAGTAGCGGAGAGCCAGTTCCCGGTACCTGCTGTAGAGTTTCAAGGTATGGTGCATGGTTTTGTGATGATGGTATTATACTATTTTTTCACCCTCACCCTGCCCTCTTCCTTGAGGAAGAGGGCAAAAAGGGTTTTCTAAGAGGGGCTGCGCCCCTCTTGGACTCCCCGTTAAAAGGAATAGGGTCTATTTTCTGTTTTCACCATCACCCTGCCCTCTTCCAAAAGAGAAGCTAAAAAACAAAGACTAAAAACAAAAGACGGCACGGCTACCTGCTATTATCCGCGTATTCGGGGGGAGAGGCAGCTGATTATGATGCATACCACCCATAGAATGAGGACGTTGGTAATGTCCTGCGGGGCAGTTATGGTGAACGTGGAGACCGGCGGCACAAAGAAGAATTCGTAAGCGAGCACACTCAGGAAGGTAAGCATCAGGGATGGGCCCATTCCCAGGTAAAGCGCTGATACGGCTACACCCAGAATGTAGAGCGTGTCCATGCTGGTCGGGTCAAAGATAGGAACGTTTTTTATCAGTTCGCCCAATAAGGTGATGCCGATGACTATGCCCAGGGCTATCAGGTAGCTCCACAGCTGGCTGTATGATTTTGTTTTCAAAGGGTTTCTCCTTTGCGGTTCGCTCCATATGGCGCTGTTAGTAGCCACAGAGTAATACTTTAGTATAGCAGCATTTTAAGTGAATTTTTAGCTTTTTCACCATCACCCTGCCCTCTTCCTCAAGGACGAGGGTAAAAGGGGTTTTCTAAGAAGGGCTGCGCCCCTCTCGGACTCCCCGTTAAAAGGAATAGGGTCTATTTTCTATTTCACCCTCACCTAACCCTCTCCCGAAAGAGAAGCTAAAAACCAAAGGCCAAAAACCAAAGATTAAAATCCCACTCAATCCCCCTTTTTCTAAGGGAGAGGCTACGCTCCGCTTTAATTAACCTTTAACGTTTAACTTTTCTACGGGCCGAGGGTGTATACGTAGATTTGCCTGTTGGGACTGCTTACGGCGAAGACGTAGAGTTTGCTGTTGAAGGCGGCCGCAGCCAGGGCAACATCGGTGGTGCCGCCGCCGGGTATTGCCGTCCAGCCGCTCCAGTTGCCGGAGCCATCCATGGTGTTTACGTATTCACGCCTGTCGTTGATCCCCTTGGCTAAGAGATAGAGCTTACCGCCAAAGACGGCAGCGGCCAGGGCGGCATCGGTAGTGCCGCCGCCGGGCACCTGCGTCCACCCGGTCCAGTTGCCGTAGGTATCAAGTGTATTGACATATTCGCCGTTGTCGGCGATGCCCTTGGCGAATAAATACAGCTTACCGTTGAACTCGGCGGCAGCCATGGCGGCATCGGTGGTGCCGCCGCCGGGTACTTGCACCCAACCGCTCCAGACGCCGATGTTATCCATGGTATTCATATATTCGCGCTGGTCGCCGATACCTTTAGCAAAGAGATATAAAAATTCGTTGAAGCCGACCGGTGTCAGGGGTACATCGGTGGTGCCGACTCCGGCTATTCGACCCCAACCGCTCCAGTAACCGACACTATCCAGGCCCTGGAGGTATTCTCCATTGTCGTTGATGCCTTTGGCGAAGACAAACAGGGCATTATTGTACACGGCACCGGCCATGGCGACGTCGGTGGTGCCGCCGCCGGACAGCGGTGTCCAGCCGCTCCAATGGCCGCCGGTGTTAAGGGTGTTGAAATATTCCTGGTTATCGTTAATGCCCCTGGAGAAGAGGTAAAGCTTGCCGTTGAATGAAACCGGCGCTACCGGCACATCGGTGGTGCCGCCTCCCGGTATTACCGTCCAGCCGGTCCACTGCTCTGCCGGAGCCGGCGGCGTGGGTGTGGTACCAAGGTTTTCTCCGGATGGCGGCGGTGGCGTTTGAACCGGCGCCGGGACACAGCCGGCAATGAAGAAAACGGCGATGGCTATTATAACTAATAGTTTTTTGGTCATGGTCCTGAACCCCCCTTTGTTTTTGCCCGTTAATTTCATTATAGATTCGTTGACGTAGAGCGTCAATGGATTTATTCACCCTCACCCTGCCCTCTCCCTTCAAAGGGAGAGGGAACGTTAGTCAAAAAATTAAAAGCCCCAGAAAGGTTGACAGGAAGGTAATGACTTTTGTTAGCACCCATACCTCTGGCATAATTATCGACTGTGAAGACTCTACTGGGGCTGGATACGGAGGAGCTGTGCGAGCTGGTGCAGGAGCTCGGCGAGCCGGCCTACCGCGGCAAGCAGCTGGCGGAGTGGATTTACGGGCGAGGGGCGCAAATGTTTGACGAGATGACCAACCTGCCCGATACGCTGCGGGTTGCTTTAGGCAGGGAGTATGTCGTCGGAAGGTCTGCTATTTTAGCGGAACAGAGAAGTAAAGATGGCACTATAAAGCTGTTATTGGCTTTAAAGAACGGTGGAGAAATTATCCCCCTTAGGAAAAGGGGGAATAAGGGGGATTTTACTTCTACCTGCCGGAAAACTCCTCTCAATCTCCCTTTACAAAAGGGAGAGACTTCAACCCTTCGACAAGCTCAGGGCGAACGGGATGAATTGATTAATGCCGGCAGTGGAGACGAGATTCTTCGCTGCGCTCAGAATGACACGGGAAATTTAATTGAGACGGTGGGGATACCGTATGCGGACCGGTTTAGCTGTTGCCTGTCCACGCAGGTAGGCTGTCCGGTGGGCTGCGTTTTCTGCGCTACCGGGCTGGGCGGGTTTAGCCGCAACCTCACCGCGGGAGAAATCGTCGACCAGGTGCTGTCGGTGCAGGAGGCGGCCGGCGGCCGGCGCGTGGACCACGTCGTCTTCATGGGCATGGGAGAGCCGCTGCTTAACTACGAGGCGACATTAAAGGCAATGCGGTTGCTGAATCGGGAAATGGGCATTGCCATGAGGCACCTGACGGTAAGCACCGTGGGCTACGTTCCGGGCATACGCCGGCTGGCGGAGGAGAAATTGCAGGTCACGCTGGCGGTATCGCTCCATGCCGGGACCGATAAGCTCCGCCGGCGGCTGGTCCCCGGGATGAAGTTCAGTCTGGGAGAAATCGTCGAAGCCTGCAAGATATACCTGCGGCGGACAGGTCGGAGGGTGACTTTCGAATACTGCCTTCTGGATGGGGTGAACGACGGGACGGAGGAAGCCCAGGCGCTGGCGAGGCTGCTGAAAGGGATGAACTGCCACGTTAATTTGATTCCGTATAGTCCGGTAACCGGATTGGATTTCCGTACCAGGTCTCGGAAGCGGGTTAAGGCTTTAAGGGAAGTGCTGGAGGTGGCCGGTATTCAGGTTACCCAGCGGCTGCAGCGGGGTGCTGATATCGATGCTGCCTGCGGGCAGCTCAAAACCAAAAGCTAAAAACCAAATATTAAAAATGAGGAGATAAGATTCCGCTCTTGCTGTGTTCCCTATATTCCGCTCGTGGTGAGCCTGTCGAACCATGGCGGAACCGGGATTTGTAACTTTTTCCCGCAGATGCGACCTTAAAAGGGCGCACGGGCGCGGCTAAAGCCACGCCCCTACATTTAGTGACATTGGAAGTGTTTTTTAATTAAGGGGATAATATAGGAACAGTGAAAAAGATTAACCTGCTGGTAACCACGGCGCTGAATGAGGCGAGCCGGCAGAGAATTGTGGCCGTCAGCCGGAGAATCAAGCTGACCGATGTCGTCCAGCTGGCGCAGGCGGCACAAAAGGGCGATGCTGTGGCTAAAGAACAGCTCGATGCCCTGCTGGCAGAGGCCGAGGTCATCTACGGTTTCAGGCTGCCGGAGAATATTATCGCGCGGGCGCCGAAGTTGAAGTGGTTTCAGACCATGTCCGCCGGGGTAGACAGGTTCCTGGACGAGGACTTTAAGCGAAGCCCGGTGGTGATGACCAGCGTCAGCGGCATTCACGCGACACCAATCGGCGAGTTCGTCCTGGGATTAATGTTGATGTTGGCCAAGCAGGTACCGCTGGCTTTCCGGCAGAAGCAGCAGAAGCTGTGGAAGTCTTACCTGGCAACAGAGCTGCGCGGCAAGACCGCGGGCATCGTGGGCCTGGGCAACATCGGCCGGGAGGTGGCACGGCTGGCTAAGGCCTTCGGCATGAGGGTGGTGGCCACCAGAAGGTCGGTTGGCAAGTCAAAGCGCGCCAGATATGTGGACAGGTTATATTCGCGGGAACATCTCCGGCGTTTGCTGGCGGATAGCGATTTTGTGGTGTTGACCCTGCCCCTGACGCGGGAAACGCAGCGGATTATCGGTGAGGCCGAGCTGCGCAGCCTGAAGCCCACCGCATATCTTATTAATGTGGCGCGGGGAAACTTAATCGATGAGGCGGCGCTGGTTCGGGCGCTTCAGGAGTGCCGGATTGCGGGTGCCGGGCTGGACGTTTTTGCCACGGAGCCGCTGCCGGCTGACAGCCCGCTGTGGGAATTGCCCAACGTCATTATCAGCCCGCACATCGCCGGCGGCATGGCCGACTATGTGGACCGGGCAACAGATGTTTTTGTGGAGAATTTGAGACGGTATTTAAGCAGTAAAAGATTGATTAACGTGGTGAACAAGGAAAGAGGGTACTGACGCAAATCAAAAACCAAAAACCAAAGACCAAAATGACAGATTAAAATGTAAAAATTGTTAGTGGACTAAGAAGATTTTCCTTTAGTACCATTTTGGTTTTTACATTTTGGTATTTAGTTTAGATTCACCCTCACCCTAGCCTCTCCCATCAAGGGAGAGGGTTTTGTTTTTTATGAGGACCTCAGTCAAAGAAAATGGTTGACATATTTATTTTGGTTTGTGACTGGCGTATAATGCGGTTATTCTTACATGAAGGGGGAACAGACTATGCCAGCTAAATTTAGTTTGTACAAGGACAAAAAGGGCGAGTTCAGGTGGAAGCTGCTGGCTTCGAACGGGCAGATCATCGCCGATTCCGCGGAAGGCTACAAGACAAAGAAGAGCGCCGAGGACGGCATCGCTTCCGTAAAGAAGAACGCACCTTCTGCGAAAATCGAAGAGAAATAGTTAACACCGGCTAACGTCAATTTTGTCCCGGCACTATTGAGGCCAACTATTGCATAAGCCTCAATCGGTAATCTGTTGTCGAGGAGGGTTAGATGGAACAAAAATCAATTAACCTGGGGAGCCTGTTTCAGGCGGTCACCGGCACACTGCAAAATAACAAGGCACAACTGAACGATGCCGATGAGGAAAACCACGACCACGGTGATAACATGGTGGATACCTTCGCGGTAATCACCCAAGCCATGAACGAGAAGAAAGATGCGGACCCGGCTGACCAGCTGGCTTATGCCAGCCAGCTGTTACGAGAGAAGAAGAACGGGTCGGCACAGGTTTATGCCAATGGCCTGGCCCAGGCGGCGCAGGAGTTTCAGGGCAAACAGGTCAATCAGGGCAACGCCATGAATTTGATCCAGGCGCTGATGGGCGGAGGACAATCCGTACAGCAACAGGAGCCGCAACAGCAGAGCGGCGGCGGACTCGGTGGGCTGCTGGGCAGCCTGCTGGGCGGCGGACAGCAGCAGCAAGAAACACAACAGCAGCAGGATTCAGGGCTGGATATGGGCGACCTGCTGCAGGCGGGGATGGCTTTCATGGGCACCAAGGCGCGCGGCGGCAGCAACCTGGAGGCAATTGTAAATGCTGTGGTGTCTAACAGCGCCATGGCCAATAATTCGCACCGGTCCCAGTCCGGCTCTCTTGTGACCAATACGCTGCTGCAAACCATCGCCGGGATGGTTGGGCGGTAAACCGAAAACCAAAATACAAAACTCAAATATAAGAGGGGCGAAAGCCCCTCTTAACCTCCGGCTTACCCTTCACCTTTCGTGTTATTCTGAAGAAATTAAGTGGCTGAAAAATTGGGCGCGAAACGTGGCATGGGAGGGAAGTAATAGGACTTACGTATATCGTATAGTACTATAGTCAGGTGACTTTTCTCCTACCATTGAAGTTGGTCCCGGGGATAGAATCCCTCGCCCGCAGGGACGGATGGCCTATCCCTATCGCAGGAGCGCATTTTAAATAACTTTCCGCAGAGCTCAACCCGTCCCATCCGGGGGAAAAGAAGGTTTTTTCAGCGGGTGGCATACTTATTAAAATTTGGTGCCTGATAAGAAGAAATTCCCAGTGCTTTCAGGGTAATTTGGCCTATTGACATTGTACTTACCTGCGTATATGATGAAGCCAGGGAAGCCCTTGTTAGGGGCTTTTTTTATCGCAATTATTTTCGGGCCTTTTTATTAATTTCGACGGGGGAGAAAGACCATGGCTATTGAAGCAGGACGCGGCGAACATCATATCTACAAGATTATACCCAAGAACGATGCAGACCAGGCGAAATTGACGGCCGGCAGCCACTACATCAGCGTGGATGCGGCGTCGTGGTTCATCAATAAACAGAACTCCTGGTTTTCAGACCATATACCTTCCGGAACGCTTAATATAAGAATGGCCGGCGGGCTGGAAGACTATCCGGTGGCACTGGGCGGTTTTAGATTGCCCGAAGGAGGCCGGATAGCGCCGGTCTTTCAGAACCCGATTCTGGTCGAACGTAACTACAGGGGCGGGCCGATCACTTTTTCGGCCATGCTGGCTCTGGTTAAGAAGGACGCTACCCTGGCGGGCATGCTTAAGACCGCCGCCCTGGCCAGTCTGGGTATCGTGGCCGGAATGGTGGAAACAGCCACCCTCACCGGCCCGGCGGGAATACTGACGGCCGCGGGCAATGAAATCCTGGTCAGTGTGCAGAAGATGCTGACGGACACCAACCTGAAGGCGGAGCCGATTTTCGATTTCCCCCACCCCGAGTTTCAGCTGCGCCCGGAAGACGTGATAGGGCCGGAAATTTATATATTGTTCCACCGAGGCGAAGCTCTGCGTGAGGCCGGACTGACCGTTAAACCCGGAGTGGACAATCAGACCAAAGGGATAACGGTTAAACGCCAGAGCACCATAATGATGCCTTACTACGGTGATTCACCGCTGGAAGACGGGGCCTGGCTGTTGCTCAGGATAAGGCGCAGCGACGAATATTCCGGCGTTCGCAGCTGGTTTTTGGATACGGCTAAGCTGCGGAGCAAGATTCAGTCGCTGGTCGAAGACGTCAAGGCCGGCTTGATAAGCAAAGACGACGGGCTGGCCCAATTGAAACCCAGCGGGACGGGTGAGCAGACAGTTCTGGACGAATTTTTGAGGCTGCGCGCTATAATCTTTAACGATGGTGTAATATCGGAGCGCGAAGCCGGGGCCCAGGTGGGTCTGCTGTACACTACCATAGTGGCGGCCAGAGAGGCCATCAAGAAACAGAACCCGGAGATACTGATTGCTACCCTTAACAGCGTCTCGGCCTCCTTGTCCCGCGGAGAAGCTGTAAACAGTGAGATCGGAACGGCGTTTGCGGAGCAGGTAGCGATGGTGGTTAACGCCCGCAAACCGTCCATTGCCAAGGACACGGCTCCCAGCCGGATTGCCAGGCTGTCAGGTGACGAGCTTTTCAGTACCATGCAGTACCTGCCGAAGACGTTGCAGAGGTCAAATCTGAAATAATTTGAAGATTTCAGAAATCGGATAAAGATTGCTGAGATTAAGGGAGAGGGAGCTAGGTCAGTTTACCTTTCTAATTTACAATTTAGAAAGTATCCGCTCGTGGTGAGCTACAGATTCCGTTCGTGGTGAGCTTATCGAACCATGGCGGAGCACGGAACCCTTACCAGACCTGATTACCTAATTACAAACGGTATCACTATGGCGATAAGGCCGGTGAAAAGCACTGTCAGCATAAACAGGTTATACCTGGTCCGGTAGTCGCCCAGCAGCGTCTGGTCATAGTAGCCCTCCACGCCCTGATCTTTATACATCTTCATCAACCCGTTGAGCAGTTTTCTCCTCATCTGCCTGCCCCTGAGCAGCCCAACCTCAGACACAAAGTTTATAACTATGATAAGCGCCACGAAGGTAAACATGACGATGGTGCTGGTGGTGCTCGCCTGTGCCGAGGCGATTCCAGAATTAATGCCGAGGGTTATGAGATTCAAGATAACCGCAGTGAGCACAAAAATGGTATCCGTACGTGTGTTGGTATTAAGCTCGCCGATTATATGCTCGTGTACCCTCTCTATCATGGTGCTAACCTTTCTGTGAACGGGCATGTCTATTTCTCCTCCCTATCAAAGCGTAAAAATATTAATACGAACCCGACAATTAAAACCGCCGCCAGGGCCGCAGCCACCCAGACCCAGAACAATGAACCCGACTCCACGTGCTGGTAGATGCCGGTCACAGCCCGCAGTCCATTGGAATCGGCGATTACCGTTATGTTGTAGTCGCCCTTGGCCGCGTTCTCCGGAACTTTAAAAGTGATATTAACCGTTTTCACGTTTCCGGATGCCAGACTATCGATGACGGCCGGACTGAACTCGACCGTCCAGCCTTCCGGTGACTCGGCGCTGAACCGGATATTCGTCAGGTCATTGGAGCCGTTGTTCCTCACCTCCATGTACACGGTTCTCTGCTCGCCGGCTTTCAGGCTGTTATAGTTAGAATACATAATGTTCAGGAGCAAGTCGTCTTTTTCCAACTGCGCCGCCGCCACTCCGGGCATCAGCACACCCGTGAGGCCGATTGCCAGTAAAAGTATCCAGCCGATATTTCTTTTCATAATCATGACTTTATCGTACCATTTTTTCTGTCTCAACGCACCAATGGTCTTTTATCATTACGAGGCCATTCTATTACACCCCTGCCCTTCCCTGAAAGGAAGAGATACGGGGACTGTTCATCCGGTACCCTTGACATAGGATGCCGAGGCAGGTAGACTGCCACGTAAGCCAAAAGCCAAAGATCAAAAACCAAAAATGATAACTGTAGTTACGGGTGCCAGCGGGCATATCGGCAATAATTTAATACGGGCCCTAACAGCCGAGGGCAGAAAAGTCCGCGCCCTGCAGCACGTGAACCGCCGGAATATCGAAGGCCTCGACGCGGAAATAGTTGCCGGCGATGTCTGCCATCCGGGCAGTCTACGAGAAGCCTTCCGGGGCGCCGACGTGGTGTACCACCTGGCGGCCCGCATTTCACTGGAAAGTAACGATTACCCGGTGCTGGAACCCATCAATGTCACCGGAGTAAAAAACGTAGTCCAGGCTTGTATCGACTGCAAAGTGCGCCGGCTGGTGCACTTCAGCTCCATACATGCCTTCATTCAGGAGTCCATCGGCAAGCCTATCGATGAGACGTGCCCGCTGGTGGAGCCCAAGAACTGTCCCCCCTACGACCGCACCAAGGCAGCCGGTGAAAAGATAGTCTGCGACGCCATCGAACGCGGCCTTGATGCGATTGTGGTCAGTCCCACGGCGGTTATCGGGCCGTATGACTGGGAGCCGTCGTTCCTGGGCGAGGCGCTGCTGACCATGGCGCGCGGCAAACTGCCGGCGATGGTCCACGGCGGTTTCGACTGGGTCGACGTGCGCGATGTAGTCAAGGGGGCCCTGGCTGCGGAGAAGAAAGCTCCGCCCGGTGCCAAATACCTGCTTTCCGGCCACTTCGCCACCATGTGCGACCTAGCGGGAATGGTCGAGGAAATAATGGGCACGCCGGCACCCAAGCTGATGATGCCCAAGTGGCTGGCCTTCGTAGGGGCGCCGTTTATGGCCGGCTTTGCCAGGATGACCGGACAAAGGCCTCTGTATACCAGCGCTTCCATCCGGGCGCTGCGCTCCGGACAGGACGTGAGCCACGATAAGGCAGCGCACGAGCTGGCGTATAACCCGCGGCCGCTGCGGCAGACAATAGTGGAAACTTTAGCATGGTTCCACGAAAGCGGCTACTTGCAGCGTCCGGTTAAGTCGAGATAATGACCGAACCCACCTTCTTCAATATATTGCTGGTCAGCTGGTTCGTGCTGGCGGCGGTAATTTTTATTGCCCTGTTTTTCATCGTGGCACCGTACGGCAGACATTCGCGGCGTCGATGGGGACCACAGGTAGGCGACAGGCTGGGCTGGATAATCATGGAGTCGCCGTCGGCGGTGCTGTTCGCGCTGTTTTTCGTGCTGGGCATTAATCATATCAGCCTGACAGCAGTGGCATTTTTGGTTTTATGGGAAGCTCATTACGTGCACCGGGCGTTTATTTATCCGTTCACCCGGCGCGCCGGGGTCAGCGGCATGGCGGTATCCGTAATCAGCATGGGCTTCATCTTTAATATCGGCAACGCTTATCTCAACGGCCGCTACCTGTTTATGCTGTCGGGAGGTTATCCCAATTCCTGGCTGCTGACGCCGCAGTTTATTATCGGCGCGACGCTGTTCGCGGCCGGTTTTTTGATCAACCGCTGGGCGGATGACAGCCTGCGCAACCTGCGGCAGCCGGGGGAAAGCGGCTATAAGATACCTCAGGGCGGGCTTTACCGGTGGATTTCCTGCCCTAACTACTTTGGGGAGATGCTGACCTGGACGGGCTGGGCGGTGGCTACCTGGTCGCTGCCGGGGCTGGCGTTTGCCGTGTTTACGGTGGCCAACCTGGCGCCGAGGGCCAGGGCGCACCATCTGTGGTATAAGCAGCAGTTTTCGGACTACCCGCCACAGCGGAAGGCGCTTGTGCCTTCATTGTGGTAGCAGGTGGAGGCTTCCCCAAAAATGCGGATTTTACCCGCGTATCATTCTAAGTGAGTCCTTCCGCGGAAGGATGACCGAAGAATCTCGAAAGTTGCAGCCAGGCCGAGATTCTTCGCTGCGTTCAGAATGACAACGATTTAGAGTTTCGTACATTTATGTGCTATCCTTGATGTGACCATGTTGAAAAATATTTCCAGATATGTCTTTGCCATTTTGGCCGTGGTGCTGTGTCTGCAGCTGGGTTTCGGCAGTGCAACTGTCTCGGCTGCCGGCCCTGAAGTAAAAGAACTGAACTTCGTGTTTCTACATGGCGCAGGCGGTAATCCCTGCGGGCCGCAGCTGCTGGCAGATTCCATACTGGAGCAGATACCTGACTACATCACTAAGTACCAGGCCGCCAATCCCGGGATTGAAATCAGGGTAAACTCCATGGACCGGTGCTATCCAAACAGCGTCGATGTGGAGACGTGGGCGCAAAACATAGCGGATTCAGTTGATAAGTATTTTGGCGGCAGGGGCAACCTGATATTTGTCGGCCACAGCATGGGCGGGAAATCGGCCCTGTATGCTGTGGCTCATAATGTGGGCGGGCTGGGCGATAAAGCAGCCATGGTGGTCACCGTCAATACGCCCGTTAAAAACATGAACCGGTATCAACTGGTGGGCGGGGGCTCGTTCACCGATTTCTGTCGCGCCGGCTGGCTGATACTGCCTGACGCCGGGGTCTGCGGCTCAGTGGGCAGCTACGATAGCTCCGACGACGGCAAGTGGGTGGGGCAGAACAAGCACTGGCTGGCTTTTATATCAGGTGAAAGGGCGCCACTAAGCGAGCAGTTCAATTATCCGGGCTTCGACCCGTACCCGCGGGATATGGACGACGGCGCGTTGCCTATATCAGCCATGTACGCCGAGGGCGCGGACGTGGTTTATTACGGTGAACACGGCCACAGCGATTTCACCATGATGCCCGACGTGGCGGCTCCCATGGCTGCAACGATTTTGGACTACATCTTCGGCAATACCGTTCAATGTTCGGTGCTGGAGAGAAACGGCGGCTGGCAGCACAGGGCCGGCTTCTTACTGGGTACCGATGTCTGGCAGGACACCATAGCCGATGTGCTGGGGCAAAGCAACTATTTGAGCCACTTTAACCCGTCTCTGACCAGGTGGCAGGATTGGGAGGATACGATTAATTACGTTCCGCCGACCTATGAAGACCAGCTGCGCAGCCGCTTCGAGGTGACCAGCCGGGGTTCGGTACCTCTCTTGACCAGTCTGGTAGAAGCAAGGTGGTTGAGCCCGGACGACCCGTCCGACTGCAGGCTTTTTATCAGGACCAGGGCGGCGCCGCAGAACTATATTGAAGTAAACTGGAATATTTATGTGCAGGGGTTATTGCCGGTGGGAAAACAGCGTGATCATTACGAGATGGAGATTACAGCCGGCACACCACTGGCGTCAATTAACGATGCGGGGTGGCAGACGGATGACCCGCGGGATTTACGGGTATCGGTGACATCCAGAGCGGAGCGGCCGTTCCGCTGGTACCAGGCGACCTGGCGGGTATACAGCCAGGAACCGAAGCAAAGGAATATCGTTGGCGAACTACGGGTAACCGAAACTGTCCCAAATAATTAGATAAACCTATTTTATTTTCAGCCTTTTCAGCGTATAATAGGCCCGGCTAGTTGGAGATTCAGAAAAGTTCAAGGACAATCCATATGGTCACAATGTATGAGGTAAGTGTTATTTCGCTCCAGGGCATCCTGGAAGGGAACCAGGAATCGTGGAAGAGGAGCGTAGATTCAGTATTAGATAAGAGGTGGAAGGAAGGGTGGGAGGTCATGCAGATATTTTGTGTAGGCCAAAATCTGGAGGCGGCACGTCAAAGCCTGCTTATTATATGGCGACTGAGGGAGAGGGAAAAGAGGGGCGGCTAGCAGTTTTTAGCGTTTAGCCTTCGATGGCTTTATGAAATCCTCTAGGCTTTAAGCACTGCCCGCGCTCTAAGGAACCGCATCACTCGTTCTCTGGTAACCATGCCCAGCAGCTTGTCATTCTGAACAACGGGTATCTGGTCAATATCATAGTCATCCATCTGTTCCAATATGTCCGATGACGGGTCGTCCGGTGCGGCCGTCTTCAGCAGTCCGGCGGGCGTCATGATATCGCTGATGTGCGTGGTCTCCCAGTTGGTGGGGTGTATCTGCGTATCTCCCAGGGTGACCATTCCTCGCAGCTTGCCGTCTTCGATAGCCACGAAGGTGTGCTGGCCAGAATTGATAATGTAGTCGCGGACCACGCTGAAAGTCAGCTGCTGCTTTATCTGTGTGAAATCGTCCGTCATAAGGTCCTGGGCGGACATACCGCGGAGGGCGTTTCGTATCAAGGTCTGTCGTCGGGTGGCAGTGGTGGCATCGGCTAGGAACCAGCCCATGGCAGCAGTGGCCACTCCGGCAAACCAGTTGCGTGCCACGAAAATACTAATAAGACCGGCGGCGATTACGATAAAGCTGATAATCCATCCCGTCACCGTGGCGATACGAGTAGACCTGACGAAATCAGCAGTAGCTACGTGCAAAGCGGCTCTGAGCACCCAGCCGCCGTCAAGCGGCAGCGCCGGAATAAAGTTGAACAGGGCGATCATTACGTTGAAATAGGAAGGCCACTCGACCAGGGCGGCCATCATGTTGCCGAAGCTGAGTAGTATAGCTATGTAGAAAATGCCGGCAATGACGAAATTAGCCGCCGGTCCAGTTATGGCCATCAGCACCGAGGAGCCGGGCCGGATGTCCTGCTCGTTGATACGAAACATACCGCCGAAGGGGTACAGCGTGATGCTCTGCACGGGCATGCGCCTCTTTGTAGCCACCGCACTCTGGGCCAATACTCGGCCGCACATCGAACCGAAGAAAAGGACGGCGGCCAGAATGCCAAGAATCACATTTTGCCACCAGGGGTAAAGCCCCCGGAGGGTTAGGACCAGGGTGGCGATTATCAGAAAGGCGGCCACGAACCAGGTGTTGTGCAGGCGGACAGGGATGCCGAAATATTCGCCCAGTTTTGTGGAACTCGTCATATACCGTCCTGCCTGAATATAATACTACAGTATAAACCAAGAGTACCTGTAGTTAAAGTCAAAACCTATCACCCCGAGTCCGTTGCAGAATGCAAAGGGCGTGGCGGTCTCAGCCATAAAAAAACATCGGTAATCCCGATTGTATCGGGCCCAAACGATTGCAGTGATTATCTATGCAATCTCCGTTAATCTCCGTAGTCAACCGATTGCGATTGACTTTTCTGTCGCCAGGTAGCAAAATTGGCGAAACGCACAAATTCCGGTTCTTGAGATTTTGCTCCGGCCGTTGGAGGGCAGACCTAAAATAAAAAAGGAGGAGAAAGTGTCTGTAGTAAGAACACCCAAGGAACGGTTTAAATCTCTGCCTGACTTTCCTTATGCGCCTCACTATGTAGAAGTTAAAGGAGTGCGCCTACATTACGTGGACGAGGGCAAAGGTGAGACCATACTCTGTTTGCATGGAGAGCCGTCATGGTCATTCTTGTACCGTAAAATGATTAAGATACTATCGGTTAAGTATCGCGTTGTGGCCATGGATTTCATCGGCTTCGGTCGGTCAGACAAATTCACCGAGCGCGAGGCATATACAGCCCAAATGCATAAGGAGACGCTTGAGGACTTTATACGAAAGTTGAATCTGGAACGGATAACTGTCGTGGTGCAGGACTGGGGTGGCTTAATCGGTCTCGCAGCTGTGGCTGATATGCCGGAGCGGTTTGTCCGGCTGGTTATTATGAATACCGGGCTGCCGACAGGTAAAGGAAAGCCCAGCGAAGGTTTCCTGGCCTGGCGCAGTTACGTTGAAAGTCACCCCGACTTGCCCGTGGCGGAATCTATAGTTCGAGGGATGGCGCACCCTGAAAAAATCAGTAAAGAAGTTGTAGCCGCCTACGACGCGCCGTTTCCGGATGTCTCGCATAAGGCTGGAGCAGTAGCGTGGCCGTTGCTGGTACCCATTCACCCCGATGACCCGGCCGCGGCCGAGATGAGGCACGCCCGGGAGGTGCTATCGAAATGGAACAAGCCGGCGCTGGTTATGTTTTCCGATAAGGACCCAATTACGGCAGGAGGCGATAAATTCTTCCGGTCTCTTATACCTACGGCCAAGGAGCAGCCTGAGATAGTTATCAAAGACGCCGGGCATTTTCTGCAAGAGGAGAAGGCCGAAGAGATATCCAAGCATATACTGGACTTCATGGCGAGAACGCCGGTTGTCTAAGATTCACGCGATATTGGGAGACAAGGAGCACGGCTATGAAAGTTATGGTTGACGACGAAGCAATTGAGATAATCAGGATGGAGCTTGGCCACTGGGGGACCAATGCCTATATTGTAGTGTGCCATGCCACCGAAGAATGCCTGCTGGTGGATGCGCCGGGTGAAGCCGAAACGGTGTTGGCCCAGTTGGTGGGCACCAGGCCGAAATATATCGCCCTAACGCACAGCCATATCGACCACATAGGCGCGCTGGAGGATCTGAAATCAAAATTGAAAATTCCGGTGGCGGTGCATGCGGCTGATGCTCCCCAGCTGCCGCTGAAACCGGATATAGGGCTTAAGGACGGCAACTCCTTAAAAATCGGCAAGCTGAATATAAAGGTGCTGCACACGCCGGGCCATACACCCGGCAGTATTTGTTTTTTAACAGGCAAACATCTGATTTCCGGAGATACCATTTTCCCGGGTGGTCCTGGAAAGACTGGCGCCCCGACCGACTTCAAACAGATACTTCGATCCATACAGAGTAAGCTTTTCGTGCTGCCCGACGATACGCAGGTCTATCCCGGGCACGGTGAGCCCACGGTCATGGGCAAGGAAAAGAAAGAGTTCGCCGTTTTTGCTCAGAAGACGCATGATCGCGGACTGTGCGGAGACGTTCTGTGGTTATCGTCTTGAAGTCCTACCACCAGATTTCGGCGCGATAAAACGCCTCTGCCAGCTTGAAGCCTTTGCCCTGGGCGAAGCCCTCGTATCTCTGCCTCAAAAAGTCGGTCCATTCCTTGGAGAAGTTGCCTACCTGGCTATGGTGGCAGCGCAGTGCGGCTATTTTAGTGTCATAGGTATCCGTTATATCGCTGAAATAGTTCGGTTGTTCGGCGCCCCAGAAAAGTACCTCTTTCACTTTGTGAGGCTGGAGGCCTTCTTTTATCAAATCCGGGTAAGCCAGCAGGTCACGAGCGTAGGGGAAAACGGCATCTAAGACCACCTGGCCGGTGACGCGGTGGTCGTGGTGCCAGATGTATCGGTGGTAGGGGTCGGTAGATATTACGACGTCCGGCCGGTAAGTTCTAATCTGGCGGACGATTTCCTTACGGAATTCGGGCGTGTCCTCCAGCGATTGGTCATCGTGCCTGAGGAAAACGACCTCGTCAACGCCGAGCACCTTGGCCGCTGCCCTCTGTTCCTTCTCGCGGATTTCGGCCAGCTTTTCCGGCTTCATTTTCGGGTCATCGGTTCCCTTGTTGCCGTTGGTGCAGACCACGTATACGACTTTTTTACCCTCGGCGACCCACTTGGCCACAGTGCCGGCGACGCCAAATTCGGCATCGTCGGCGTGGGGAGTGACTACCATCGCGTAGTATTTTTCAACCATATATCAGAGACCTCCGAAGCGGGTGTTACATAAAATTGTACGATACTATCCGCCCTGATACAATGGGAACGTAAACAAAAAACCAAAGACCAAACGCCAAAGATAATACAATATATAAGATTACGACGATTAAGTAGAGTTAGTGAATATTTTCTTTATCGTATCATCGTGAGCAAGGCGAAGGATCTCGGCGGGTGTAAACAACGAATGGGAGATGAAATAACGGTAAGGAACTGCAGACCGCAGGACGCCGGGGATGCGGCCGCTTATGATCGGCTGAAAGACGGCGCCGTTTTTTCCCTTTTGCTGACCAAGCCGGGATACAGCGTGGACAAGGACCTTTTCTTTGCCGAGGCGAAGGGCTCAATAGCCGGCTTTATTAGCGTGATTCCGGAATTGGGCATAAATCGAGCCGTGCTGGAGTATGGAGCCGACCCATCACAGGACCTGAAACCGGTGCTAACGGCGCTAATGAAGCCCGCCCTGGAAAGAGCCCAACAGGTAGGAGCCGCGTTAGCCCATTTGGGAATTCCAGCGCTGTCAACGGAGCCGGTAACCATCATCCAGGGCCTGGGTTTCAAACCGGTCCGACGGTTCTGCGACCTGGAGATGAACATGTCGGAAATAGACCTGGAAGGCGCCGACAAGCTGGATTGGGAATATCGCTTTTTTGAAGACGGGGATATGCAATTGCTTTCCGATATCCAGAATCGATGCTTTGCCGGCGAGTGGGGCTACAATCCGAATACCGTGGAAGACACCACCTGGCAGCTGAAGGTAAGAAACAACTGTCCCCAGGATGTTATCCTGGGGCTGGACAAAAGCGAGGTGGTAGGTTACTGCTGGACTGAATCGGAGTGCGGTATCGAGCCAATCACCGGTGTGCCCAAGGGACGGGTCTACATGCTGGGGGTCGACCGAAGGTACCGGGGAAAAGGCTTGGGGAAACAGCTTCTGCGCGCGGGGTTGCTCCACTTGAAGAGTCAGGGGCGGGAGCTGATAGAAATCACGGTCGACACTCAGAACACGGTGGCGATTGCCCTTTATGAGACGCTGGGTTTTAAGCTGTGTCGGGAAACGGTGTTTTACGAGAACAGACTTCGCTGAAGTGTTTTCTTGACGGGGAACGGAGGGGATGACCGCCGTCAGCCGCGGGGCTCAGATGATTACGTCCTGAATTTGGCTCTCCGCACGGGAGATATTTGACATAAACTCTCGCCGCAGGCGTTTGTGCTCCGCACTATCGAGAATTCGCTGTAGGCCAGCCAGGTCCTGCACCTCAATCATGATAGTCCGTTCTGGCCAGCCCATCAATTTATCGGCGTAGACGTGGTAGCCTTTCACACCGGTCTGACCGGTCCAAAACTTATTGGCTTTGTCGACAATGAACCGGTCTAGCTCTTCCTCCTGGCCGGGTACCGGGTCGCAATAAACACTGAAATATACCATTTTCGTTAAGTCCTCCTTTTCTTTACTGAACTGCCCCCAGAAGTTCCGGTTGGGCGGTCCCCCTCATAAACAACTATCATAGCAGGGAGATTTGAAGATTCCGTGAAGAAAACCGGCAAATTGCGTAAAAATCGGGGTGGAAAAATCTGGCTCAGGGATAAGAATTTATATCAGTCGAAGCTGCTGGGGAACGGTCGGCTGCTGGGATGGGGCGCAGAGCCTGGTGGTGAGTTCGGATTCGTGCTGCTTAAGCCATTTTTTATGTTGCTTCCAGGCAGGGCAATAGCGTGCAACAAGCTCCCAGAACTTTTCTGAATGATTCATTTCTTTGAGGTGGAGAAGCTCGTGGATAACGACGTATTCAACTACGGCTTCCGGTGCCATAATCAGCTTCCAGTTGAAACTGAGGTTTTTATTGCGGGAGCAGCTGGCCCAGCGCGTTTTCTGGCCGCGAATGACGATTCTCCTGTAGCCGATGCCGATACGCGAGCTCAGCCTGTCGGCAATTCCCGTGATAACTATGGTCGCTTCGGCGCGGTACCACTTCTCTAATGCCGGCTCCAGCAAGTCGTTTGTAAATAAACTGGAGCGGACTGCCAGGCTGTCTCCGTGACGGGATACGCTATCTCCTCGGAGATTTTCCTGTTTTGCCAGCACCAGGTCGTGGCCCAGATAAGGCACAGTGGCTCCCGGTTCGAGCTGCTTTGCCGGGGGCATTGATTTGTCCTGTTCCAGCCTGGTAAGTTGCCTGGATATCCAGTGCCCCCTGGCTTCCAGTAGGTCGTGCAGGCGTCTAGCCGGATATGAATGGGGTACCACCACGGTGAGGCCTGTCCTGAGGCTTATTTCCAGACGCAGCCGGTGTGCCTGGAAGCTGCGTCGCAGTGTATAGCTGATGATACGGCCGTCAATATCAACCTCGTGTTTTTCGACGATCGGCGGCTTACGTCTTTTCGGCATATTTATATTAACGGCGGCTGCTGAATATTTAAACCGTCCGCCATATATTAAAACATATCTGCCGGGTCAATCCACTTCGGGAAGTACTGGTAGTATTCAGGAGGGTTAGCTTCGTCCAGTCCTTTGTAACTGACCCTGGCCATTGTTACCCGATTTCGCTTGTCCCGGTACAGGCTGGCCAGGCCCTTGTCTTCGAGGCCGGCCAGGTATTTACCGAGGTCGTCATCGGTGACGTCCAGCGATTCTTTGAGGTCGTCCATAGTCATGTAGAGGCCGGGATTTATACGGTATTCTTCGGCCAGTATCTTCAGCACGTCCGAATCTCCGGAGGCCTTTATCTTCGACCGCGGCTGACTCAGGGGCATGGGCACCCTGAGCACTTCGTCGATTGCTTTAGGAATCGGTTTCAGGTCGGACATCATGCTGCGCAGTCCCATGCGGTAAATGACGACTCTCAAGATTTCGCTGGTACCGGCGGCTATCTGGTTTATCTTCATGTCCCGCATGATTCGTTCCACGGGATAAAACCTGGTGGCTCCATCGCCGCCCATGATCTGGATAGCCTGCGCTGCTATATTGAGGCCCTCATCCATGGTGAACATCTTGGAGATGGCGGCTTCGAGCGGTACATCCTGGCCGATATCGAAGCAATAGGCAGCATAATAGGTAAGCAGCCGCGCCATCTTCAGCTTCCATATCATATCGGCGATCTTAAACTGGTTCGTCTCCATTTCGGAGGAAGGCATACCGAACTGAATGCGCCGCTGGGCATGCTGGAGCGCATACCTCAGGCACTCACGAATCGCCCCCAGGCCGGGAGCTGCGTTCAGCACTCGCTCCACGTTGAGGCCGCTCATCATGACGCGCCAGCCGTCGCCTTCCTGCCCTAGCCGATTGGCCACTGGAACTTTAGCGTCCTTGAAGATGAGGTAGCCGTTATAGGCGCCGTCGTAGCCCATGAGCTCATTGACTTTCTCCACGTGAAAGCCTGGCGTGCCCTTCTCGATGACCAGCGCTGTAAGATGGCGGTATTTAGCGACATCTTCAGCTTTATGGCTGCTTCTCACGTAGGTCATGTATATGTCTCCCGCTGCCAGATTGGTCTGGAATCTTTTCCTTCCGTTAACGATATAAAAGTCGCCGTCGCGGATGATGCTGGTCTCCAGTGAGGCGATATCCGAGCCGAAGTAAGGCTCGGTCATGACGATTACACCCAGCCGTTTGCCGCTGGCGATATCGGGCAGCCAGCGCTGTCTCTGTTCTTCGGTACCATCGTGAATTATCTGGTGGACGCCGCCAAACATGGTAGGGCCGAGCGGTATGGCTAGAGAACCCGCTCGACCGGCTTCCTCCAGGACGATGGCGGCGCCGGTGACTCCCCAGTCCTCCGCTTTGCCTCCATATTGTGATGGTATTTGAGCGCCGAACCAGCCCTTCTTGCCCATTTCTTTAACGCCTTCCCAGGGATATTTCTTCTGCCAGGCGCTCCTCTCCGCTAAAGGTATCAGAACTTCGTCCGTAAATTTCTTAGCTTCTTCAGCGAGCTTTTTCTGGGAATCTTTCCACCAAGGATACTGTTCCACGTCTGTCCCTCCTTTCAGTGCCCCCAATTTTCAGTATGCTTATATAGTTAATCATTGTCAAGAGTAAGTGCGCATTAAAACTGTAGGCTTTAGAAGACAAACGTGTGGTTAATTAGCCGATTACGGGGGTTAAGTTTTGTAGCGAATTAAGAATTTAGGGCAGGCTAGGTTCCATGCAGTTGCTGGGTTCGCCGACGTAAATTATCTTGTCGCGGTTTACGGCTACAAAATCAAATGTTGATTCGGTACTGTCCTGCTCGCGGTAAACCTGCACATTGGTGAGCGGAATGAATTTATCGGCTCTATCGACTACGTCCAGCATCTGCTGCCAGGCTTCACCGTACATCAGGCCTCTAAGGATATATAAGGGCAGGTGTATCTCGGCGGGCAAAGGGGTCTTAGGTTTGACGCGATAGTTGAGTTGCCTACTGTTGGCTTCCGGGGTAGTGGATTGATTTTCGTTTTTCTCACCAATAAAGAGGATGCTGGATTTCCTAATTATTGCCTCTCTGGTGTTCTTCTTTGCTCCGTTGGGGAACGAAACTTCGACATCTGCCAGTAAAAAAAATTCTCTCCCCAAAGCTATCGAGTTGGTTGAAATGTTTTGATTGAGTGTGTCGAGAAGGCGTTGATTGGTTCCACAGAAAGCGTTTCCAGCAAATGCACATGTTTCGGTGCATACCAACACCTTAACCCTCTTGAGCCTGGTATTTACGTGAAGGCTATAGTTAGGCCGCGGCGATAGCTGTATGGCCAACGCGGTTCCTTCCCTTACAAACCTATCTTTTGTTGACTCTAGCTACAGTATATCGCTCGTTAACGATAATGCGAACCAATCAAAGGTACTCTTTTGATTTAGGACAATGGTACTAGGGGCAAAACTCGTATTGGACGGTTTATCAGGCAGGAGCAGGGTAAACCGAGGCTTCGAAATGATTAGTTTATCGATAAGGGAAGATCAGCCGCCTCTGTGGGTTCGCAAACGTAAATTATTCTGTCGCGGTTAACAGCTACGAAATCGAACGTTAGCTCGGTATTGTCTAGTGTGTGGATTACCTCGACGTCAGTCAATGCGATGAATCTATCGGCCCTGTCTACCACGTCCAAAATCTGCTGCCAGGCCTCGCCGTATATCTGTCCTCTGAGGACATAGAGAGGCAGGTGTATCTCGGCTGACAGAGGTGTCTTGGGCTTTATGCGGTAAGCAAATTGCCTGTCTTGAGATTCCGGGATGGCCGGTTGACTTTCGCTTTTTTCCCCTACAAACAGGATGTTGGATTTTCTGACATTCGCCTCCGGCATGGTTTTCGTGTCTTCGTTAGGAAATGACACCTCGACCTTTATCAGCGGCAGAAAGTCCTTGCCCAGAGGCATGGCGTTAGCCACGGCGCCTTGATTAAGGGTATCCAGTAGTCGCTGATGATTCAGGCAGTAGGTATATCCCTTAAGGTCGCAGGTCTCGGTGCAGACGAATACCTTAACCTGCTTCAGCCTGGCGTTTCCCTCCAGCGAGTCGTTGGGCCGGGGCGATAACTGTAAAGACACTGTAATTCCTTTCCTTCAGTTAACCTATCTATTGTTTACTGCACCTGAAGTATAACGCCCTTGGCTTCAATGTGAACCCATCAGAGGTACTTTTCTTGTGCCTACAATGGTACTACGGTTGGAGCAGTACCTGATGGTGAGTCGATTGGAATGGCGAGGCTACGGTTTTATGACGACCTTTACGGCTCGCTCCGGGTCTATCTGGACCTCGAAGGCTTCCATGATTTTGTCCAGCGGAAAAGTGTGTGAAATTAATTTCTTGGCGTCCACCTTGCCGCTGGAGACAAGCTCGATTGTCGCCTTAATTTCCTCGGCTATCGGTCTTTGTCCCTTGCTGTATGAGCTTATTAGGGAAAGCTGCTTGTGGATTATGTGATTAATATTCAGCGGCACTTCCTGTTCAAAGATCCCGACCAGGACGATACGGCCCCCGGTTCTTGTCATTTCGATTGCCTGCTGTAAAGCGACGGGGACCCCGGAACATTCCATGACGATATCGGCACAACCGCCGCCCTTACCGCTGAAACTGCGACCCGTGCCCGTAATCTCCATTACTTTTTGTAGCGGGTCCTCCTTGGTGGCGTCGATAACTACATCTGCACCCATCTCTTTCGCCAGCTTCAAACGTTTCTGCGATACCTCGGTAACTATAACCTTCGACACAAACTGTTTAAGTACCAACATTACCGATAGGCCGATTGCGCCCAGACCGATGACTACCGCCGTCTCATGAGGTTTAGGGTTGGCCATCATCACCCAGCGATAGGCTCCCCAGAGGGGTTCTATGAGGGCTCCTTCTTCCCAGCTCATGGAGTCAGGTATTTTAAAAACGTTTTTGTCGAGCACTGCGTCAGGGACAAACACGTATTCGGCATACGCGCCGTTTCGGCCATAGCCGATTAACATATGCCGCTGCATGCCGTCGCACATCCAGAATCTGCCCGATTTGCAATAGTCACATTTGCCGCACGGTTTATGGCCAACGGTTGGACACCAGTGAGGCTGTCCCCGTAGGCACCAGAAACATTGTCCGCAGCCCTTAGGTGCCACGTGAGTCGGGGCTACCAGGGCTACCACACGATCACCGATTTTTATTCCCTTAACTTTTTTGCCCACCTCAGCCACCTCGCCGGAAAATTCATGGCCCATGATAAAGCCGGGGCGGGCGAAAATACCTCTCTTAAACGTGTGAACATCAGAGCCGCAGATGCCACACGCCTTCACCCTGACCAGTACATCTGTCTCCTCCCTCTTGGGAGGTTCGACATTCTCCACGCGGAAATCACGGGCACCATAAAATACGGCAGCTTTCATGCTTACTCCTTTGAGGTGTGCTGGGTGAATTATATATCAGTCGCCGATAATTCTGTAGTATTCTTGCAGCACTTTATCGGCAATGGCGGTCCAGCTGAAATCGGCTATGTTGTCTTGTCTGGCCTTAACGGTTGACGCGTCTTTGGGGAGGTCTATGAGAACCGATATTTCGGCAGCCAGGTTAGTCGGAGAGTTGTCGTTGACGATCCGCCCCATTTCGCTGTTTCGGACAATGTTTTTCATACCACCGACGTCTGTGGCAACTATAGGTGTACCACAGGCGAGCGATTCCAGTGCCACCATGCCAAAGCTCTCGTAGTAGGATGGTATGGCGCATACGTCAGCCGCGCTGTAGAACAGAGGCAGCCTGCTCTGCGCTACCGAACCGAAAAATTTAACGCGCTCCTCGATATGCAGCCGGCCGACCATTTCCAGCGCAGCTTTCATCTGGCTCCGGCTTTGCCCGTCGCCACCGACAATTAATAGCATGGGCGGTTTTTCGCCATCCATATGTGCCAGCGCCATAAGCAATTGTTCCAGCCCTTTCAGAGGATCCATTCTGCCTACGAACAGTATTAGCTTTTGATGGTCGAGGCCGAGCTCGCTGCGAGCCAGTTTCCGGTCAACCGGCTGGAACAGGTTGAGGTTCACGCCGCACGGAATAACTGCAATTTTCTCCGGAGTCGCATCGTATAGCTTTACCAGATTTTGCAGCTCCCCGGGAGTAGAGGCGACTATCCGCTGGCAGCTCCTTATTACCTCTCGTTCGCTTTCTATCCGGAGGTCGGGTTCAGGTTCGCCGATGCCCAGATTGTTTTTGATGGCTCCCAGCGTGTGGAACATAACGGCCTGGGGCATTTGCCACAGAGACTGTAGTTGCTGCCCAATTAGACCTGAAAGCCAGTAGTGGCTGTGTATCAGGTCGTACTGAAGCTGGTTATACTTTCGAAAATTTTCGGCGACCTCAGTTAACTTGTGGATATAGTCGTAGATGGCCAGCTTGGGCATATCTTCGTCGGCGCCTGTGTCCAGGTGGATGATTCTGACATTCCGGCCCAGGTTTATGGGCGGCCCGTGTTCCGGCTGGTGGGCCTTGGTGTATATGTCAACCGAATGTCCCCTTCTGGCCAATTCCGCTGCCACTTCCCGCACATAGACGTTCATACCGCCAGTATCTTTACCGCCCAGCACTGCCAGCGGGCAGCTATGGATGCTAATCATAGCAATATTGAGTCTTTGTATCATATGTTGGCTCCTAAGCTGTGTAGCTCAACGAGCATTGGAACAGTGGCAGTTCCTGACCTCCCAGTTGATATTTGTAGGCTTCATCGCCCTTGAGAAAATCGAATCTTTTTTTACCCCTCTCTATGCTGTCCTTTATACACAGCGCCTTGGATATCACGCCAACGCTCAGCCAGCCGAAGTCGGGTTCGTAGCCGCTATTGTACAGGTACACCGTGTCGCGATAATCAAAGCACATCGTAGCGGCCACGGCCTTTTTATCAAGTTCGAGGATGTTCAATCTGAGCAACTTCTGGTTGGTCATGGCGCGGGCAATCGACCGGAAGAAAGATTCCATTTGCTCGGTCAGGAAAGCTGCTTTATCTTGGCGGCTTTCACGGAACAGGCGTAGAAAAGTGTCGATGTCTGACGGGCTGGCATCCGTGCCGGTTCGATAGTTGAGGTCGCCTTCCTCGTTCAGTCTTCGGAGCTTGCGGTTAAGCTCGTGCCGCTGTTTGCCGGAAAGGAGCTGCAGGTATTCGTCCCAGCTTGAGGGGAGGCTGAGTTCCACGGTGACATCCACCTGCGAGCAGGCGACTTGCCATTTATGTTTCGGGGCGATATTTATCAGGCTGGTGCGGACGGTGGAGTCGGGTCTTAGCGGTGCCAGCTCTAGCCGGGCTATTTTTTCAACCTTAAGTTTGTCGAGTAATTCGCTGAAAAATACATCTTCGCTGCCTGGAACAACAACGAAGTCCAGATAATCGCAAACATCGCTGTTGCCTATAAAAGAGGCGCCGTTACCGTTAATTTTTAGCGGAGCAATGCCCATAGTCTTGCCTCCCTGTTTGATGGCAAGAATGAACAATTTGGCGTCTAAGCTGAACTGCTGCCACCAGGCCTTCGACCATTCGGGCGAGGTGAATATCGGAGCCAAAGTCGAATGCTCGTAAATGTCTTTCCAGGTATCGTATACGGACTCAAAGCCCGCTTGGACTAATTCAGTTTTCATAGGCCTAACATTTCATTATAGCTTGCGCAATTGAGATTAGCCAAATAGCTCTTAATTTTCCAATTTTTGAAGAATGTGATAGATTAAGAGCAAGTTCACCGATTTCATGACACAGCTACGGAGGTCTCAAAATGAATTCCAGCCATTTTCCTAAATTGTTCGAGGCAGGCTGTATCGGCAGCCTGGAACTGAAGAACCGGCTTATCATGCCGCCGATGGCGACCAACTTTGCCGATAAGGACGGGCAGGTTACCGATCGTCAGATAGCTTACTACGCAGAAAGGGCCAAGGGAGGTGTCGGCCTCGTTATTGTGGAAGTATCCTGCGTGGATGCTCCCGTGGGCAAGGGTTTTAGCGGGCAGTTATGCATCGACGACGATAAGTTCATACCCGGCCTGAGCAAACTGGCCAAAGCCATCAAGCGAAACGGAGCTAAAGCCGCCATACAGCTTCATCACGCCGGCAGGCAGACATCGTCCCGGATTACGGGCCATCAACCGGTGGCACCGTCACCTATAGCCTCGGAAGGGGAAGAGCAGCCAAGGTCTCTCACCGCTGAGCAGATAGGCATACTTGTTGAGGCGTTTGCAGAGGCAGCCAGCAGAGCCAAGAAAGCCGGCTTCGACGGGGTGGAAATTCACGGCGCGCACGGTTATCTTTTATCACAGTTTCTGTCGCCGCTGGCCAACCATCGGCACGATGATTATGGCGGCAGCCTGGAGAAACGGGCCAGGTTTCTGATCGAAGTGATAAGGGTAGCCAGAGGCCATGTAGGCGATGACTATCCGCTATGGTGTCGCCTTAGCGCCGTGGAGATGGGTGTTGATGGTATTATGGTGGAGGAAACGCAGCAGGTGGCTAGGATGGCGGAGAAAGCCGGTGTGGCTGCCATTCACGTCTCGGCGCACCAGGTCGGCCCGGCACGGCGCCCTCCCATGGCACTGCCGACCTGCTATTTCGTACCCTGGGCGCAGGCCATTAAAGAAGTCGTTTCAGTACCGGTCATAGCCGTCAGCCGGATACCTCCGGAAATCGCCGAGGACGTTCTCAAAGACGGCAAGGCCGATTTTATATCCATCGGCAGGCAATTGCTGGTCGACCCTTATCTGCCGGAAAAGACACGGGAAGGTAGATTAGAAGATATCAGGCCGTGCATTTATTGCTTGACCTGTCTGGATAGTATCAGATGGAGCCGGGACGGCGTCCGCTGCGTGGTGAACCCGACTTTGGGCCGGGAAAAAGAGTCGGTGTTGAAACCTGCACGAAGTCCCAAGAAAGTCGTGGTAGTTGGCGGCGGGCCTGGCGGCATGGAGGCGGCGCGGGTGGCATCCTTACGAGGCCACAAAGTGGTGTTGTTCGATGAAGGTAAGGAACTGGGCGGCCAGCTGATTCTGGCAGCTAAGCCACCGTATAAAGATACTCTGGAGACCTTCCGGCAGTACCTGGTGAGGCAGATGGCCAAGCGTAAGGTTGATGTGCGGTTGGGGCAAAAGTTTACCCCTGAAATGGTTGAAAAATTGAAACCGGATGTCGTAATTCTGGCTGCCGGCGTCAAGCCGTTCGTACCGCAGATACCTGGAATCGGAAGTAAAAAAGTTATCCAGGCCGACGAGGTACTGATGGGCGTCGAAACTGGAGACAGAGTGGTCATAATCGGCGGCGAACTGGTCGGCTGCGAGACGGCAATGCTTCTGATTGATAAAGGTAAAAAAGTCACCATCATGAGGCGTGGGCCAAAGATGGCAACCAAGATACACGAATTTATCAGGGAACCGATGTTGAACAGGTTGAACTATAAAGGAGCTGTAATGCTAACCGGCGTCGATTATAAAGAAATCACCGATGCCGGGGTAGTTATCCAGACCACAGAAGGTGAGCGAAGGCTCATTGAGGCTGATACTGTGGTGCTGGCCGTCGGTTCCACGCCGAATACCGAACTGGCGGCGGACTTGAAGTGCGCCGTTGACCGGCTGCTGTTCGTGGGCGATTGCGTCGAACCGCGCACTATAATGGAAGCAGTGCAGGAAGGTTTCAAGGCTGGAGCCGCTATATAATAAATCCTAAAAAGCAAAAACTAAACACAAAATAATAGTAAAACGCTAACTACGAAACTAAAAACACCTGCTGTGATTATTTGAATTTTTAATTTTGAGCTTGCTTAGGACTTCGGATTTAGAGATTAGGATTTAGCCTCGAGGCTCTTGAGGTATTCCGCCCGCCAGGTCATAGCTGACAGCGCCCTTATGGCGTTATCCGGCATTATGTAAGTGGGTATACCACGTTTCGCCGCCAGGAACATTCCCTTATGCTGGTCCAGTGAGTTACCGGGTATCATGATTATGGGCTTCCGGTTGCCGTCTCGGATGTTCTCCAGGCGCGACAGGAATGCTTCATCTTCCAGGAAGGCATAGCAAATGCAAAGGCACGAATCTACTTCGGGGACTATCATCTCAATAGTTGTCGAATAGACTTCCAGCGCATCTTCAAAATCAACCCAGACCAGGTCCACCGGATTAGCCCGAGCCTTAGACGGCGGTACCCTGCCCTGAAGGAACTCGCGTAACCGCTGCTGGATATTTTGCGGCAGCTGCGAGATACGAAGCCCGGCTTTGGTGCAGGCGTCGCTGGCCGCCACGGCGCCGCCTCCGGCTTCCATGAGCAGACCTACCTCTCTGCCCCTGGGCAGGTAGGGGCAGCTGAAGGCGACCGCCAGGTCCAGCATTTCCTCGAGGCTTCCGGCTGTAACTATACCTTTCTGCCGGCAGGCTGCCTCGAATACCGCGTAGTTGCCGGCCATTGAACCGGTGTGCGATTGAGCTGCTCTGGCGCCCAGCTCCGATTCGCCGCCCTTCCATACGATAACCGGTTTCCGCGTTGAAATTTCCTCCGCCAGTTTCAGGAAGCGCCCGGGCTGTTTTAAGCCCTCTATATAAGCCACGAATATAGTTGTCTCTTCGTCGTTGCCGAAATATTCCAGGAAGTCTTCGATTGTAAGGTCGCTCTGGTTACCGATGCTTATGATGCCGCTGAAACGCAGGCCGCGGTCGCTGCCGAGGCGTGTAATGTTTTCGCTTATCCAGCCGCTTTGACCGACGAAAGCCACGCCTCCGGGCTCCAGTGGCACTCTCGCATGAGGCACGATGGTATTGATGCGGCCTTTAGGAGAGAAAATGCCCATGCAGTTGGGGCCAACTACCCTCACTCCACCCTTGCTGGCTGCTGCCACCATTTGTTTCTCGAGGTCTACACCTTCGTCTCCCAGTTCACTGAAACCCACGCTGTGGACGATGGCAAACCTGACGCCTTTTTGGGCACATTCAGCCATTGCCTGCGGCAGGCCCTGGGACGGTATCGCCATGACAGCCAAATCTATTTTCCCCGGCACGTCCAGGACCGTCGGATAGCTTTTGAGCGATTGAATCTCGGATTCATTACGGTTTATGGGGTATATGGCGCCCTTATAATCGTCCTTAAGCAGGGCAGAAACGAACATGCCGCCGGACTTAAGCTCGTTCTTTGAAGCGCCGATAATGGCAATGGATTCAGGCTCGAAAAGATATTTCAGGTCGGAAGACATGTCAATAAATTAAGCCCGCAGTGATTGAGATTATATAATAGAAACTCGGTTAAGGGAAAGCTATGTAATGATGGAGCTCATTTTGGGATTAGGCAACTTAGGCGGCAAAGCTAGCGCCGCTCGGTCCTTCAACTTGGGTCCCTTCATCAAGCCCGGTGGTTCGAGTTGAGAAAAAGGCACGCTGGTATATGTAGATGACCTCTTAGCTCTTTCCCGTATGGCTTTAACGAGTTGGGGATTGTCCTGTAAACGTGCCACCTTGGGATAAGCTTCCGGAAGCTGGCCGTGCCTGCGCGCCGAAAGCTCGTAAGTGATAACGCTGTTGCGCTGCATGGCTACCTTATAGCTGTAAAGGTCGTCGAAGCGGTTTATCATGCGGCGGGGAGCGGTAGGTTTTTCGGCCCCCGCTATCCTGGCGTAAGCCAGCAGCGCAAGCCCGAATGGAGTGGTAAAGGGCTCGGGCATGAAGATTAAGGCCAGGGCTAGAGATTGCAGCCCTGCAGCGGCAGCAGGTTTCATATCAAATCAACCAAAGTCATATTTAACGCTTTTTCTTTTTGTTTGTCAAACTATTGTTGCCTCCCTTTGACGGAGAAGGTCATTATGAAGCTGAAACTTACTGCTTCAGCTTTTTTCGAAGCCAGGCGATTCGCGAAGCTATGATTTTGGCCGCTTCGGCACTATTATCAATGGCGGATACGTAGTTGGCCAGTTTATCGTCGCCGAAGACATCGCGTATCCAATTTCTGAAATCGTTCTTCAGCGGCGTCACGTGATGTTTAAAAGATTCTTCGGGCATGTGAGACAGGCAGTCGACCAGTTGCTGCAGGTTGCTAGCAACACAGCCATCGTGACAAAAGAAACGTTTGTCCCCGCTGGCCTCGGACAGCACTCTGGCTGCGTCTTCTTTAGTTCTTACTGCCATAATCGATTAACCTGGGACTGTTGACCGAAAGAGCGAGATGCACTACAATGTTGTGTCTTTGAAGTAATGAAATTTACTTCATATAAGGCTGAATTTCAGCCTTTAAACTTAACCTTACACAATTTCTTTACTGTTGTCAAAGGCGTTACAAGAGAGGAGCGGCATGGCCAAGTGGACTTTCATTACCAGTCATGGTTTAGTTTTCGGTTATATCGCCGGTAATCCCAGCAGCACTGCCCGTGTCATTGCGCAGACAGTGGGCATTACGGAGAGGACGACTCACAAAATCATTGCTGAACTGGAAGAGGCCGGCTACATTTCTCGAAGAAAAATCGGCAGGAAGAACCAGTATGAAATCAATCCAGACCTGCCCCTCCGCCACCCCAGCCATGTCGACACGGTGGTGGGCGAACTGCTTCAATTGCTGGCCTGGAAAAAAGCCACACCGGCCAGGGAGCAAATGAAGCTGCCCATGACCATCCCCTAAAACCTCAAGAGGTACATCTTATCTTGGATTCGCTTATCGAGCGCGCCGCCCGGGATCTATTGAAGAGCAATCATGCCATTGCCTTAACCGGCGCCGGCATGTCGACCGAATCGGGCATACCTGATTTCCGTGGGCCGAACGGCGTCTGGACAAAGAACCCGGACGCCGAGAGAAAAGCTTACGAGACCTATCACAATTTCCTCAGGGATCCCAGAGCTTACTGGATAGACGTGCTCGGTGGGCGGTCGATGCTCGGTGATTTAACCAGTGCCAGCCCGAATCCGGGTCACGATGCGCTGGTGGCACTGGAGAAACGGGGCATCTTAAAAGCGGTTTTGACCCAGAACATCGACGGCCTTCACGTCAAGGCGGGCAACAAGCGTGTACTGGAATATCACGGTTCGGTTTTAAAGCTGCGCTGCCCTTCCTGCGGCACCAGGTACGAGCGCTCGGAGTATGACCTTCAGGGACTGAAGGAGCAGGATAAGTTGCCGCCCCGGTGTAACCGGTGCAGCAGTCCCATAAAGGGAGACGTGGTTCATTTCAACGAGCCCATACCGACGGATGTAGCCCAGGACAGCCTCGAGGAGGCCTTGAAGTGCGACCTGATGCTTATCTGCGGTACTTCGGCCGTGGTCTATCCTTTCGCCCAGCTGCCAAGGGCAGCCAGGCAGAGGCGTTGGGAGGAGGGGCAGACCGCCGAAACTGCTACCATCATCATCGAGATCAACGCCGAACCGACGCCATTAACCGCTGAGGGAATTTCTAATTATCTGATTCAGGGCCGAACTGCGGAGATTTTGCCCCGGATTGTCGAAGCGGTTAATAAACTTTCGCTGTAAGCCACAGTCATCGTCCACAAAAAGGCGAAAAAACAATAAATTCTTTTGCCCGACACTTCTATTCTTTTTCGGAGGAAAGTAAGGCTATTAATTCGGGCGAGTTGTATAATTCATAGGTATGTTAATAATGTTGTGGGTATCGGCAACTGTAATCCTGGTTTGCCTGGTTCTGTATTTCGTAGTGTCCTGGACTATAGCTGCCGTGACCGCTTCTGTATTAACAGTCCCCATCACGCGCACACCCGTGACTTTAAGCCTGACTTATGAAGATGTATCTTTCTGCAGCAGGATTGATAATGTCGGGCTGAAGGGCTGGTACATACCCGGTGGAGATAAAGGGACGGTTGTTGTAGTGCACGGAGGGAAACAGAACCGTGCGGACGCCAGCATGAAATTACTGGAGCTGTGTTGTGATCTGGCCGGGCGAGGCTTCAATGTGCTGACTTTCGATAGACGGGCTTGCGGTGAATCGGAAGTACCTAAAGCCAATTATAGAGCGCGTTTCGAGCGCGACGTGGGCGGCGCTTATGATTATATTCGTCAGAGGAACGGCCAGCCGGATCGAATCTTTCTGTTAGGCATATCGTTGGGCGCGGCGGCGGTTGTGGTTTTCTCGGCTGGTGAAGATGGTATCAACGGTATCGTGTCTGATAGCTGTTTTGCTGATATGCGTGAAATGACGCAGCGGGTTCTTAATAAAGTAAACAAGATATTGCCCTGGTTTGTCGCAGGCGCACTTTGGCTGGGAAAAGCAATATACGGCCTTCAATTATCCAGCGTTACAGATTGTATTAAGCGCGTAACTTGTCCTATATTTTTCATTCACGGAGAAGCGGATCCGGATATTCCAGCAACCGACTCCGTCAGGTTATTTAAGGTTGCCAAGAACCGCTTGAGTGAATTGTGGGTAGTTCCTGGTGCTCTACACGGCCAGTCATATTCCACTGCTCCCAGCCCATACATCGACAAGGTAGCCACTTTTTTCGCCGGTAAGTGTGCGTAGGTCGTTACGCTACAAATTCAATAATTGTCTGTGGCAGACTAACTTGTTCCAGCTTTTTGTCCCGTGAGTCCGTAGTTGTTGATTCTTAGTTTGCCATCGCAGAAAAACGGCCGCTCGGCTGCCCACGATTCGCCAGTCTGCCAGCGGGTCACCATCTACAATGACCAGGTCGGCCGTTTTGCCGCGCTCAATGGAACCGAATTTGTCTTCCAGCCCCATGGTCTCGGCGCTGTTAATGGAGGACAGGCGCAGAGCATCGGCCCCGGTGAACTTCCTGGCTTTTTATCGGCGTTTAGATTTAAATTGAACATGCCCATCTCGTACTTAAGTGCTGCCGGCGTGCGTGGCGGGATGCCGCCGTTATTGGCGCAGGCCATCCGGGCGCCTTTCTCATGCAATAACCGGGAAGTTGCGGGTATCGTGGATAACGTCAGGGGCATAATAAAGGTACAGGGCGGTGCCATCCAGGAAGCCCAGCGTCTTCATGATACCGCTGGAAAGCCTCTGATGGCTGCCCAGTACGCTTTCTTTTTGAGGCTAACGCTGCGACTGGGGTAAAATGATGCTGAACATGAGCTTCCGCAGGCCCGATATTATCCGCCCGCCCAGTGAATGGAAGAGCTATTTTCTACCTTTGACCTCCGGCTGCTCCAATAATACGTGCGCTTTCTGTGGCTTTCACGGTTCCAAACTGCAGATGCGGGATATCGAAGAAGCCCGGAGCGAGATTGATGCTCTGGCCTTGTTCCTGCGCAACGGAATTCGTCTGCCTACGGTTGATGGAATCGTTTATGCGGTGGCCCAACATTGGGATGGCGAAAGGGTGTTTTTACAGGATGGGGATGCGCTGGTTTATCCGTTCGCAAAGTTGAAAGAGGTACTCCAGTACTTAAATGAAAAACTGCCTTCCGTGGAAAGGATTGCCACCTATGCCACCCCGCAGGATGTCCTCCGCCGGACGCCGGAGCAGCTAAAGGAGCTTAAGGACCTGAAGCTTATCATATTTTATATGGGGGTGGAGAGCGGTGATGACAGTGTGCTTCAGACGGTCGGTAAAGGAGTGACCAGCCCGCAGATGATTGAAGCCGGCCGGAAAGTGAAAGAAGCCGGCATAGCACTTTCGGTAACAGTCATTCTGGGACTCGGTGGGGTAGATGGCAGCGAGCAGCACGCGCTGGAGACGGCCAAAGTCTTAACTGAAATCGACCCGGACTATGCGGGCGCGCTGACGCTGACACTGGTTCCGGGGACTCCTCTTTACCAGGAATGGCAGGAAGGTAAATTCCACCCCGTCTCTCCATTTCGTTCTCTTGAAGAGTTGAGAATAATTATAGAGAACTCAAGTTTTACCAATTGCTTTTTCAGCTCGATGCATGCCTCGAACTATGTTGCAGTCAGGGGAACATTACCTCAGGACAAGAAGAAGATGCTCAAGCAGCTGGATTTGATCCTTGCCTCCAAAGACCCCACTTTGCTCAGACCCGAGTTTTTACGCGGGCTGTAGTGAGGCCCTGTTTCAGTTTTCCCAAATTTTAATGTATAATCGCTGGTCATATTGCCATTTTTCCGCTAAGCGGAAGTTGTCTTAATTATGTTAAGTAAATGGGTTATTGTAGGCGCGGGGGCGATATGCCTGGCTGCTATAATCGGAGGGGTAATATTTACCCTCAACGCCTTTTCACAAGACAAAGCTCCGGCTGGGGCATCCGTACAAGCACCCGTGCCCGTGCTAATAGAGACGCCTTTACCGGCAGATAGTACAGCACCGGTAATTACCGATGTGTCCGTCCTGGCCACTGGCAGGACAGGCGCCGCCATTACCTGGACCACCGATGAAGAGGCCACAAGCGCGGTTGAGTACGGGTTAAATAAATACTACAGTTTTGCTGCGTCACCGGATGAATACCTGGTTACGAGCCACATCATCATTTTGAGTGGTCTTACTCCCCAGGCTAAGTACGACTTCAGGGTGAAGTCGACAGATGCCGGCGGAAACGAGTCCATTTCGGACGACTACACTCTGACTACATCTAAAGACGGAACGCTAGTTAATGGTACACTCTCCGAAAATACTACATGGACGGAGTCCGATAGCCCGTACCTAATTATCAGCACGGTCCAGGTACCGGCTGGAGTAACTTTGACTATGAATCCGGGGGCTTCAGTTATTATGAGTGGTGGCAACGACTATTTGTTTAAAGTGGACGGAATGGTCCTGGCCCATGGGCGCCCGGGCAACAACATCACACTGGATGGCGGCGGGCATTCCTTTTTTACCAGCGAAAATGCCGGCCCTGACGCTACGGTTGACCTGGACTATTGCACGATCAAGAACGGCCGCAGTTTAATTAACTTTGCCAGGGGATTCAATCTAAGACATTCCGAAGTAACTAACCTCACGCAGAACTCCGACATCTCATTCGGCCCGACCTCAGATATTTACATCGAATATAACAATTTTACCAACGCTTCCGGCTTTATCACAGGCGGCTCTACGGTTAATATACGTTACAACCACTTCTACAGCAGAAACCGCACCGTGCAGGATACGCCCTGGATTATCAACAGGGCCGGTCCGGCCACTATGGTCAATTACAACTTTTTCATTGAGACCGACGGTATTGCCGTAATGCTAGAAGGTGGAAGCGGCACGGAGAGCATTGAGGCCGCTTTCAACTACTGGGGAACTTACAATATCACCACTATTAATGCCATGATCTGGGATAAACATGACGACTCCGGTCTGGCCAGCTATATCGAGTACATGCCGACTCGAAATTCCCCAGAACCCATCAGGCTGTTTACTTTTTAGCTCTCAGTGAAGACCTTCGTCATTTCCCGGTTTTTTCCCTGTATAACTGTGGCAGGAACTTCGGGAAATGGCTCATCTCCGTAATATTGTGTCTGCGTAAATTATCCTTGAATTCTTGAGGTGCAAAGGCGGGGATGGTGAACGTGGAACGCATTCGCGTCCCGTAGGATGTCTGCTCATATTCATGGACGACGCTGCCCACTGGTATATCATCGGTGCCGGGAGCGAGAGGACTGCCGACGTTAACGTGTCCGTAAATTGTCGATATTGGAGCTGCCTCCCGTTCCTCCCAACGAATACGTAGTATCCGTGCCGGCTCACTAGCTATCTTTTCACAGGCCATATGGATAGCTCCGGCATGCCCGACCTGCGTTGGCGGGATTTGCCACTCCAGCACCAGTCCAGCATATCCGGCGTTACACCGCGTAACTCGTGTTCCATGACCAAAGCTACGGTCTCATTCTCCAAGAGCTTTTTATAGACCACCTGCGGTGACGATTTTTTCATTCTTCTCCACTCCCCCAAATAGTTCAAAATGCAACATCATGTTTTAACGATAGATCGGAACCGTCGCTCTATCGCGTTAAGTGGGTACTAAATTATATGGAAAGCTATAAATTCTTGGGGCTACTTTTTCTTAGCTCTACTGGCCTTCATGGGTTCGCCGCAGCATATGATGTCGCAGTACTCGACACAACCGCAGGCTTCATCGACTGAAACCACCAGGCCGCATACCTCACATTCGTAAGAATCGCCCTTGGCCGTTTTTCGTGCCGGAGCCTTTTTCTTCAGGGCACTTTTCCGTGCGGGCGCTACCTTCTTTTTAGTTGCTTTCTTTGTCGCCATTTCTTTTTCTCCTTTGCGGTACTTACTTACTATCATATGATGTTATGTGCCACAAAACAACCCTCCGGAGAACCAATCAGCTCAGTCCACTGTTTCAGTTAGTGCCGCGCTTGACAATCGGCCCATATAGCTCCGGCCGCCGGTCGCGGATAAGGTTAATCTCGAATTCACCGGGTTTGAAAATCACGTGCTTTTGCCTGGCATCCTCCAGGTTTATCTCGGCATAAATAATTTCTTCTTCGGTGGCGCTGGCCTGAACCAGTGTATCACCCCAGGCATCGACTATCTTGCTCTTGCCTATGAATCTGGTGCCGCGTTCTTCGCCTACCCTGTCCACGGCCACGAAGTGTACCTTGTTCTCGTAAGCCCTGGTATTTATGACGTATTTCACCACTTTCCCTCTGCCCTGGGGCCAGTTGGTGGGCAGGATTAATATGTCCGCTCCGAGAAGCGTCATCACGCGAGCCGACTCAGGGAAAGTAGCGTCATAACAGATATGGAGGCCCAGCCTGCCTAACGGCGTATCGAACACCTCGAAAGCCTTATTTCCGGGATCGAGGAAACGGTCGATACCCAAAAAGGGGAGGTGGTTCTTTCTGTATTTTCCAACCAGCCCGTCAGGGCCGATTAAGGCGGCAGCATTGAAGCATTTAGCCCTCTCCTTTTCAAGTAGGCCCACCACCATATATAGTCCGAGTTCCTTACACAGACCTCCGATCTCCTCGGTAGCCGCTCCGGGAATGGTCTCCATAAATGGAATCGCCTCCTCCCGGCTGCTGAATACGTAGCCGGTCAGGGCACATTCAGGAAATACTATTAGCTTGGCGCCGTTGCCGCCGGCAACTCTGGACTGGTGCAGTATGGCATCGAGATTATTCCTGTTTTGCATAATCTTTGGGTTCATTTGAACTGCAGCTATTTTTATCTTGTCACGCATATTTCACTCCTGTTTCCTAGGTGCGGACCTATTGTTGACATCAAGCTAAAGAAAAGCCCCTCCGCGAAAACGGGGAGGGGCTTAATTCTGGTCTAAACTAGTTATTTCTTGGCCGAACCGGCGGGTACCTTGTTATTATTCTTAGCTGCTTTTTCCGGCGCCTTGAAGGGTCGGTACCTCATCTTGCCCAGGGAATCGCGGTCGCCGCCGCTCATACCGGAAATATATCTCACCAGCTTCTTTCTGGCCTCGATGTCGTACTGGGTGGTTATGGCGATTTGCTCCATAACCGGCGAGCCGCCGCCGTGATAGCCGCCCACGTTGTGTATGCCGCCTGTGGCAGAGCAGAGCCCATCACCGAGGTAGCGCCAGATCTGCGCCTGGTCCTCAACCGACATATTCGGGTTCCGCTTGGTGTATTTCAGCAGAAGGTCCTTGGTGTCTGGATTGAGGAAATCATTCTCATGCGGGAAGGTGGCCATGACACCGCCGCCGATGTCGCAAAGTATTTCGGCTTCACGCCACACCGCTTCGCCCGAAAGGCAGCGGCCGACATTGCAGTAAATCGAATTTGGTATGAAGGAGCCGGGGCCGTAAGGCACGAAGCCAACCCCCGGCATGTAGACCTCCGGCTTTCCCAGGTCGGAAGCCGTGTACCCGGCGGCATAGCCCAGCTCGGTGGTCATGATAAGTTCAGCCAGCTTCTCGCGTACATGGGGCGCCTTGTGCACGTTGTTGGCTTCCGCGGCTAGGGCGGCCGTTCCCATGACAATATCGCCGATGGCCGGTTTGCAGCCGGAATAGGAATGGCGATGGAATAGGGCAAACAGGAGCGCCAGAACGCCGCCGTGCTGCCATTCACCGGCAAGGAAGACCCTATCCCAGGGGACGAAACAGTCATCGAAAATAATGTAGGAATCAGTGCTGCCGGGCATGAATCCGCGCTTGAAATGCTCGCGCGGCCTGTAGTTATGGATAGTGACTACCTGTTTCAGCCCATCCCAGTCGCCGGGAATGGCGAAGGAGACGGCGTAGTCCTTGTCTTCGGGACGGAGCGCCCTGGTAGGCACTACCAGCACCTCATCGGCTACCGAAGCTTCGGAGATATGTACCTTGCAACCGCTAACGACGATGCCGTCGCTAAGTCTCTCCTTGATGCGAACGTAGGCATCGGGATTCGGCTGGTCGGCAGGCCTTAGCAGCCTATCGCCCTTTACGTCTGTCTGCGCCGAGCAGCCTACCAGGTCCTCGGTCTGGAAGCGGGTAAGCCATTTCTTGAAGTTCTCGTGGTACTGGGTGGCACCCTTGTTGAGCTTGTCTGCTTCGTACGATACGTTATAAATGGCGTTGACGGCATCGATGCCCATGCATCTCTGGATGCAGCCGCCAACTTTCTGGCAAAGCATGCGGGTCATGTCCTGCTTGGCATGCAGGTCCTCTTTGCTCATATGGATATTGGTGAAGCGGTTAATCCTCTCTCCCGTGAGATGTGAAATGGCCGTGCACAGGTCCTGGTTCTCAGGCTTGGCGGCTTCATCGAACGTAGTGCCCATAACGTCGAGGCATTCCGCCTGCAACGGGTCCGTCCGGTCAATAAGCGCGCCATCGTAGTAGATGTTCCGCTTCATCTTGGATAAACCTTTGATGTATTCCGCTTTTGTCCTCATGATTTCCTCCTTGATGAATGTGGTAAATGACTGCATAATATTACTACTTTCAAGCAAAAAAGTCATGCCAGGATTGGGTACGGAAACCTGTTTAAAATTACCAGGGATTTACCCTGTTCTCAGGCGCTTAGCCAAACTAATAGTTTAGTGGTAGAATAGCAATCTTGGAAATCAGGAGGTGACAACATGGAAAACGGCAAATACCAGTTTACCAGGACTCTACGATGCAAGAATCTTAACGTACCCGGCACCCTGGGCAAATTAACTTCCACCATAGGCAAAGTGGGAGTCGATATCGGAAATCTAACCACAGTTCATCTGGGGCATAACTACACCGTACGAGATATAGAAGTGATGCTCAGAAGCCAGGAGGACCTGGCCACCATAATCGATGAGGTGTCCAAAATTAAAGAAGTCACCGTGCTGGAGGTAAGGGACGACGTTCTCGACCTCCACAAGGATGGAAAGATTAAGATGGTCAGTATTCATCCCATCAACTCAATCGACATACTCAGAAAGGTGTACACGCCGGGCGTGGCTGAGGTCTGTAAATTGATACAGGAAAGGCCGGGACTTAAATACACCTATACAAATATTCAGTCTACCATTGCCATCGTCACCGATGGCACCGCTATCCTGGGTCTGGGCAATATCGGTCCGGAGGCCGGTATGCCGGTGATGGAAGGCAAAGCGGCGCTTCTGCAGGAGCTCGTAGGAGTCAGCGGCGTTCCCATCTTGCTGAATACAACGGACGTAGACCAGATTGTGGATGCGGTTAAATATATCGCTCCGACGTTCGGAGCCATTCACCTTGAAGATATAGCTTCGCCAAGGTGTTTTCCGATTCTGGACAGACTGATCAATGAATTAGACGTACCGGTCATGCACGACGACCAGCAGGGCACCGCCGTCGTGGTACTGGCGGCCCTGATAAACGCCTGTAATATTGTGAAGGTGTCGCTCGAAGAGGCCAAAATCGGAGTTATCGGACTGGGAGCAGCGGGTTTGACTATCGCCAGCTTTTTACTCAAGTACACCGGTAAGCCGGTGATGGGCACTGCGCGAACCGAAGCCAGCATTAAACGGCATGTGGAACGGGGAGGTATTGCCAGCAACTTAAATGAAATTATGGAGAAGGCGGATATCGTTGTTGCCACCAGCGGCGTGCAGGGCTTGATAGAGCCCCGTATGGTCAGAAAAGGACAGATCATCCTGGCCTTATCCAATCCCGTTCCCGAGATTGCGCCCGAACTGGCGAAAAAAGCCGGCGCGGCTCTCGCGGTAGACGGCAGAACGGTCAATAATTTGCTGGGATATCCCGGCATCTGGCGGGGGACGCTGGATGCCATGGCCACCAAGCTAAATTATGAAATGTACAAGGCCGGTGCTCTGGCGATCGTTGATACTACCGACGAAGGGGAACTGGTGCCCAATCCTCTCGACGCCAAGGTACATCGGGCAGTAACCCATGCCGTGGCCAGGGCTGCCGTTGAGTCGGGTGTAGCCCAGCGGCCATTGGACAACGATTACTTCGAGAATTTAAATATCAAACAGCCGCCTTGGATGTAGTTTAGCGGCTGATAATGTTCTTTTAGCAGAAGCGTGCTATTGTATTTCAAATCGACCATGTGGTAAAGCGCTGATGACTGCTGAAAAAGAAGTTGTGCATGTAGTGGTGGTACCGCCGGTCCCGCTTGATGAGGAGCTGGTGGGAAAGATAGCTCATATCATCGGTAAAAACCCGTACGAGACCCGACTCCGATTAACCAGTAAGATACCCAAGATAATAGCCAACTATGACACTGTACAGCTGGCTGAACGGTCAGCCAACGGACTCAGGGAGCTAGGGGTGCTGGCGACTGCGGTTTACAACGCCGAACTGCATAAACCTCCTCAGATATTTAAAGCGCGACATCTCAAATTTGAAGAGCAGGCTGTTATGTTCTATAACAGGGCTGGAGAGGTAAAAACGGTGAGGACAGAGGAGGTATTTTTAATTCTTAGTGCCAGGTTTCAGGCTTACACCGAAGTTGAGACGACACAGACAAAGAGAAAGATCAACGTTACGGCAACACTGTTAACCGGCGGCATACCCATCACCAAAAAGGTGGAAGAAAAGGTCAAGAGTCAAACTTTTGAAAGCGAAAGTTTTTCACGGTTGTATAAATGGACAACACCCGATGCCGCTATTCAGCTGTCACAGTCTAATTTCGACTACTCCTTCCTGGGTTCCGAGATGGCGTCTTCTGCTATTGCCAACTACGGCTTAACCATAAATAAAATCAGGGCAGCATTTCCTCAGGCTATTTTCGATGACAGGCTGACTGCCCCATTCGGCTCTAATATGCCGGCTACTGTGGCCCGCGATGCCGTGGAAGTTAACTGCAGGTTGATTTACTGGCAACACCGGACACAAAAATCATAGAAAGGTAAGGCAGTCCGGGTCGCGGCATAGGGCGGACTCTCAGCTTGACTGCCACCTGTAGCTCATCTACAATGGCGGTGGCAGAAAAGTTATGCTTTTGTTCCTGAAATACCAGCCGGGCGCCGTCCCGCCCCTACTGCCTTTCCGTTCGATTATCCCCCGTTCGCTATCGCATAATCGTTCCAGGAGGTCCAAAAGTGCCTAGATTTTCGTTGTTTCCGCGGGAAGAGAAGTTCTTTGTCCTGTTCGAGCAGAGCGCCCAGAACGCGGTTAAGACCGCCCACCAGCTGAAGGACCTGGTGAATACCTGGGAAAACGTGAGGGCCCGGGTGGAGATGATAACTACCATGGAGCACGACGGCGACGCCATTACCCATCAGGTTATGGCCCAGCTGTACCGGACATTTATTACGCCGTTGGACCGTGAAGACATCGCTTTGCTGGCACAGACCTTAGACGATATCACCGATTTGATTCATTCTGCTGCAGATGCCATGCTGCTGTACAAAGTGGACCGTCCTACCGACAAGGCCAGGGAACTGGCCGATATCGTGGTCGAAGCTGCCACGGAGGTTCAGAAGGGTGTGGCGGAGATACGCGAGAAAATCGACAAGGACGAGCTTCTTAAGTGCTCCATGGAAATTAACCGGCTGGAGAACGTAGGAGACAACATTTACCGGTCGGCGCTGGCAGAACTGTTTGACAGCTCACCCGATTACACTTATCTGATCAAGTGGCGCGAGATCTACGAAGATATCGAATCTGCCATCGATAAGTGCGAGGATGTAGCTAACATACTGGAGGGCATTGCGCTCAAGTATGCGTGAGTACCTTCCATTAATTTGTTACATAATCGACCCGGCGGGATACTGTGGACCTTAATTTAGTTTTCATCATCTTTGTAATTGCCGTAGCGCTGGGTTTCGATTTTACTAACGGCATGCATGATGCCGCCAACTCCATCTCCACCGTTGTCTCTACTCGCGTACTTTCGCCCAGACAAGCTGTGATATGGGCAGCTTTTTTTAATTTCGTTGCCTTTCTCATATTCGGTACTGCCGTTGCGACAACCATCGGTAAGGGTATGATTGAGCTTAGTACCATAACACCGACTGTGGTGCTTGCCGGCGTATGCGGTGCTATAGGCTGGAATATATTTACCTGGTGGTTGGGTTTGCCGACTAGCTCATCGCATGCCCTGATAGGCGGTTATGCTGGTGCCGCTATTGCTAAGAGCGGCTTCGGTGTCATCATCGCCAGCGGCTGGATTAAGACACTAGCCTTTATAGTTATAGCTCCGACTATCGGTCTGGTTTTAGGTTATATACTAAAAGTGATATTGACCTGGATTGTACGTAAGCAGTCGCCTTCAGCAGTCAATAAGTGGGCTAGGTTCGCACAGTATTTTTCGGCTGCTCTTTATAGTCTTGGACATGGTGGCAATGATGCCCAGAAGACCATGGGAGTTATCACCAGTCTTCTGTTTGCCGGCGGCCTGATCAAGGTATTTGCGATACCGCTGTGGGTTGTTTTAAGCGCACACGCAGCTATCGCACTGGGCACTTTGACAGGTGGCTGGCGTATCGTTAAGACCATGGGTCAGAAGATTACTAAAATAAGGCCGATAGATGGTGTTTGTGCGGAGACGGCAAGCGCGGTCAGTATATTTACGGCCACTCATCTGGGCGTTCCGGTTAGCACTACACACGTCATAACGGGTGCCATATCGGGTGTCGGTTCGGCGAACCGGCTTTCCGCGGTACGATGGGGAGTGACCCTTAACATTGTCTGGGCATGGATTTTTACGATTCCAGGTGCATCCGTTATCGGTGCGGCTATATATCTGCTGATTCATTTAATTTCACTAATATAGTAAAAAATTTAGTGTATATTTGTGTATAATTGGAAAAGCTAGGAGGTTAGGACCATGGACAAGACTACCGGTTTCAATAAGGCTCTTAATGAAGTCCAGGATAAATTGCTGGCTATGGGCGATGTGGTGAGTAAGGAGATACTTCGTTCTATCGAAGCGCTGAAAGCCAGAGATTTAAAGACGGCCCACAAAATAATTGCCGACGATGCCAGGATAGACGACATGCGTTTTAGCATAGAAGACAAGTGCATCGACCTTATGGGTGTACCCAAGCTAACCGAAAACGAACGGCGCGCCATCGTAGCCATACTGAGCATCGGCACCGAACTGGAGAGAATCGGCGACTATGCCGAGGGAATAGCCAAAATAGTAGTCATGATAGGCGATGAGCCTCCCTTGAAGCCGCTCATAGATATACCACGGATGGCTGACATGATTGTGGAGATGATTAATAAGAGCCTTAAATCGTTCATAGACCGGGACGTGGAGCTAGCCAGGTACGTCGTTACCATGGATACCTCCATTGACGGGCTTTACGACCAGGTGTTCCGGGAGCTGCTGACCTTCATGATGGTAGACCCGAAAACCATTAACCGGGCCACCCGTCTTATCTGGGTGGCGCATAATTTGGAACGTGCAGCCGACAGGGTAACCAATATCTGCGAACGGGTAGTTTTCACGGTCACCGGCAAGATGGAGGACCTGGAAGTCTCCAAGTACTAATTATTAAAAATTCCCCTTAATCCCTCTTTCCCAAAGGGGAGACTCGTTCAGAGGGAATTTTCGAAGCAAAAATGATACAATTACCTGAGCATTGTTGCCGGGAATAACTGTATGATTGAAGAGCTTTTACCCAATCTTTATCGCGTTGAAATCCCTCTGCCGAGGAGTCCATTAAAGGCGCTTAATTCCTATTTCATCAAAGGCGATGGCCGCTTCCTCATGGTGGATACGGGAATGAACCGCGAGGAATGCCTGCTGCCGATGAGAGACGCGCTTAAAGAACTAAACGTCGCCCTGGAGAAGACGGACTTATTTATAACGCACCTGCACGCCGACCACTCGGGGCTGGTGGGCGTGCTGGCATCCGAGAAGTCTAAAGTATACTTTAACAAGACGGAAGCCTCGTTCGTCAATTTCCAGCCGGATGAGAAATACTGGATGAAGCACTTCGTTTTTTATGCCGCCAATGGCTTTCCCGAAGATGAAATGAAAGCCGTATGGAAGGGGCATCCGGGATTCCGTTACAGCTCCAGACGTAAGATAGAATTTACACCCATGGTGGAGGGAAATCAGATAGAGATCGGCGATTACCTGTTCCGCTGCGTGGAAACGCCGGGGCATTCACCGGGGCATATGTGCCTTTACGAGGCCGGGAAAAAGGTCCTTATCTGCGGAGACCATATTCTTTTCGATATAACGCCTAACATCACCCACTGGGAGCAGCTGGATAATTCGCTCAAACATTACCTGATGAACCTGGAAAAAGTCTACGGGCTGGACGTCAGCCTCATTTTGCCCGGCCACCGCATTGTCTGGAACGACCACCGGAAGCGTATCGGCGAGCTGAAGGAGCATCACCGCAACCGGCTGGCCGAGGCGCTGGCAGCTGTTAAAGACGAAGGTAAGACAGCCTGGGACGTGGCTCCCTTTATTACCTGGGACATAGACGTCAGGTCCTGGGCGGAATTTCCGTCGGTGCAGAAGTTCTTTGCCGTGGGCGAGACTATTGCACACCTGGACTACCTCGTAGGCGAGGGCAAGGTAAAGAAAGAAACCAGAAACAAGCTGCTATTTTACTCGGCTACCTAAAAAAGATGAGCTATCGTAGAACTGACAATATCGCGCCGGTGCTCGCACTAATAATTCTGTGTTTTCTGGTATACATTGCCACCAGTGCAGCGGATTATATGGGTCACGACCTGATACCTCTTCTCGGTCTGCAGCCAATCTCTTTTTTGCAGCAGCCATGGACCATAATAACCGACCTCTTCGTGCACGGCAGTATATGGCACATCCTGTTCAACATGATAACGCTGTACTTTTTCGGGACTTTCTTAATCAGGCTGGTGGGTACCAGAGATTTTCTCATCATCTACTTTTTGGCTGGCATCGTGGGCAATCTTTTCTTCATGCTCTTTGCCTTCTTGAACTTTTTCACTTCGCCTTACTCAATAGTAATCGGCGCCTCGGGGGCGATATTCGGTCTGGGTGGGGCGCTGGCGATACTGACACCCAGATTGCGCGTGTTCGTCTTTCCAATACCCGTTGCTATGCCTCTCTGGGTTGCCGTACTTGGTGGTTTTGTTTTGGTGTCCTTCCTGGGCGGCATCGCCTGGCAGGGTCATCTGGGCGGCCTGGCCACGGGCCTGGTCGCCGGCTGGCTGCTGCGTAAAAGCATACGTACGCCGTACTCCTAACCTATCGGAGAGACATGCAAAGTAGCCCCTATACCAAAGCCGGTCTGCACCGTTTTCTTTTTACACTCGAATCTTCACCATCCGATTTTGTTACTATTTATCTAACTCCAGCCTCTTTCCCCGATTATATTAAGAGTTTGACGCCGACTCAAAAATACGCCTCCTTGTTTATGGAAATCAAGCAGGCTGCAAGCACCGAGGCGGTTACTGATGCCGTAAAAAAGTACGGTACCGGCGCCGTCATATTTTGGAGCCGAATCGATAAGCATATCCTGCTGCCTCCGTTTCCTGTCACGGCGAACCGGCTGTCGGAGGGAAAGCTCGACCTGTCATTACTCCATCAAGCTTTGAACCGGAAATACCTCGTTGGAGTGGTTATGATGACGTGGGGTTGGTATGCTCTGGGTATGTTCGACGGAGATGATCTGGTGGACAGCAAGATAGGCACCGGCTATATTCACAAGCGGCACAAAAAAGGCGGCCGCAGCCAGAAAAGGTTTGCCCGCCGGACCGAGGAGCAGAAAAAGGACTTCCTGCGCCGGGTGGGTAACCACATCGAGGAAAGATTTGGCAGCTACCTGCCGGACTTCATCTTTTTCGGGGGCAACAGGCTGATTCTCAAACCGTTGATTCAGGAGAGCAGGTATTTGCAGGCCAGAACTGATAGAATATCACCGCGCATTCTGGATGTAAGATACGCCGACCGGGAGGCGCTGTCCGGCAGTCCGGCGGAGATAAACAGATCGCTGGTCTTCACTTTCTAAATTCATAACTTGGGAGATAAAACATGAGAAACAAACTTTGGGGCCTGCTGGCTGTATTGTTGCTGGCGGTCACCATTTTGCCGGCGTGCGCGTCAGGTGGAATTAAGGCCCCGGCCATCAAACCGATTATATTTGTACATGGTTTCGCCGGCTCGGCCGCTCAGTTCGAGTCGCAGGCAATGAGGTTTGAGAGCAACGGATATCCGGCCAACTATATATCGGCATTCGAGTACGATACCTCCGCCGGACTATCGCCCCAGTTCCCGCCGCCTGAACTTCTAAGTAACATCGACCAGTTTATCGCGACTGTTTTAAACAATACGGGTGCGGATAAGGTAGACGTCATTGGACACTCTTTGGGAACAAAAGTGATGCAGACCTACCTGAAAAGCTCACCGGAACGCGCCGCTAAAATAGCCCACTATGTCAATGTTGACGGCACGCCCGGTACCGAGCTTCCGGGCGGCGTACCCACACTGGCTCTATGGGCTGACCGGAATCCTCCTGGATTTCCGGTTGGTGGTGAGGTGGTGGGCGGCACGAATGTTACTTTATCCAACGTCACTCATGTTCAATGTGCCACATGCGCCCAGGCTTTTGTAGAAATATTCAAGTTTTTCACGGGTCAGCCGCCGGTAACCGACAAAATCATAGCCGAACCTTCGGGGAATATCGAGCTTGCCGGAAGAGCTGTCATTTTCCCGCAAAATACGGGTGTGCAGGATACCGGTGCCACTTTGCAGATATGGCAGATGGATTGCAGGACCGGTGCCAGAACAGACGGCCAGCCTCAGGCTACCTATCCCATAGGCGGCACTGGAGACTGGGGACCTTTTGCTGCGAAGACAGGTGTGAACTACGAGTTTGCCCTGGTGCGCCAGCAGTTGACGGTACATTTCTACTTTGAACCGTTCCTGAGAAGCGACTATCTGATTCGTCTGAACAATGAGGTGCCGGGCAAGGGTATGGGCAGTCGGATGGATGCCAGCGACGCTCACAGTAACATGTATATTTCACGGAGCAATGAATTCTGGGGCGACCAGGGCGCTGACAGCGACGTTCTGACCGTCGATGGCACTAATATATGCACGCCCGAAATCTGTCCCATCGCACACCTGGTAAACGCCATTTTTGTGTTCGACGCAGGTTCTGATGGCAAAAGCGACCTGAGCAAACCGGTGCCATATTTCTATACGGTGATTCCCGTATTTCTTACCGGTGCCGACCTCTATGTCCCGGCCTCCAATCCACCCACAGGAACCATAGCGCTGGTACTGACGCCAAAGGGTGGTGGCGGCAAAACACAGGCATTAAACGTGCCGAACTGGCTGTCAACGACGGATAGAATCTCAATTCAATTTAACGACTTCGTTCAATAGACGCGAATATATGAAAACTCTGGGCATCATCGGCGGTAATAGTTTATTGCACCACACCATGAAGTGATGGTAAAATCACCACAATAATTCGTGTCTGCTGTTATCTTAACAACCTGGCATGGCAAATCCGAACCGAGAAAAGTAATAGCATAATGGTCGTGGTCAGCAGATGGCCGTTATTAATAAAAATAAATTTTAGGAGCTACAATGGCAGAAAGAGAAGTTGTTTTTATAGATGGCGTTAGGACTCCCTTTGGAAGAATGGGCGGATCGCTACGCAGTTTCTTTGCTTCACAGGTGGGTACTTTTGCCCTGAAAGGATTGCTCGACAAAACCCAAATTGCCCAGAGAGGTAAAGTGGACTGTGTTTTTGCGGGGTCAGCAGCCCATTGTTCTCATGCATTGAATCCCGCACGATGGATGTCTCTGGCAGCGGGATTACCTAAAGAGACGCCAGCATCTTACGTGGAAATGCAGTGCGGCTCCGCCATCGACTCTATCAATCACGCGGCCTGGAGAATTTTGGCTGACGAGGCAGACGTTGTAATTGCCGGTGGCATGGAATCATACAGCCAGATGTTTGCCAAATTTCCCATGTCAGTACAACCGTTCAAATTGATTCCGCCCGCAGCCATTCGAGGCGAGTTATCTCCCGTGAAGGAAGAATGTATAGGCATGGGCCTGACGGCGGAAAATCTACAGGTCATGTACAAAATCCCGCGCGAAGCATCAGACGAATTTGCCTATCAGAGCCAGATGAGAACCAAGATGGCCATGGAAAATAATTATTTTAAGGACGAGCTCGTCCCGGTAACTATCAAAGGCGATAGGAAAACCCCTGACACGATTTTTGATAAAGACGAACATCCCCGCCCCGACACTACCATGGAAGGCCTGGCCAAACTTCCGCCCGTATTCAAAGAGGGCGGCACGGTAACGGCCGGGAACTCTTCCGGTCAAAATGACGGCGGTGCTTTTGTTTTAATGATGAGTGCCGAGAAAGCCAAGGAATTGGGATATAAACCGATGGCGAAATGGATTTCCGGCGGTGACTACGGTGTCGACCCCAGGATTATGGGGATTGCCCCCGCGTATGCTATGCCTATAGCTATGAAGCGGGCGGGCTTGAAGCTTTCTGATTTCGACCACATGGAATGCAATGAGGCATTTGCCGTGCAAAACCTGGCAGTCATTATAGAACTGGAAAAACAGACGGGCGAAAAAGTGGACCGCGCCAAATGGAACCCCCTGGGCGGTGCTATTTCCTATGGTCATCCCAATGGCGCTTCCGGGGCCAGAATCGGTATGTTTACCATGCGTCATTTAATCCGCACCGGTGGAAGATATGGCATCTTCGCCTCTTGCTGCGGCGGTGGACTGGGCGTGGCCACAGTCATCGAGAACTTGCAAAGGTAACGTAAAAATATACTGAAATTCAAAGACTCAATACCACCAGGGCCATATTGAGCGCGTGGTGGTTGGGATACTGGCGTGGAGCCCCCATTATGTCATTGATACCCGTATATTACCTATACGCCAGACAGCAAACGTGACGGTGGCCGGCAAGCTGGTTAATACTGAGAGAAAGTCGGTATCGCGCAGGATACAGTCATTGATTTCCACGTAAGCTTCATAGCCAACCCTAAAACTAGAGACAAAACCCTGCGCCAGCTATGGCCGCAAATTACTAAAGGCATGCGAATCGATTAAAGCAAATATGTCGCCGTAATTCTTATTATTTGAATTCAGGTTACACAATCCGTCAGAAGGTGCGACCGAAAATGAGGCCAGCTAAATGGTATAATTGTTGAGGCAGATCACGTATCACTTAACGAATCATCGGGAGAATACAAGTGGCTAAAAGCACCAAAA
>CAZJQG010000010.1:19195-66173 GCA_964548415.1 uncultured Dehalococcoidales bacterium | reverse complement strand
TACTCATGCTGACAGTATACATAATATTACCTATTTATGCAAGCTGGCACTAGTACTTTGGTAATGTGAACAACGTTAAATTTTCGCAGGTTATAGTTCTTTGAGTATTCGACAATAAAGTGCTTATAAGTGCTCCAATGCAATATTTATCATTTTTAGTGCTTGTAGATACTTGACATGCACGACTCGTTTGATATAATGCTTATATAATCAGGAAAGGGAGTATTATGTAAATGGAACAGTTATTGACGCCGCAAGAGTTAGCTAAATACCTGAAGCTGAACCACACCACTATAATACGCAAAGCTCACAAAGGTGAAATCCCCGCCATAAAAATAGGCAAGCAATTCAGATTCGAAAAAGGCCAGATCGACAAATGGTTAACGCAGCAGATGGTGGGACGACAAGGTCAAATTCTGGTCGTTGACGATGAACTCCCCATAGGTCAGCTATTCAGAGACAGCCTGGAGAAAAACGGCTATCAGGTAACTGCTATGCGCAACAGCCTTGAAGCGCTGGAAATGGTTTCGAGACAACATTTTGATCTAATCTTCCTCGACCTGGCAATGCCGGAGCTCGACGGCAGCGAGCTTTTCCGGCAGATCAGAAAGATAGATAAACAGGTACCCATTGGCATCATTACCGGTTACCCCGATAGCGAATTGCTCAAGAAGGCCAAGGAACACGGCCCTTTCTTGATCATGATTAAGCCCTTCACCGGCGATGAAATATTGCAGGCAGTACAAACATTTAGTCAGCAATCATTTAACGGCGCCAAATAAAATTGCGAATCACGGATGGAGTAGCCGGGTCGGAACCATTGAACAGTAGACAAAAGAGAAAAGGGGGAATACCAAAATGGTTGTAAGTGCCGAAAGACGAGAGGACCAAAAACAAACCAGATATAGAGTATTGATTGTCGACGATGAACCTGCGATTCGCAATATTCTCGCCAGGATTCTAGCCAACAAAGGTCACAAGGCACAGACTGTTTCAAATGGTAAGGCAGCCTTAGCTATTTTACAGAACAGGGGCTATGACCTCCTGATAGCGGACATTAAAATGTCCGGGGTAAGCGGCGTCGATCTCTATGAGACATTAAAAAAGAAGTGCCCCGATATGGCTGCCAGGACTGTATTTATTACCGGAGATACCATGACCGAGGAAACCAGCGAATTCCTTAACTCAACCGGACGACCCTATCTAGCCAAACCATTCACACCAATGGAGTTTTTAACAACCATCGCTACCGCCCTATCGGGAAAATAAATTATAGGTGGAAATTATATGATAAAAATTTTAATTGTCCTCGAAGAAGAAGACGGCATAGATTTTCGGGCATATTCTCTCCAGATTTCCAACGGTTCAAATGACTTGCCTTTACACGTCAAAATGGATGATATGGTCGAGACTAATGAAGGTGCCCGCACGGGCAATAATTTATCGCAACCACATTCAACCGGCCCGGAACCAGGTACTGTCCCTTCCTTCGCCCAGCAGATTAAAAGGCCGCTGGAATCGAAACAAATATTTATGAACTAATCTATTTATGAGGGGAACGATTATGAGCAAAAAGGAAAAGGCTAAAATCCTGATAGTCGATGACGAGATGCGCGTCAGAGAAATCCTGTCCCGTAAATTAACGGATGATGGATATAACTGTCTGGCTGCGGCTGACGGCAATATCGCTCTTAAGATGTTGAGGGCTGATTCTGTCGAGCTCGTCTTACTAGACGTCATGATGCCGGGCAAAGCCGGCCCGGAAGTATTACGGGAAATTAAAGCTAAATATCCCGACACGGCAGTTATTATGGTGACAGCTATCGCCGACGTGCAGACCGCCATAGGTTTGATGAGGATGGGCGCCTATGATTACATTATAAAACCGGTGGAGTTAAACGTGCTGACGGTCAGCCTGGATAGGGCTCTTGAAAAAAGAAAACTCATAATCGAAAATCGCGACTATCAACAGCATCTGGAACAGAGAGTCGAAGAGCAGACCAAGAAAATACGGCAGTCGTTTCTTAATTCAACCACATCACTGGCCTACGCATTAGAAGCCAAAGACAAGTATACACACGGACATTCTGAGAGGGTCACCGAGATAGCCGTAGCTGTAGCCAAGGAAATGGCTGCCCCCAAATATATTGCTGAAAAAATTAAACTGGCCGGTCTGCTTCATGATGTCGGTAAAATTGGAGTCAGCGAAATGATATTAAACAAGCCGGGCAAGCTTACCGACGACGAATGGGAACTCGTCAAGGCGCATTGTGAGGTTGGAGAGCGAATACTGAGCCCCATAGTAGAGGATAGAGAAATTCTGGAAATGGTCAGGCATCACCATGAGCGTTTCGACGGCAAGGGCTACCCTGACGGGCTTTCCGGGGAACAAATGACCAAGGGCCTGGACATCATCGTTCTTACCGACACTTATTCCAGAGTGCTCTCGCAGGGAGCCATGGCATTGGCTGTAGCCGATGCGTACGACGCTATGACGTCTGATCGCCCTTACCGTCCGGCTATGCCTCACGAAGCGGCCTGTTCCGAACTGATCAGGGGTAAAGGCAAACAGTTCGCTCCGGTTATAGTGGACACTTTCATAAGCCTGATGAACAAGGGTAAAAAGACGGTCAAATTTATTCCGAAACTGAGAAAGACCGAGGTGAAGGTCTGACTAAGTCGGCTACATAACAGGACGCCATGTAGATCGGGACAGAAATGAAAAACGATGAGGTTTCGGAATCCAGAGCCAAAGAACAAGTCAAATTTATGGCTGAGCTAATAAAACGTGTTTCTCAGCCCATGATTATAACCTCAGTTGACAGGCATCTTCTGTGCTGGAATGAAGCTTTCACTAAACTAACCGGCTACCGCAGTAAAGAGCTGAGCGACCCGATTATAGATGCCGGTATTACCGCGCCCGAATGGCACGATAGTGAAGCCAAGGCCCTGGAAAAATTACAGCGAACGGGCAAGTCCCAGACATTCCAGAAAGAATACATCCGTAAGGACGGGTCGCGTGTTCCGGTAGAAGTCCTGATATATAAACTCAGCGAAGATGATAGCAACGCACAGTACTATATAGGACTCATCAGCGACATTACCGAGCGCAAACATCTTGAAGAAGAGCTGCAAAAATCAGAGAGCCATTATCGGACTCTAGTCGAAAGCGCGATCGAGGGTATTGTGGTAATTCAGGACGGAGCCATAAAGTTCGCAAATCCTGTCGTTGCGATTGGAACAGGCTATTCAGCAGCGGAACTGCAATCTATGTCCCTAAAAGAACTCCTTTGTCCAGGCAATGAAAAAGCCACGATAGAATCGATTAGCAAACCGGTCGCTCCCGGGACCTTGCTTGTCGTACCCCAGGTAAAAATAGGTACGAAAACCGGCGATGTTCGGTTGATTGAATCTACTATCACATCCATTGTCTGGGATGACAAACCTGCAAATCTAAACTTACTGAGAGATATTACGGAGCAAAAGAGACTTGAAGCATATTTGGAAAAGGAACGGAAGGAATCCAAGACAATTATAGATTCTGCCCCGATAATCGTCTTTTATAAAGATGAGAAGGGAAGATTTGTACGCGTTAACAAGGCATTTGCTGATGCCCTTAATATGTCCCAAGAGGAATTTTTAGGAAAAACGGTTTTTGACTTGTATTCAACCGAGATCGCCCGCTCAATGACAAAGGACGACCGTGAAGTTCTTAAATCAGGACGGCCCAAGCTTAATATTGTGGAACAATACGAATCCGCGAGCGGTATACGGTGGGTACGAACAGACAAGGTTCCGATTTTCGAAAAAGATGGCATGCCAATTGGACTGGTTGGCTTTGCGCAGGACATCACCGAGCAAAAGCAAATGGAGGAGTCTTTAAAACAATCAGAAGAGAGATATCGCACCATTTTGGACGATATGCAGAATGCCTACTTCGAGGTCGACCTTGCGGGTAATTACACATTTGGCAATGAGTCGCTATATCGATACCTTGGCTATTCTCCTGACGAGCTCCAAGGGGCTAGCAATAGAAAGGTCATTCCTGCCGACGACGCAGAAATGCTAGCTCAGAAGTTTAATCAAATCTATCGCACAAAGACGCCAATCAACAACATTGTCCACAAACTGATTAAGAAGGACGGCAGTACAGGCCTAGTTGAAATCGCCGCCTCTCCTTTACGAAATGAGAAGGGTGAGATAATTGGCTTTCGGGGGGTCGGTCGTGATATTACCAACCGCATACAAATGGAGGAATCTTTAAAGAAATCAGAAGAGAAATATAGGTCTATCCTGGAACAAATGGAGGAAGCCTACTATGAAGTGGACCTTTCGGGCAACTATACTCTCTTCAACGATGCGATGTGTCACCAATTGGGATATGCCAGAGAGGAATTAATGGGGCTTAATTATAAGGCTTACGTGGCGCCTGAGGATATTATCAAAGCGTGGCAGGCCTTCAACCAGGTATATCGTACGGGCAAGCCGCTCCAAGCATTTCTTGAAAAAACTATTAGAAAAGATGGAAGTTCGCTGATATTCGAGACCTCGGTCTCCCCCATAAGAAACGAGGAGGGAGAAATAACCGGTTTCAAGGGAGTCGGCCGTGACGTCACCCAACGCATACAGATGGAGGAAGCTCTAAGGCAGTCAGAAGAAAAATATCGAACTATTCTGGAGGACATGGAAGAAACTTACTACGAGAATGACCTTGCCGGCAACTTCACCTTTTTTAACAATGCATGCTGCCGACAGTTGGGTTATTCCAAAGAAGAGCTAAACGGAATGAGCTATAAGGTCTACACACACCCTGAGGACGTCAGCAAGTTGTTTCAAATCTACAATCAGCTATATCGTACAGGCCAATCTGCTAGATTGTTTACCGTCAGGGAGATTAAAAAAGACGGAACGCAAATAGTTGCCGAAATCTCAGCCATGCCCTTGCGAAATGAGACAGGTGAGATCACTGGCTTTCGAGGAGTTTCTCGTGATGTCACCGCACGCCTGCAAATGGAGGAAGCTTTAAAGAGGTCGGAGGAGAAATACAAGTCAGTACTGGAGCACATGGAAGAGGCTTATTCGGAGGTAGACCTTGCCGGCAACTTCACCTTTTTTAACAATGCACTTCTTGGACATTTGGGCTATTCCAAAGAAGAGCTCCTGGGTATGAACTATAAGGTCTATACCGCACCTGAGAATGTTGAAAAAGTGTTTCAGGCCTATAACCAGGTATATCGAACGGGTCAGCCGATTAAAATATTTGCTATCGAAGAGACTAGGAAAGACGGAACGCACATGGTCGCCGAAATATCGGTATCCCCGTTGAGAGATGATTCGGGCAAGATAACCGGCTTTCGGCAGGTCAGTCGTGACATGACCGAGCGTGTACAGATGGAGGAGGACTTAAGGCGCTCCGAGGAAAGATACCGGACTATGATGGACGAGATGCACGATGACTATTTCGAAGTCGATCTGGCCGGCAACTACACTTTTGTAAACGACGCACTCTGCCGTAGCGCGGGCTATACCAGAGAAGAGATTATAGGCAAGGGCTATGGATTAACCTATCCTGATGATGCTGCTGCCAAATTAATTTATAAAGCTTTTAATCAGATGTATCGCACAGGCAAGCCAGTTAAAAACCTCACCCAATCATTTATTCGCAAGGATGGTAGCACTGGAACGTCTGAACTCTCTGCTTTCCCCATGAGAAACGAGAAAGGCGAAATTACCGGCTTTCGGGGTGTCAGTCATGATATTACCGAACGCAAACTGATGGAAGAGGCTTTAAGACGCTCCGAGGAGAGATACCGGACTGTTATGGACGAGATGGAAGAGGGTTATTATGAAACCGATTTAGCCGGCAATTACACCTTTTTCAATGATGTTATATGTAAAAAGTTAGGTTATTCCAGAGAAGAGCTAATGGGATTGAATTACCAAGTTCACACACAGCCCGAAGACGTTAAAAAAATATCTGAGTTCTATTCTGAAGTGTATCGTACGGGTAAGCCGCTTAAATGGTTTTCTCCGGCACAGATCAGAAAGGATGGAACGCGGCTATTTGCCGAAGACTCGGTCTCTCTCTTGCGGAACGAGAGCGGAGAGATCATCGGATTCCGCGGCGTCAGCCGTGATGTCACCCAACGTATGATGATGGAGAACGCTTTAAGACGCTCCGAAGAGAGATATCGGACTGTTCTGGAAGACATGGAGGAAGCCTATTATGAATTGGATATCTCCGGGAACTACACTTTCTTCAATGATGCGCTGTGCCGCATGCTGGGCTATTCCAGAGAAGAACTAATGGGAATGAACTATAAGGTTTACGTACCATCTGAGGATGTTGACAGAGTATTTCGGGCTTTCAATCAGATGTATCGTACAGGAGAGCCGCTGACAGGGTTTCCTATGGAACGTATCAGAAAGGATAAAAGCAGGATATTCACCGAAACAACAGGCCTTCCCCTTCGGGATGAGAACGGAGAGATTATCGGCTTTCGAGGGGTCATCCGAGATATTACCGAGCGCAAGCAGGCGCAGGAGGAGTACCGGACTATTATCCGTACCGCCATGGATGGCTTCTGGCTTACGGATTCGCAAGGACGCTTTTTAGATGTTAACGAAGCGTACTGCAAACTAATCGGTTACAGCCGCGATGAGCTTCTTGACATGTCAATTTCTGATATCGAGGCGGCGGAGAAACCTGAGGATGTTGTCAAACGCATCCATAAGATAAAAGAGGTTGGTTATGATGTCTTTGAGACCGTCCACAGAAGTAAGGATGGCACAATTATCGACGTCGAAGTTAGAGTCAACTATTTACCGATCCGTGACGGGCGGTTGTTCGTGGCAATCCGTGACATCACTCAGCGCAAACAGGCAGAAGAGGAACGAAAACAGCTGGAGCTTAAAGCTCAGCTTGCCAGCCGGCTGGCATCTGTCGGCGAGCTGGCTTCAGGAGTCGCTCACGAGATAAATAATCCGCTGACCGGAGTCATAGGCTATGCCCACTTACTGCTTGCCAGAAAGGATATTTCCCGAGACGCCAGGCATGATCTGGAGATTATAAATGAAGGTGCACAGCGTGTTGCCGGCATCGTTAAGAAATTGCTGGCCTTCGCCCGCCAGGCCAAACCGGAGCAGCGATACGTTAACATAAACGAGTTGATACGCAACACGCTCGAATTACGAGCTTATGAATTATCTGCCAACAATATTAAAGTTGCACTCCAGCTCACACGCGATATGCCAATGACTATCGCCGACCCGGGTCAGCTGCAGCAGGTGTTTCTTAACCTCATTATCAATGCCGAAACTGAGATGAAGCAGGCGCACGATAAAGGTAGACTAACCATAAAGACCGAGAAAATGAACGGCACCATGCGAATAACATTCAAAGATACCGGCCCGGGTATACCTAAGGAGAACCTGGAGACAATATTCGACCCGTTCTTTACCACCCGAGAAGTCGGGCAGGGTACGGGCCTAGGACTCAGCGTCTGCCATGGAATAATAACCGCGCACAACGGAAGGATATGGGCTGAAAGCGAGCCGGGTAAGGGGGCTAGTTTTGTCATTGAGCTACCTCTGGTCACTGAAGAAACACAGGTTGAATCCACTGAGGCTATGTTTGAAGAGCCTGTTAAAGTCGCCAAAGCCAAAATACTGGTGGTGGATGATGAGCCGGTGATACGGCAATTGATAAGCAAGGTATTAGGAGAGCAGGGACATACGGTGGAGACCGTGGACAATGCTGCAGCCGCATTGAAAATGGTCAAGTCCAAGAGGTACCGCCTCATATTGCTGGATATCAAGATGCCCGGTATGAGCGGGGTTGAACTATACAAGCAGTTTCAGAAGATAGCCCCATCGCTGACGAAGCGGGTAGTCTTTATTACCGGCGACGTTATGGGGAAACGAACTATTTCCTTCCTTAACAAAACTAAAGTGCCGTATATGATGAAGCCTTTCGATGCCAAAGAATTAAGGGCTGAGATAAACCGCATACTCGCCAAAAAGTGATTTCTCAGTTCAGCCCGGCATAACACCCTGATCCACTAATTCCATATCTCACACCATATCGTTTTTGTGATTTTCGGGAGGGAGCGACTTCCTCGGTTCAAATAGCCTAAGCCCAAGCTTTGGAAGTATAATGTATGCGTGATTTCCTTTTCCAAACTATTGTGCGATGCCGTTGAGCCGGGTGACGGCCTCCGTTACAACAGTGAAACTCAACTCACCGGTAAGCAAGCACCCATCGTGGTTTGGAACTGTACCAGTAAATGTAATCTCCGCTGCGTTCACTGCTACAGCAGCGCCGGCAATAAAGAATCGGTAAAAACACTGACTACCGAGCAGTCAAAATCGTTCATTCTGGACCTGGTCGAGTTCGGCGTTCCGGTCATTCTATTTTCCGGCGGCGAACCGTTACTGAGACACGACATATATGAGTTGGCCCACTTCGCCAGGGAGCAGGGCCCCAGAACCGTATTATCCACGAACGGCACCCTTATTTCAGGAGAGACAGCCAGACAACTAAAGGATTCGGACTTCGCCGAGGTCGGCATCAGTCTAGACGGCACCGGGGCTAAAAACGACCTGTTTCGGGGGCAGGACGGTGCCTACGATGCAGCCTTACAGGGCATCAGGAACTGCGTCTCCCTGGGATTAAGAGTCTCACTCAGGATGACCATAACCGGGGCTAACTATACGGAAATTCCGGCTATATTCGATCTGCTGGAACAGGAAAGGATAGGGCGGGTCTGTTTTTACCATCTGGCTTATGCCGGGCGGGGACGCAATCTATCAAAGAACGACCTGAATCATTCACAGACCAGGCAAGTGGTAGACCTTATTTATGACCGGACTCTAGACCTGTACAAGCGAGGGCTCAAGAAAGAAGTGCTCACTGTCGACAATCACGCGGATGCCGTCTACTTGTATCTCAGGCTGAAAAAAGACGAACCAGCCCGTGCCGAAAAGGTGAAAACTTTGCTGCGCGCCAACGGCGGCAATAATTCAGGCATCCGTATCGGGGCTGTCGATGAAGTCGGAAACGTTCACGCCGACCAGTTTTGGCGGCACCGCTCCTTCGGCAATGTAACCAGGCGGAAGTTCGGTGATATCTGGATGGACACCTCGGATGCCCTGATGCGCGGATTGAAGGACAGGAAAGCTTTACTCAAAGGCCGATGCTCTACGTGCAGATATCTGGACATGTGCAACGGTAACCTTCGGGTGCGAGCCGAGGCAATTTACGGTGACGTCTGGGCCGAAGACCCCGCCTGTTATTTGACCGACACCGAAATCAGGGGAGGGCAATAAATCATGACGCCCGAACTTAGACTGGTCGCCTGGGAGTTAACTAGAAGCTGCAATCTCTTTTGCGCTCACTGTCGGTCGGCTTCCACGCAGGGCAAGTTCGATAGTGAGTTGTCCACAGAAGAATGTCTCCATGTGGTAGATGATTTAGCGGAAACAGCTAAACCGGTTCTGATTCTGAGCGGTGGTGAGCCGCTGCTGCGCCCCGACCTCTTCTTAATAGCGTCTCACGCTGTAGACAGGGGATTGAGAGTGACCATGGGTACCAACGGTACCTTGATCACCGATGAAATCGCGACCAAGTTGAGGGCGGTTCCCATTTCCAGGGTAGCCGTGAGCATAGACTTCCCCAAAGCTGAGCTCCAGGACAAATTTAGGGGCCAGGTGGGGGCCTTTCAGCACGCTCTCTCTGGAATAGCTCGATTACAGCAGGCAGGCATAGAAATTCAAATAAACAGCACTGTCACCAGGCTTAATATGAATTACCTCAATGACCTCCTTAACCTGGCGCTTGACTCGGGCGCAGTTGCTTTTCACCCTTTTATGCTGGTCCCGACAGGCAGGGGCAAAGGGCTGGAATCTGTAGCCATGTCGTCGGCTGAATATGAGCAGACGCTTAACTGGGTGTACGACCGTCAGAAAGAACTGGGCGACAGGATATTTTTCAAACCGACCGATGCCCCTCATTACCAGCGAGTAGTAAAACAGAGAGACAGAAACAATAAAGTAACGGGAATCTCTTCCGGGCACAAACAGGCGGCTAAACATGGGGCTATGGACTCGATGACGCGCGGATGCCTGGCCGGCATTAGTTTCTGTTTTATCGGGCATCGTGGCACAGTACAGGGATGCGGCTATCTCGACGTAGCGGCCGGGAATGTAAGGGATACGAGATTCAAACAAATCTGGGAGCACTCACCATTATTTAACCAACTAAGGGACCTATCTAATATAAAGGGAAAATGTGGTGCCTGCGAATATAAAAATATCTGTGGCGGCTGCCGCGCCCGGGCTTATGAGGCTACAGGCGATTACCTTCAGGAAGAGCCTTACTGTATATATCAACCCGCATTGAAAAAGAGCAAATAGCAGCATTATGGAACTCGATAAGATCGATAAGGACCTACTGAATATCATCCAGTCCAAATTTCCACTGAACGAGCGACCCTACTCTCTGCTGGCAGCAAAACTGGGAATATCCCCCGGCGAAGTCATACACAGAATCGAGAGACTGAAAGCCGCACGAATAATCCGACTTATAGGTCCGGTACTGAATCCAGGTAGGCTCGGCTACCGGACGACGCTGGTCGCTGCCATGATATCGGAAACAGACCTGGATGAAGCAAACCGGATAATCGTCAAAAATTCAATGGTAAGCCACTGCTACCAGCGCGACCACGATTTCAACCTGTGGTTCACGCTGGCTTTACCGGTCACCGAAGATATGGATAGAGAAACTCGTAAGTTGGGAAACAGTATTGGGGCTAAAAAGATAATCAGCTTGCCGGCGCTGAAAACCTTCAAAATAGAAGCGCTCTTCGGCATAGCAGGTACTCGCCTTAATCCTCTGCCAGCCCCGAAAACAGCCAATGCCACTTCCCAATCCAGTAACGAGACAAACCTGTCTAACATCGACCGCAGCGTTATCAATGCCCTTCAAGATGACCTGCCCTTGATTGAGCAGCCGTTCGACTTTATTTCAGACAAGCTGGGAATGTCTACAGAGGAGTTACTACTCTATTGTCAGAACTTATTGCAGCGAGGAATCATGCGCCGGTTCAGCGCCGCCGTCAATCACAGCCGGCTGGGGTTTACAGCTAACGCCATGACCTGCTGGCGAGTCTCTCAAATAGAGGTAGATACGGCCGGCAAAAAAATAGCGTCCTTCGGTGAGGTTAGCCACTGCTATGAGAGGCAGATAAACTCGGTCTGGCCCTATAACCTGTTTGCCATGGTCCACGAGCACAGCAGAGAGAATTGTCTAGCCGTAATTGATAGAATAAGTATAGAGTCGTCGGTCAATAATAATGAACGGATACTTCTCTTCAGTACTAAAGAGGTGAAAAAGACGAGGGTTAAATATAAGGTATGAAAAGCCAACCTGCGTCTCCGTATTACCCTATTCTGATCAATATTCAGGACAAGAAGTGCCTGGTAGTCGGTGGTGGAGAGGTGGCCCTACGCAAGACCCAAACGATACTAGAACACGGCGCCAACGTAGTATGTGTCAGCCCCGCTTTCTGTACGGAACTGAATACACTTTCTGAACGAGGCACTATTCGAACCGTGCGCAGAGAATATGAGTCACAGGATTTAGATGACGTTTACTTGGTAATAGCCGCCACCGACGATGCCGAAGTCAACGAAAAGGTGGCAACAGAAGCCAGAAAGAAGAAGGTGCTGATAAACGTTGTGGACAAACCATATTTATCAGATTTTATCGTCCCTTCCTATTTCAGGCGGGGGGATATAATCGTGGCCGTTTCTACTTCCGGTAGAAGCCCGGCCTTAGCCCGTAAAATAAAAAGTGAGCTAGCCGGCGAATTGAAACCGGAGTACGCACAGCTGGCTCTTATTGCCAGCGATGTGCGCGATGAATTAAAGAAAAACGGTGTCGAAGTAAGTGCCGAACGTTGGCAGCAAGCCCTGGACCTGGATTCCCTTGCTGAGCTTATTAAGACTGGCAGAAACAAGGAAGCGAGGGAAATCATGCTGGCCAGATTGAATACCGAGCCACAAAGAAGGCTATGAAAAAACCTTTCGGTATGCAGATTAATGTAGCCGGCGTAAATCATAGCACAACGCCGATTGAGATCCGAGAGAGACTGGCCGTTAGCAACGAACACCTCGCCGATGCACTTAGTTTGCTGCACGGACACGTTTCACAGGGGCTAATCCTTTCAACCTGTAACCGCATTGAGGTTTACTCCCTGATCGATAGTAGTGACTCATCCCAACCAGGTATGGATTTCTTCAAAGCCTGGGCAAATATGTCAGATAATGACCTTTCTAGTTACATTTACCGATATCGGAACGAGGCAGCGGTCAGGCATCTATTCGGCGTAGCTTCCGGGCTTGACTCAATGATTATCGGCGAATTTGAGATTCTAGGGCAGGTGAAAAATAGCCTCGAAGAAGCCGAAAAGGCGGGAATGGCGGGCCACCCGCTTCATACGCTGGTAAACCAGGCGCTCAAGGTAGGCAGACAGGTCAGGGAAAAAACGGGAATCAGTAAAAACGCACTTTCGGTCAGTTCTGTGGCAGTCGACCTGGCAGCCAAAGCCATAGGGGATTTAACCAGATGCGAAGCCCTGGTCATCGGCACGGGTGAAGCTGGAAAATTAGTAGCCAAGGCCCTTAAGGAAAGAGGTATTGCCCAAATTATGGTTACCAGCCGTTCATATGAAAAAGCATCGGCCCTGGCTAAAACACTGGGCGGAAGTTCGGTGGATATTGGCAGACTCGGGCAGGAGCTGACCGGCTGTGACATAGCCATCAGCTGCACCGGAGCACCTCACTTAATACTCGACCTCAAGACACTGGAAACTGCTATGTCAGCCCGTGTAAATCGGCCTCTGGTTATTATTGATATAGCGGTCCCTCGCGATGTCGACCCCGAAGTGGGGCGCCTGGACAATGTCTTTCTTTACGATATTGACGACTTCACCCATATTTCTCAGCATAACAGAAAGCAGAGAGAGGCCGAGACACATAAGGTAATGGAAATCATTGAATCTGAAGTCAAGAGGTTTACCTCCCAGTGGCAGACTCTGGAAGTGAAGCCGGTAATAAGCAGCCTGGTGGGAAAGGCAGAAGCTATACGCCAGGCACAGCTTAAATCGACTCTCAAGAAATTGCGTCGGCTATCAGAAGAAGAGCGACAAAGCCTGGAGGCCATGACAAAAGCTATAGTACAAAAAATACTTCACGATCCCATCCAGCACCTCAAGAAAGATGCCGACGAAAGAGATGATTATATCAAGCTAGTAGCTGAGTTGTTCCGGCTCGATAAAGACAAGTCTCAATGAGGGAAATCACCATAGGTACCCGCGGCAGCAAACTGGCGGTTATTCAAGCCGAAGAACTAAAAAATAAGCTTGTCGAAATTTTCCCCGAATTAAAAATACACCTGGCCAGGATTAAGACAGAAGGCGACCGCAACCGTATCGCTTCTTTAGACGAATTTGCCGGCCAGGGGATATTCGTCAAAGAGCTAGAAAAATCGCTGTTCGACAAACGTATTGACGTGGCAGTCCACAGCCTGAAGGACCTGCCCACCGAAATTCCCGACGGGCTCACGCTTGCTGCCGTAACGATCAGACTCGACCCGAGGGATGTCCTTGTATCGAGAAGAGGTAATCTGGCGGAACTGGTACCCGGCTCAAAGATAGGTACCGGAAGCCGGAGGCGAGAGGTTCAATTGCTCGCGCCCAGACCGGACCTAATAGCTGTCAATATCCGCGGCAATATCGATACCCGCGTGCGAAAGGTCTCCGATGGAGAATTCGACGGTATCATCGTGGCTGCCGCCGCTATGATACGGCTCGGATGGCAGGAGCGGATAGCTGAATATCTGCCTGTGGAAAATTTTACGCCGGCAGTGGGACAGGGAGCGCTGGGAATAGAGATACGCTCCCAGGACAGTGAGATTTATGAGCTGGTGTCCAAAATAAATGACAGCCCGACGTGGGCGGCAGTTACCGCCGAGAGGGCTTTCCTGCTGGCACTCGGAGGTGGTTGCCAGGCGCCTATAGCGGCATTAGGAACCATTTCAGATAACTGTATAACATTGGAAGGGATGGTGGCAGGTATTCAAGGAAACCAGATACTGCGCGCCGCAGAGCAGGGCAACACTGGTGAACCGGAGCAACTCGGAAAGCATCTTGCCCGGAAGATGATGGATTCAGGCGCGCTATCGTTAATTTCCGGAACTAGGCCATAGAATTCGTTGAATCACTGTTATTTCTAATTAGTTCGGCCGGTTTCCGAACCTGCCAGATGAAGTTAAGCTCGGCCGTTTCTCCCGAGGGTAAATCCAGAGGCAGTAACAAAACCAGGCAGCTTTCCTGGTAGATCAGCTCGATGCCACCCTCAGAATTGGAAACGCTTTCCACGGGGAAGCGCCATAGCCCCACCTCGGGTTCGATTGACAGCTTAAGCTCAAAGCCCAGATTTCGATTGCCCAGAATCACCTCTCTAATCCCGTTCAGTTCACCCTGCGAATCAAGGTGACCGTCGTCTAAAACTTTATCCGGAATTAGATAGTAAGCGAGCTCGTTATGCCCGCCCCCAAGCATATTAATATTCCATTCGCTGCCGAAAACCGCTTGAATGGGATGGCTGCCCGTATTCTTCAGAAAATAGACAATGTGCACTTTTTCTTCACCGTCCATCAGGCTTACCTCTTTCCGTACTTCAAAAGGTAGACTACCGCTTTTGGTCTGCAGAGCCCCCTGCCGATTCAGCATGACCTTTAATGACTTTCCTTTACGTTCCACCTGGAAATCGTATGGCTGGTTGGCGAAGTCGCCGAGCTCCAAATAGGATTGACCGGCAAATTGTTCTAAGGTGGTCGCCATATCTAAGAAGTGGTCGATGAGGCTGGAACGGGGATAACTATCATAAATTAGGTGGCTTAGAGAGTCCTTATCCTTAACCCGTATGAGGTCATGTATGCTGGGAACTGTACCGCCGTTTTCGGTTTTTTGTTCGGTCCTAGGTTCTGTAAGGACCTTATGGTAAGCCTCAGGCCTTCTGGCCAGCGTACTCAACACATTGAAGTTGTGATTGCGAATATCCCATTCAAAAACGGAACCACCTTCCGCGGGGCTGAAGTACATCAAAAACTTATCGCCATCCACCAGTAGCTCATCGTTGCCATCGTCATCGAAATCCAGCTGCTGCCACTGTGTCTGAATCATTTTGGCAGCCTGTTTTGATTGCCGCCGGATTACGCGGTCTGCTTTATTCTCCGCCTGAACCAGACGGTTATAGTTGGTAGCTCTTATATCGGCCAGGTAGATGCCGCCGAACACGCCATGCCAGTAAGGGCAATTACACTGTGCCTGCCACAATTCGTCCCGCCCGCAGTCTTCCTCGCTTATGTTACGGGCCTGGTAGACCTTTTGATGAACACGCATCATCTTCTTTTGCATCCGGTTAATCTCGGGATACTTCACCAGAAAATTACGCCATAGCCCGCTGAACATAAATCGCAATATGTCGTGACGTCCCTCAGCTTCAAGCCTATGTTTCAGGTTGGAATATTCCCACGATAGATCCGCCGGCAGGGACCACTCCATCATCTCTTCATAAGAAGCACATGGCAGATAAATTCTGCCCAGATACCGGGCCCGCCGGATGTATTCGCCGAGCGGAATTACGGTCAGCCAGTTGGAGTTGTCTTTCAGGGCACCGAAGAACCGTTCCACCCAGCCTTTTTGCCAGCAGTGTTCATAAGTGCCCGGCCAGATGCCGAATTTTTCACCGTCATCACCCAATACGGCAATCCTATCACCATCATCTGAAACTTCAGCCTGGAGATAAGCTATCACCTGCTCCACATCGTGCCATGGGATGGAATAGCGCAGCTGCTCGCTGATAGGGAACACCTTCACGGTGAATCCCTGTTCCTCAGTTATATAGCAGCCAAACAGGTCCTTTTCATCCAGTCCCAAAGACCTGAAGGCGTTATCATCGATCAGCGTCCATTCCACTCCGGCCTGCGCCAGAATCTTCGTCAGATACGGCTCCCAGACCCGCTCAGCCAGCCACATACCTGTTGGCCTGGCGCCAAATCGCCGGGAGACGAAATCCGTCATTTTAGCTATTTGACCTGATTTATCGGCATCGGGAATGACAGGTAGAATAGGCTCATAGTAAGCACCGCCGATTATTTCTACCTGATGGCGTCCAACCAAAGCAGTAAGCCGCTGAAAAAATTCAGGGTGGGTCTCTTCCAGCCAGTCGATCAAGCAGCCGCTATAATGTAGAGACATGCGGACGTGCGGATGTTTTTCCAGTGCGTCGAGCATAGGTAGATAAGCCTGTTGATAGGCCTGCTCGAACACCCAGGGGAAGTTACCCAGCGGCTGATGATTATGGATAGCCAGTCCCAGATGAATTTTTTTCAATGAAATATTCGCTTAGCCGGCGATTATTTTATCTTTTCCTTGGCGATCTTCAGCACCACTTTATCGCCGATCTTCTCGATATCGCCGGGTAGAATACTAACTTTCTTGGTAAAGCCTGATTTCACTTCAATGCAGCGGATGGAAGCCTTATTAAGGTCTATTTCCATATCCGAAATTTTGCCGACCACTTTAGCATTGACGTCGATAACTTCTTTGCCAAATAACTTTTTGGCCTTCATCTCTTTACTCCCTGGGCCTTATAACTCCCGATTTAATCCACGTATAACTCGTCGGTTATCTGGTCAAATATATACCTGGCAGCAACCAGCTTATAATAAAACTCCTTTTTCGCTTCCGCCTTGATACCGCTCAGTGAAATCGCCTTATAGGCATTAAGCAGCACCTCCCGTTGCAGATTCAGTCCCCGATAAACCATATTCACATCCCACATTGGTTTTTTACTGGCCCACCAGAACTGGTCACTATGAAGCGCCGCATCGAGACTGGCCCTGGCGATGTTGCCGAACTGGGTAGCAGCTTCGTTGTCCGCCAGCTCAACGGCCCTGTGAGCCAGCTCCATGGTTATCGACAGGTGCTCCCACTGCTTTTGATGAATAGGGTTACTTTTATCATCCCACAACGGATAATAGTTTTGCGTCTTTATATCATCCGCCGAGGTACTCCACGATGATGGTTTGGGCTCGATTTTGTTACCCCTCGGGAAAATATCCAGCAATTGACTGATAGTAACTATGCTTATTTGCCTATCCGCCTGGTCTTTTTCAAATTCGAACAGACGGCGGTGCTGCTCGGCCAGAGGTTTTTGCTGGTGCAATGTTTTATCATCGCTTACCATCGGCTCCAGGCTCTCAAAAATTTGTGCCAGAAATAGCTGGTCCCAGTGCTGAATATGATGTCCGAACGTCTCGGCATCCATCGCAGTAACGACATATATATCACCTTGTGGGTTATACAAGCGCTTTAAATGCTCGATAAAGCCCGGTCCGTCTATATTCCGAAAGCTGATTTTGTTGCTCAAAATGTCGTCACGGAAAAATACAGCCAGCTTATCATGCCCGCTGCTGACTTCATGAATGACATTCATCGGCCAGGCAACGGGACAGGCAATTCCACTGAGAATAATCCATTCGTGGCGGGACTCTATTATCGAATCCACTATATCTTTCGAATAGCACATTTCAGGAGGGAAAACGCCCCGGGGTGCGTAGACCTCACCCAGTAGATTTCTGTTCGTCTGGTAATTAAGCCTTATCTGCCTTTCCACTTCATCAGTTGGTATCAGCGGCAGTATAGGATGATATTTCCCTGAGCCAGTGAACTCAATCCGGCCTTGCGACGCAAGTTTTCGCAACTTATCGAGCACATCCGAATACCCACACTGTCCCAGCATTTCGGTAAGAACGCCGTTTATATTGACCGTAACTCGGGCGTGCGGAAATTCTTCAAATACATCAACCAGCGGACGATATGATTCGTTGCTGATTCTCATCAGCATACTGTTAGTCTGTGTTGGGGGCTGGTAGAAATGCAACAGGGGCGCCCAGTAAATCATAGCTTGGCTCCTTTTCGCGTTAGTTGCTCGAAAACGTATGCGGCGGCACCCACAATCCCGGCATTGCTCCCCGGAGCGGCTCGAACTATACGTACAGTTTTAGCCGGCAGGGGAAAAGCTCTTTTTTTAATGACCTGGCGCGCCGGATTGAGCAGCATATTACCCATCTTGGACAAACCACCGCCGACGATTATCAGTTCCGGGTTAAAAATATTTACCAGATTAGCCAAACCAATACCTAAATAATTAGCCGCTGTATCCACTATATCACAGGCTAACCTGTCACCTCTCCTGGCTGCCTTACTCACAATCTCAGCCGTTATGTCGCTGGTTCTACCTTTCACAAGATCGGCGATAATACTATCCTGACCCGCATTTATTCGCGTTACGGCATCTCTGGCTATTGCCCAGCCTGAGGCCAGCGCCTCCAGGCAACCGAAATTGCCGCAATGGCATTTGGGTCCCTCAGGCACTATGGTCATATGTCCCCATTCTCCGGCACAGCCATCAGTTCCCATATACAGCTGCTTATCAACAATTATACCGCCTCCGATGCCCGTACTCACCGTCATATAAAGCATGTTACCGAATCCTCTACCTACTCCAAACTGTGATTCGCCCAGAGCCGCTGCGCTGCCATCGTTTATGACGTGTGTGTCCAGGCCCGATGCCGCACTGATTACGTCCCTTACGGCCACATTATGCCAGCCAGGTAAATTAGGTGAGGTCGTAAGCGTTCCCTTCTTCATATCCACGATTCCCGCAATGCCTACACCTATCCCCACGAGATCGATGTTTGCAGACTGCATTCGATCTATCGTCTTTTTTATAACAGATGTAAGTCCTTTAATAACGGCTCGCGGGCCGGTCTCCGCAAGGGTTAAATAGTATTTTCTATGTATGATTTCACAGCTGGGAAGGACGACAGCGACAATTATCTTGGTGCCTCCGATGTCGACCGCTAAAACCGCCTGCTTATCCATTGACACGGCTTCCAAACTCCATAACTTTTCGATACAGGGACTCGTATTGCTTGGCTGAGGACTGCCATGAGAAATCCAGCCCCATTATTCGTTTTATTACTTCGGGCCAGGCATTATTCCGATAACCATCCAATGCCCTTTGTATTGCCCCTAGCATAGCTTCCGAGCTATAGTCTTGAAAGACGAATCCGCTGCCCTGCTCCAGATCAGGGATTAGGGCTTGAACCGTATCGACCAGCCCACCCGTATGGCGGACGATGGGCACAGTCCCGTACCTCATAGCGATAAGCTGTCCCAGGCCGCACGGCTCATATCGGGACGGCATCAAAAACATATCACAGCCAGCGTAAACCATATGCCCCATTTTTTCATCGTACTCAATAAAAGCCGCCAGTTGCCTGCCATGGCGGTTGGCTGCCTGACTAAGTAAATCCTGATATTCCTGTCTTCCCTGCCCCAAGATAATGAGCTGACACTTATACTGACTGAAAAGCCTGTCTAGCGCGCCATCCAGTATGTCTATTCCCTTCTGTTCATCAAGACGGGTGACCATTCCCAGCAGGGGTGTCTCCTCATCTTCGGCAAAACCGGCCTGCCTCTGCAAGACCATCTTATTATCTCTTTTCCTGCTAATTGTAGAGACGCTGTATTTATTGGGTATGAAATCATCTGTTTCGGGATTGTATTCCTCGTAGTCCAGGCCATTGATAATGCCGAACAATTTATCCCGCCGGTAGCGCAGCAGGTTATCCAGGCCAGCCCCGTATTCCGGAGTCATAATTTCAGCAGCATAAGTTTGACTAACCGTCGTTACCAGATCAGCCCAGAGTATTCCCTGGCTCATAAAACACAAGGGTAGTTCGGGAGCACGTGCCGGCCGCAACCGCCAGTCCTCCAGTAATCCGGATTGGACAAGGAATTCGGAATCGAAATTACCCTGGTATGCCAGATTATGTATGGTAAAAACTGTGGGACAATGGCCTCCTCCTGCCTTAAGTAATAGTGGAATCAGGGCGGCATGCCAGTCATGACAATGAACTATGTCAGGCTTCCAATCTAATCTTTTTAAGACTTCAACCACCGCCCGGCAAAAGAGCAGAAAACGGTGCAGGTCACCGTTGCCGTAAACAGAACGAGAGTTGGAAAAATCAGGGCTGTCTATCAGATAGACCTTTAACCCGCGGCATGGTTCGATTAGCTTTAGAGCAACCGATTTAGCCTCGGGTGCCGCGGTCACATTTATGCCATTCATGACGGTGGTGGCCGACAACCCGGTCGTATCTATGGCTCCATACCCCGGTATGACTACCCGGACGTCATGCCCTTGCTGGTTTAAAGCTCTGGGTAAAGACCCAACCACTTCCGCCAGACCGCCTACTCGTACCAGCGGCGCGGCTTCGGCGGCGACAAATAAGACTTTCATTACGGGGGAAGACCTTCCCTCTCGGCAAACGAAAGGTAGTCTATTTCAGGAAAAACGTTATCCAGTTCCCAGAGCTCGCTGTACAGGTTCTGCGCTGCTTCGTCGACCTGGCCTGACTCAGCGATATCGGCTAACTTCTGAAACCGGTTGAAGTGGTCCATAAATCTGTTCTCAGCATAATAGCGCGCCTGGCCGGTAGTTATCAGGAATGGCCAGTCGCTGGACTGCAACAATACCAGTTCTCTTGCCGCCTGATTCAATATTTTCTTCATGCCAGCAGAAGCTTGGGGATATTTTGCCGCCAGATGTTCCATTTTTAAGGATGCTTCCCGAATAATTGGCCAGATCCACTGGGTATCCGCGTTTTGCCAGGTGAAGTGGCCACCACCCATTCCCCAGGACCCTTCGGATAAAGCGAGAACGTCCTCCGGGGGATGTTCTTGAATAAACTTGCTGGCTGTAGTCGGCTCTACAAATTCGGCGTTGCTTATTTGACGCAGGACCTGCTTTAACCAGTCAACGCCCTCGAACCACCAGTGGCCGAACAGCTCCGTATCATAAGCAGCTGAGATAATTCCAAACTTCCCGGTTTCTTGATAAAAGCCAGTGAGCAACTCTTCGACAAGCCTGGAATAGTGCGAGCCGTGTTCCGCTACGCGCTGAGCCGCCCAATAGGGGTCATAATAATCTTTGTAGCCCAAATCCACCTTGGCTCCGGTTACCTTCCAGTACTGCAGCCCCGAAATGCCATCCTTCTTGTGAAATTCGCGATAGTTGAAATCACCCGGATATCCCCATTCCGCCGACCAGACCTGCATACTTGTTCTGTTATTTCTGCCGATGACCGCCACTTCAGGGGTCTGTACCCAGTATGGTAGATAGGTTGTTCTATACGTCGGCATAGAATGTTCGGTTCGAGGTACTACATAACGGCGTGATACGCCTCCATACGGGCCGATAACGTCTTCCTTAGCTTTGCCAACAGGTTCACCACCTTCGACTGTGTGGGTTTCCGCAAAGAAACAGCTTAAGCCCAATCTTGCCAGGAATGACTCCAGACCCGGCTTTATATAACTTTTCCCGGGATTATCAGCGTAGTAGGCCGGCCGGTAACCACATTCCGGAAGCCATACCGAAGACGGCTCCATCCCGAAGTGCTTTTTATAGCAAGTTTTTCCGGTCTGCAGCTGACCGTATATCGCCGAATCACGCTCTAGTAACGGTAGATAGGCGTGAGTGGCTGCGCTGGTAGCTATTTCTACGTACTCTTCGTCCTGTAGCCTTTTGAAAGCCGCTACCAGGTTACGTTGGAATCTCTCGTTAAAGCTGGCCAGTATATGCTTGTATCTATCCAGATAGAATCGGGCTAAGTATAAAAGATGACCTTCGTTTGACTTCTCAAACCGGGCGACGTCTGATTTAGCGCGCTGTATTTTGTCCTCGATGAACTCTACAAGGTGTTGTATAACTAACCGGTCGGCCAGCTGTTCAACCAGAACGGGCGTAATGCCCAGGGTGAGTTTGAAACGGCAGCCCTCGTCTTTTAGGTCATAGAGAGCATCAAGCAGGGGAATATACGTTTCAGAAGCGGCCTCATGAATCCATTCTTCACCGTGCGGCCACCGTCCGGCGTTGCGACAATAAGGTAGATGGCTGTGCAGAACAAATGTAAATCCTCCAACTTTCATTGTCACTTCCTACAAAGGATGCCTGCGCGGCTTTTTGCTCATTACGCTGTCGCCACTGGCCACACTCTTATCAGGGAAATCGGTGTCGTCCACCCGGCAACCTATCTTGCAGTTGCGCCCTATCTTCATATCTCCAGGTATTCGGGCTCCTTTGCCGACTACGGTAATGCCGGCATTCAAATTATTCGGTTCGTCTTTGTTGGGCGTCATATCGTCGCCACAGCCAATGCAGCAGCCGGATCCGAGCCACACCTGTTTGTCTATGATGGAACGGTCGATAACAGCTCCGGCTCCAACCGAAGTGTCATCGAAAATAATCGAATCCGTTATCACAGCACCGTCTTCAACGAATACTCCAGGGAAAATAACAGACCTCTCCACTCGTCCGTTGATTATGGCACCGTTGGATATCAGACTTCTTTTTATGTGCGCGTTCGGTCCGATTTTAGCCGGCGGTTTACCCTTGTGAACTGTGCGAATGCCCGCCGCCTGGTCATACAGATTAAGGTCGGGCAAATCAACAATCAGGTCCATGTTGGCCTGCCAGTATGATTGAATGGTGCCAACGTCCCGCCAGTAGCCGCGAAACCGATAACCGTATACTTTGTGCTTGCCGATTAGCTCGGGCAAAATGTTATGTCCGAAATCGTGACCGCCCTTCTTCTGCTCGTAGTCTTCGAGGCAATCGATGAGCACATTTTTATCGAAAACGTATATGCCCATGGACGCCAGATTGCTCTTGGCCGTTTCCGGCTTTTCCTCGAAACTGATAACTCGCTCGTTATGGTCCAGTGTGACAATGCCGAACCTGGAAACTTCCGACATGGGAATTTCGGTCACTGCTACCGTGACATCCGCCTGTCGGCTACGGTGCGTGTTAATCATAAGGTCATAGCCCATGGTATAAATGTGGTCTCCAGAAAGGATGAGCACCTCATCGACTTTCTGGTCTTCGATATAGTATAGGTTCTGGTAAACGGCATCAGCTGTTCCTTTGTACCAGTCGCGAACCGAGCGGCTCAAAAAAGGCTGAAGTAAGACCACCGAGCTGGTCGCCCTGTCCAGGTCCCATGGCCTACCCACGCCTATGTGCTGGATTAAAGAGCGGGGATTAAATTGGGTTAGTACGGCCACATTCCATATGCCGGAATTGGCGCAGTTACTGAGTGTAAAATCTATAATCCTATACTTGCCGCCAAAAGGTACTGCCGGCTTGGCTCTCTCAGCCGATAAAATGCTGAGCCGTTCACTGGCGCCGCCAGCCAATACCAAGGCTACGACCCTGTCCATATATCACCCCGCACTGACCTATTTTTTCTATTGTAGCCGATATACTTTTGCTAGTCGAGCTTAAAATCAGCTTTGACCCAGTTCGACTACCAGCAGGTCTAATGCCAGGTCGCCCTCATATTTCCCCGTTTTAATACCAAGGTCTGCTTCCAACAACTTGTCATAGGCTTTCTTGATGCGATCCAGCGTAAACTCCCTAGCCTGCCTGGTTGCTTTCTGCAGACTATACTCAGAGACCAATTCCAGGCTCGAATATATCCCGGGCCCCGATTTTTTCTTACCGATGTCCTTCGCCAGTACTATAAGACGTAACTGGCGTGCTATCATAGCCAGGATATAAGCCGGAGAAGCGCCGTCAATAAGTAATCGGTGCAGCAATTGCTGGGCCTGGCTTCGTCTGCCTTCCAGGATGGCGTCAACCAGTGCGAATATATTCGCCTCCCTGGCATAGCTGGTCAACTGCTTAACATCATCTTCGGTTATCGTCCGACTGGAGCAATAGGCTAACAACTTATCGATTTCGGCGCTCATGACCCACAGGTCGGGACCGACCAGACTCACCAGCACTTTTAGCGCCCCCGGTGAAATTTTTCCGCTGCCGTCCTTTATCTTCTCCTGCACCCAATCGCTTAAGTCACTATCCTTTAATACAGGAAAGCCTTTGACCTGGGCCAGAGGAGATAGAGACTTCATAAAGCGGTTGCCTGGCTTTACTTCGCCATCGACCAGTACCAAAACCGTAGTCGGTGGCATCTGCTTTATATATTCAGCCAGGCCGGACCAGTCTTCCATACCAGAGTTGTTTTTTACTTTCGACCGAGTCGGCCGTTTTTCTGAACCGTACTTAGGCTCAAACCGTCCCAGAAGGCCTTTTATTATTACCAGCCGGCAGGGACACAGGAACGGGACCGAACTGCAGGCATCCACGAGGTGACTCAAACATATCTGCTGGCCGTCTAACACGCTGGTATTAACGGCCAGCATTTCCCTATCCCCCAGCTCATTTTTTATTTTTTCCAGGGCTGCGTGAAGAGAAAAATCGTCCTTACCGTAGAGTATATAGAACAAGACTTTAATCCGGTGTATTTTATCATATATAACCTCCCGGCATTGCAGAGGCTAGCACAAAAAAGAGCAGTTAATATTGCCCAGAAAAATAAAAAGATAGCTGTCGGTTGCCACTCATAAAACCACTTGATTTTAGGTTCCACACTGGCTATACTCAATTGGTTGGCTGCCACCTCCAAAGTAACTCCGATTTTGAACCATTACCGGGCAGCTGTTCCGTTTATCGAGCATCTAAGGAAGTGAGAATTTAGTTTGAAAATCCTGGTTATCGGAGGCGGGGCCAGAGAGCATGCACTGGCCTGGAAAATAGCCCAAAGTCCTAAAGTCACCCAAATTATGGTGGCTCCCGGAAATGCCGGGACAGCCGGCATAGCACGAAACTTGAATATACCCACCAATGAAGTGGATTCATTAACCAAAACAGCACACGAACTCAACATCGACCTGACCCTGATTGGACCCGAAGCGCCGCTTGCCGCTGGTATCGTCGACCGCTTTAAGCAGCTCGGCCTGCCGATTTTCGGCCCGACAAAAGCTGCCGCCCGGATAGAGTCGAGCAAGGTATTCGCCAGGAATTTAATGCATAAGTATGGCATCCCCTGCCCTGACGGCGTCAGCTTCTCGTCCTATGCGGAAGCCAAAAAATATGTCGAGTCCCGGCCCGCGCCCCTAGTGGTCAAAGCCGATGGTTTGGCCGCAGGAAAAGGGGTTACGGTGGCTACTTCCAAGGAGGAAGCTCTGAAGGCACTGGCCGACATAATGGACGCTAAGATTTTCGGCTCAGCCGGCGACCAGGTGATAATCGAGGAATGCCTCGTTGGCAAGGAAGTAAGCCTTCTGGCCTTTACGGATGGCAAGACCGTTATACCTATGGTGCCCGCCTGCGACTACAAACGTGTTTTCGATGGCGACTGCGGGCCGAACACCGGAGGCATGGGCAGCTATAGCCCGCCCGGTTTCTTTGACGATACGCTAACCAGTCAGGTAACGAAGACCGTTCTGCAGCCCGTGATAAGGGCTATGGCAGAAGAAGGTACACCATACCAGGGCGTTCTCTATGCCGGTTTAATGATAGCCGATAGTGGCCCAAAAGTGTTAGAATTTAACGCCCGATTCGGAGACCCCGAAACACAAGCGATTTCACCTCGTCTGAAAACCGACCTGGTAGACATACTAATCGCCGTAGTGGATAATAAGCTCGACCAAACAAAAGTTCAGTGGATTCAAGAGCCCTGCGTGGGGGTAGTCATGGCCTCGGGAGGATACCCGAAAAGCTATAAAACGGGATGCGAAATAACAGGATTGGACACTTTGAATGATGATGTCAGGGTATTCCATGCCGGCACGAAGCTCGGCGAGGACTCGCATGTATATACAGACGGAGGCAGAGTGCTTACGGTAGTTGCTGCAGGTAAAAACATGGCTGAAGCCAGAGCCAAGGTATACAGCAATCTATCGAAAATCCATTTCGATGGCTGCCATTATCGGCAAGACATTGCAGCCAGGGAGGTGAAGTAAAATGCTTTTGGTCGGCGTGGTAATAGGCAGCAAGACTGACGAGCCGTTAATACAACCCGCACTGGATATGCTACGGCAGCTCGGCATCGAATACGAGCTTTCTATTTTTTCGGCTCACAGAAATCCGGATAAGGTACGCAATTACGGGTCTAAAGCCATCGAGCACGGCATAGAGGTTATTATAGCTGCCGCCGGTGCCGCTGCGCATTTACCCGGCGTTCTGGCCAGCTGGACGACATTACCGGTAATCGGCGTGCCGCTGCCCACCAGTGAACTTAAAGGCCTCGACTCGTTGTACTCCATCGTCCAGATGCCGGCCGGAGTCCCCGTAGCCTGTGTAGGTATCGGAGCTGCCGGCGCTAAGAATGCGGCACTGCTATCCGCCCAAATACTCGGGTTAAAACACAAACAAATAAAAGATGCCTACGAGGTCTATAAACGGAAACTGGCCGAGGCATGATCATATTCCCTGCCGTACTCGTAGGTCAGTTTGTAAAAGCAGTCTAAGCAAACCAAATAAACATCTCGGAGACGAACATGATTGAACGATATTCCCGGCCCCCGATGAAAAAAATATGGTCTGAAGAAAATAAGTTCAACAAATGGCTTCAGGTCGAGATAGCCGCCTGCGAAGCCTGGTCGGAAATCGGTACGATCCCCAAGGAGGCCATACCCAAAATAAAAGGAGCTACCTGTGACCTGAACCGCCTCGCCGAAATCTTAAAAGTTACCCATCACGATGTAACTGCGTTCCTGCAGGCAGTGGCGGAAAGCCTTGGAGAGGAATCACGATTTATCCACCTCGGCCTGACTTCTTCGGATATCATGGACACTGCGCTCAGCCTGCAACTGAAAGAGGCCTCTAAAATTCTGGCTCAGGATGTTGATGAGCTTATTGCGGTCCTCGAAGAAAAGGCCATCGAGCACAAGCGTACTCTAATGATAGGCCGGACCCACGGTGTCCATGCCGAGCCCATCACCTTCGGTTTGAAAATGGCCCTGTGGGCACAGGAAATGAGACGCAATGCCGCCAGATTAACGGAAGCCGAGAAAATTATCAGCGTCGGCAAGATCTCTGGTGCCGTGGGCACTTATGCCACGGTGCCTCCCGAGGTTGAAGAAAGTGCCTGCCGGAAGCTAGGTTTGACAGCGGCACCTATATCGAACCAGATTATTCAGCGTGACCGTCATGCTCAGTTCGTTACTACACTGGCCGTCATCGGTGGCTCACTCGAAAAGTTCGCTACCGAAATCAGAAGCTTACAGCGAACAGAGGTGCTGGAGGCGGAAGAACCTTTCGCGGCAGGCCAGACCGGCTCGTCGGCCATGCCTCACAAGCGCAATCCTGAGCTGTGTGAGCGCGTTTGCGGCCTGGCCAGACTGATTAGAGGCAATGCTCTCACTTCCCTGGAAAATATATCTCTCTGGCATGAGAGAGACATCAGTCACTCTTCTAACGAGCGTGTTATTCTTCCCGATTCCTGCCTGGTACTCGACTACATTTTAAGCATCTTCACCTCGGTTATGAAAGGGCTGCTGGTTTATCCAGAAAACATGCGCCGCAACCTCGAGCTTACTCAAGGACTCGTTTTCTCGCAGAGAGTATTAATAGCCCTGATTGATAAAGGCTTAAGCCGGCAGACAGCTTACAAACTGACCCAGAACAACGCCATGAAAGCCTGGAAAGAGAAAACCAGCTTCCTGGGCCTTCTTAAAGCCGACACTGAGGTAAAGGCCCATATATCTGATAAAGAGCTCGAATCGCTCTTCGATTACAACTATTTCACGAGACATGTCGACGCCGTTTTCACCCGGCTGGGTCTGTCAGAAAAAAAGAAAACGAAGGCGGTTAAGCCGGTAGAACTGGCGCCGAATTCGCTGTGAGGGAATAGCATTATGTCAATAACTATATCAGAGACGAAATTACCCCTCTCGTTATTCTGCCAGGGCAAGGTTCGAGATACCTATAACCTTGACGGTATGCTGCTGATTATTTCCACGGACCGCCTTTCCGCATTCGATGTGGTGTTGCCCGACCCTATTCCAGATAAGGGCCTCGTGTTGAACCAACTCTCCTGCTTCTGGTTCGAAAAGACCAGCCACGTCATGCCCAACCATCTGGTGGCGCCGGTTGATGCCGTTGATGCTCTTAAGGGTTATTTCCCAGACAAAACCGCACCACCGGACTACCTGGTTGGCCGCTCCATGATTACCATTAAAGCCGAACGCGTGCCGGTGGAATGCGTGGTCCGCGGCTACATTTCGGGTTCTGCCTGGGCGGAGTATGAAAAGACCGGCAAAATCTCGGGGATGACTGCGCCAAAGGGGCTTGCCGAAAGCCAGGAACTGCCACAGCCGATTTTTACACCGACCACGAAAGCCGAAGCCGGACACGATGAGCCGTTGAATAAGAAGGAACTGGAAAAGCTGGTAGGAAAAAGTACGGCCGATAAACTCGAAGAAAGCAGCTTGGCTATATATCGATATGCGCGCGATTATGCCCGGGGTCGTGGCGTAATTATCGCCGATACCAAGTTCGAGTTCGGTTTTACCAGTGGCAAGCTTATCTTGATTGACGAGATATTAACACCCGATTCCAGTCGCTTTTGGGATGCTAGCAAGTATAAGGTAGGACAATCTCAACCCAGCTTCGATAAGCAGCCCGTCCGCGATTGGCTGGTGGCTTCGGGCTGGAACAAAGAACCCCCCGCACCCATACTACCGTCTGAAATAATTGCAGCCACGACTAAAAGATACCGTGAAGCCTACGAACGCTTAACGGGAAAGGCGCTGTAAAAATGTATCTGGCTAAGGTTTATGTTATCCTCAAGCCCACAGTAAATGACCCCCAGGGACTTACCATAAAGGGCGCTCTGCATAATCTGGGTTTCACCTCAGTGGAAGATGTGCGCGCCGGCAAATACATCGAGGTCAAACTGGAAGAAAAAGACCTCGCTTCTGCTCGCAGGCAAGTTGATGAGATGTGCAGCAAGTTGCTGGCCAATCCTGTTATCGAAACATACCGCTTCGACTTGGAGAAGGTCTGACCCGCTATAGGGCAAACCTGTCCTCCTCGCAATGCGTCGGCATCCAGGCTAGACGCCCTCGTTCCTAAAAACCTACCTACTGCTTTGATCTATTACCCAAATTAATCTAATGCACAGTGATCTGTCTGGAAACATAGTTGTTACCTTCGTCCGATTCTGTAACCGCATTATTACGGTCGACAAGTATGCCGATGTAGTACGTACCCGGAGGTGTCGATGCCGGTATCGTCAGTGTTGGCCCGCCCCAGTTGAACTCAGCACCCGCTGCCAGACCGCTATTAGAATTATAATCCAGCAACTTATCGCTTGACGTGATCACTGAATTGGTGGACAGATAGAACCCGTTGGAGAAGCTGCCTGCGGCGAGAGAGCCTATATTCTTTATAGTATAACCAGATAAGGTTACATGTCCTCCAGCAGCTACGTTCGACGGAGTCGCGGTGGGGCTTCCCGTGGTTATTGTAAGGTCCGGTTTCAATACAAATAGCGGCGTTATAGGTACGGTAAGTATAAAGCACGACCATGACTTGGTGAACGCGTTATTGGCTTCCGAGCTTTCAACCACGTTATTTCCCGTATCTGCGGTCGCTATCAAAGTATCGCCGGTGCCAGTACAAGAATAAGCGTAACCGGCAAAACTTTCTGTTTTTGACTGACCGGGAGCCAGAGAGCCTACGTTATCGTTGGCTACAGTGGCACCGTCTACCTGTAGGGTCGTGGTGCTGGGTCCAGCCGTGGCATCGCCCTGGTTCATTATCGTGTAATTAATGGTACCTGATGAATTGGTAATGTCCGTAATGACCAGGTCGGGCATACCCGACGGTACCGCCGAACCAACCAGAACGGTAGTTGTAACGTAGCTTAATCCTACTGCGTTAAGTGCGGTCAGTGTGTAATTGATGCTGTAAGGCGGCAAGACGACCGTACTCCCGGAAGGAGCAACCGAACCCACCCCATTGTCAATTGTCACCGACGTTGCGTTTGATACACTCCAATTCAGGGTTGTGGAGCTTCCGGCAGTGATAATTGAGGGGCTGGCCGCAAAGTAATTGATAACCGGCAGGCCCGTAGGTATTGGCGTGGGTATCGTTGGTGTAGGCGACGCCCCGCTGACGACGACCTGGGTGGTAGCCGTAGACGTTCCCGACGAACTGGAAGCAGTTAGCGTATAAACAGTTGTGGCTGCAGGTGATACAGCCCTGGTCCCAGTTAGCGCAACATTGCCTATGCCCTGATCTATTGTAATAGTCGTGGCGCCGGTTACGTTCCAGCTTAGATTAGAGGTCCCACCAGCTGAAATAGTCGACGGCTCGGCATTGAAGGAAAGGATCGACGGCTGTGCGCCGGGCACACCGATGGTAATCGCACCACCGCCGCAGCCGGCAATCAATATCGATACCAGCACCAGTAAAGGAATAAGTCTTTTCATTTCACACCTCCTGAAATATTTGACCCCAAATTATCCTGTAGTGAGCTCCCCTCCCCCCCCCCGATATAATAAACTATTGGTTATACGATGACAATACCTGCTCGCGTATGGATATCCAGGAGGCGCTTATTTAATTAACACGCCTAATAGATAATCTTGGCTTCAGCCCAGGCTGCCCAGTCCTGTCCTGAACTGCCATTGGCATTGACATTCAGTACGAAATCTATGGTTTGACCGGCATAAGCACTCAAATCTGATTCTAATGTCTTAACCCCACCAGCATAAAAGACATTTGTATTTATAGTCGCAGGATCGCCAAGTTTCCCTATATTAAATATAACGTCTCCGGCACTGGCTCCGTTTATCAGGCCTACTTTAATCCTCAGTTTGGCACCGGGGGGTACCGTGACTCCCGTATACTTGCCGCTTATCCAACCATTATTGACCCACTGGGGATGGGTTTCCAGAACTCTAGTATAGGTATTACCATCGTTAAGTTTGATATTATTCTGGTAAGTGGCAAATCCACGGTTGTCATTCAATGCCCCTGGAAATGGTAGAGGCGTAAGTGTACTACCGATTATTGTCCACCAGTAAGCCGAAGGAGCTTGCTCTACGAAATCGTAGGCTGTGGTTACGCCACCGCCGCCAGTAACCAGAACGGATGCCGTTTGATTGATATAGCCATAGGCATTGATGGCGGTTAGGGTGTAATTCGTGCTAACATCCGGTGATACCAGTGAGCTACCCGATGAGGCAACAGTGCCGATACCGTTATCGATGACCACGGATGTGGCATTGGTTATGCTCCAGCTGAGCATGGTAGACCCGCCGCTCGAGATGATAGGAGGAGCAGCCGTAAAATAATCAATTACCGGCATATCGCCAGACGGAGGCGATATACCTGAGACCATGACCGACGCAGTTGCCATCCTACTGCCTACGGCATTGGTCGCTGTAAGCGTATAAATCGTATCCGCCACCGGCATAATAGTCGTGCTGCCTGAAACAGGCATAGTCCCTACGCCATTATCAATAGTCACAGCAGTGGCATTGGTCACGCTCCAACTCATAGTTACCGAACTACCAAAAGTTACACTGGAAGGATAGATTGTAAAGTAGTTAATAACCGGCAAACCCGTTGGAGTAGGAGAGGGAGTGGGTGATGGAGGAGGTGCGGCACCACTGACAACCACCTGTGCCGTAGCCGTAACAGTAACTGAGGAACTCGAAGCAGTCAGCGTGTAAATAGCTGTCGCCGGTGGAGCTACCACCCTGCTGCCCATCAGGGCTACATTGCCAATGCCCTGGTCAATACTGACCGAGGTAGCGCCTGTGACTGTCCAGCTAAGAGTAGATGATTCTCCGGCTGAAACGCTAGCCGGGCTGGCGTTAAATGAGTTGATTATCGGTTGCTGGCTGCCGATGGTGATCCCTCCACAGGTACACCCCACAACTAACATCATGGCCAGCAGAGACAAAGGAATTAACTTTCTCATTATCCACCTCCCGCCTATAATGTAGCAGAAACAGCGCGGATAATGAAGTCCTACCAGCAAATCCAGCAACCCGCAGCCTAAAAGATTGGTTTAACTTCCCGACCGCCGCATTGCAGAAAGCGACTTTATAGCAATCCGGTTACATACAGCTGAGACTAAAGTATGCCTGGTTCGATAACATGCTGTTGGGAGATAATATACGAACACGCTCCCACCCAGAATAGCTACCACCCAGGACCCAGTAAGTGGTTACTACAACAGATCCCGCGGAGCTGAACGACACGGACTGCGGAAGATCACTGGTGCCGTCACTCCGTTCCCATTGATAGTTCACTGTGCCCGACCCATTGGCCGTGATAATGGCTGAAAAATTAAATTGATAAGGACAAGAACCTGAATATGAAGGCGGGCTGGCCGAAGCTGTGACGCTGGTTACGGCAAATGTTACCGGAGGTGGAGAGCCGGACACCAGAACCGAAAGAGTCTGAGTAATATACCCATAGGAATTGACTGCGGTCAGCGTATAAACGGTGCTATATGGAGGAGATACGAGTGTGGTGCCGTGGTCGGGAACCGGGCCTATGCCGTTATCGATGGTCACCGATGCCGCATTAGAAACGTTCCAGCGGAATAAAGAGGAACCTCCAGAAGATATTATGGGCGGGCTGGCATTGAAATAGTTGACCACGGGCAATCCTACAGGTGTTGATGGCACTCCCGAAACCTGAATCAGCGCAGTTGCAGATAAGCTTCCATAGCTGTTGCTGGCCGTCAATGTATAAGTCGTAGTTGTCAAGGGAGATACAATCACACTTCCCAGACTCCCGACAAGGCCGACGTCGTGATTTATAGATACCTCTGTAGCGTTAGACACGTTCCAACTCAGGGTGGCGGACCCTCCCAGGCTTATTATGGCTGGAGTGCCCACAAATGAATTGATAACCGGGAATCCGGTGGATACCGGGGGCACCGTTCCAGTAACAACGACCTGCGTTGTCGCCGTTGCCGTGCCGCCGGTTCCGGAAGCAGTGAGAGTATAAACGGTTGTAGCCGGGGGTGAAACCGCCCTTGAACCGGTTAAGGCTACACTGCCTATACCCTGGTCGATGGTGACCGTGGTGGCGCCGGAAACGGTCCAGCTAAGAGTCGATGTCTGGCCGGCCGAAATGCTGGCCGGGTTGGCATTAAAGGATTCGACTATGGGTTGCAAACCTGGAAGCATGATGGTGCCGCCGGTGCAACCAGCTAAAAATAGCACAACCAGTAGTAGTACGGGGACAATCTTCTTCATTGTCTACCTCCCTGTTATATTTTGTTGTTTGCGAAACGGTCTGAATTCGATTCTTGTATCATTGTAGAGGTAGACATGTTACAAAGTAATAAAATCTCTTTGTGAAAACTTAAAAAATCATATAATGTTCAGCAGTTCCAACAAATATAATTTCTTTAATATTCGATCGTTAGCTTGGTTCGAGCCGGATCAAATGCTATGTAATCTGCCAGGTCGTTATACGTCTGTGCACCAGAGCCTCTGTATATCTGTTGTTTTTCAAACTGCACTCTTATTTGGAAACGGCTGCTGCCTTCGTCTACCCTGGCCTGAATGGCGCTCACCAGCGCATTAGACGTTATTGGTGCCGTAATTAGTACGGTGGACGAATATAGAGACCCCGGCATTGCCATACCGGCAGCAAAGTCACTGCTCTCAAGCTGAGTATATTTGCAGTCATATATATATATACGTCCAAGTGTCTCAAAAGGAGACCCAAATAGATCGGAAGCCGGTAAGTCAAGAGACGCCGTCTGAAGAACCGTTCCCTGGGGTATCATGGAAATATCGAAACTTAAAAACGCTTCAATCGCCGTACCTGATTTTGTATCGCCAACCAGCGGCACATTACTGACATAGCCGTCCCGTCTTACCTGACCGTCCTCATCTGCAATCGAGGGCAGGACCAATTTGGTGATGGGTGCCTCGCCGATTATTACTTGCGCGGTTGCCGTGGAAGTGCCTATATCATTTACCGCTGTTAACGTATACATAGTCGTCTTAGTCGGCGACACGACTCTGGTACCGCTCAGTGCTACATTGCCGATTGACTGATTTATGTTTACGGTAGTACAGCCGGTAACATCCCAACTCAGCACGGATGACTGCCCCGGGTCAATTGTGGCCGGAGTGGCGGTAAACGAATTTATTACCGGTTTGGTTTGCCCTACAGCCGCCACAACCACGCTTCCGGAGACTTCTTTCGACCATGTTCCGTTACTGTCTCTGACCTTAAACCAGATGGTGTGGGTTCCAGGTGTCAACGAAGAGGTAGTAAAGGTGGCCGCCGTACTCAGATCTCCGTCCCGACTCGACCTCCAGCTGTAAGCATCTATCGTCCCATCGGGAGCTATACCCTCCCCTTTAAAAGTCACCGTTTGCCCGCAGGTTATATTAACAGGATGTATGGAGATTATATTCGCGGTTGGCGGTTCATTTGTGGTGGTTTGTGTCAAACAACCAGTCGCCACAACCAAAATTAGAACGACAGGTAACAGTAACTTTTTCATTCGACTTACCTCCGAATAGAAATTGGATTTCAGCGCTTACCAAAAACCTTTCTCGTGTCTCTATTTCTTTTCTTTTAATCTCTTAAGGATAGCATTACGATATAGAACCCTGAGACTACTGCCATGAAGTTTGAACTTTCTTTTCTCCTTCTTCTGCTGCCGTCTTTCAGCCTTGCTCTTCTTTACAACTTCGTCGTCCACCACTACGACCTCAAGCCGGTAGCAGGCTCTTTACCTTGCCAACAATGCTTTCCATCGTCTCGCCGGCCCTGGCGGTAATAACTGCCGTTGCTTTGGCATCCATAGGCGTTGAACTCAAGTTAATAATTACTAATTTAGCCCCTGATTCCACTGCGTACATCGGCATGTAAGCCGCCGGATAAACAACCAGTGTTGACCCGATTACGATAAATAGGTCGCAGTTGCGGGAATGCTTAATGGCATCGTTCAAAGCCTTCTGCGGCAGCGACTCACCGAAAAAAACAGCGTCTGGTTTCAGTATGCCCTGGCAAAACTGGCAATCGGGGATTTCCTCTTTATCCAACCTGACGAGAATTTCCTCCACGGGGAAACGTCCGCTGCAACTCATGCAGCGCACGAATTTTATGTTGCCGTGTAATTCAAATACCTTCTCGGGTGAATTCCCGGCCTTCTGATGCAGGTTATCGATATTTTGGGTTATAACGCAGCTGAGCTTGCCTAGCTTTTCCAACTCGGCAACTGCCAGATGGGCTTTATTCGGTGCTGCATCCTTCAGCAGACCTCCCTCGGACATCATCTGCCATTGCATTCGCCTTGTCTTCTCACTATTCATGAATTTTTGAATGGTGAAATCATCGGGGTCGAACTTTGTCCATATGCCATCGGGGCTACGGAAATCAGGAATTCCCGACTCGGTACTGATGCCGGCTCCGGTAAAGACCACCACCCGGCTGGATTCAAGAATCAAGGCAGCAACTTTATCAACCAGATAGTCTAAACCCTTTGTTTCCATACTTCCTTAATTCTTTATATTTTACCCAATGCTAATTGGCTTTTACCAAAAAGTCAAGAGTATGCCAGGAGAAACCAAAAATGGAGCGCAAATTGAGAATAAAAAAACTGCCGATAGACAGGTACCCGAAGCTGTCGGTATACTTATTGCCGGTACCATCGTAGACGGCTTGATTAATGAAAAGTCAGAATGTGGCTACTGAGATTAAAAGCCTGTTAAAAACCAGGTTCGTAGGCAGGCAACTGCATTACTTCCCCACGCTATCCACTACCATGGACACCGCCCGCGAGCTGGTCAAGCAAGGCGCCGAGGAAGGCACCGTCATCATCGCTGGCACGCAGACTGCTGGCAAAGGCCGTATCGGCAGGTCCTGGCTTTCACCGGAAGGCAGCCTAGCTATGTCTGTTATACTTAAACCGCCGCTTAAAAACCTGCCGCATCTGGTCATGATCGCCGCTCTGGCCGTGGTCGGCGCCATTAAGCAGGTAAGCGGTCTGGACGCAGCCATCAAATGGCCCAACGACGTGCTGATTAATGGTAAAAAGGTTTGCGGCATATTGATAGAAACCGAGGTAGCTGAAGGAAAGGTTAATTATGCCGATATTGGCATAGGGATAAACGTTAATTTCAACGCCGGAGACCTTCCCGAAATCGCCGATATAGCTACCAGTCTATCACATGAATCCTACAAGGAAATCTCGGTCGTTCAATTAGCCGCTGCATTGATGGATGAGCTGGAACGTTTATATCTGGCAGCCAGAGACGGGATACCAGTTCACCGTGAATGGCAACAACGGATGGAGACCCTAGGTAAGAGAGTAAAAGTAGACACCGGCAGAACTATTGAACACGGTGTGGCGGAAACAGTCACCGAAAATGGCAACCTGGTTCTGCGCCGCGACGATGGAAACCTGGTTGAAATCGGCGCCGGGGATGTCACGGTCATAAAAGAATAAAAGTACCCCCTGTCACTAAGTAACAGGGGGCCACTTTTTACTTCTTCGCCTGGAGCTTGCCGAGTAGCGGCCCTATTAAGTCTATTGGCAACGGGAATACGATAGTATTAGTTTTTTCGGTCGAAATCTGCGTCAGGGTCTGGAGATAGCGTAGCTGCAGAGCCGCCGGCTGGCTGGCGATAATCTTGGCCGCCTGGGCCAGCTTTTCTGCCGCTTGAGCTTCACCTTCGGCGTGTACGATTTTAGCTCGTCTTTCTCGCTCGGCTTCTGCCTGAGCTGCCATAGCTCGCTGCATGGTATCGGGAAGCTGAACGTCCCTGACTTCCACCATACTGACTTTTATTCCCCACGGTTCGGTACCTTCGTCTATCAACGACTGAAGCCTTTCGTTAATCTTATCCCTGTGAGCCAGCAGGTCTTCCAGGTCGGATTGGCCCACCACATTTCGCAGGGTGGTCTGCGACAATAGAGAAGTCGCCCTGATATACTGCTCCACGTTGAGAACAGCATCCTCCGGCTTCATAACCCTGAAATACACCACGGCATCCACTTTGACGGTAACCGTATCCACCGTGATACATTCCTGGCTGGGAACATCCATGGTGACCACCCGCAAATCGATTTTGACCATGCGCTCGATAAAGGGAATAAGTAATATAAAACCTGGACCCCTAACGCCAACAAACCTGCCCAGCCGGAATATAACGCCGCGTTCGTACTCCTGAACTATTCTTATCGAAGCCGCCAGCAGTATGATTACTATAATAGCTATAACGATGGCCAGAATTATACTCATGCTTTCCTCCCTTTAATTTTTCTCTGAGTAACAAATAGTTTCAGCCCTTCGACCCTTGTTATGCGTACCTCCTCTCCTTGATCTGCCTTACCCGAATCCATTTCGGCCTTCCACAGTTCACCATCAACCAGAACCGTGCCCTTCGGATCGAGCCTCGTTTTGGCTAACGCCGCCTTGCCAATCAGGGCTTCGGCGCCGGTGGTTACCCGCCGCCTTTGCCCGCGAACGACAGCGCCTACCATGAATGCTATGAATCCAGCAATAATGATGGCTACGCCGGCAATTAAAAACCTGTTCACTTCCATTTCCGGTGAGCTATGGCTAAATAATATCAGAGATCCGATAACTAATGAAGCCAGGCCTCCGGCAGTAAGGATACCATAAGCCTGCGTGAAAACCTCGGCCACGAACAATCCTATGGCCAGGAATATCAATAGTACCCCCGCCCAATAAGCGTTCAGTACGCCAAGAGAATAGAATGCCAGAAACAGGCAAATGCCCCCTATGACGCCAGGGAAAATCAGACCGGGATTGGAAATCTCCGTAATCAGACCGATGGTAGCCAGGGTCAACAGTATATAAGCGATATTGGGGTCGCTGATGACCTGGAGGAAACGTTCAATGGGATTCATACCGTTTTCGATAGGTATGTATCCGGTAGTATCTATGGTAACCTCTTCGCCGCTGGCCAGAGTTACTTTAAAGCCGTTTAACTGGCTGATTAGACTTTCCAAATCATCAGCCCGCAAGTCGATTAGCTTGGCATCGATGGCCTCAGAGGAAGTGAAAGATTTACTTTCGGAAACCGCCAGAGCCGCCTGTTCTTCATTCCGCCCGCGCATCTCAGCAATGCTCCTTATCCAGGCCGCTGAATATTCTGTTACTTTCTTGGAAACATCTTCAGGCATCTGCTCTCCGGTGCTAACCGGATGAGCCGCGCCGATGCTGGTCCCGGGAGCCATGGCAGCAACATGTGCCGATATGGTGATAAATGTCCCTGCAGAGGCAGCCCAACTGCCGCGAGGCATAACGTAGACCACGACGGGCACTTTGGCGTTTAGAATGCGCTGTACGATATCCTCGGTGGAGTTTAACAGACCTCCCGGTGTATTAAGTTCGATGATACAGGCCGCAGCACCTTCAGATTCGGCCCTGGTTATGCCGCGGTCGATGTAGCTGGCCACCGCCGGAACAATAGTGCCCTTAACGGTTAATACTTGTATCTTTGGTGAGTCCGCCCTGACAGCTCCGGATATAAAGGATATCGCCGAGAGTACAGCTAGGACAGGAATAAAATAAAAGCGCAGCCAGGTTCTAAACATAAGAAGAACGACCCAATTATAGTTAAACTCCCCGATAGCAGCAAACCAGTTACATCGTACACGTCTCCAAATTGAAGCCAAAACCTCGTTAGTGTAGAATAGGTCGAATTGGGCAGGACTCGGAAAATGATCAGCCAGAAATGTAAAGGCGCCCGTGACTTATTGCCAAAAGACATGCAGGCATTCCGCTTCATAGAGAACGCCTTTAGCCAGTCATGCCTGAAATGGGGCTACAAAGAAGTTCAAACCCCGACCCTCGAATATTTGCACCTGTTCACTTCAGCTGGGACATTGACACCGAATATGCTGAGCAAGGTGTATTCTTTTCTCGATTGGGACGGCTGGAGCGGCGAAAGGGTGGTGCTTAGGCCGGACGGTACTATTCCCGTGGCCAGGCTGTACATCGAAAACCTGCCGCAAAACGAAATAGCCAGGCTTTTTTACGTAACAAATGTATTTGCCTTCGAGGAGACGGGAACCGAGAACCGAGAAAAATGGCAGTGCGGCGTCGAATTGCTCGGCAGCAATAAGCCAGCTTCTGATACAGAACTGATTTTGCTCTCGATGGAGATTCTGGAGCAATTAGGTATTGACAACGTCGAGGTACAGCTATCGCACGCCGGAGTGCTCAACGCTTTAATTAAGGAATTAAAGCTAAATTCAGACGAAGAAGTCAGATTGCTCGATCGGATTCTTGACGGCAACTGGCAGGCACTAACGGAAGCCGGACCTAAAAATTCTGAGATCAACCGGCTGGTATCATTATTCCTCGACCCCAAAGGCAAGGCCAGCGGTTTTTTAGAAAACCTCAAGGCTATGCCTCAGTTGCCTTCAAATTTAAAGGTGGCTCTGACTAATTTTACCGAAATTGCGGGTATGCTGGATGCTCTACAGTGTAGCTACCGGATAGATATTACTTCTACCCGGGGCTTCGAATATTATACCGGCCTCTGCTTCCAGTTGTTGTATCGTGGTTCCATGATAGGCAGTGGGGGCAGGTACGATAACCTGGTACCGCTGATTGGTGGACCGGAAACACCGGCCTGCGGCTTCGCCCTCTACATGGAGCCGCTGTCAAACCTGCTGCAAACGCAAATCGGTAAAAAAGCAGGTTCCGAGATTATGGTTAAATGTAATACTGCCACGGTTGACGCAATCAGGACCAGTTACGAGCTGGCTCGTAAGCTTCGTCGTAAGGGATTTGTCACCATTCTCGATTTCGACGGTCGCCAGACCGGAAAGCTCAAGCAGGTCATCGTACAGGACAAGCCGGCTTCCTTTCTGGTTATCGACCCTTCAACAAACGTGAAAAAAGAGGCGTCTTCGATAACGGAGGCCATTAAAATGGTCGGAGGCGCGACATAATTGTCCACTGCAGACAACTTCGACAGCATCAGACTGGCATTACCCAAAGGTAGACTCCTATCGTCTACTGCCTGCCTGTTAAGCCAGGCACAGCTCGAGTTCGAGGACTACACGCCGGGTACGCGGGCTTACCGTCTCAAATCAAACAGGCTGCCCAACCTCTCAGCCAAGATATTTCAGGAAAAAGACATACCCGTACAGGTAGCGGTGGGAAATTACGACCTCGGCATTTGCAGCCAGGACTGGATAGAGGAGCTTTTGGCCAAGTACCCCAGCAGCAACGTTTTAAAAGTCGCCGACCTAGCTTACGGCAAAGGGAACCTGTATCTGGCGGCCAGCCGGTATGGTAATATAAGCAGTCTGCGGACATTAGCTGCTGCGCAGAATATGTTGCGAATTGTAACCGAGTACCCTAACCTGGCGGAACTGGCAGCCTTGGCACTGAGATTGAAAAGGTTCAGTATATTTCCGGTGTGGGGAGCGGCTGAAGCCTACCCTCCCGAGAACGCAGACCTAGCGCTGACCTGGGCTAAGGACGAATCGGAATTGAAATCACAGAGCCTTATACCACTGAAAACTTTGATTCCTTCCACCGCATTTCTAATCGCTAATAGAGACAGCTGGCAGGCTAAAAATGTCAGCCGGATAATGAACTATTTAAGCCGGGCTCTTGAAATGCCGGACAAACCGTGGCTTAAAATCGGAACCCAGTCGAGAAAAAGCTCAAACGATTATCATCCCAGCACGAATAAGGACAAGGTCTGGCTGGCCCTTCCTGACGGGCATCAGCAACCGCCAGCTGCAGAATTGCTCAGCCGTGCAGGGCTGCATATCCTAGGTTATTCAGAAGATAATTTAAGTCGCCGGCCGGTATTCGAAGAGGACTGGCTAATGGCCAAGGTCATCCGACCGCAGGACATGCCGCTCCAGGTAGCCAACGGTAATTTTGACCTGGCCATAACAGGAAAAGACTGGCTGCTCGATCATGTTAGTCGCTTTCCGGCGAGCCCAGTGGCTGAACTGTCAGACCTGGGCTTCGGCCAGGTGAGAATTGTAGCTGTCGTCCCCGAACAGTTCCCTGCCGCCGATATGGATGAATTCAAACGGGCACACGATTTTAGGGCGGTGCCAATTCGGGTAGCCTCGGAATATATAAACATGGCCGATAAATACCTTCGTGATAAACGTGTTGGCCAGTATAAGTTGATTCCGACCTGGGGTGCCAGCGAGGCTTTCCTGCCCGAGGACGCCGACCTGCTCATAGAGAACACCCAGACGGGAAGGACATTGGCCAAGCACAACCTTAAGATATTGGATACGATAATGAAATCGACCGCCTGTCTTATCGGTAATAAATACAGCCTGGGAATTCCCTCTAAGAAAAAGAGGATTGACTCCTTGATGGCAACTTTCAGACGGGCTGTCCCGGATAATTGATATGAAAATAGTCGAAGGTTTTGAAAAGGCTAGGCCGCTGCTGACCCGAGCAGTACCTCGGTTCGATGAGTCATCGGAGGCTGCCGTCAAACGAATACTGTCTGAAGTACGGGCTAATGGGGATAAAGCACTTATCGCCTACACCAAAAAGTTGGACGGAGCGGAACTAAAATCATTGGAAGTGTCCAAAAAAGAAATTTCGGATGCTTATAAGTCCACCGATAAAAAACTGGTGTCGGCACTGAAATTGGCCGCTTCCAGAATAGAACAGTTCCACAGGCTATGCCGGGAACGGCTTGAGCCCGGCTTTTTAACCGGAGGTCTCGGCTGCCTGATCAGGCCGCTGAAACGGGTCGGCATCTACGTCCCCGGCGGTCGGGCTGCCTATCCCTCCACAGTGCTGATGACAGCTGTTCCGGCGCGCGTGGCCGGAGTTAAAGAAGTATTCGTAGCCACGCCGCCTGGAAAGGACGGGGCCGTTCGGGAGGCAACCCTCGTGGCATCGGATATCGCCGGGGTCGACCGCATCTTTAAAGTTGGTGGCGCTCAGGCTATCGCCGCCATGGCCTACGGAACTGAAACCATACCCAAGGTAGACAAGATTTGCGGGCCGGGCAATGTCTTTGTGATTGCCGCCAAAAGAATGGTGTACGGTGCCGTAGACATAGAAAGCCTGCCCGGGCCCAGCGAGATAATGATAGTGGCCGACGATACGGCCGATGTTTCTTTCTGCGCCGCCGACCTATTAGCCCAGGCGGAACATGATCCGCTGGCTTTAGCTATACTGATTACTACCTCGCCAAAATTGGCTGCGGCAGTGACTGAAGCCATAAAGAGACAGCTTAATAGGCTGGCACGGAAAACAATCGCCACCAAGGCCCTGGAGTCTGGAATTATAGCCGTGGTAAAGAGCCCGGACGAAGCCATCGCCCTGGTCAACCTGTACGCGCCGGAGCACGTCTCATTGATGCTGCGGGACGCGGGGAGCTATGCAGCCAAAATAGAAAATGCCGGCTGCATTTGCATCGGTAGCATGTCACCGGTGGCGCTCGGCGATTATGTTGCGGGACCCAGCCACGTGCTGCCTACCGGCGGCAGCGCTCGTTTCAGCTCGCCGCTCGGCATCTCCGACTTCATGAAAATAACCAATGTTATCGGTCTCGACGAAGCCCCCGGAGAGGTGGCTCAGGCGGCTATAACCATAGCTGAGGCCGAGGGGCTCGAAAGTCATGCCCAGGCCGTCAGGCTTAGATTAGAAGGTACCAGGAAAAATAAGAAATGATTTCACCTGAAGATATAGAAAAGCTGGTCAGGCCGGAGATCAAGGCCATGCCTCCGTACGTGCCCATCCAGCCGATTAATGTCCTGGTTCGGCGCCTGGAAATATCCGAAACAGAGGTCATCAAGCTGGACGGCAACGAAAATCCGTACGGCTGTTCGCCGAGGGTGAAACACGCGCTGGCTGACTATGCTTACTACCATATTTATCCTGACCCGGAACAGCGGGAACTCAGAAAAGAGCTGGAAAAATATACGGGGGTGAGTGTCAAAAATATACTGGCCGGCAGCGGCTCCGACGAGCTAATCGATTTGATTCTGCGGCTATTTTTAAAGCCAGGCGATAGGGTTGTCAACTGCCCGCCGACCTTTGGCATGTACCCATTTAGCACCGATGTCTGCGGCGGCAAGGTGGTCAGCATTCCGCGGAAGCCCGACTTCTCCATCGACGTAGCCAGGTCATTTAAGGCTATAAGCGGCGGAGCCAGAGTAATTTTCATCGCCTCGCCGAACAACCCGTCGGGCAACATAACTCCCGAGACTGCAATACTCGAACTGCTGAAGGCTAAGGCCGTGGTGGTTGTGGATGAAGCCTACTACGAGTTCAGCGGGGTGACTATGGCGCCCCAGGTCAATAAATACCCGAATCTAATCGTGCTCCGCACTTTCAGCAAGTGGGCGGGACTGGCGGGGCTCAGGGTCGGCTACGGCATTTTCCCAGCTAATATGGTCGAATATCTCATGAAAATAAAACAACCGTACAACGTTAATGCCGCGGCACAGCTGGCGGCTCTTGAATCGCTCGGGGACCTGGATTACCTGCGAGGCACCATTAAAGTCATTCTGAAAGAGCGCCAACGGCTGATGGAAAAACTGGGACAGCTTGACTGGTTAAAGGTGTATCCTTCTCAGTCCAATTTCATTTTGTGCCGGGTGCTTAAAGGCAACGCGACCGCCATACATAAAGAATTGCAGAAACAGGGGATATTCATCCGTTACTTCGATACACCGCAACTGCGGGACTGTCTGCGCATCAGCGTGGGCAAGCCAGAGCACACCGATAAATTGATTGCCGCGCTAAAACGAAAGCGCTAAAATGGCATTTGTCTAAAAATAACGCGAGGTTGAAAATATGGCAGATAGAAAAGCTACCGTGACCAGGGAAACCAAAGAAACTTCCATTAAGGTGGAACTCAATATCGACGGCAAGGGGCAGTCCGAAATTACGACCGGCATCAGGTTCTTCGACCACATGCTCGGTCAAATAGCCCAGCACGGAATATTCGATATAAAGCTTTCAGCCAATGGGGCCGACCAGCACCACGTGGTGGAAGATGTGGCTATCTGCCTGGGTAAAGCCTTCAATCAGGCACTCGGAGATAAGCGCGGTATAGTGAGGATGGCGCATGCCGTGGTGCCCATGGATGACGCCCTGGCGCTGGTAGCTCTGGATATCAGCGGCAGGGGCTACACCGGATTCGAAGCCGTCTTTGACGACAAAAGTATCGAAAACATGTCGGCTGACCTTATTCGCCACTTCTTTGTGTCCTTCGCTTCTGAAGCCAAGCTAAACATACAGGCCAGGCTACTGAGCGGAATGGATGACCATCACAAGTCGGAAGCTTTGTTCAAAGCTTTGGCGCGCGCGCTCGATACTGCTACCCGCCTGGATGAACGCATAGCCGGCAGAATACCCAGCACCAAGGATACTATCGAGAGCTAGCTAAACGCGAAGTCGAAAAGGTCAGCCTGGATGCTATCCTTAAGATACTGCGCAGCCCAGTCTACAAGCTCCTGGTCCTTAAGTTCTGATGGCACATCGGGGGTTAGCCCTACGCCGTCTATAGGCCTGCCTAAGGGCGTAAGCCACTTATAAGATGTTATGTGTAGTGCAGAACCATCGCTTAAAGGATGAATAATCTGTACGCTGCCTTTACCAAAGGTCTGGCTGCCTATGAGTTTAGCCCGCCCGTAGTCTTGCAGGGCGCCGGCAACTATCTCACTGGCGCTGGCGCTGCCGTTGTTTATCAGGACAACCATGGGCAAATGGGTACCTATGCCGCCTCGTTTCACCGTCATAGGGGTTTCATTCCCCGCGCTGTCCACTACCTTGACTACTATCCCCATAGCCAGAAATTGACTGGTGACATCAGACGCGGCAGTAAGTAGCCCTCCGGGATTGTTGCGGAGATCGAGCACCACGCCCTTAGCCCCTTGATCTAAAGCCTGCTGCAAAACCAGCTTCAAATCGTCACCGGTGGACTGCAGAAATTGGGTAATCTGGATATAGGCGAAACCGTCATCGCGCATCTCCATGGAAACGCTCTTGCCTGAAATTTCAGCGCGTACTATGGAAAGCTCGACTGGCTCGCTGTCACCCTCGTGAAGTACCAGCAACTTCACCGTAGTGCCGGCAGTGCCCCGAATTTTAAAGGTAGCCTCAATCAGGCTCAGAGTCGAAGTCCGCTGTCCGTCGATTTCCAGAATTTTATCTCCCGGCTTAATACCGGCTTTCTGCGCCGGTGAGTCCGCCACCGGAGATACCACTGTTAATTGATTATCTTTCATACTGATAACGGCGCCGATACCCTCGAATTTGCCGTCAAGATTGCTCATCTCCAACTTATGGATATCCGGGCTGGCGTAGGAGCTGAACTGGTCGAGCGAATCCATCATACCCCTGACGGCGCCCTGGCTCAGCTTAGTCGGATCCAGCAGGCTCTTATCTACATAGTTTTCATTTAATGCCTGCCAGGCTTCGCTTAGAATACTGAACTCGGCCGGCAGTTTGACATCGACCGAGGGGGTATTCTGGGAACTGTTCGCTTCGTTTGGATTTTGAACTTTAACAGCTGTAATGTCGGGGATAACCTTCTGATTGATAAACGTACAGCTGAGCAGCGGTGTAATGAAAAGTAGAATCGCCAGGACTATGCAAACGGGGACTGCCCTTTTAATAAACATGACTAACCTCCATAGTTACGAATCTGATGTAGAAATACGGCGGGTATTTTAGCAGTTTGCTGTGGAAATGAGAAATTCAGATACTATGTTTTTGGGCAATTGCCCATCTCACCAGTTCGAGCGTCCTATCCAGGCTATCCAACGCCAGTGAAAGCCCCATCTGTTCCAGCTCAGCTCGCCCCCACCCCTTGTAGAGTCGTTGGCCAGCCACCAGTGCCATTTCGTCATAAATAACAGGCCATCCGGCGCCGCGACGTTCAGCGCAAAACAAAATAAATTCCCGTAGTTCAGGGGCTAAAGAATTCATAGTGGACATTTAACAGAACGAAGGAAAAGCTGAAAAGTTTAGCGGGGCCCGCAGCAATTTACATGGAAAATATATTACAGGTACTTAAGTAATCTCTGATTGATGCTACCGACCGATATACTGAAATAGTGCTAATTAGCCATGTTTTCCTGATGAGGCTATGGCAGAATATTGCTCGGTAAATCGTGAAGGATAGCGCATGAAAAAAACAGGAGCCGTCCTCGATAATCGACCGTTTCTTGTACGGTAAGGCAGGATTTACTCTGATAGAAGTAATGCTGGTTATGGTCATCGTCTTCGGTCTAACCGGTGTAGCTACGCTGGGCATTATCAGGTTCATTAGCGGCGCGTCCCAAGAAATGAAGACCAGCAAGGCCTATGAAATACAGCAGGGCGTCTCCGCCTATTACACCTACGGACCAGGGCGTTCTCGATTTGTATATAAGCGGCAATCTAAAAAGCAGTTGGATGGTTAACGTCGACGGCAAAGTGAAACAGGTCGACGGTACCTTGCAGTCGGGCATGGTACCTCAATAAACCACCGACACCGGCATGGTGTCTATGCCTCCTTCCAAAACCGACTATAACCGCGAACCTAAATCAAAGGGCTAAGTAACCTGTAAGCCGAGTTACGTATCCTGTCCATCACATACCACCCTTGACCTTATCGAGGACGCGGTTTCTAGCTCGGTTGTAGGCCAGTACATTGACCTGTGCGGAGCCGTCATTGAACGATGATATTTTCTCCCGTTGCTCCGGTGTGAGTTTCAAGTTGATATTCTTCCGGCCGTTGGTTGGTACGTTATCAGCGCCGATTAGTTCAGCACCACAAGCAACAAGGAATACGGCTAATTCAGTATCGTTCGTTGAGTAGTTATGGTCTGCCTTGTTTACTCTATCCATCTGTGTCTACTAATCTATAAGTATATTATACACCCTTTGTCAAGTGCCTTTTTGTCGTGGCTTTAGTCCTCTCTAGTTTTTCCGTGATCGCCGCTACTATCCAGGCGTTAAGGCTGTTGTAC
>CAZJQG010000010.1:6500-19095 GCA_964548415.1 uncultured Dehalococcoidales bacterium | reverse complement strand
CCTCTCTAGTTTTTCCGTGATCGCCGCTACTATCCAGGCGTTAAGGCTGTTGTACTGACTGTCTATCTGTGCATGTTGCAGTCTTTTCATCAGGTCCGCCGGTAGTCTTAGCAGGAAACCTTTTGGCTTTTCTGGTTGTTTCATAATCTACCTCACTATTCGTCTGGTCATATTCTGTTCCGGTAGTCGACCGCCAGGATATTTATTTAGGTGTTTGTCTAACCAATCTGTACCACCGACCGGCGCCATTGTAGCACCAAATGGCCCACCGTATGTAGTATATCGGAACACCCGTTGTTGCTCACTGTCTAAAGTAAATGGACACTGGTCGTTGTAAAACTTGCCTATTGTTTGTTGCATGGTTGCACCTCCCCTTCTGCCTTAGCAAGTGCCGCCTTAGCCCTTGATACTCGGTCATGTGCGCCATGTGTTGCTTCTGCAATCCACACCAGTTCTTTTAGAGATTGGTACATCTGTGGTGCGGCTGAGATAAGATGGGCGTCATTCCAGTTCGCGATAGCATGTGCCACTGTCGGTCCGACTTTTTTCCCCGATTCATCATAGGCAAATACACATGCTTTCCTAGAATGTTGCACATGCCCATAACTGTCACAAGCAACTGTCCAAATTCCCTTTGTCGTTTCCATTTTACTTTCCCCCTTTTGATTTTATTATCTCGGCTGCTTCTGCCGTTACTTCATTGGCAAAGGTCTGTACTAAATGTTTGCCGCCGAATATGTCGAGTTGCATACCGGCGTCGCCGCCGTCCGGCGCTTTGATTAACGCGGGATCACAGTCTTGGCATACATGGGCTACTTTAGTTTTGAGTTCGTCAAGTCCGTATATGGAACGATTTGTGGTGCAGATTTTTTTACCGCATCTGATACAGGTGGTTTCATAAATAAAGATTCTTTGTTTCATTCTAATACCCTCTCAATTCTTTCAGTCTGCGTTGTGCTTGGCCGACTTGCTCAATGGTTTCCGCTAAATCATTGACAGTATCAAAGCGATCCCCAAAGTGGTCGCGTATCTGGTCGAGACAGTAGGCCGTAGGTACACGGCGTTTATTAACGTTACAGGCTGATGGTTTCTTGCCCTGGTTTGTCATGGTGGCCTGACGTACTGGTAATGATTCCGGCATACCACCGTTAACAAGTAGGCTGGTTAAGGGCCGGCGTTGACCGCTAACTTTGCCGCGATAGGTTGCTACCGGCTCGTTCTGTAGATAGTCCTGGAGTGCTGCTATTTTGTCCTGGCGCTGTGCTTCTGATATTTCCGTGTTGCTAAACTCTGGTGCATCATCCGGCATAAAGCACATGGCCGGAAGTGGTAGGCCGCATAGCGTACAGAAGTTATAGGACAGTGGAAACTGGACGCGGCAATCAGGACAAACGTTGCCTTGTTGTACTAAGATTGATTCTGCTTCTAACATCTATACATCTCCTATCTAAAATCTATTTCAGCTTTTATGCTGATGATATATTTATATCATGACACTTAAAATATTGTCAAGCTATGTTTACGTTCGAGAATTAAAGTTTTATAGCTTCGATTTGAATGTAGATAATTCATAACTTTTTTTGAAGCTAAAAGTAGTAATAAATCTGCACAATCCGGCCAAGTTATCACCAAAGAATAATAGAATAATTGCTTATAGAATTTGACACCGGGAGACCTGCCATCCGGGACGGCCAGGACGCGGCCAGTAGATCATCCGGCCGGACAAAGACAAAACAATGGTTACGTTTGTTCCGTAGGAAGAAGAAGTAAATAGGCTAGTTATGAGCTGTCAGGTCCGCCGGTAATCAGTACAGACACGATTAAAACTTGACGAATAAATGTAAAAGTATAACGGTAGAACGTAGGTAGAATATCCAACGTTATTAAATAAGATAAGCGTGAATGTGTAATGAACGTATTCTCTCTTAAAGTATATATATATAATATACTCTTACTAATTACTTCCAACTTACTCTGTCTATCCAACACCCTGCGTGTGGGGTGGGGTAGTCCTGGGGCGTCGGCCCCTTCACATAAGTTAGAGTCCCAACCTTGTCATTCAATAGTCACCTGGAACTACCGGATTACTAAGAGAGTACAGAAGTATAGTTCTGACGCTATAAACACGTTCAGGATTGTATTAAAGTCCTGGTTCTGGTCTATCAGAGCAAATTTTATAGCATTTAAAAACGTTCTATCAGTCCCTGGGGGGTGTCCCGTAACACTGTTCTTTTATTATATTCAAGGTAGTCCTCGCACCGCTAACGTTAAAAAGTCTGAATTAAGGTTATGTCAAGTATGAGGTAGTCAGACCGTGAAGTGGAGAGATTGTTTGAAAGTGGCCGTGGGTGTTTTCCTGGGGCTGTTTTTGTTTTCGGTCGTGTCGTGCGCGGTGCAGATGTTTACCGGAGGATAGGGGTAAATGCAGAACGTCGAGACGAATGTTGAACGGTTCTTGAGGGAGATTGGGGAAGGGGCGTTACTCGACGCCTGGTATCCGGCGCGCGCGCAGGACCTGGCGGGGCCGTTCTGTCCGTGTCCGATGTGCGGGGGGACGACAACCGTTGCGACTTTCGGATTTAAGTTGTTCGCCATAACGGGGTTTTCAACATGGGTTAAGGCCAACCGTCAGTATTGTTCTCTTTGCGCGCAACAGTGGGATTTACAGGGCAAGTCGGCCGAGAGAGGCGATCCCGAAGTATGGAAGCGCAGACGATTTCAAAATAAGAGGAACGGGAACGGACATAGGTACGGATGTGATTTAGATAAAGTGAAAATTGGAGGACGCCAATGCCAGGTAACGGTATAGATTGGGAAGGACTGACCGGCAAGCCGATGGAGGAAATTACGGTCGATGATAAATTTACCGTCATGATTTCAAAACTAATCAACATCGAGAAGTGTACCAAAAACAATTCTTTTAACAATGCCGTTATTAAAGCCATGATCGTTATTTTCCCGATAGCCCTGTCCGTAGGCGGCTGGTTTATCGTGGAGTTTTTGAGATATATAGGAAAATAAAATGTTCACGAAATTACTTTACTGGCTACGGACGCGCGGACGGACGCCGACCTGGGAGAAGGCAAGTAAGGACTGGAAAAAGAAACATCCGATTTGCGCCATGTAACAACGATATGATGTCGGAAGAACAGGTTGCCCGTGTCGGCCACGGATTACACCAAGTCTTAGAACAGTTAGGAATAAATTTTGTGAGATGAAAAAAGAGACAGTCAAAAAAGACGGACGAACAAAACAGGCAAAGGCAGAAAGGCAAAGGGAACGGGCCCACAAGCTACTGATGACGGCGCACCCCGACAATATGCGGATTGCCATTTCAGTCGCCCAGGGCAAGGCCACTAATGTCATCTGCCCTCATTGTGAAAAAACCTTTGATATTAAGATAGGCGAAGGCTCCAATAAGGAAATTCTCAAAGAGTTAATTCAGCAGGTCGACGGCAAACCCAAGCAACCGATAGATGCGGAGATAAACGCGAAGGTGGATCTGGATTCTCCAAGACTGATTAGCCTCTACCGACAATTACAGGACTTCATAGAAGTTCAAAAAAAGACAAACAGTATCGAGATTGCAGAGGCAAAGTTTAAGGAAATACCAGTACCGGAACTGCCGAAGTTAGAAAGTGGGAATAACCCACCTGTAACAATTCCCGACCAGCAAGTATCGGTTCCAATGGACCCGAAACCAACGGAAGTTCAAATCTATGTCCCCGAACAATATGGAGTTAAAGATGGTAGTTGAAACCCTGAATCTTGAAGCACAGGCGCACCGTTTCAATACCTGCATGGTGGACATATTCGAGTTCTCAAAGTACGCCACCATTAAGGACGAGGCGACGACCAGTGAGATTCCGTTTCAGTGGATGCCGCATAACAAATACTTGATTCAAAGTCTGCTGACATATCGGTATGTGGACCTGCTTAAAACAAAACAAGCATGGTGTAGCTGGACGGCGGCACTCTATCATTGTTGGCTGACCTATCGGCCTCATGCCAACGTGCTCTGTCTATCACGTGGTGAGAAGGAAGCGGCCGTACTGCTGGACAAAAGCCGTTTCATAAATTCCCGACTGCCGAACTGGTTACAGAACCGAGTAGGACAAAAAGATGGCATGGAACTGATGACATTTCCGGAGACGGGTGCTCAAATTATGGCGCTGCCTTCGACCGAGGACGCCGGTGTCGGCTATACGTTCACTCATGCCACGCGCGACGAGGTTGAATTTCATAAATACGCCGAAACCAATTACGGTCATATCCGGCCGACTATCGAACGGGCGCTGTCTGCTCTCGATATGTCAACGCCGTCGGCTGCCGCCGATACTCATTTCAAGAGTAAGTTCCGCCGGTCTTTAGCCGGTGAAACCCGATGTAAAGCTATCTTCTTCCCGTACTACGTCGTACCAGGGCGTGATGCCGACTGGTATGTCAAAGAGGAACGCGACTACTTCCCGAAGTGGATGTTTAAGCGTGACTACCCGCGCAATCTACAGGACGCACTCGGCAGTATCGAGGGCGAAGGATTGTTTGATGCGGCCGCTATCGACCGGTGTGTCCAGGACATGAAGGAACCGGCAGAGGTCAGGGCTAACGGGGTAATCATATTCCGCAAACCGGACCCGCGAATTAAATACTATGCCGGTGGTGACGGCGCCGAAGGTCGCGGCGGTAATAACTCGGTCATCTTCATACTCGGTACGGACGGTTTCGATAAGGAACTGGTGGCGATACTGCGGTCAAACTCCATGACACCGGATATATTCTCATTCCATGCTCACGCCCTGCTTCAAGAGTACGGACGGCCGATGCTGGTTATGGGTTCCGATGCTTGGTCTCAAATGATACTGGAAGCACTTGTCGCACAGAGATACCGTGACCGTATCTATTGCAGCAAGAAAGATAAACTCGGACTGATTGAGGACGAAGCGAACAAGCAAACTCGGCTGATGCAGTTCGCCGTTGAAGTCCGAAACGGTCTCCGTATCAGAGACAAGCAGACGATTAACGAGATGGCCGGATGGATATTGCAGTCCAGCAAAGAGACCGGACGGTCGAAATATGTCTCAACTATGCAGACGGACGACTGCATTATCGCCGGAGCCAATGCGGTTTTGTGTCGAGAAGTCACACCAAAGTCAACGGAAGTTCCCGTAGACCGTTACTTTTAGGAGTGTGAAGTATGTCAATAATAGACAGTATTAAAAACTTAGGCAAGGACGAAATAACACGGCAACTTGATAACGCACGGACGTACTTGAAACCGCGCCTCGACCGTATAAAAGACGACCTCGACAAGAGGTACTTCCTACAGCAATACATCTTTACTGACCTTAATAAAAAACAGCACAAGGGAATCAACAACGTTACCCTGAACGATTCACGACTGTATGCCGATGCCATGATTCGGATTCTTGGAACGGCTAAGAGAAGGCTGGAGATTTCCGGCGCCGAAGAAGAAGTCAACGACAGCGCCGAGAAGTTTCTGGACTGGTTGTTTACAAGGGCTGACGAAACCCTTGTATATCAGAATCAGGAGACAAGTGAGGCCGCACATAATTTTACGACCTGCGTTGAAGGTGCAGCCGACGGCCGTGTGATACTTTACCATGACCCTAAAACAGATTTATGGCTACCGGAGATAATCCCGTTAGACCCGTACTCGGTTATTTATGTCCAGGGTGTTAAGGGTTGTCGTATTGCTTCTATCGAATCGACCATGCCGGCCGACGAAATCTTTGTCCGGTACGGATATACTGTTTCCGGTAAGACGGCCAAAGTCCAGGACATCTATACCGTCGACCAGGAAATAATCAAGGTCAATGGCTCGACGGTTGGAGAACCGAAAACTCACAATATGGGTATGAACTTTGTTATCGTTGTCGGTTGCCCGACGGCGCCATTCTTGACGGCACTTTCCGTTGAAGATGCGGTCAAGTATCAGTACGAAAGTATCTTCGGCGGTGTTCGTGATATGTACGAGACGGCCAACAGGGAAGGCACCGGCTGGTCTACTCAAAACTGGATGGGGTTCATGCCGCCGGTAGTGGGGGTTATGAAATCCGGTCGCGTATTACCAAAGTTACCAGAGGGATTCGGTACGCAGATTTCTCTAGAGGAAGGCGAATCAGTAGGAAGCTGGCCTATTCGAGATGTAGGGCAAGCGTGTCAAGCCTGGTTCGGCCAGGTTTCTATGCGTATTCAGGAAGCCACGTTCTCCAACATTCAGCACGGACAATTACCGTTTGAACTTTCAGCCGTGGCGATTAAGGAACTGACGGCCAAAGGCGATCAGCACTTCGTACCGCGTCTCATGGCTAAGAGAACGTTCCGAATTATGGCCGGATATAACCTGATTCAACAGTTCGTCATGGGTGGCTATCAGACGGACTTACAGGGGCAGGGTTTTAAGATTACCGACTGGAAGCCGGAAGATTTCAAAGACAAGAACTTCGTTATCAACTGCGACTATTGGGCGGAATCACCGGAAGAAAGCATAGCCAACATGACGATAGCGAATACCGCGATGGCTCTCGGTCTGCCGCCGGAATGGATTTACAAAAACATTCTGCACATTGGAGACGTGCCGGAAGTTATGAGGGCAAGAGCACGCGATATGGCAATCAAACTTTCAAGTCCTGCGGCCGAACTTTACTGCGGCGAAATGCTCAAAGATTCTCCGAACGATATTGATAACAAACTGGCGGAAGTTATCAAAGAGAGTGCCGGTAGCGCCGACGGTGAAGTAAGTAATCCGCCTAGCCAGCCAGCGCCAGCGACCGGATTACAGTTAATGCCGAAGGGGAGTCCGGCAAGAGAGCAGATGAGACGCCGGAACATAAAGGCGCCAGAAGGAGGTTAGTCATGCCGTTTGATGATACGTACTACAGTCAATTTATGGCTAATCTGAAAAAGCGTCGGAATCCCGTCGTGCCTTCAACACGCCAGGGACCACCGTCTAACCTGCTGAACTTTCTGAAAACTTTTAGCGTCGGTCCGGCTGGTAATGCCAATGTCGTACCAGCACCACCTGCTTTCCCTGCGCCACCTGCGCCGGAGAAGCCAGTACCGATGGCACCAGTTCCATCGGTTAGTACAGTGTCAACCAAGAAAAGTTTATTCCCGTTCGTTAAACCACAAAAGTTAGGAGTTTAGATAATGGCTCTGTCAAAGAGTTTAATATCTAATCCGTCTCACCGTCAGTTACAGCAGGCCGGCTACACCTGGGACGAAAAAGAACAGGGTTACTTCAAAGACGGTAACAAGTGGCAGGGTGAAGCGGTGGAAGCCTACGGACAGGCCGCGACCGGTGGGGAATATCTGCAAAGAACCAAGCAAGTCAAGAAAGAAATGGGTGGCGTATTTGCTGCACCACAACCTGAACCCTCTCCAGAACTCCCTGTAACGTCACCAGTTACGCAAGAGACGGCCTTACCCGATGGCTGGCACATAGACACCGAAGGTAACGCAATTTCTGATTCTGGCTGGAAAGTAACCCAAGACCAGAAATACTTTGACCCGCAGGGTAAAGAATGGACGGACACAGAATTAAAAGAATCGGAGCAACTGGTTACTGACCTCGGCGGGTTATTTCCGAATCAAGATATAGACCAACTGATAACCTGGGCCGATACCGACCCGCAGAAATTCGTTGATGAGTTCCGTAGCATTGGAGATACGGCTGCATCTCGGTCTGTCCTGAAACGTATGGGTATGTCGGACCAGGACATCGACGTTATCTTTATGCCGGAGCAAGAGACGAAGAAATCTCCGTTTGCCCTGATAGGTCAGGCATGGCAGAGTTTCCTCGATACCGAATGGGGTACGAAACCAGCGCAGGTAGAGTTTAATCCTGAACGTGGCAATAGCCTACAGGATATTAAAAACTTTCCTGGTAAATTGATGGAGTGGCTGGCGCCGACAAAAGTAGGTGCGGCGCTGAACGTCGTCGGCAGTTTCTTTGAAAACCTTATTGACAGACCGTGGGAAGCAACTGTTATATTGGCTTCTCATGCACTCTCTCAAATGGCAATAGGAACAATATCAACTGCGAAATTAGCACCAGGAGTTGAAGAAAAGGCCGCACAATATGCTTCACAAAATCCCAATGCTCCTAGTTCACAGGCATATCTAAAATCTCAACAGGATATGAGAGACCTTGAAATACAGAAGTCCGATCAGATCCTAGCCGATGCTGTAAAAAAGTACGGTGTCGGTGCTTTCTTTTCCGATGAAGTTTCCGAATCGTGGAATGTTTATAAAGAAGAACAAATGCCAGGTTTCAAGAAGGTGGTTACTGCCGAGGAATGGCTGAACCCTGCATACTTGATTCCGATAGGCGAAGTGGTAGGGCAAGCGGCAAACTTCACAAGCAAGATACCGATTATCGGCAAGGCACTGAAATACTCGGCGGCTGCTGTCCAGGCCACGGAGAAAGGACTGACGTACATACCGGAGAATCTGGCGAAGGCAGGATTTAGAGGACTGGAGCAGGTCGGAGCAAAGTTAGGGGAAGCGGCAACAGACCAGTTACTCAAAGGTTCAAAGCACTTAGAGGACATTATGGACTTGCCGACGTCAGACATGATACTGGACGAAACCCTGAAGGATAACTGGCAGAGACGTTTAATAAATACCATCGCTAAAGTTCCAGGGGCTAAGAAGGTAATCGAAACAGGGCTTGGCAGACGTGTACTTATATCCCGAACAGCCGAAGATATTTTAGATACGGTCGGACGTGGTGCCGTAGTGCATGGCGAAATGACAAGGCGCGGCGCTAATGCGGCTGCGGCCAAAGTCTTAGAGTTACGGTCGGTTACACAGAACCCCGTCAAGTTTTTTGGCTTCGATGACAAGGCAATCTCCGAAGGCATGAAGGCTAGAATCAATCCGTACTACAAGGGCATACCGGAGGCCGGTACTTTAGAGCATGTGTTCTCACAGCCGCAACTTTATAACTGGACTGGTTTTGAAGAAGGACTACGGTACGTTGGGAAGTTCCGCGAAGTCCAGGGCGTGATGTATAACCTGTTGGTTAAAGAGGGAGTGCCACCGGAGCATGTCATAGAGGATTGGGTACACCGTGTCGTACAGGACGCGCCGAAGGCTAAGAACGTACCGAAGGTTAGACCTGGTGGCGGCGGTCGGATAGGTGCTAAACCAGCATACGAGAAGCCCCGACGGTTTGACACGATGGCCGATGGTATCAAGTATTTCTCCGAACATCCCGAACTTGGCAAGCGTTACGCCAACAATCCAGAACTCCTGATACGGGATTATATTCAGCAAGCGTTTAAGAAGATAGCCGACGGTCGGTTTGAAAAGTACGTAGAGAAACTTGGTACGACTGCTAAAGAGATAATGGAGTTTCGGTTCCCGCGGGAATCGGCGGCATGGACGGCAATTAAAAAACAAGTCGCTGACCTCGGCTACATCTCATCGGCCATAAAGAGAGTGAAACGAGGCGAATCTTTACCAGGTGCGGTACTGGCCGCTATCGAAAGGCGCGATCCTGCACTCTATCAAAGGTTAGTGGCTGCCATTGGGGATAAGGAAGCATTAAAGAATCTCGGCAAGGAAGTAACAACCGCTATCGAGGCATTAAAGCCTGAATGGTGGAAGGGCAAAGGTGCATATACCCACGCCTTAGAACTGGCTCGGCAGCCTGCTATCGGCATGGGATATCTGCCGCAACCGTTCGCCGGTGGGAAGATGTATACCCAGGAATTTCTTGACGCCTTCAAGACTTACTTCGAGCAGAAGGGCGGTCATTTAGGTTTTCAGATAACTTCGGAAATGTCCGGTATTCTCCGAACCATGAAAGCATCGCTTGACGTTTCCGCTATGGCAATTCAGGGTATGCCGGCGTTTGGTCTGGCGTTCAGTCATTTAGTCACCAATCCGGCCGAAGGTATGAAGATGATGGGTTCCTGGTTCAAGGGATTCGGTATGTCCGCCGCTATCTACTTCGACCCGTCTATTGCGGCACGGTATATCAACCAGAACTCAAAATCTGTTATGCAACGTCTGGCGATGGGCGGATCTGAAATGGTCTCCGACTATTTGATAAGTGCGGAATCTCGAATCTCCGAACGACTAAGCACCCTGCCGTTTTATGATAGGGCTAACCTGTCATTCTGCACAGCGACCGAAGTAGTACGCGATGAGTTCTGGAAGATACTGTCTCCGAAAGCGATTGCCAATGGTAAAGGTTTTGACCTGGCCCGAACTCTCGACAGGATAACGGGAGTTTTCAATTCCGAAGCGGCAGGGATTTCGTTGACAGCCAGACAGTTAGAAAATAGCTTTGTCTGGTTTGCACCGAACTATACGCGGTCCTGTCTGTCCGTTCTGTCCGACATATTCAGGGGCGGGTTCACGGGCGCCGAAGCACGAAAAGCGATTGGCGGCATGATTGCGGCGGGCGGCATTATGTACGGCGGTGTCCAGTATGCCATGTCGACGCTTGAAGGTAAAAGCCATGAGCAATCGGTCGACGATGTGATGGCCGGCTTCGGGCTGACTACCGACCCGATAACAGGAGAGAGTACCTGGAAGCCGACCGGACAGTTTATGACTATCAAGGTAGGTAATTACAACTTCGGTATCGGCGGTTTCTGGTATGGGCTATTACGATTGTCCGGCAACATCACGGCTTGCGTAAATAAGACTGGAGGCAAGGAACCTATTGACCTGATACGGATAATGAAAGACGGGGCTATCAATATACGGGACAATCCGTTTATCAACTGGTGGTACAGCCGTAGTTCACCGGTTGTCGGCACAGGTTTTGAATTACTGTCCGGCAAAAATTATCTCGGCTATCCGATAGAAACTCCGAAGGACTACGCCTTATATATTGCTACAAGGTTCGAGCCTATATGGGCGGAGCAGGGTATCAATCCCTGGATTCCAGTATTGGCAAGAGGAAACGAAGTACCGGAAGGTGCGGCCAGAGCAGCCGTGATTCCGGCAGAGGTATTCGGTCTCCGTACCTTCCCTGAATCATCCTGGGTGAAATTCTACGACAAGGGCAAGGACATCATCAACGGACTACCGGAAGATATTCTCCGAGACTACTACTCCGATACCGAGATTCAAAAAGTTCTGGACGTGCAGGGTAAGGGCAAATTGGAATGGAGCATGTTACCCGATGCTTTACAGATTCGGTTGAGAACCATGTATCCCGAACTGGAGACCTTATACTCACAGGCGCAGACGGACAGCACGTTACGCGATAGCGACACCTGGAAGAATTGGCAAACACAGATGGACGAGACCAAGAAGATTTATTATGACAGGGGTAACGCGCTGATTCAGCGATACAAGAGTGGGGAACTGACCGGCCAGCAATTCCGTGACGCCTGGAGTGAGGCCGGCATGATGTACGGTACGTCTCTCGATACTATCGAACGTGACCCCGCTAATAAGGTTATCTATGACTATCTGGCTGCTTCGTCCGAAGGTGGCGACAAATATAACTGGTCTATGAACTCGGCACTCCAACAGTACATCAGTATCGCCTTCTCGGACTGGCTTGACGAAAATGGAGAGTTTGACTTCGAGTCCAGGCAACAGGCGATTGATGGTTTCATTGAGACCTACGGACGGTCGACATACGAGACTGTCAAGAAGATGTACGACGATAAGAAATTGCTAGGAGGACTGGACCCTGCCCTGATTCAGTTAGCCAGTGATAAAGAAAAGCTGTCAGAGTATTGGGACATCGACCCGAAAGATACGAAGGCTAGACAATCATACAGACAAACACATCCTGAAATAGATGCGATACTAGGGCTATGGGGTTATGGCGGCAAGGTACAGAGCACGCAAGCCTACGATGTCATGGCGCAGAAGGCTAACGAACTCGGACTTAATATCGACAAAATGCAGACTGGATTACCACCGCAAAGCCTGATGAGAAATTACTTTGACTATCAGGCGTTAGATGACGCGACCGCACGGAAGCAATACCGCAAGGCCAATCCTCTATTCGACGAGTGGGGACAAGTTCAATACGGCTGGAAGGACATCGACACGCAGAAAGTAGCGGCAACCATCCCTGACAATATTCAGAAGTATCTCGATGCCTATAACAAACTGCCACTCGGCAAGGCACGGAAACAGTACCGAATAGATAATCCTGACTTCGATGCTTACTTAGTCAAGGAGAAGGGATATAAGCCAGCGAAATAGGGGGCGACAAACGCAGGTATGAAATTCAAAATTAAACCGTTAAAATTTAGTGACATAATATTCTTGCTTGGATTGATAGTCAGAGTAATTGGAGGTGTACTTGCGCAGAAATGGATATTGAGAAATAAACGTTGATAAAAGTTTATCTGGCAGCGCCATATACTAAGGGGGACGTTTGCCAGAACGTGCGGCGGGTCATCGACTTTGCCGAACAGTTATCATCCTTCGGTATCATTCCCTTTGTTCCTCACCTTACTCACTTTTGGCACTTCATTTATCCTCACGAAATCTCTTTCTGGTATGAGTACGATAATGCTTGGCTTAAAGATTGCGACTGTCTGATACGGCTCTCCGGTGATTCGGAAGGCGCCGACAAAGAAGTCGAGTT
>CAZJQG010000010.1:0-6400 GCA_964548415.1 uncultured Dehalococcoidales bacterium | reverse complement strand
TTTCTCTATCCTGAAATCATCAAGGACTGGCCGAAGTTCGAGGCTTGGTGCGTAGAGAAGTACAAAATGTGGAAACCGGACAAGGCTACTTTGGAACTCTGGTTAGAGTTTCAGAAGGAGGCTAAAGATGGGAAAAGTATTTCTACCTGACATTGGCACTCCTGAATGGGAAAAGCTGGCGAAAGATTACCGAAAGTCTACGCGGAAGTGGCGCAACAAAACCGCAAAGGATTTAGGATTTATTAACCGTTCTTCTTTTCAGTCTGCTATGGGCCATCGTGACGTGGGGCTGTCCGACGGGGAGCAAGAGCAAGAGGATATATTACAGACAACGCCGGACATCACATCGGACTTTAAGTTGCCGCCGGATTCAACCTTAGAGGAGCATATCGAGGCTATCAAGGCGATAGATAAACTGGTGGCGTATCACCAGCGATTACCCCAGGAAGTCACGATAAATATTGCTACCCAATTACCGATAGGGATTATCGAATCAGCCGACTGGCAGTTAGGACAGTTCGGCGTAGACTATGATTCCTGGCAGAGTTATATCGAAACGGTTGTTAATGAGCCAGGGGTTTTTACAAATGTCGGTGGTGATGGCATCTATAACATTATTCAGGCTTCAAAGATGGGTAGTTCTCATAACCAGATACCGATTTCGGTACAGAAAGGGCTTTACGTTCTAGCGATTAAAAAGATGCGCCGGAAGATTCTGACACTGAAACTCGGAAACCATGAGTATTTTGACAACCTGCTGACCGGCGAGGACTGGCTCGGAGAAAAGGCCAAGCACCTGAAACTAATCTATATCAAGTTCGGCGGACGGATAAATTACAAGGTCGGTGATTTTGTCTATTCCGAGTTTACCATACACAAAGGGCGCTATCAGTCTACTTTTAACCAGACACATTCCAATAAACAGTACCAGCGCCTACATGCTCCCTGGGCCAGAATTATTGACGTGGAGCATAACCATATTGGCGATGTCGAGACCTATCAGTATGATGGGCGGGACTGCGTGGCGATCCGCCCTGGCACCTTCGCCGTCTACGATGATTACGCATTGGCTAACGGGTTCTATGGTGCTCACGTCTGCAATCCGATAATCATACTGTTTCCCGACCGCGACTGCGTTGTGGCCTTCAAAGATTTATCAGAGGGCATACGCTATCTTCGAGCAGTCCGCGAATCATATATCGAATCTTAGCTTTGTTCCGTAGGGTCTATCCCGTCTCACATTCAATTCAGTAACCTCTGTTTTTCTGCTTATTTTACTTCCGTGCGTTCAATACTTGACAAGTTTTGTGCAATTTTTTCACGGTGTAAATATCGAAGGTCGTACCTTAATAAAAAACGAGAGGGAGGTTAATTCACATGGTAACGGACGCTAAGGCAATCGAACAAAAGGACGCGACTTCTGCGAAGGATTCGCTTTCTGGCGGCGGAACGCCGAAGCCTTCGGGGGCAACAGACAATGTTTCCACTCCAGACGCACAGTTAGTCGATTTGCAGAAGGCGATGGATGTCTATGCGGATAAGAAGCACTCCAAGTTAGACAAGCAGGTTAGCAATCTGACAAAAGAGAACGCAACTTATAAGCAGCAACTTGACGACCTGACAACGAAATTCAATGACCTTAACAAATCGGTTTTCGAGGCCAAGAAAAGCGCGGAACTGGATGCAGCCAGACTAAGCGGAGACCCTGAAAAAGTCAAAGCAGTCGAGGGCAAGTACCAGACGTTCTCCGATACTGAAACCGCAAGAACCGAACTGTCCAACATCAACGCAGAGATTGAATCGAAGCGAGACCTGCTGGAACGGTTCAACGAAGCGGGAAAAGTAGCAGAGGCCAAGAGGCTTGAAACAGAGACCGGAGTGAGTGCGGAACTTATTTTGAAGCTCTTTAACCAGAACGGATTGACTGACCCCGAACAGATGGAGAGTATAGCCGAAACTCTGAAAGGGCAGGTAAAAGGGGCGGAGGCACCGCCAGTAGTATTACCGAACCCTGACAGGCTTACTCCAACTGTAGTTACGACTACACCCGATTCTGCCAGAGGCAAGATTAAAGCCGGATGGGAAGAATTACATAAAACTAAATAGGAGGAAATAAATGGCTATAGTTGGTCACTTTGAAAATTTGGATGAGGCACAAAAACTTGTCCAGTCTAAATTGCTTGCCGGTGTTGTTCAGCAAATTTATGAGGAAGGTCAGCTTTTGCATGAGCTTCCCGTTATGGTGATTGATTCAAAGTCAGTCAAATATAACAGGGAATATACCAATCCGACTGCTGCCTTCTATAACATTCACGAACAAATACCGTGGACGGCAGACCAGAACTTCACCACACAGAAAGAGGCGGAATTAAAGCGCATAGCACGACAGAGTATTCTTGATCGGTTCATCATGGACACTTATAAAGACCCGAATGAGTATCGAACAATAGTGCTGTCCTCATTAACTAAAGGCTGTCTGAGTTTCTTAGAGGACAAGTTTGTCTACGGTGATGTAGATAACGATGCAGCAGAGTTTGATGGTATCGGGCACCTGTTTGATACCGATGCTGCCGGTTCGGAGGCTTTTGGTAGTTCTCAGTGGTATGACATGGGAGGTTCGGCTGCACCAGTTAGTATCGCCATTATGAGGCAGCTAATTGACATGTGCAAACCGAAACCGAGCATATTGCTCATGTCCAGAACACTGCGGAACGTGATAAGCGCTGCTGCCTTTGAAAAAGGTATCGCCAGCACTATACCGGTCGGTTCTATCACCTACGGTAAAAATGAGTTCGGTGCCAGGATTGATTACTTCGATGGTATTCGCATCTTGGTATCTGACTACATGCTGAATGAAACCGACAATACCACCGACAAAGATTCTGGCAACGATAGCGGTGTTTGTAGCTGCTATGCAATCCGGTTCGGTCAGATTATGGATGGTGGGCTTTGTCTATGTGTAGGTGGAAATACCGGTGGGTCTGAGTTCTTCAAGATTAAGGAACTGGAAGCCCTAGAAGATTACGATGCTGCCGGTATCAGGTTGACAGCCTATTGCTGTCTGGCACTTGGCAGTTCTAAGGCTCTCGCTGGTATTCACAGCATTGACGAAAACGGAACCGTTGTGGCCTAAACTCAGCCTTAAAGGAGTGATAAATTTCAAAGGCCGAGGGGTGAGCCTGAAATAAATCACCCCCAAGAAAATTAAGGAGAAATAAGAAGATGGCAAATGAAGTAATAGCGAAAGTTGAGCATAATTACGGCGGGCAAGGCTCTATTCCCCAGTATGCTGTGAAGTTGGATGGGTTCGTTGGCTTGTCAGCCGCAGCCTCGGAAACAGTTTGCAGTTATGCCGAAAGCCCCTTTGATGAAGATATGGTCATTTTAGAGGTTTATATGTGCGTAACTACTGGCGATTCTACGGGGAGTGCTGATTTCGATATTGGGTTAGCGGATAAAGCTGATGGTACAAATAACGATGACAGCCTTTTTAATGCCCCTACTGCTTATTCAGCCGCAGGGGTTTTAGAAGGTTTGGCTGTTCATGCTATTACCGGCAGGGCAAATCCAATATGGAAAGCAAAAGATAGCGCAACGGATAGCTTTGTTGTGGCACAGCAAAATGGGAACGTAGATGCTTCGGACCTTGTTTATAATCTTCTTCTCATTTGTGCGCCTTATGCTAAATTCAAGGCTACTTAGATATAGGCAATGCCAATCTATGAGTATCAATGCAGTTGCGGACACAAGTTTGAGAGGTTACAAACAGTGGATAAAAGGCACTCAGGCCAATGTCCGCAATGTGGCATTGAAGCGAAGTTGATACCGTCTTTGTGTAACTGGTGGTTTGACAATCCGTTCACAAAAGACGGACCAGGGTTCACTTCGGAGATAGCACATCCAGACAAACTTAAGGAATTAAGAAGGGAAAATACAAGACATGGCAACGCAGATTTAAGTTCATTGGTTTCCATTGAACCAACGTAAGGAGAATAATCATGTTAGCAGGAGAATGGAAAACTGTAACAGTAGCAAAAGATGGCACAACGTCAGACTCGGTTGACCTCGGTGCCGATTATAAAGAAGTTCTCGTTTTATTTCCAGCGTTAGATAGCGCCACTGTATCAGTCACGATAAGCAATGATAATAGCACGTTCTTTGCTATCTCGGCACTTGACGCTGATGCTACTGGCAGCTTTGCACATGCCACTACTGCGGGGACTTCGGCAGGAGCCGTAGTATTCAAGATAGGTGGATGCAGATATATCAAAGTAGTCTGCGGTGCTGCACAAACTACGGCTGCCAGAACTTTCTATGTAAGGGGGTGTTAGGATGCCAGCTTATAGTGAATCTCAACGTAAGTTAGCTGGAATTGCCCTGTCTATGAAGCGTGGTAAGACGCCACGCAGTTACAGTAAGGAAGCTGCGAAGATGGCCGATACCATGTCTGAGAAACAGCTTGAAGAATTTGCAGGATCGGTCAGAAAGAAAAAGAAACTGCATCCATTCATCAGGGGGAAGGACTAATGCCTGGATTTTTCGGTCCGAGAATTGCCAAAGTCTCGAAGGCTACCAAAAAGAAAGCCGAGCAATACGTCGTCGAGAATATCGATGAACCATCATCACGGGCTTATTTGAAGGGATTAGGACAGAGCTCTTTCGGACGTATCAGGGTTAATACACTGGTGAAGCAGGGAACCATTAAGAAGCTGAAGAAACTTTATCCGTTTATGTAAGACGATGGGACGAACCAGAGTAAACTTAAAAGAAGCAATCCGGTGGCAGTTGAAGGACACCACCCAGGACGACGAAACCTGGGACGACCAAGAAGTCGATGCTGCCTTTGACCGAGCGTTGCGCGACATTAACCGGCGCGAACCACTACTTACCCATTCCCTGCTCGCAGTTCAGGACTTAACGAAGTCCATAGATATTAGCGACTGCACGGGATTGCTGAAAGTCATCAGTGTTGAGTGGCCTTTTGGGGAAGTACCACCTGCGCTTCGGAACTTTAGAAAAATCTCCAACACTATCATCATGGAACTGTCCAGCGTGGTTGATTACGATTCAGGACACCTTACCGGAACGGTGACATTTACCATTGACAGCTTTACCGTGACCGGCTCCGGCACGGCTTTTACCAGCGAATTAGCGGCTGGATATTACATTAAGAAGTCAAGCGGTACTCACTGGTACAGGATTGCTAACGTAGCGTCCGATACATCTCTGACCTTAGACAATATGTTTGAGGAAACGACCGGCGCCGATACGGTCAACGTGACCGATTACGCGAACTCGCAGGGTTGCGCGATGGTGGACTGGACATCGGAGTATACGGTTGACGAGGATGCGGAAAGCGACCTGCCTCAGAAGATGGAAGATATTGTAATACTCGGCACGGTGGCTCGGTTGATTAGTTCACAGGCTACCAAGTACGCCAATGAAATGCCGATAGGACCAGGCGCCGTTAATAATTATCAAGCACAGGCCGACAGATTTATGGCCGAATACCAAGCGTCTATTGCCGGAATAGGACGGCCGGAAGATTCGATTGTTTCAAGTTATCCGATAACGTAAAGGAGGATTACGAGATGGAGATTACAAAAGACGGAACCAGAATGAGAGGTCGATTCGATGTCGAGGTCATGTCGCCTTACCGTGTGTTCGGTATGCCGATACTGGAAGGCGGCAAGGTCAGGCGGCGCTATCTTAGCGGCACTACCTGGGGTCATAACATCGTCACGGATGAAGGACTGAACCGCATACTGAATGTTTTTCTTCACCAGACGACAGTGACCCCAACTTGGTACTGCGGACTGGTAGAAAGCAATACTGCCGCGGACCATGCCATGACCTACGATGTGCCGGTATTTACTGAAAGCACATCTTATGATGAGGCGGCCAGAGTAGCCTACAATGAGGCGGCTGCTACTTCTTCACATATTACTACTAACTCGGCTAATAAGGCAGTATTCACCATCAACGATACCAAGACAATGTACGGTGCCTTCCTTGCCAGCGTGAGCACTAAGGGAGACCATACGGCCGGCGCAGACAATGTACTGTTCTGCTACTCCTTGTTCGCGCAGTCCAGGGCGGTAGGAGACGACGACGTCATAAATTTGACATATGCGATAACCGCCGCGGACGACAACGCATGAAGAAAACAGATTATCATTTGCCACTACAAGGCAAGAAATGGTAGGCGTAAAGCCTTTGGCAAGTTTGAGGGGCAGCAGGGTAAAACTTGTTGCCCCTTCTTAATATGAGGGACTAGATGGCTTATAAACTGATCGGTGCCGCTGATGCTACCGCTGCCGATAATCTAGGCGCTAACTATATCTGCATTGACCGCTTTCAATGCTCCGTCTCCGGTCTATGCTCAGAGATACGTATCAAG
>CAZJQG010000009.1:0-67556 GCA_964548415.1 uncultured Dehalococcoidales bacterium | reverse complement strand
TTTCACCGGAAGACTCTAATTATACATGGACTAATTTATGGGGGTGGGGTCAATCTTACCCCCAAATAGCGCCTTATTCACCCATATTAAACACCTACGCTAATCGCTTTTCAAGCCGTTTGACCATAGCAATAGTCAAAATCGGTATATTTTTTTTCATCTAGTGTTTGACTGTCCGAATCTTCCAGCCCACAGATCGGCGCAACAATACTGGCTACTTATTCACCCCCCATGCAGGAAATCTACTGCCCACTGGATTTCATCGTCGCCGGTGACGGTCAGAACATAATCCGGCTCGATACCTTTGCCCTCTATAAGCTGGCCGTTGGGACGTAGCCAGCGGCCGATGGTCAGATAGATATCCGAACCATCCTGCAGAGGGAAATTGGAATCGTAACTGCCCTTGCCGAAGGTCTTGACGCCAGCCACGGTAGCACGGTTGTGGTCCTTTAGAGCCGCCGTTAATACCTCAGCGCCGCTGGCGCTGAACTCATTGACCAGCACGACCACGGGCAAGTCTGTAAAAACGCCATTAGGATTCACGTTTACCGGCGTCTTATTCCCCCTGTTGTCCACCAGCGTCAGCACCACACCCTCCTTAATAAAATGGCTGGCCACGTTGACCACCACCGGCACGATGCCTCCCGGATTGTCGCGCAGGTCGATGATGATGCCCGTAGCTTTCTGGTCAATAAGCGACTGCAACGCGGTGTTGAACTCATCGTTGGTCTTGGTATCGAACTGGTTGATTTTTATATAACCGATGTCCCCTTTCATCTCCGAGCTAACCGTAAATGATGAAATCTGTGCCCTGACCACTTCTATATCGACAGGAGTTGTTGCGCCCTGGTGCAGTATGGTCAGCTTTACCGTGGTCCCCGCAGGACCGCGTATCTCCAGGACGACCTCCGTCAGGCTCTTGCCTGCGGTCGATTGCCCGTTAACCGCCAGCACAACGTCTCCGGTCTTTATGCCCGCCTTCTGGGCCGGTGAATTCTCCAGGGGGGCGACTATTTCAGGCTGTCCGCTCTTGTTCAGGTTTATCTGGGCGCCAATGCCCTGAAACGTACCTTCAAGATCGCTCTCGAAAAGGTTGTACATCTGGGGGTCGAGATAGGCGGAATACGGGTCGTTCAAGGCGGCCATCATGCCCCTGATGGCGCTTTCGCTCATGTTGTCGGTATTTATCTTGGCCGGCTCCACATAGTTTGTGACAATGGCGTCCCAGGCTTCGTCCACCACAGGCAAGCCGGCGCTGCGGTCGTGTATCATACCGCCGCCGATGGCGTAGCCCAGGTTAAAAGTAACGGCCAATATAAGTACGGCTCCTATAGCAAACAGCGCGTATCTTAGCTTTCTATTCATGGGGCACCTCTTTCGTACGAAGGTAATAGTTTATACTAACATACCATTACGTTAAATCCTAAATTCTAAACACTAAATCTCAAACAAATTCAAATATTACAAGCCCACTCCACACACCACCGAGATCCTTCGTCGTCCTTCCTGGAAGGACTCCTCAGGATGACATGTTTTTTGTGTTATTGCGAGTCCGGATTCTATCGGAGCGTGGTAATCTAGTCTCTGTTACCAACGTTGATTTTTCGGCTGAGATCGGCACACTTGGCCAGCGATAATATAAAAATCCCTCTCAATCTCCCTTTTCCAAAGGGAGAGGATTCATCCTTCGACAAGCTCAGGATGAGCGGGCTTTTTGTCATTGCGAATCCATTCGAAGAAGGCTGTGGCAATCTCGTCTTAATTTCCAGCGTCTACGGTATTGTGCCTGGAGCGGATGCTCCAGGCTACCCAAGTGGTTCTAGGCGGACAGGTCTAAAGAACCTGTCCCTACATTCGTTCTGTATGACAGTAGGCTAACGAGGTATACTTGAATCCACCGGCGTTTTTGTAGCACAATAATGACTGAATATTTCTATGCCAAAGCTTCTGGTAAATAATACGGGCATTTACTACGAGGTGGCCGGCCAGGGCGAACCTCTACTTTTCATCCACGGCCTGGCTTCCAGCAGCCGCAGCTGGAAAAAACAGGTGCCGTTTTTTTCGGAACGCTACCGCGTAATCACCTTTGATATCCGCGGCCACGGCCGCTCCGACAAGCGCATGGAGCCGTACAGCATCGAACTTTTCGCTGCGGATGCGGTAGAGCTACTCGGAGCCCTCGGCATAGACTCGGCGCATATCGTCGGCTTCTCCATGGGAGGCATGATCGCCTTCCAACTGGCCGTAGAGGCACCAGACCTGGTTAGAAGCCTTACAGCCGTGAACAGCTGTCCCGAAGGCTCCATACGCTCCTTCAACAACGGCGTGGAGTGTTTTAGACAGATGCTGTGGCTGCCGTTCAACGGCATGAAGCGCAGGTTTCAGAACAACGGGTCAGAGCCGAAACCGGAAGCCGAACTGGAGCACACCTACCAGACTCTGCTGCAGCGCATGGCCGTGAAAAATAAGCTGGCCTATGCCAATGCTTTCGGCGCACTGCTGAAATGGAGCGTGGTCGACCGACTGCATACCATCAAATGTCCTACCCTGATGCTTGCCAGCGATGAAGACTTCGTGCCGGTGTCGGTAAAGGAGAACTATGCATCCAGAATACCGCGGGCTCGGGTGGCCGTCATAAATAACTCACGGCATCACTCGCCCCGTGACCGCACCGATGAGTTTAATAAGACGCTTCTTGAATTCGTATCCAGACACTGAACCTTTAATCCGCAATCTGTTTCCGTTATAGTTAGATTATGAACAGGGCTTATCTTCTGGGGGTAGATATCGGCTCCGTCAATGCCAGGCTGTCTGTCATCGACGACGCCGGCGAAATATTTAAGCTCGATACGGAGAAAGTGACCTCCAGCCCCAGAGCCGCCTTTAACTCACTTATCTCGCGGCTGTCTCACGACTTCGACCTGAACCAGATTGCTTCAGCCGGCATATCCGGTTCCGGCAAGGCTGTAATTCCCGCAGAATTTAAATGGGCCGAGTACGGCAGCCCGCTGGCCACCGCAGCCGGCCTGCTTCAATACCACCCCGACGCCATGACCATCGTGCAAATCGGCGGCCAGAGCTCGGTGGTAATAGAACTTGAGGACGGCCTGAGGAAACCGTGGAAGCTGGCCTCCAATCCGCTGTGCGCCGCCGGTACGGGCCGGTTCATGGAGCAGCAGGCCTACCGCCTGGGCATAAGCATGGACGAGCTATCGGACCTGGCCATGAAATGCCAGGGCACGGTGCCGCGTATCGCCGCCAGGTGCAGCGTGTTCGCCAAGACCGACCTGATTCACCTGCAGCAAAAAGGCGTCTCCGTGGAATCCATGCTTTACGCACTGTGCGAGAGCGTGGCCCGGATGGTTACATCCATAAAGAAAGGCCCCTTCCGGCCGCCTGTTTATTTCGTTGGCGGCGTGGCAGCCAACAAGGCCATTGTTAAAGCGCTGGAAGACGCCCTCTCCGCCAGGAACGGCTGTGCCACCACGGTCCTGGTTCCGGAGCACTATTCTGATCTCGGCGCTATCGGCGCGGCGCTGCTATCCAGAGGCAAGCAGCCGGACTCAATAGGGCTACTCGAATCGGAGACCAGCCAGCGCTACTATCAGATGCCGCCGCTTAAGAAAGAAGCGTGTAATGAAATCGAGACTAAGTTTCAGGTATCGAAGCCCGTTACAGGCTATCTCGGCGTAGACGTCGGCTCCACCAGCACCAAGGCCGTCATAATGGACGAAAAGGGAGAAAAGGTGCTGGCCAAACATTACCTGATGACAGCCGGCCGGCCTATCGACGCCGTCAGGGAGGTGTTTCGCCACCTTCTCCGCTGTGGATCGGAAAAAGTTCAAGTGGCCGGCGTTGGTGTAACCGGCTCCGGCAGATACCTTATCGGCAGCTTCATCGGCGCCGACCTCATAAAAAACGAGATAACGGCCCAGACCAGGGCCGCAGCAGAAATCGACACCGATGCCGATATCATCGAAATCGGCGGCCAGGACTCCAAGCTGGTTATCAAGATAAACGGCGTGGTCGTCGATTACCAGATGAACAAGGCTTGTGCTGCCGGTACGGGCAGCTTCATCGACGAGCTGGCTGAAATGCTGAACATATCGGTGACTAACGGTGAATTCGCGGACCTCGCTTTCCAGTCGCCTCATACCGTAGATTTAGGCACCAGATGCGCTGCTTTCATGGGCCAGGCGGTGGCATCCGCGCAGCAGGAAGGCGTGCCGCTGCCGGTGATAACGGCCAGCCTGGCCAATTCCATAGCCCGGAACTACCTGTCCAAGGTGGTCGGCAACAGGAGGCTGGGCAAGAAGGTCATTCTCACCGGGGCCGTGTTCTACAACCAGGCGGTGGTGTCTGCCTTCCGTGAGCAGCTTAAAGACAGGGCGCTGACCGTGCCCGAACACAAGGAAATCAGCGGCGCCATCGGTGCCGCGCTGCTGGCCAGGGAGAGCATGTCCCGAGGCAAGTCTAAGTTCAAAGGTTTCCAGGCAATCATCGACAGCCAGCCAAAGCTGTCCACGTTCGTGTGCAAGCACTGCGATAACAACTGCACCATAACCCGCATGCAGGTGGCGGGCGAGAAGTCTACCTTCTACGGCAGCCGCTGCGACCGCTACGACAGCACCGTGGCTGCCGGCAAGATAAGCACCGCCTTCGATGAACGGGAGAAATTGCTCTTCCGCGAATATAAAGAGGGTTCTGGCACCGGTCCAAAGGTAGGCATTCCCAGGGCGCTGTTTACCTATGACTACGCACCCCTGTTAATAGGTTTCCTGAACGCACTGGGCACCAGGGTCGTGCTCTCCGGCAGCACCACCAGGGAGACCATAGAGAACGCCGTGGAACTGAGCTACAGCGACAGCTGCTTCCCCATTAAGTTGCTGCACGGCCACGCCGATAGCCTTAAAGATGTGGACTATATGCTTTATCCCTGCGCTATTCGCCTGGGTCTGAAAGAGCAAGACGAGAACCAGAAATATTCCTGCCCGCTGGTCCAGGCCTCACCGTTTATTATTCGCGAAGTGCTGAACCTGAAAGAAAAACTATTAATCCCGGTGCTCGATTTCAGCCGGGGCGACGCCGATGTTGTCGAAAGTCTGTCCGGTGTGGCCGCCAGGATGGGATTCAGCAGACATCTCGGCAGGAAGGCGGCTCTGGCCGGAATAGCTGCTCAGCAGAAATTTGACAGAGACATGCAGAAGGCAGGCGCCAGACTACTGAAGCAACTGCGACGGGGAAATAAGCTGGGCGTGGTCTTGTTTGCCCGGTCTTATCTGTCCCAGGACTCAGGTGCCAACCTCGGTATAGCTGAAAAGTTAGCTCAACTGGGTGTGGTGCCCGTACCGCTCGATTTTCTGCCGCTGGACCGGATTAATCCGGGAAAATATTCCGACCGGCCGTACTGGCTTTACGAAAGCAAGCAGATAGCTGTGGCGGCCATCACCGAGTCAGATCCACAGCTTTACGGGCTGGTACTGACCAATTTCGGCTGCGGGCCCAATTCGTTCATAACCAGGATAGTTGAGGATATAATGGCCGGCAAACCGCTGGGACAGCTGGAAATAGACGAGCATGCCGCAGAGGCCGGCATCGTCACCCGCCTGGAAGCTTTCGTGGATACCATCGCCGGTTTCCACCGTTCAGGCAAAAAGCCGGCAGCCCACCCGCAGGAAATCTACCGCGGCACGGTGGCTACCGTAAGCTCTGAAAAAACCATTCTGATTCCCATGATGGCGCCCTACGTGGCAGCCGTGGCTGCGGCCATGGAAGCCAATGGCGCCAGAGTCAAGATATTGCCCGAACCCGACGAGCGCAACATACTCTATAGCAACCAGTTGACCACCGGTGCCGAATGCCTGCCCTACCGCGTTACCCTGGGCGACTTCATGCGTTATTACTACGAAAACGGCGCCGATACCCGAAACATCGAAGGCTTCATGGCCGGTTCCTACGGTCCCTGTCGGCTGGGCAAGTACGCTATCGAGCAGAACCGCTTGCTAAAGGAAATCGGCTTCGACCTGCCTGTCCGGAGCACGGTTTCCAATAACGCCTATCGGGACCTCGGCCTGGGGCCGGGTTTCGAGCGGCTGGCCTGGCGGGGCATCGTGGCCGTCGATTGTCTGGAGAAGCTGCTGTGGCGTAGCCGGCCTTATGAAAAGCACGTCGGTGATGCGGATGAACTGTTCGACAAATATCTAAGGCTTATAACCGATTGCATTCGCCGGCAAGAAGTTTATGACGATTTATTAAAACAGGCATCGGCGGAGTTCCGTGCTATCGTCGACCTGACTTTACCCCGGAGGCCGCTGGTGGGCATCAACGGGGAAATCTATCTGCGTTCCAACAAGTTCAGCAACAGCCACCTGGTCCGGGCCTGCGAAGCCGCCGGCCTGGAAGTGGTGGTGGCTCCTATGGGCGAATGGATAAAGTACACCTCGTATCGCAACCTGGAAGATGCCGTCAGGGACCGGAAGTTTAAGAAAATGCTAAACAGCTACATCAGGAAGCGGATACAGGAGCACGACGAACATTCGGTAGCGGCGAATTTCGACGGCTCGATTGACAGCAGGGAACTTACGACCGCCGAGCTATTGAAGTTGACCAGCCGGTACCTATCGCCCAAATGCGGCAGCGAGGCGGTGCTCAGCATAGGCAGCGCAGTGCACTGGCTGGAAAATCCCGAATATGCCGGCATCATATCGGTGATGCCGCATGGATGCATGCCCGGCGGCATTGTGGCGGCTTTTGCCGAGAAGCTGAGCACCGAATATCAAAAGCCGTGGATAAGCCTGACATACGACGGCTTCTCAGAGACCAATAACCTGGTGCGCATTAGTAACTTTGCCGAGGTCATCCGGTTCTGCAGCCAGGAAACCGGGGCACCAAAGTAGCTGCTAAACGCCACGCCTTTGTCATTCTGAGCCCTTCAATGGAAGGGCGAAGAATCTCGGTGGTGGGAGGCAAAGATGAGATTGCCACGTCCTTCTGCGGAAGGACTCGCAATGACAAAAAGCCGTTGCTACGTGTCACCCGCCTACGGGTGACCGGGTCGCTTGTGGGCAGGCGACGCCTAAGAGGTAATTAGAATTTTGGATTTGTTTAGGATTTGGAGCTTAGTACTTAGTATTAAATAACGCGGGTAGCCTGGAGCATCTGCTCCAGGCATAGTGGTGATTAGTAGAGAATAGTTGTTAAAAGGAAAGGAGAATAACAATGCTAAAGGACTTCCGTGACTTTATCATGCGGGGCAACGTGCTGGACATGGCAGTGGGTATAATAATCGGCGCCGCCTTCGGCACCATCGTCAGCTCCATCGTCAATGACATCATTATGCCACCCATTGGCCTGGTGCTGGGCAACGTGGACTTTACGAACCTGTTTGGGGTTTTGAAGCAGGGTACACCACCGGGTCCTTACGCTTCGCTGGCTGACGCTCAGGCGGCCGGTGCTGTTAGCATCAACTACGGCGTGTTCATAAATACCCTGGTCAGCTTCCTGATAGTTGCCGTGGTACTTTTCTTTTTAATACGTGCTTTTATGCATGCACGAAGCCGGCTGGAAACTAAAAAAGAGGTGGCACCTGGCACCAAAGAGTGTCCTTACTGTCTGTCCCAGGTTCCTGTAGGCGCTAAAAAATGCGCCTTCTGCACCTCCGAACTGGCAGCGGAGGTTAAATGAAGCGGCAGTTGAGCGAATCGGAACTTCTTATGCTGGCCGACCTCAACCGGGTGGAGTTCTGGGTGGATAGTTCTAAATGGATACCCGGTACCGAAGTGGTCTATTCTCATGATACGGTATTCATCGATACCGCCATCGAATTCCCGGCCAGCAATCTGGCACTTACCATGACAATCGAATCTCAGGAAAGCCCCGTCGATTTCCTGGCCAGGGTTAAGGATTTTTTCGTAACGCGAAAACCTAACTTTTCGATTCTACTCCGCGGCCACGCTGACCAGCCCTACATTCAATATTGCAAGGAAAATAAGTTACTGCTGACAGGCGAGGTACCGGGAATGGTCCTGGATGAACCGGTGAAATTAGGAAAGTTGCCCGCGGGAGCCAGCCTGCGGTGGGTAAACGACGAAAAATGCCTGCGGGATTTCGGACATATCGCATCCGAAGCCTTCACCGACCTGGGCTTTCCCCAGCAGATGGGCGAGAGATTTTTTCTGGATGCAAGTAAGGTGCTCAATCCGTACTGCATTCTGGCTGTCATCTATTTAGGGGAGGAGCCGGCCAGCGTTACCATGGCCATGCTCAGCCACGGCATTGCCGGTATTTACTGGGTAGCCACCGCCAGAGAGCTAAGGGGCAGAGGATTAGGTGAATATTGCACGCGCCAGGTTGGCAACGCGGCCTTTGAGCTTGGAGCACGCAAGGTTATTCTCCAGGCCAGTAAATTCGGCGAGCCGGTCTACAGGAAGATCGGCTATCGTGAAATTACCAGATATCCCTGGTTCATCTGTTCCAGTAAGTAGATTTTTTCTCGTCATTAGTAGCCTGGAGCATCCGCTCCGGGCACAACCCCATATACGCAGGAAGTTAAAGATGAGATTGCCACCTCTAAGGCGGTCGTTTCCGCTTTAATATTTGAAATTTGAATTTGAAAATTGTTTGGGATTTGATGCTTGGGATTTAGGATTTATTCCTGTGGCCTGGCAAATTGGGGTATTCTTCCGGAAAGCTTTTCCAGAAGCCCGCTGGCTGTTTCGATACCACTGACTATCTTTTTAAAATCCGGCCCGCCGAGCAAAGCCTGCCCCCCGCTGCTGATAAAATTGGCTGCTGCGTCGGCGATTTTAATGCAACTGGAAAGTAAATTCTCCAGTTCGCTCTTGGCCTCTCGCATGTCCTTGTCTTTGGGTTTGGACAGCTTCTTGACCCTTTCCAACATGGGTCGCAGCTTCAGCCCTTCCATCAAGTCCAGCGGCGAAGCCGGCATGCCCTCGGCGTCCCTCCTGACGATAACGTTTACAATGGGTGCCGCCTGCTGATAGAGCGCCATAAATTCCTGCTGCCATAGTATTTTCTCCGCTTCCTGTTTGGCGGCCTTTTCGTTTATTATCACCTTCGGTTGTTCCACGGCGGCAACGACTTCCTCTTTTTTTAACGAAGATGGCGTCGCTGGCTCGACCGGTTCAGGTGGCACATTAGGCTCGACTGGTCGCATCGTAATCTGCGGTTCGAGGGCCTGAGCCGGTACCTGCGGCTCCAGCGGTCTAGTCGGCATCTGGAGCTCTGACATCTCGGCTGGCGTTGGTGACGGCGGCAACTCAACCCCGGCCGGCTTTTCAGGTTCAACCGTCGCTGCCATCACTGGCGGCTCCGCTGTAGTCACTTCAACAGCTTCGGCCGCCTGAGGTTGTTGTTCCGGCGCTTTCCCTTTTTCCGGCTTAGCCGCCTTTTGGGGCTTTTGTTTCTCGACTTTTCCCGTTGACGGAGCCAGGGGCGCGATAGTCCGCTTCTCCCAGCAATTGCGGCATATGGGATGCGTTCCGGTTATATAATTGCAATCAGCGCACACGTACTGACTGCACCTGGAGCACCTGTTAACTGCATCGTTTTCGGGATGGTAACCGCACTTAATTGCGGCACCGGAATCATCTAGTAGAATAGGCAACGTTGACTTCTCCTGGCTTATGGCTCTAGTAACATTATCCGGTGGTTCCGAAATCGGACTGGCTTCAGCTTTGACGGCTGGCTTTTCTTCCTTAACAACCTCGCTGGTATATATGCTGCCGGGCGTTCCGTCAGCGCCCGATATATCCAGAACGTTCTGTGTGGGGGTGTAGTCGAGATCCTTGGTAAGACGTTCATCGTAGACGCCTGTATACGGCTGATTGCTATACTGCTGCCCTCCGTAGCTTCCATACCCGCCGCCGTGAGACAATCGGTCTGATGGTAATCCAAGTCCGTAATCACCCACGGCGCCGATTGATTGATTTTCTAAACAAAGCAGTATTATTAGGCCGGCCGGCGCAAATAATACTAGTGTCCACCACCGACTCCTAGCCTTTTGTCCCAGATACCACATTGTAGCCAGGATATCAAACACAAGTAGCCCTAAAGATATAAGTATAGATATACCAAAAAACGGCAACCCTACACTGGTCATAATCATTGGGACAATGGCTTCCTCCCCGGCACCTGAAGCCTTCAAAGATTGAATTGCACCGTAGATTGCTGCAAAAAATACGGCGTACAAAATCATAAAAATTATGGTTGGAATAATCCAAATAGCTAGAACAAAACTCCAGTTCAGATGCCGCTCAAACCAACTCATTGTTGACTCCGCTCAGCTTCCGCTAGCTTCGGTTAGTTAATATGGCTCCGATTATACGATAACTGAATACAAAATAAAATACCCGCAGATTCGATTTATCGGCCATATGTATTAGCTATTGCCGCCGTTAGTCTTAAACCCAACCTCCGACCTAAAATCATACGCCTGTCCGATTTACGTTACGATGGATGAGACGGATAATATACACAGGATTAACAATATAAACAAATCTGTAATTAAATCGTTATATTGATAGAGAGGTCAATAAGGAGGCAAGAAATGAAAAGGATAAACAAACTCACCGCCGTTATCTCTCATGACAGGAAGCTCGCGAGCCTGTTCAGCGGTATGGTTCTGTCCGTTATCGGCCTGCTGAGTGTGGCCATTACCGCCTGCGTCTGGTACCTGTAATTTCTCTGTCCAGACTGTGTGAAATCTTGCGTAAAAAAACGGGGCCTGTGGTACAGGCCCCGTTTCTATTTGCTTCAGAAGTAAATCTATTAAATCTTCCCGCTCTTTAACGTCTTTGTTGGCTCAAATACCTTGGTGTTGAACTTTTTAGCCAGTTCTTCCAACCTTGCCGCCAGCTTGTCATATCCGATTCCTTTGGCCAGCTGGAACGGGCCGAACGCAGAGCCGCCGCCATTAATCATGGCCTTGTCAATGTCGTCGGGGCTATTAGCTACACCTTCTTCTAGCAATTTGGTGGCTTCGTTGACCTGAATGGCAATCATATCGGTCGGGTCGAAGTCCTCTTTGGCCTTCGATAGGTCTATCTCCGGTCTTCCCTTTGACCAGTCGAAAATGCCTTTGCCCGATTTCTTGCCCAATGTATTGGCATCGATCAAATCTTTCAGCCATTTAGGTGGTTTATAGTCAGGCGAGAGTGTCTCCGCAAAGTAGTTGGCTCCGTGATAGTAAACATCCAGGCCCACGTAGTCCATTAACTCGTAAGGACCCATAGGCATACCTATTTTCCTCATCTTGGCATCGATTTCCTCGGGTTTAGCCATATTCGTGGATATTATGGCATTAAGAAAGATTCCGGTGGGCGCATTTACCCTGTTGTAGATGAAACCCGGAGAATCTTTCTCAACCCTGACCGGCACCTTACCCATTTTTAAGGCCAGGTCGAATGCTACCTGCATGGTCTCTTCGCTGGTCTTTTTCCCCTTGATTACCTCAACCAGCTTCATCAAAACCGCGGGGTTAAAAAAGTGCATGCCTACAACCTGAGGCTGTCTCTTAGTATGCTCGGCTATATCTGAAATACTCATGTTGGAAGTATTCGAAGCCAGGATGGCATGTTTGGGTGCTGATGCGTCCAGCGCCTTGAAAACCTCTTCCTTCAGCTTCAAAACTTCCGGAACGGCTTCGATAACGAAATCAGCGTCTTTAACGGCTTCTCCCACATCAATAAAAGTCTGGATGTTCGCCAGCATCGCTTTCTCGTTATCAGCCGTAATCCTCTGCTTCTCGACCAGCTTAGCCAGGCTTTCTTTAATCCTGGATAGGCCCCTATCGACAAACCTCTGCTCGATGTCCCTCAAGGATACCTTGTAGCCGGCGAGCAGTGCGACCTCGGCGATGCCGTGCCCCATATCGCCAGCGCCCATGACCGCAATCTTTTTAATGTCTTCAACTTTCATTTGATAGTCTCCTCTCGATTTATTTGTGTCGCGTTACAGCGGATTATTCACCTATAAAATTAGCCTCTCGCTTCTCGATAAAGGCCATGATTCCTTCCATAGCGTCCTTTGTCTTGGATACACGCTGGGACCCGGCCAGCTCGATTTTTATACCTTCGTCCGTGGTGGTCTCCAGACCGCGAGTCACCGCATCCATGATGACTTCAACAGCAATGGGCGCTTTCTTGGCCAGCGTCCTGGCATAGTCCTTGGCGTCCTTCATCAACTCTTCAGGTTTGGATACCTTAGTCACCAGTCCGATTTGTAGTGCCTCGGCTGCGTAGACTCTGGTTGCCAGCAGCATCATTTCCAGTGCCTTTGTCTTGCCCACCAGCCTGGGCAACCTCTGAGTGCCGCCCCATCCAGGTATAATGCCGCGTTCGATTTCAGGCTGTCCCATGAACACCTTGTCGGAATCGGCTATTATCCTGAAGTGGCAGGCCATTGATAGCTCGCAGCCACCGCCGAGCGCGAAGCCGTTAATAGCAGCGATTACAGGCTTGGGGAATTTCTCAATCTGGCTGTACACCTTCTGGCCCTTATCCATGGCCTGGGCGCCCTCCGGGGTACCGCCAATCTTCAAATCAAATCCTGCCGAGAAACCCTTTTCACCGGCGCCGGTGATAATAATAGCCCTGACCGCTTTGTCCGTCTTAAACTCATTGAATACTGCTTCCAGCTCATTCAGTACGGTCAGATTTACCGGATTAGCCGGCGGACGGTTTAGCGTAATTACTGCGATGTTGTCCTCTCGTTCGACAATTAAAGTTTCGTAAGCCATGGTACCCTCCTTGTTTGAAATTCTTATATCGTTCCCAGATTAATAAAGCCAGTCGTATGCAGCCTCCTTTCAGTTAAGGGAATGCTGATATAACGCTGCAAAAGAGCTACGAAGAAATGTTAACACCTGCAATCCTGCCTGTCAACGTACTTTAAGTCTAGAAATTACACGTACTTTAAGTCTATGACAGGTATTGATTTATTGTACTTGGGACCATATACTATGGCTATCAATTAGAGAAGGGGGTGACCCGGGATGCCAGAAGTTGAAATCGGGGTAGTCAGTGATTTCTTCGCCCGGCCTGTGGTAGCCGGTATAACCCTATCCGGCGCATTAAAAGTGGGTGACAAAATTCACATTAAAGGCCATACCACAGACCTGGAAATGACGGTAGATTCAATGCAAGTCAACAACGCAAACGTAACCGAGGGTAAGGCCGGAGACGCCATCGGCGTCAAAGTGACCGACAGAGTCAGAGCCGGCGATAAAGTCTACAAAGTAACCTGATATATCTAGACAATATTTTTAAGCAGGTTAGCCATCTCGATGGCGTTTTGCGCCGCCGTAAAGCCGCGGTTGCCTACTTTAGCCCCTGCCCGCTCAATAGCCTGTTCCAGAGTATCGGCAGTTATAATACCCTGAATAACTGGCACACCGGTGTCCAGGCTGACCCGGGCAATACCACGATTAACTTCGGAGGCAACATATTCAAAATGCGATGTACCTCCACGGATTACGGCCCCTAGACAGATAACGGCGCTGTAGTTGCCGCTCTGAACCAGCTTCTTGGCCACCAGCGGGATTTCTAGAGCTCCCGGCGTCCAGGCCACGTCTATATCCGCCTCCGCCACTCCATGGCGTACAAAAGCATCCTTCGCCCCATCGAGCAACCTGGTAGTTATAACTTCATTGAAACGAGATACGACCACACCGAATTTTAAACCTTTGCCAAGCAGCATACCCTCGTAACTTTTAGCCATAGATATTACCCTCCTAATGTCGCTAGTTACGCTTCCTTGTCTTCATCAACGTCCAACAGGTGCCCTAGTTTTTTCTGTTTGGTTTTCAAGTACTCCATATTGTAGGGCGTGGGCGAGGTCTTCAATTCCACAATCTCCACGATGTGAAGCCCGTAGCTCTCTAGCCCTATTACCTTCTTGGGATTGTTGGTCAGCAGTTTGATATTATGTAAACCTAAGTCCGCCAGGATTTGTGCGCCGATACCGTAATCCCTGAGGTCGGCATCAAACCCAAGTGCCAGGTTGGCTTCCACGGTATCCAGCCCCTGGTCCTGCAGCGCGTAAGCACGCACCTTGTTATGAAAGCCTATTCCCCTGCCTTCCTGCCTCATATACAGGAAGACACCACGGCCTTCGGCGGCAATTTTTTCCATAGCCAGTACTATCTGTCCGCCGCAGTCGCAGCGCAGGCTGCCGAAAACATCGCCGGTCAAGCATTCGCTGTGTACCCTAACCAGCACCGGTTCGTCTCCGGTGATGTCGCCTTTAACCAGCGCCACGTGCTGGTCCGGGTCGACCTTGCTCCTGTAGGCGATAACTACAAACTCACCGTACTTAGTAGGCAGCTTGGCCTCAGCCACTCGTTCTATCAATTTTTCATGGCGCCGACGGTAGGCTATCAGGTCGGCAATGCTCATAATCCTGATGCCGAACTTGTCAGCCAGTTTTTCGAGTTGAGGCAGACGTGCCATGCTGCCGTCTTCATTCATAATCTCACAGACGACGCCTGCGGGATAAAGCCCGGCAAACTTAGCCAGGTCCACAATGGCCTCGGTATGGCCGGCGCGGACCAGTACGCCGCCTTCCCTGGCCCTGATAGGGAACATATGGCCGGGACGGGCCAAATCATCCGGTCTGGTTTGCGGGTCCAGCACTACTTTTACGGTAGCAGCACGATCGTGCGCCGAAATGCCGCTCGAGGTTTTATGCTTGGCCTCGATAGACACAGCAAAGGCAGTGGAAAACTTGGCTGTATTCTCCTGCACCATTAGCGGTATCTTTAACTCGTCGAGTCTGTGACCGATTATGGGCAGACATATCAATCCCCGGGCATGCTTGGCCATGAAATTTACTGCCTCGGCGTTGACCTTTTCGGCGGCTATGGCCAGGTCACCTTCATTTTCTCGGTTCTCATCATCGACGATGATGATGAACTTGCCCGCCTTTATATCTTCAATTGCTTCAAGAACGGTAGCAAACACTTTAATTCACCTCGCTTTTAACTCTTCCAGAAAATCCACCGTCAGGTTACGTTTATCCGCTTTGTGGAGCTTTTCTACGTATTTCGCCATTATATCGACTTCCAGGTTTACAGTATCTCCAGGCTTAATTATACCTAAAGTGGTATGTTTTCGCGTAAAATCCACCAGTGAGACAGCAAATGAAAAATCGTCACATTCGGTAACGGTCAAGCTGACGCCATCGACCGCGATAAAGCCCTTAATTACGATATACTTTAGCAAATTGGGCGGCACGGAAATTCGAGCGATATAGGCCCCTTCCTCCGGCTTCACAGACAGAACTTTGCCCACATCATCTACATGGCCCTGTACGAAATGGCCGCCGAAACGGCCGTCTGCCGGAACAGCTCTTTCCAGATTCACCTTGTCACCGTAATGAAGCCTGCCTATGTTGGTACGCCTGATTGTCTCCGGCATGATCTCAACTTCGAAACCCTTACTATCTATCGAGGTAACGGTCAAGCAAGCGCCGCTTACGGATATACTATCCCCGGTCTTAGTACCTGCCAGTACGTCCCTGGCCTCAATGCTTAGCCTGCCCGGGCTCATATCTTTTACCTTACCTATTTCTTCGACTATACCCGTAAACATCTTCATTTCCCGTTGACGTAGCCGGAAATCATTATGTCGTCGCCGAATTCCATTATCTTGACGCGCTTCAGGCGCAGAGCTTCAGCCATTTTCTTAGCGCCGCTTCCTCCCACAGCACTCATAGCCTCGTCACCTCCAATAATGATGGGCGCCACAAAGGCCAGAACTTTGTCCACCAGGTCGTTATCGAATAGCGAGCCGAATAGATTGCTGCCTCCCTCGACCATGACGCTGGTGACCTCACGTTCGCCCAGAAGCGCCAGCAGTTGTTTCAGGTCGATTACACCTTTTTCAGCCGGCAATTCGACGATTTCAGCACCCGTCTGCTTCAGGACCTCTGAGGTTTTGGCTCTCAGAGGCTTAGCCACCGCCATAAGTGTTTTCCCCGGCTCCTTAAATATCCTGGCTGATGTCGGTGTTCGCCCTTTGCCGTCAACAATAACTCTGAGAGGTTGCAGCTTGGTCCGGCCACCCTTGCCGCTGCAACCTCTGGCCGTGAGCTGAGGGTCGTCGGTGGCTACAGTATTGGCTCCCACCATAATAGCGTCGACTACGTGGCGCATATAATGGACAAACTTTTGGGACTCATCGCTGCTTATCCACTTGGAATCCCCGGTTTTAGTGGCAATCTTGCCATCCAGGCTCATGGCGAATTTGGCGATGACAAAAGGTATGCCAGTGGTAATATACTTAATATAACCTTCATTTATTTCCCTGGCCCTGTCTTCATACTGTCCGGTGAATACCTTAATGCCGGCAGTTTTCAGTGCTTTAAGACCTTTACCCGATACCAGAGGATTAGGGTCAATCAAAGCGACATGGACTTCGGAGATACCGGCATCGATTATGGCCTGCGTACAGGGCGGCGTACGCCCCTGGTGGGAACATGGTTCCAGAGTGACGTACATGGTTGCGCCCTTGGCCCTAGGCCCAGCCTGCCGGAGCGCCATAACCTCAGCGTGCTCCGAACCCGGGGGCTGGGTGTGACCCAACCCGGCTACCACACCATCCCTGACCACCACGGCACCGACCGCCGGATTAGGGCTGGTATAGCCCAAGGCCAGGCCGGCTAGTGACAATGCGCATTCCATGAAGTCTTTAGGGCGAGCTAACAACTAAGTCCCCTTTACGAAGTTTTCGTGATACCTGCTGGCGGTTGGTTCGGTCTGTCCCTGATATTTACTGCCCAGCTCAGCTGCTCCGTAAGGCCTATCGACAGGAGACGTTAACCTGAGAAAAGATATCTGCCCGATTTTCATTTTATAGTAAAGCGTAATCGGCAATTTAGCCACATTGGATAGCTCCAGTGTCAGGTTCCCGCTCCATCCCGGATCAACGTAACCAGCGGTTGAATGAATCAGTAGCCCTATCCTACCCAGCGAGCTTTTACCTTCCAGCCTGGCCACGATATCATCGGGCAGCGTTATGGATTCCAAAGTACTGGCTAGGACAAACTCGCCCGGATTGAGAAAAAATGGACTGTCTTCTTCGATTTCTACCAACTCATTCATATAGTCCATATTGTGCCTGACATCTATATATGTGGGATACCGCTGTGACTTAAAAATTAGAAGTTTTCTATCCAGATGGAGGTCGACGCTGGCAGGCTGGATGCAGTCCTCACTGAGAGGCTCAATAATGATTCTGCCCCTGGAAATTTCGGCTTTTATAGTCCTGTCGCTGAGCACCATAGCTTCGAAAGACATTGTAGCAGCATGTTTCTTTTAAATGCAAACGACGGAAATATGCTTGGATTTAATCAAGATAGTTCAGGAAAATGACATTGACAGCCAACGAGGCAGATGCTAACATCTGAAAAGTCCCGGAAACCATCAAATAAGAGCCGTTGTCGGTTGCTTGACTCTCTAAAAATAACTGAAATTTAGACCTCCACAAAAGTCCTGGCGAAAAGCTATGAACATCGAAGAACTAAACGCCATCATAGACTCAAAGTTCCGGCTGCCCGTAGTCGAAGGCGAAGACAAGCTCTGCACCGTCGAGGAGGCCATCCGCCAAAACGTAAAAAGGGGAATGAGCATCCATTTCGCCGGACGCGGCGGGGCTTTATTCTATCAACTCGTCAGGGAATTCTGGGGGAAAGACCCACAGTTCACCATCATAAATAACCTGGCCGCTACCGTTATTGCTTTGCTGCAGGGCAGAATGGTAAAGAAGGCCATCATCAGTTTCGCCGGCGATGGTTATCCCAGCTCCGGGCCGAATCCGGTCATCCAGAAAGCCTTTTTATCAGGTAAAGTTGAGTTCGAGAACTGGACGATGCTCACAGTGCCGCAACGGCTCCTCGCGGGCGCTATGGGCTGGGGCTTCAGTCCGACCAGGTCCATTATCGGCAGTTCTATGGAGAAGGAAAATAAGGACTCATTCAAAGTTATTACCGACCCGTTTAATCCTGCAGAAAAAATAGGGCTGGTCAAGGAACTAAGGCCAGACATCGCGCTTATTCACGGCCTGGTGGCTGACCGTTGTGGCAATTTAATTCTGCCATATCCGCTAAGCGGTGATGTATTCGGCGCCTGGGGAGCCAAAAGCGGAGTTATCGTCGGCGCTGAGAAAATCGTTTCCACCGACTACATACGCCGCCACTCGCATCTCGTCCGTATCCCGTCATATATGGTCAAAGCGGTGTGCGAGATTCCTTACGGCGCTCATCCCGGCGGTATGAGTAACCGCGGATTACCGGAGTTCGAGCATTACTTCGATGACTACGACTTCGTCACCGACGTCAGAATGGCATCACGGGACGAAAAGAAATTTCTGGACTGGATAAAATACTGGATACTGGACTGCAAAGACCATCGCGAATACCTGGAGAAAGTCGGTAGAGACCGGCTGCTTTACCTCAGAGGCAAGGCTCACTCCGATTCCTGGAAAGCGGAAATAACGGCTGAGATACCCAAGATAGATTTCAATAAGCCGCCAAATCCAACAGAAACAATGGTGGTAACCGGCGCACACGTAATCGCCGATAAATACCTGGCCGCTGGATACAGAACTATATTAACCGGACTCGGGCTGTCCAACCTGGCTACCTGGCTGGCTATCCACCAGCTCAGGTCGCAAAATCATGAAGTCGACCTGATGGCCGAAGTTGGTATGTACGGTTACCTGCCCAGGGCCTCTGACCCCTCTATTTTCAGCTACCATAATATACAGACCTGCAAAATCCTGAACAACATAGAGACTATGCTGGGGGTGTTTGTTAGCGGCCCCACAAATAGCTGTATGGGCGTCCTGGCGGCGGGACAGGTGGATAAATTCGGCAACGGAAACTCCACACTAATTCCCGGCGTGACTTACCTGGTCGGTTCCGGAGGCGCCAACGATATAGCCACAAATAACCGGGAAACCGTAGTCGTCATCAACTCGGGTAAGCCCAGGCTGGTGGAAAAAGTTCCGTATATAACCTTCCCAGGCAAGAAAGTAAGAACTCTCGTTACAGATGTCGGCGTCTTCGAGAAACTTGGTGATGACGATACCTTTACACTCACTTCTTACATTCCTTCGAACCCAAGCCAGAAAGCTGATGACGCCATAGCTGCCATGAGGGACAAAGTGGGCTGGGAACTGGACATATCGCCAAAACTGAAAAAAGCACAACCGCCTACTAAAGAGGAATTAACTCTGCTCAGGTTATTCGACCCCAGAGGGTTTTTCACGGGTTACTGGTTGCCCGATAAAATGTAATCTAAGTCCGGTAATGCACGCAGGATCGAAACCGGAAGCAAGGGAGGTCAAAATATGGCAAAACGAGTTGGTATTGTGGGCGCCGCCATTACGCCGTTCCGAAGCCGATGGTATCAAAAAACCTACTATGAGCTGGCACAGATGGCCACCAGGGAAGCGGTCGCCGACGCGGCTATTTCCATCAAGGACGTAGATTCCGTGTTCTACGGAATCTACAACGACATCTTCGAAAGGGCCTGTATTCCGGAGAGCCCGCTCCAGGGCATAATCGGTCTGCAGAATAAGTTCGGCATCCGCGTGTCCAACGGTGGTGCCACCGGAGCCTATACGCTGTCAGCGGCGCACGCTTACCTGGCCGGAGAAAGGTTCAAGACAGCCCTGGTGCTCGGTGTTGAAAAAGCCACCGATTGCTTCGATTTCTCGTCGATGTCGGCCACTCCCGAAGTAATCAAAAGCATCGCTTGGTCGGGTGACAGCTTTTTCGAACAGAAGATAGGCTGGAGCGCTTCGGACAGTTACGCCGAGGTGGTCCTGGGCTACATGGATGCCTACCCCGGCACACTCAAACCAGAAGTCACCGCCCGTATCTCATCGCTGCTCAGCGAGATGGCCAGGAGCAATCCATACGCTCAACGGCAGTTCGATCAGGTGACTCCCGAAGAGGTGATGAACTCAAGATATATCGTCTACCCCTTCAAGGAGCTGGAAATCTGCGTTTACAGCGAGGGCGCGGCGGCTTTAATACTGGCTGAGGAGGAAACCGCCAAAGCCATATCCAAGAACACGGGCAAGCCGATAATCTGGATCACCGGCTTGGGCGAAGCCAACGAGCATTCCTTCGCCGGTAAAAACCAGAAAGACATGTCGCATATCGTCTCGGATTACGTAGGCTCACGCCGCGCCTATGAAATGGCGGGAATCAAGGACCCGACAAAAACGATACAGGTAGTGGAATTGCACGATGCCTTTGTGCATCAGCTGGAAATAACCCTGGCGGAGTTCGGCCTGGTCCCTTACGAAACGGTTGACTCGCTAATTGAAGACGGCCTGATGCTGCCCGGCGGCAAGTACCTGGTAAATCCCTGCGGCGGCCTAACGTACTGCGGCCATGCAGTCGGCGCCAGCAACATCATGTCCGCCTGGTCTGCCAGAAAAGAGTTGATAGACCGAAAACTAAAAACCGCCATAGTTCACGGTACGGGAAGCACTATTTCCCAGTATACGGCCTGCGCTGTGCTGGAACACGAATAACCGAGGAGGTGTAACAATGACGTCAAAGAAACAAAAAATTATACCCGACGAGTTTATACCGGAAGTAAGCAGCAAAGTCGTCACCATCGACAAACAGGATTACCTGTTGCAGAACGATGCCATGTTCACCTTTTACCAGCGGACCGCCGGGGAACTATCGCCTTTCTTTCTGGGCATCAGGGACGACAGGAAACTACTCGGCTGCAAGTGTACCAGATGCGGCCTGGTCAGGGTGCCGCCGATGATGACCCACTGTCCGGACTGCGACTTCGCGCCGACCAAACTGCTGGAAGTGGGCCAGGTCGGTGTCATGAACTCGACCCCGCCCATCACATATTTCGCCACCTCGATGTTTGCCGACAAAGCTCCATTCGGTCGAGGCCGCGTCATACTGGAAGGAGCGGATACCGCATTGAGTGTTATGCTTTACACCACGACCGGAATACTGGTCCCCGGCCTGATCAAAAAAGGCACTAAGGTCAAGGTGGTTTTCAGAAATGAGCGCGTAGGCCAGATATCGGATATCTTCTGTGTACCCGCATCGGAACTGACCAATGAGCAAGCGGCTAAAAAGGGACTATTGGAATCTGAAATAAACTGGGAGGCACCCAAAGAGCCGCAGTTCCCGAAAGCCACCGAAAAGGATAAGGCTGACTTCAAACAGTCGGTCAAGGAGATGCAGGCGCTGGCAGTGAAAATGAGCCAGTCGAAGCGCGCCCGCAGGGCAATTGAAGGTTGGAAGCGCAAAATAGCCGTCAAGACCGGGGCCGGTGAATTGGCCATGCTTATCGACGATGGTAACTTCAAGATTGAAGAAAAGAAGCTGTCCTCGCCTGACTTCGTCATGGCCTGTGAAGACGTGAAAACTCTTGCCGACGGCCTCATGTATAAAGGCTCTATTACCGATTCCATTATCACCAAGAAGCTGTGGATAAGCAAAAACCTTGAGTTTAATACCATTTTTAAACTCGACCGGTTAGCGCGGTTCCTGGTCATGGAGCAGAAAGAGAAAAAGGCGAAATAGTTAGAAAAAAATGGTATTATTCAGGATCGGGTTTTTACTTACCCGATTTATATTAAAAATCTTCCCATGCCTTACAAATTCATTATAAGAGGAGGCTTCTTATGTCCGGAATAACATCGTACGGAGCTTACATCCCCATCTGGCGCTTGAACCGGGACGCGATCGGTGCCGCCTGGGGCAGAGCATCCTTCGGCGGTGAACGCAGCGTGGCTAATAATGACGAGGATACATTAACCATGGCCGTCGAGGCCGTGCTCGACTGTCTCTCGGGAGTCGACAGAGATACAATCGACGGCTTATATTTTGCATCCACCACAGCGCCGTTCAAGGAAAAACAGTGCGCCGCCATGATTGCCGGCGCCGCTGATCTAAAGACGGACATTATTACTGCGGATTTTGGCAACAGCTTGCGTGCTGGCACCTCGGCATTCAGAGCGGCGTTGGATGCGGTGAACGGTGGCTCGGCCGAAAATATAATCGTGGTCGCTTCCGACTGCCGCCTGGCCTACCCACGCTCCGACTACGAGCAGCACTTTGGCGATGCCGCTGCAGCCTTCCTCATCAGTAAAAAGGGAAAACCGATCGCCAACGTTAAAGCCAGCCATTCGGTAGCCAATGAGATGTATGATGTGTGGAGGCTGGACACCGATAAATTCGTGCAGTCCTGGGAAGACCGTTTCATCGTGGAGCACGGCTACAACGAAAACATGTCCAAAGCCATAAACGGCCTGTTGAAAAAGCAGAACCTGACGCCGGCTTCTATAGCCAAAGCTGTACTTTACGGGCCGAACCCCCGAACGCAGCAGCAGCTAGCCAGGCAGCTTGGCTTCGACCCCAAGTCACAGCTGCAGGACCTGCTGACAAGCAACGTCGGCATCTGCGGGTGCGCCCACACCTTGCTGCTCCTAGCAGCAGCTCTTGAAGAAGCCAAGGCCGGTGACAACCTGCTCGTCGCCAGCTACGGCGATGGAAGCGATGCATTCCTAATCGAGGTGACAGCTGAGGCGAAGGCCAGCGGACGTCGTGGTGTTAAGGGATTCCTGGCTTCCAAGCTGCCCCTGGCGACCTACGAGCGATTCCTGAGCTATCGAGGCATACTGGAACCGCAGCCGGGAGAAGCCTTCCGCCTGTTTCCATCGGCCAGCGTGAGCTGGCGTGACCGCAACTGGTCTCTCAGGCTCCACGGCAGCAAGTGCAAGAGCTGCGGGACGGTTACCTTCCCCATACAGCGCATCTGCTACCAGTGCCAGTCCAAGGATGACTTCGAAGAGGTCAGGCTCTCGGACAAAAAAGGCAAGGTATTTACCTTCTCACTGGACAACCTGGCCGGCCGGAGCGATGACCCCGTTATTCCTCAGATGGTTATAGAGTCCGACCTTGAAAAAGCCAGGATTTACTGCATCATGACCGATTGCGATCCCAGGACAATAAAGATCGATATGCCAGTGGAGATGACGTTTAGACGAATTTATGAAGGGGGCGGCATGTACAACTACTTCTGGAAATGTCGACCCGTAAGATAGGAGGCTCTAGAAATGGAAAGTATTAAAGATAAAGTTGCCATAGTAGGCATGGGCTGCACCAAGTTCGGCGAGCGCTGGAGCTCCGGCCTCGACGATTTGGCTATCGAGGCAGCCTATGAAGCATATGAGGACGCCGGCATATCGCCCAAGGATATACAGGCCTGCTGGTTCGGCACGGTAACCGCGCCGGCGACCGGCATCGGTGCTACCCACGCCTGTAATTCGCTGAAGTTACGGATTCCTATGACCCGCGTGGAAAACTGGTGCATCACCGGCCACGAGGCACTGCGTAATGCCTGCTTCGGAATTGCCTCGGGAATGTACGACGTGGTTCTTGCCCTGGGAGTGGAAAAGCTAAAGGATACCGGATTTCCCGGGCTGGGCACAGGTCGCGGCATGGGACCCGTTCTGGAAGCACGGCGCACTTCACCCGGCAGCTTCTCACTTATCGCTACCAGATATTTCTATACTTACAATCTTAGCCCCGAGGAAGGTAAAAAGACCATCGGTAAAATCGCCGTTAAAAACCATAACAATGGCAGCATGAACCCTAAAGCCCATTTTCGAAATAAAATCACGCTGGAGCAGGTAATGAACGCGCCGATTATCGCCTGGCCGCTCGGCCTGTTTGACTGCTGCGGCAACAGCGATGGCGCCGCTGCGGCCATACTGGTCCCGTCTAGCCAGGCCAAGAAATTTCGCTCCGATCCCGTTTATATAAAAGGTTTGGGCCAGTCCTTCGACCCCCTCCTGCCACACGCCCGCCCGAACTTTGACTGGGTAAACTGGGATGCTTTACAGAACTCATCCCACCAGGCCTACGAGCAGGCCGGCATAAAGAATCCACGCGAGGAGCTCGATATCGCCGAGGTCCACGACTGCTTCACCATTACCGAACTGGCTATTTACGAGAACTTCGGCTTCAGTCCCAAGGGCAAGGCCAAAGAGGACATAGACGCCGGCTTCTTCGAGCTTACCGGAGGCTTGCCGGTCAACGCGGATGGCGGCCTCAAGTGCTTCGGCCATCCGGTAGGCGCCAGCGGTCTTAGAATGACCTACGAGGTCTACAAACAAATTCAGGGCAAGGCACAGCTTCCGGAACGACAGCTTAAGGATGTGAAGCTTGGACTATCTCATACCTTTGGCGGCCCGCCGCAGGTCAGCGCTGTAGCCATCCTGGGAAGGTACCTCGAAAAAAGTTAAGCTGAAGCCGGTAAGTAGACCAGTCGAGTTAATCTACCTCAATGTCCTTAACGCGCAATCCCATGCCGCTAAGTGTCTCGACGTCTTGGCTTCCGCATTTAGTACAGAGATAGTGGTAACCTTTAACCACGAACTCATCCTGGCACTTACGGCATCTGCACACGACCGGAGTTATCTCGAGGTTAAGATAAGCGCCGCTGGCGATGGTATTCTCTGCCATCAGCCCGAAGCTAAAGGTAAGCTGCTCCGGAACGATTCCCCGTAATTCACCAGCCACCACATTAATCCGGGTGATTTTAGTGGCGCCTTCTTTTTCGGCGGCGGCGACAGCGATATTGACGATGTTTCGGGCTATCGCCATCTCATGCACGGGGTTTGGTCCCGAACTTCTTTTGATACTGCCGATTAAGCCAAGCTATCCATTCGTCCATCCCTTCGCCGGTTACGCAGGAGACATCAATAATTTCCAGGTCGGGATGTACGCGTCTGGCATTTGCTTTGGCTTCTTTTAAATTGAAATTGGTATATTTCAGCAGATCGATTTTGTTTATCAGCAGCAGTGAGGACTCGCGAAACACCAGCGGATACTTCAATGGTTTTTCGTCACCCTCGGTGACACTGAGTATCACAATCTTGTGGTCCTCTCCTACCTTGAACTCCGCAGGACAGACCAGATTGCCTACGTTTTCAATCACCAGAACGTCCGTTTTCTTCAGGTCCACATGTGGCAGCGCCGAGGCAACCATATTGGCATCCAGATGGCAGGCGCTGCCTGTGGTTAGCTGCACCGCCGGTATCTTATGCTTCTGCAGCCGCTCTGAATCCCTCATCGTCTCGATGTCACCAGCAATAACACCTAGCCGAAGTTTGCCTTTTAAGGCATCGCCGGTTTTCTCGAGCAAGCTCGTTTTACCCGAGCCCGGTGAGCTAATAAGGTTAAGCACCAGGTTACCGTTCTCTTTAAAGGCCTCCGAATTAGCCGTAGCTATACGGTCGTTGGCCTCCAGTATATCCGTCATAACGTTGATTTTCATAGCTCTCTCCTAGTTACGCCATTGAGTTTAACACCGGCTATTAATGTCTGTAAAACCACAAGCTCTGTGTCATTGCGAGGAGTCCCGATAAAATCGGGACGAGGTGGCAATCTCGTCACACTCCCGAGATTATTCGCTTGGCTTCCAATGACACCTTTTATTTATACTCATAGAATCCCTTGCCGGTCTTCCTACCCAGGTCTCCGGCTTTAACCTTCATGATCAAACATCTGGGCGGCCGGAACTGCTCGCGCATCAACTCTCTGTAGTGCGTGGTGGTACTGGCGTAGCCGATATCCATGCCAACCAGGTCGCGCAGCTCGAATGGACCCATCCGGAAATTGTAGCCTACCTTCAAAGCCGAATCTATATCTATTGGCTCAGCTATACCTTCGTCGTACATATTAAGACCTTCGTTGTACCAGATTTGAAGCAGCCTGTTGACCACGAAACCCGGCGAGTCCTGACAAACACCGGGCTCCTTGCCCAGCTTCTTGCACAGGTCGACTATCGTATCCCTGGTCTCGTCAGAGGTTTTGGCCTGCACCACCACCTCGACGCCACGCATCAGTTGGGCCGGGTTGAACCAGTGCATGCCGATGAACTTATCAGGTCGCTTTGTTACCATGGCCATCTCGGTTATCGACTGCGCCGAAGTGTTGGAAGCAAATATGGTATCGGGACGGCATATCTGGTCAAGCTCTTTATACATATCCTTCTTAATATTTATATCTTCACTGATGGCTTCGATTACCAGTTCAACATCTCCGACTGATGCTTTCAAATCGGTCAGGCCTTTTATGCACCCCACTATCTCATCGGCCTGGGTCTGCGTCATCCTCTGCTTCTCCACGCTGCCGCTCAGGAACTTTTTAATTTTGGATATCCCCGACTGGACGAACTCATCTTTGATATCACGCATGTTGACTTCGTAGCCCGCCTGGGCGCAGACCTGGGCGATGCCATGTCCCATAACGCCGGCTCCCAGAACTGCAATCTTTTTAATTTCCATTTTCATCCCTCCTGTAAAGCAACCAATTTAGCTGTAAATGTGGAAGCCCCTACCCCTCTTCTTCCCCAACCAGCCAGCATCGACCATTCTTCTCAGCAAAAAACAGGGCTGGAACTTCGGCCCCAGTTGCTCGGTCATTTCGTCTAGAATCTCAACCACCCGGTCGATTCCCATGTAATCGGCAAATTCGAAGGGACCCATCGGCCAGTTCACGCAGACCTTCATCATTTTATCGATATCTTCTTTGCTGGCCAGCCTGGATGAATACATTACGGCCGCTTCATTGACCACGGAGGCAATCACCCTGTCTAGAATAAGCCCCGGCGTCTCCTCAAGCTTAACGGCGGTGATTCCGGTATCGGCAAGAAATTTTCTGGCTGCCTGTACGGTCTCGGCAGAGGTCTGCAGTCCTTGAACCACCTGGACTAAATATTTATCTTCAAAGGGGTTCTTGGTGAAATTAAGTCCGACGACTTTATCCGGTCTTTTTGTCTCCCCCGCCAGACGCGTCACCCACGGATGAGACGAAGTAGTCGCCAGAATCGACTCCTTTTTACACTTGGTATCGCAAGTTTTCATCAGATTCTTTTTAACGGCAAAATCATCCTCGGCCAGTTCTATAACCAGGTCGCATTCCGCTATTTCTTTAACGAAATCTCCATTTAGACTCGCGGTAACCACCTTTAAGTTTGCTTTGCCAAGTACTTCTTTAAGCTTATCAGCAAGCTCGCCACCCCCTATTATACCGACTGTACTAATTTTCATAGATGTTCCTCCTTAGCTTTCGATAAATTGCCGTATATAGGAATTGACCAGTTCCGGCTTTTCGTGAACCACCCAGTGCGAACCATCGGGAACACGTTTTATGGTCAGGTTCGGTACATACTTCTCCAGTCCGTTCAGATTTCCCGGAAGCAGCCACTTATCCTTCTCACCCCAGATAACCAGAGTGGGCACTTTGACAGTGAACAAAGATGAGTCCATTGAAAGCATATGATCGCCCTCGCCGGTGAACGGGCCGAGACGCGCCGCCCTGTAGTAGTTCAGGCCGCCCGTAAGCGCACCCGGCTGCGACCAGGCAGCCAGATAAGCCTTGCTATCTTCTTCCGTAAAATATCCCTGTTTCAATCCGTCCTGCAGAAGACTTTTGGCCAGCTCCCCGTAGTTGTCTCTGGATAATATCTGCTCTGCCTCGGGCGTGCGATGAACAAGTATATACCGGCTGGCCTTCTGCTGCTGAGGGTTATCGCGCAGCTCCCGGGTGAAGGTTACCGGATGGGGACCGTTGATAATAATCAGTTTATCCAGGTAGTCCGGATAGCGTATGGCGAAGGGCCAGGCCACTCCGGCACCCCAATCATGAGCTACCAGGAAGCACTTTTTATAATCTAAATGCTCTATGAGAGCACGAATATCTTCTATCAAATACTTCATCCGGTACTGTTCAACCTCAGCCGGCTTCGATGACAGGTTGTAACCCCGCATATCGGGAGCCACAGCCAGGTAGTCCCTGCCAAACTCGATAAGCTGTTGCTTCCAGGCATACCAGAACTCGGGAAATCCGTGCAGGAATATTATTAATTTGCCCCTGCCAGCAGCCACGTAGTGAAGCCGCACGTTGTTCACGTCTGCGAATTTATGTTCAAATTTGTCTTCGCTCTTTGACATCAGGTCACCTATCGATAATTTTCTCTTTCTGATAACATTAGCTTATGAACATCGGTGACTCGGCAGATAAACGACGGCCGGAAGCCGAAGGCTGGAAGATGGCTTCGATATCGTCGGGCGAGCATCTAAAGCGGACGCTGGACATGTACCGTGAGCTCGGACTCGAGGTATATCTAGAAGAGGTGGAGCCAGACCAGTGCCCGGGTTGCAGCCGGTGTTTTACCGAAAATAACGATGCCATATACCGGATTTATACCCGGACGACATGATAAAACGCGCCTCTGATTTTTTCTGGACTATTCTCCCCACCTCTAAAATGTACTTCCGTTATTTGCCGGCTTTTTTCAGAAACGTCTCGACCTTGGCCACCAGGTCCCTTGGCTTGATTGGCTTCGAGATAAACTCGGAGACGTCGAAGGCAAATGGCTGGCCCAAGGATTCTGAGAAGCTGGTCAGCGCCAACACCGGTGTCTTTGCCAAAGTCGGGTCTTTGCGAAACTGGTCCGCGAAGGTAAAACCGTCGGCCACCGGCATCAGTATATCGAGGACTACCAGATCAGGCTGTTCTTTTTTGGCCTTTTCCAGCCCCTCTTTACCGTTATAGGCTACGATTACCTCATACGCTTTACTTTCCAGAGCACCCCTCATTACCGTTACCAGGTCGACATCATCGTCGACAAGCAAGATTTTCGGTCTCTTATTCATATTTAATCCTCCTTAATTATTTCTGTTGAAAGCTTAATCAATATTTCATCTATTTATCAGGTACTGCAGACCTATTTTTCGGCAAAGTAAATGTAAACTTGCTTCCCTGCCCGGTTTCAGGAGCCGGGCTCTCCGCCCAAATCTTACCACCGTGAGCTTCGATTATCCTCTTAGATATCGATAGCCCCAATCCGGTCCCTTTGGCTCCCACGTTGCTACCGCGGAAGAAGTCGTTAAATAGCCGGGGTAGTTCCTCGGGTGGTATACCGATTCCAGTATCTATTACTTCAACTTTTACCTCGTCTTTACCGTCTGCGGCTTTCACTAATACCGTACCTTCTCGTGTATAGTTAATAGCATTGCTCGCCAGATTAGTCACCACCTGTACCAGCCTGCGGTTTGAACCGTATACTATAGGCGAACGCTCCGGCAGTTCTACTTGAAGCGTCAGCCCTTTCTGTCTGGCTACATTATCCAGACCATCCGTTGCCTGCTTGACTGCGTCGTTTAACGGGATTTCCCTCATTTCGCGACTTAGCTGTCCCGCCTCTATCCGGGGTATATCAAGCAGGTCGGTAATCAATGTCAGCAGCGCATCGATTCTTCTGATGCCTCGCTGCATCAGGTCCTTTTGCCCGTCGGTTATCTGCCCAGTATACCCATCAACAATATAAGATAGCAAGCTTTGAGTTGCCACCAAGGGCGACTGCAGGTCGTGTGCCACAACACTGAGAAATCGCACGAAACTCCGTCTCTCCTCCACCAGCTTAAGCACCTCTCCCGATATCTGCTCCAGCTCCTTCGCCCTCTGCTCCAGTAGCTGGTCTTTCAACACCATAACTTCACGTTGCCGCCTCCTCAACTCACCATTTATAGCGGTTGTCACATAAATCGTACCGTAGGCCAGGGTGGCCAAGGCAACCAAAACAGGAATGACATAACTTAATTCATTGTACCGGTTCGGAGACACGAATCCCGCGAGATTTACATGAGGTATCACACCAAAGTATTCTAAAAAAACCATAATCGCCAAAATAGCCATGGCCAGTGTTGTCAGTTCATAAACCCTTCGTCTCGATAGAAATATAGCAGCTGCATTTATATGAATTATGTAAAGAAATATGAAAGGATTTTCTACTCCACCGGTAAAGTGTAGAAGCAGGGTAAGAATCACCAGGTCAAGAAAAACCTGCACATTGCCGTATAGCTCAGCTTTCCGGATGACAGACTCCGGTTTTTCCTTATCTAGCCGGAGCGTAAGGTAGAACAGGATAGCATTATATATAATGATTGCAACACAAATAATATAAACGGGAAGAGTTGGAAAACTAATATGGAATACCGTTGATGCGACCCATACCGCCGCAAAGATGGCGACGACGGCCAGCCATCGAAGATTGACGTATACCCTAAGCCGCAGTATCAGTGCTCTCTCTTCAGGAGAGTAGTCCGTCGTTTTCTCTTGCACTTGCGAGCTATTCATCTTCAGGGCTACCTACGGCGGCTCAGTATGTAATAGCAGGACTATTTTGTCACGATAACATTACAAACTTAAAAATTACGGCAACTGCTTTTTAGTAAACAGCTACTTGAGGACAGCGGATTCGTGAAGGAAGCTTTACCGCTTACTCAAAACAAATAATAACTCTGGAACGCGTCCAGCGCAACTCCGAACACGCCTAGCGTCTCTCGACAGTACGTATCAGGTTGCCGTTGGGCTCTCTTATGTTGATCGTCAAGGGCATTTTACCCGGCAACGCATGAGTCGCGCAGCCCAGGCACGGATCATAAGCCCGGAAAGCCATCTCCACCATATTAAGCAGGCCTTCTTTAACCTCAGGTCCTTTCACAAATTCCATGGCTGCCTTCTTGACGGACATACATATAGGGGCCGCATTATGCTGCGTGGCCACGATAAGATTTACTTTGGTAGCTCTGCCCTCATCGTCTGACTCGTAGTGATGAATTAAGGTTCCGCGCGCAGCTTCTACTGCGCCGATACCCACCTTGCCCAACTTGAGATTCATGTTTCGTATATCTTTGCTGGTCAATAACGGGTCGTTTACAATCCGCTGCATGTGTTCCGCGGCCTGAAGGGCTTCGATCAGCCTTGCCCAGTGATAGGCTAGAGTATGGTGGCTGGGTTTGCCCCCGAGAATATCAAACATCGCCTCGTATTCCTTTTGAGCCAGAGGCGTATACATGCTATCCGCGGCATTTAACCGTGCCAGCGGTCCAACGCGGTAAAGTGACGTCCCGGCATCATCGTTCAGGCCGTTCCATCCTATTTTCCTTAGATGAGTCAACCTGATATAGGTCCACGGTTCGACCCATTCGCCCACGTGATTGGCATAGTCATGACAATCGAACAGAGCAAATTCCACTCCTTTGGGATCGACTACCCGCAATTTCCCTTCATAAAAGTTCACCCTTTTGCTTTCGTCAACCATGCCCATGTAATACGTGTTTAACTTATAAGCGTCGTTTAACACTAGATTTAGATACGTCTTATTATCCAGAACGGTCTGTTTAAACAATTCGAGTGCGAACTGGCAAAATTCAACTGTGAAGTCGGCCGAATCAATCATCCATTTGCGGTCTTCCTCGGTAACTCCCCTGGAAACTCCACCCGGCAGTCCACCTTCGGGATGAGGCGGTTTACTGCCGATATATCGAATTATCTCGCGGCATCTTTTCCTGGTTTCAATGACTTTGCCGCCGATTTCCAGGCCCACTTTGTTTACCACACCCAGGATATTCCGCTCTGCCGGATTGGCATCCGGTCCGAGCACAAAGTCCGGCGCTGACAGAATGAAGAAATGAAGCAAATGGTCTTCCACCATAAATGCGTTGTAATGGAGATTGCGAATGAGCTTCGCAGTAGGCGTCGGCTCAACGCCGTAAAGGTCATCCAGGGCTTTAACCGAAGCCATGTTGTGAGGTGTGGGGCAAACACCACATATATTGGGCATGATTCGCGGCAGTTCCTCAACAGGCCTGCCCAGGCAAAACCTCTCAAACCCTCTCAGTTCGACTACCTGCCAGTAGGCATCGTCCACGTTGCCCTTATCATCCAGGAAAATCTCGATTTTTCCGTGTCCCTCAAGTCTGGTTATCGGATTGATGGTTATCTTTTCGGTCACATTGCACCTCTTTCTTAGGCTAATTCTTTAACTCTTTTTTTCTTTAATATTGAAGTCGGCAGCGAGAACCGGTACAGGTACCCCGCTAGATCCTTGATCTGGTCAGTCAATCGGTTCATATCGGCATCGGTCTGAACATCCAATATAGATGCCAGCGCCGAAATGTACTTAGCGCCTGAATCAACTACTCCCTCCACGGGACCAAAGCATCCTCGACAGGGGATGTTGATATTCATGCAGGCCTCGCCGCAACCATCCCGGGTAGCCGGTCCCAAACAAAGTATCCCCTGTGCCAGAAAGCAGGTGTCCGGATTCGCCTCTACTTCATGAATCCGCTTAATTTCTGTTATGGCCATCCGTTCCGGTTTAGTCTTGTTTCTCGTGCAACTATCACATAGAGATCTGTGTGGCGCCAGTGTCGAACCTTTAGGTGGCAGCTTGTTCTCGATCACAGCGCTTATCGCAGCTATGATGAGGTGAGGAGGTGGCGGACATCCGGGCAGGTAATAATCGACATCTATGACATCCTTCAGCGCCTGAACTTGCCCGTAAAACTCAGGCAGCGTTAAATCCTTGCCATTAATCCGACTATGTGTCTTCGGCACATTGCCTTTGGGATTAATGACTGTGGGTGCATTCTTATATACCCAATCAAAAATGTCTTCTTTTGTGGTCAAATTCGCCAGCCCGGGTGTCCCACCGAAACAGGCACAGGCACCGAAAGCCAGCACTATCTGAGATTTCTTTCTCAGCAATTCGGCGACTTCCTCTTGTTCAGAATTTCTAATATGGCCGTTTATTATACTCAAAGCTATCTCGCCATCTTTCATAGCTTCGATGCTGTGGTATTTGAAATCTAATGCCACCGGCCACAGGACTAAATCCACAGCACCGGCGACGCTTAGCAGCACTTCGTTTATATCGACGACCGCCTCATCACAGCCACCGCAACCTCCCAACCAGCAGATTGCAACTTTTGGTTTTGCCATCCTATTTTCCCCCTTTAGCTTTTATCATCTCTCTGGCAGGCCTTTTCGCGGCTATCGCACCGGTCCTGGACGAACCGAGTTTAGTAAGGTCCTTGCTCATTTCCTTAATTATCTGCGGAATTGTCTTGCCCTCAGGATCGGTGCCAAGCTCTATTCTGATCCTGCCTTTTTCCACACCCATGGACTCCAGAAGCCTGCTGAGTAGGTGTACTCGCTTCTTAGCTTCATAGTTGCCGTCCTGGTAATGGCAATCGCCTTCCGGGCATCCAAGAATTAAAACACCATCGGCACCCTGGTCGAAGGCATTCATGATATCCGTAGTATCGATTTTACCCGTGCAAATAATTGGTATCCAATTTTCTATTTGCTTGGACAGTGTGGCCTCATCTGTCAGATAGCCCCATCCAAACTTACAGGAAAAACACACAATTTTCGGTTTGTTCTCGCTCAATGTCGTCCTCCTACAAAATGTTTACATCAGCAGCTACGCCAAAGATGCGTAGACCTTAGCTATTCGTTCTGCAGTATCATCATCGACCATTTTTCTGGCCTGTGACGGACAGGCGACAACACACATACCACAGGATTTGCACTTGAACATGTCTGTCGCAGATGTTATCTTGCCGCCGTTATTAACCAGATGAGCCGAATGGTAGTTGCAAACGTAAACGCAATGGCCGCAGCCACTGCACCTGGTCTCATCCACTTCTACCGGGCTCAATGATTTCTGAAAGCCTATTGATATGCAGGCTTTACAAGAAACGCAGGGGCCGCAGGTGACACATCGCTTGGCCTCATCTATTGCCTCTCTCAGCATCAGTCCTGTTTCAAAAAGCTGGAAGTGCATTCGATTTTCAGGCGGTATCCAGAGCACTTCCGGTTCCGGCTTATAATCTTTCCGTACCGGAATCTCATAACCCTCGTAGTCCTTCCGCCTGCCGCTCTTCATATCCACTCCCCTCAAATACCTATCTATTGACTCCGCTGCCTCGAAGCCCTCTGCCATAGCTTCTACCATGAAGCCTACACGCCTTACGTCACCACCTATAAATACCCATGGTTTATTCAGGCTTTGCAGGGTGAGGTGTTCAATGGCAATCCTGCCCCGCTCATCCAGCAGGTTTTCCTTTTCCAGGAGCGGCCTATCGGGAGCCTGGCCTACGGTGATAATAAGCACATCACCGGACAGGTCAATGCAATCAGTTGTATCAAATTTCGGATTGAATCCTTCCTTATCGAATACGCTAACGCACGACGGGCAATGTATACCTTTGAATTTACCGTTCTGCCCGATGATTTTGTCTACGCCACGGCTGTAAACGATCCTGATACCTTCTTCCCAGGCTCCGCGTATTTCCTCTTCATCCGCGGGAATACCATCTCTATGGTCTTTGTCTTCACGCTCCAGGGCTATGACCGTTACGTCCGCCCCCTGTCTACGTGCCGACCTGGCTACATCGAAGGCAACGTTGCCGCCGCCGGTTACAATGACCTTCTTCCCCTTGAAATAGTCAGCAGCGATATTATTGTGGCTGACCTCATATAGATAGGTATGACCGTACATTACACCCGATAAGTCCTGGCCATCAACGAATTTGCCTTCGAACGTCAGGACCCTGGGATAAGGCAACCCGGTACCCAGGAACACAGCTTTGTACCCCTCGTTCCTCAACTTCTCCAGCGTCAACTTGCCAGTTCCCAGCCGGGTGTTATACCTGACATCCACACCGGCAATCCTGACCAGATTTTCTACCGTGGTTTGCAGAATATCCTTAGGCAACCTGTAATCGGGAACCAACCACAAGGCGCCACCCAGGCGTCCCGTGGCTTCTATTATGGTAACACGATATCCTCTTTTACTAAGGTGGTAGGCACACATAAGGCCACCCGGTCCACCACCTATCACGGCCACATTCTCTTTGTCCCTGTTTACCTCCAACTCATCGCGGTCTTTTATATGTTCCGTATAGACATCCGATAAGAATCTTTTCAGCAGCCTTCTTCTAATGGCTCCACCCTTTGAACCATAATTGCACTCGAGTTCACATATGCCACAGATGTAGCCACAGATATTGAAAAACGGATTCTTTTCGTATAGATAGTCGCCAATCTGAAGTATGCCCTCTCGCGCCGCTTCAGGGTCGTCGGGAAGAAGAGAGATAAGCACGTTGGTTCTCTGTATATCCTCATTTATCGGGCATTTAATCTGACAGGGTGGCAGGCATTGTTTAACGGCCGTCTCGGCATGCGCCACTCCGCCCGCTTCAGTTTTCCACATAGTAGTCCTCCTTACTTAATAAAATAAGATTTATGCAAATGAGTTGAAATGTAGGCTAAAGAAACACAATAGAAGTCTATGAATTCACAGTCGGTTATATAAAATTTTTGTTGTTTACAGTTGACGATTGCCATTTAAAAAATAAACCTCCGAATTATACCTTTTATAGCCCTGTGACACAAGTAATTTAGTCTATTTTTATACAAAAATAAGCAATAATGCCTGTTTTTAGAAAGCTAATTGTATATAAAAATAGTTAATGATAAAAATATAACTGCGTCGCCAGTTCAATACGGCTTGAGGTGCACGGCCTGGTATTTTCCAATTGCCTCAAGCTAAAAAATAATTGCGCCAAGTTTACAGGAAGCTGTATAATTCATCGGTTAAGCGAGCCACATTTCGTAAATTTTCTGAACATCCAACTTAAAACTAAAGTCCCTTATAGATTAGGGCCAAAGAGCGATGCTATGCACCTTCGTACACTGTTAGACTCCGTACGGGTTAAACATGAGCTACATTCCAGGAGGTTACCTTGAAACAAGCAACTAAAACAACAACCGCCAAGGCGAAAGCCAGCCCGGAATTGAGCACCAAAACGCTTCAGCAAATCAAAAAGATTGTTGAAGTCATGGATGGCCGGGCCGGCGCCCCCATTCGAGTACTTCAGCAAGTGCAGGGCCTGGTCGGGTACCTGCCTCCGGCAGCCTTAAAGGCTGTTTCCAATGAAATGGGTATTCCTCTGAGCGAACTATACGGAATTACCAGTTTCTATTCGTTTTTCTCACTGGTACCCAAAGGCAAGTATGTGCTTCAGGTTTGCAATGGTACCAGCTGCTACGTCAAAGGTTCTGAAAGGATACTAAAAGCGCTGAAGAAGGACTACGGACTCGAGGCCGGCGGAATCACCCCGGACGGTAAATTTTCACTGGAACAGGTGAGATGTCTCGGCTGCTGCGGTCTATCTCCGGTCATGGCGATAAAAGATAACGTATATGGAAGGGTTAAGCCAAGCCAGTTAAAAGATATCCTGACTTCTTATAAATAGGAGAAAGTACGATGAAACCACTTGCATCTGTGAAAGAACTGACACAGCTCAGAGATAAAGTACAAGGGAGGTTGGCCCAACAAGAGAAGAAGATCCAGGTTAAGGTTCATCTCGGCACATGCGGCATATCTTCCGGCGCCAACAAAGTCCTTCAAGCCTTTGAGAAAGGCGTTAAAACCGGCAAATTGTCGGATGTATCCGTGCTTAAAGCAGCTTGCATAGGCCTTTGTGACCGGGAACCTGTGGTAACAATAGTACATCCCAAGATGGGAACAACAACTTACTCCGATGTTACCGAGGCCAAAGTATCCGAGATAATTCAGAAACATTTAGTCGGCAGCAAGGTAATCGATGAGTGGAAGCTGGACAGCGGCGACCCGCTGCTCAAGCTACAGGAAATACGGGTTATGCACAATCAGGACCTTAATCCGATGAATATCAACGAGTACATTGCCAGAGATGGCTACCAGGGCCTGGCTAAGGCGCTAACCCAAATGAAGCCCGAGGACGTAATAACCGAAGTAGGGAAGGCAGGTCTCAGAGGTCGTGGAGGAGCAGGGTTCCCTACCGGCACTAAATGGACTTTCGTTCGTAACGCTGTCGGAGATGAAAAATTCGTTGTCTGCAACGGTGACGAGGGCGACCCGGGCGCGTACATGAACCGGGCTGTCCTCGAAGGTAACCCGCACTCGATAATCGAAGGTATGGCCATAGGCGCTTATGCCATCGGCAATGTGCGGCAGGGATACGCCTATGTGCGTGCCGAATACCCGCTGGCTATTGAGACACTAAACCATGCAATAAGTCAGGCTCGAGAATATGGTCTGCTGGGTAATAACATACTGGGAACCGGCTTCGAATTTGACCTGGATATATTCCCCGGTGCCGGTGCTTTCGTCTGCGGTGAAGAGACCGCCCTATTAACTTCAATCGAAGGTAAACGAGGTAACCCCCGCCAGCGCCCTCCTTTCCCGGCAAATAAAGGCCTTTTCGATAAACCAACAACGTTGAACAACGTCGAAACCTGGTCAAATGTACCCCAGATAATCTGGAAAGGTGCTGATTGGTTCGGTAGCGTAGGCACGGCCACCAGCAAGGGCACCAAGACGCTGTGTCTCGTCGGCAAGGTTAATAATACCGGGCTGGTCGAAGTACCGTTGGGTACCCCGCTCGGAAAAATCGTATTCGATATCGGCGGCGGCATACCTAAAGGAAAGCAATTCAAGGCGGTGCAAATCGGCGGGCCTTCAGGAGGGGTTATACCCATCGAACACCTGAATACACCGGTAGACTATGAAGCAGTGACCGCCCTAGGCGCAATTATGGGTTCAGGCGGCCTGGTGGTAATGGACGAGGACAGCTGTATGGTCGATGTGGCCAAATTCTTTCTGCAGTTTACCAGGGACGAGTCCTGCGGTAAATGTACCCCCTGCCGCGGTGGCATACCCAAGATGCTTGCCTTCTTGACCAAAATAACCGAAGGCAAAGCTACCATGGAAGATTTGGTCACGCTTTCAGAATTGGCTGATATGGTCTGCTCTGCGTCAATCTGTGGCCTGGGGCAGACAGCTCCCAACCCCGTACTGACCACACTTCGTCATTTCAGAGAAGAGTATGAAGCTCACATAATAGATAAGAAATGTCCTGCTGTTGTTTGCTCGGCGTTATTTAAAGCTCCGTGCTCCGGCACCTGCCCCGTAGGTTTGGATGCACCGGGCTATATCGCTTTCATCAAGCAGGGTAATTTCGAGCAGGCTTACCGCGTTATTATGGAACGCTTACCTTTACCATTGAGCGTGGGCAGAGTTTGCCCACACCCCTGTGAGAGGAAATGTCGCAGACAGCAGGTCGAAGAACCTATATCGATAAGAAATCTCCACAGGTTCGCCGCTGACTGGGCATTTGAACACGGCATCGAATACAAGCCGCAATTGAAGGAACCGAAGAAAGAAAAGGTAGCTATCATTGGGGCCGGCCCTGCCGGCCTAGCGGCCGCCTGGGACCTGGCCCATGAAGGCTATAAGGTGACTATATTCGAATCCTTACCTGTAGCCGGCGGTATGCTGGCCGTAGGTATACCCGAGTACCGTCTGCCCAAAAACCTGTTGAAGAACGAAATCGAGGTCATTCAGAAGCTCGGAGTTGAAATAAAATTGAACTCACGGGTAGATAGCATAGACAGCTTGCTGAAAGATAATAAATTCCAGGCTGTTTTTATCGCAACCGGAGCTCACAAGGGCGACAGGATGAGGATCCCGGGTGAAGAGTTAGCCGGAGTCTACGATGCCATTGAGTTCTTGAGAGAGTTAAACCTGGGCAAGAAAGTAAAAGTAGGCCAGAAGGTTGCGGTCATCGGTGGTGGCAACTCTGCCATCGATGCTGCACGGGTGGCATTAAGAGAAGGTGCCAAGGAAGTTCACATACTCTATCGCCGTGAACAGCAAGATATGCCGGCACTGCGGGATGAAATTACAGCCGCTGAAGAAGAAGGCGTTCAAATCAATTGTCTCGCCACACCAACCAAGATACTGGGTAGTAACGGCGTCGTAACGGGTCTCGAAATGGTACGTATGGAGCTTAAAGACTTCGACACCAGCGGCCGGAGGACTCCAAATCCCATATCAGGATCTGAATATACCATGAATTTCGATATGGTCATAGAAGCCACCGGACAACGGCCGGATACCTCCTTCTTGAGCTCAGATATTAGCACCGGCAGGGGCGGCACCATAGCCGCCGATAAGCGAACCCTGGTCACGGCTCGTGAAGGTGTATTCGCCGGAGGTGACGCCGTCACCGGACCGTCCACAGTAATTGAAGCCATTGCCCAGGGACAAAGGGCGGCTTCATCTATCAGAAGATTCCTCAGCGGCGAGCCGCTATCGCCACTGGTAGAACGCAATGATTACAAACCCATTGAAATCCCGCCAATTCCACCGACTGAGGAGGAATTAAAGGAAAGACCGAGAGTGGCAATGAAGGAATTGAGTAGCGCCCAGAGAAAGGGTAATTACAAAGAAGTAGCCATACCATTCACACCTAAGGAGGCCCAAATCGAAGGTAGCCGTTGTCTCAGATGTGACCTTGAGGTAGGAGAATAAGCATGAAAGAGATTACATTAACCATCGATGGCAAGCAGGTCAAGGGAAAAGAGGGCGATACCGTCCTAGAGGTCTGTGAAGCTAACGGTATCAATGTACCGACTCTGTGCCATATGAAAGGGCTGACAGACGTGGCAGCCTGCCGTATGTGCATCGTCGAAGTCGAGAGAGAAAGACGGCCCGTTCCGGCCTGTACTTATCCGGCACGAGACGGACTTGTCATACAGACACAAAATGAAAAACTGGAAAAGTATCGCCGTCTCGTACTGGAAATCATGTTCACAGAGCGCAACCATCTCTGCGCCCAGTGCGTAGCCAGCGGCGACTGCGAACTGCAGAAGCTTGGTTACCGCTATCAGATGGACAGTACCCGCTATCCCTACGCCTGGCCTGCCTTACCTATAGACTCCCAGCACGAATACCTGGTTATCGACCATAACCGCTGCATACTGTGCGGCAGATGTATAAGGACCTGTAACGAAATAGTCGGCGTTCATACACTCGACTTCGGTTATCGAGGCTGGAAAGATGTCGTGGTGGCCGACCTGAATCAACCACTGGGCAAGTCAACCTGTATATCTTGTGGAGCTTGTTTCCAGGCTTGTCCCACTGGCGCCATTTACTCCAAGAAGAGCGCATATAAAGGTAAGCGTCCTGAGTCCAAGGAGGTCACTACCGTTTGTCCTATATGCGGTATTGGCTGTGCTGTTAAAGGGTTTGTAAAAAGCAATATTCTGTTTCGGATAGACAGCCCTGACCCATCCCAGCACGACGGGCTGCTCTGCTACATGGGACGCTTCGGCCCTCTGAGCCAGGATCACCCCAGGGTAAAGACAGCGATGGTTAAAAATGCCCAGGGCAAGCTGGAACCTTGCTCCGTGAACGAAGCCCTGGAAACTGTGGCCAAGAAGCTCAGCCAGTTCAAGGCTCATAATGGCTCCGGCAGCATAGCCGGGCTGGCTTCAAGTCAAGCCAGCAGCCAGGCCTTGAAAGCCTTTAAGGATTTAATCAGCGGAACACTGGGCAGCAAACTATTCGACACTTTCGACGGCGATGAATACCGGGCGGTTATGAAAGGTATTAAGGCTTTCGATAGTAAGGCGGATTTGAAGACTGAGGTCCCGCTGGAAGAGATTTTTAACGCTGATTGCATACTGTTAGCAGGTGCTAATCCTTTCGATACCCATCCGGTAGCCGGCTCTTATATCGTGAGGGCAGTAAGAAAGAATAAAGCAAAATTAATTGTGCTCGACCCGGCGCACAATGTGCTGCCCGAGTACGCGGCAATGTGGTTAAAACCAAAGAAGGGACAGGAAGCTTCAGTTTTAAGCAACCTGGCAAAGTCAGTCGGTGGCGGCCCTGTCAAGGAGGATGCTACAACTGGCATCGGGCAGAAAGAACTGAAAGAAGCGACCCAGATTCTGGGCAAGGCTAAGCGAACTATCATCGTTTACGGTGGGGGCGTACTGCAGCAGAAGAATGCCGCACTTATAACCGCTCTATATAAGTTAGCCGCTGTTTCGGGAACGGAGAACAAGGGCAAAGCCGACGTCGTAGTTTTAAAGTCGAAGGGCAATAGCCGATTTGCCTGGGATTCAGGGGTCTCCAACGGCACAGAATCAATTGCCGCCAATTTAGCCAAGAATGGAGTAAAAGCCCTGTATGTGCTTCTGGCCGATGATTATGCCGGGGCAAACGACGTGGCAGCGCCGAAGGGCCTGGATTTCCTGATAGTTCAAACCAGCTATCTAACACCCCTGGCTCAAAAAGCCGACGTGGTCTTACCGTCGCCAACCTGGACTGAGACTGGCGGAAATTTCAGTCTGCTTGATGGTTCTCCAATATCCGTCTCACGTTTGGTTAAACCGGCCGAAGGTACAAGAGCAGACTGGGAAACGATAAGCGAAATCGCCAGGCGTTTCAAGTAATCTGGAAGGAGTAAATCATATGGCAAAAGTAAAAGTAGCTTCAGTCTGGTTGGAAGGCTGTTCCGGCTGTCATATGTCGTTTTTAGATATCGATGCCGCTATTATTGATTTAGCCAATGCCATCGAGTTCACCAGGACGCCGATAACAGATATTAAAGAGTTCCCACAGGTGGATGTCGGTATAGTGGAAGGCTCGGTAGGCAATGCCGAAGAGGAAGAGGTATTGAAGGATTTAAGGGCTCACTGCAAGATTCTTATGGCCTGGGGCGACTGTGCCTGCTTCGGCGGCGTGTGTGCTATGCGCAGTAGTCTGGACAAGGACGAGGTGCTCAGGCGTGCCTACATCGAGTCTGAAAGCACTGTAAATGGTAAGATACCCCACCCACCTGGCGTGCCGGCACTTCTGGACAAGGTACTGCCGGTAAACAACGTAGTCAAAGTGGATTGCTACGTACCCGGCTGTCCCCCTGAAGCCAGCGCCATACTATATGGCTTGAAAGAGTTGCTGGCTGGCAGGCTACCGGTTTTACCGCCGGACATGATGCGTTTTGACTAACTATGATTAAATCTGAGAGGTGTTGCCATGGTAACTGAGACTAAAAAGGCAAGCGGAAAAAGGACAATAGAGATAAACCCGGTCAGCCGTATTGAAGGGCATGGAAAGGTTACTATCCAGCTCGATGAAGCCGGTAATGCCATCGACGCCAGGTTCAACGTTACACAGTTCCGCGGTTTCGAGAAGTTCTGCGAAGGCAGAGTGCTCTGGGAAATGCCAGCAATTACACCCAGAATATGCGGTATCTGCCCGGTAAGCCATCACCTTGGTGCGGCCAAGGCCGGCGATGCTATATTGGGAGTCGAACTTACACGCCCGGCTAAACTTTTGCGTGAACTGATGCACATGGGACAAACCATCCAATCTCACGCCCTCCATTTCTTCCATCTGGCCAGCCCCGACCTGCTATTGGGCGTGGATTCCGACCCTGCAACAAGGAACGTAATCGGATTAATCGCAGTGAACCCGGAACTGGCAACTAAAGGCGTGTTACTGCGTAGCTTTGGTCAGACTATCATCCAGGCTCTTGGCGGGAAAAAGGTACACCCGAACGGTGCTGTACCCGGAGGTATGAATACGCCTCTATCGGCTGCCGACCGAGATAAATTCCTGAAGCAAATTGCTCCATCCATAGCAGACGCTGAAGCCGCCATTAAGCTACTCAAAGGATACTACGACCAGCACAATGATTTTATTTGCACATGCGCCAGCTTTCCAAGTGGTTATATGGGGCTGGTTGATGAGGACAACAATCTGGAACTTTATGACGGCAAATTGACCATAATCGATGCCAAGGGTAAAGTACTGGAAGATAAATTCGAGCCTGCCAACTACCTCAATTACATAAACGAGCACGTGGAAGACTGGTCGTACTTGAAATTCCCCTTCTATAAGAAGATGGGATACCCTGAAGGTACGTATCGTTGTGGGCCACTTGGCCGTCTTAACGTCGCTCAGGGCATATCCACACCCAAGGCTAATGCCGAACTTAAGAATTTCAAGAAGATCGGCAATGGCGCACCCGTCGAAGGCTCTCTTTATTATCACTATGCCCGCCTGATAGAGCTGCTTTACGCGCTGGAAAGAACTCAGCAACTCATGGAGGACCACGACATTTGTTCCACCGACCTGATGGTTTCGTCCAACAAGTTCAATGAGCAGGGCGTTGGTGTTCTTGAAGCCCCGCGCGGAACCCTGTTCCATCATTACTGGGTCGACGATAGCGGCAAAATAACCAGGGTAAACCTTATCGTGGCCACAGGCAATAACAATGCCGCCATGAATAAGGCGGTATACACAGTGGCTCGGGAGTTCATTAAGAACAACAAAATCACCGAAGGTATACTAAACCGCGTCGAGGTAGCCATCCGCTGCTACGACCCTTGTCTATCATGCTCGACCCATGCACTTGGCCAAATGCCGTTCAAGGTCGAGATTGTCTCAGCCGGCGGCGAGGTCGTCAAAGAGATAACCAGATAATTCATCGTCTTAAAGAAAATTTGAAGTAGGGGCCACCAAAAGTGAGCCCCTACCATTTTAATCAGAGCAACTATTTTGAATCCAAAGGTTAAAACTAGTAAACTTAGTAGTTCGATAAATCGAAATGGCCACTGAACAACAGATAATAGGAAGCCTGGAAGATATATTGGTCCCGGGTGCTATGCGCAGCCCGGTCAAACTGAATTTAATCCGCGAAATTAAGGTCTCAGATAATAGAGTAAATATTATCCTGGCTTCGACAGCTCTGGACACCGCTTCTCAGGATTGGCTCAAGACCAAAGTCAGTGCTGCTGTAGGGCAACTGGAGGGCGTCGGCCAGGTAACCATAGACTTTGTTGAAGCGATGCCCAAAGAGATCAACGAGGTCGGCTATGTAATTGCCGTTATGAGCGGTAAGGGAGGCGTCGGAAAATCCCTGCTTTCAGCGTTGCTCAGTATTGCTCTCACCCGTGCCGGTAAAGAGGTCGGCATACTCGATGCCGATATCACCGGCCCCAGCATACCCAAGATGTTCGGTCTAGGTGGCACCCGACCGCGAAGCAGTGAATCAGGTATTTTACCGGTATTGTCCAAACTAGGCATCAGCGTTATGTCAATCAATCTGCTACTGGAACATGAAGACGATGCTGTTATCTGGCGCGGTCCTATCATTAGCCGGGTAATCCAGCAATTCTGGGAAGAAGTTCTCTGGGGCAAGCTCGATTATCTGGTAGTTGACCTGCCACCGGGAACCGCCGATGCACCGCTGACCGTTTTACAGACCGTCCCCGTATCCGGCACCGTAATCGTTTTCAGCCCGCAAGAACTGGCAGCAATGGTGGTTAAGAAGGCCGTCAGAATGGCGCGGCAGCTGGACATCCCAATTCTTGGAATCGTGGAAAACATGAGCTATTTCGTACCGCCCGGCAGTAAGAAGAAGCTGGAGCTCTTCGGCAAAAGCCGCAGCCAGGAAATGTCGGAGATAACCGGTGCTCCAATTCTGGCTGAGATACCCATCGACCCCAAACTCTCCACACTCTGCGACGAGGGGAACATCGAGCGCTATAGTTCTGAAATTCTCGATACCCTGAGCCGCAACTTTATTAAGGCGCTGCCGGAAAGGGCTAGAAAATCGTAGCGGAGACCGGACATGCCTGATAAATTCGACGAACTGGAAAAAGAAATACTGGAAACCATGAAGAAAATCTATTCGGAGACGGTTATCGACCATGCCATGAATCCGCGTAATCTCGAACAGATCACAACTCCGGACGGTTTCGGTTCTGCTACCAGTGGCTGCGGCGAAATCATGGAAATACGGCTTAAAGCCACGGACGGCAAGATAACCAATGCCTCTTTTTGGACGAACGGCTGCAGCACCACGGTCGCCTGCGGCAGCATGGCCTCCGAGTTGATCAAAGGTAAAGATGTCTCCCGGGCTCTGACTATCAGTCAGAACGATATCGTAGAGGCTCTGGATGGACTGCCAGAAGCTAATAAGCACTGCGCCCTGCTAGCCGCCAATACGGTCAAAGCTGCCACACTCGACTACATGGCTATTAGAAAAGAACCATGGAAAAAAGCCTACCGCAAATGTTGAAAAGTATCTTCCATTAACTTCCACATTGATAACATGCCGCCAATAATCTCAATTGTAGGTAAACCTAAATCAGGGAAGACGACACTAATAGAAAAGCTGATATCGGAACTAAAATCACGCGGCTACAAAGTGGCCACGATCAAGCATTCAGCGCATCACTTAGACTTCGATAAGACCGGCAAAGACAGTTGGCGCCATATTGAAGCTGGCAGCAGCGCCACTGTCGTCATTTCTCCAGACCAGCTGGTATTGATCGAAAAGCTTTCCAGCCAGCCGGGCCTTAATGACATAGCTCGGTTACTGGGTACCGGTTACGACATTATACTAACGGAAGGTTTCAAGCAGAGCCAGGAACCCAAGGTGCAGGTGCACCAGCGTACGGCCGGCCCACTGTTAGATGATCTGGACAACCTTATTGCCGTAGCCACAGACGAGCCGGTGGAAACATCTGCCAGACAGTTTGCCATCAATGATATCGAGGGTCTAGCAGACCTGCTGGATAAAGGTTATATCAAGGCCCATAAGAGTTAAAGTTTATACTTTGTTCTTCGATTCTCTGTAATAGATTAATCCTGTTCTGTCAGCAATATTGCTGGCCGCATGGGCAATTATAGCTGCCGGCTGCGCCGCTAAGGTAAATCCTCCGGTGATTCAGGAGTCCAATATGCCGGTAAGCATAGTCGAGGGCGAAAGCATAAACCTGACTGTCCATACGACCTCTGATACCGAGTGAAAGACGTATACATTCAATTCAACGAGAGGGACAAGGTACCGCTGACTAAAATGGAAATTGAAAACAAGGGCCAGGAATATGCTGATTGGGGAGTTCTCCTAAATCTACCGGCGCGCGAGCACTCATACCGTATCGTGGCTGAAGATAGTGCGGGTAATAATTCCCTGCCACTTGAAGGTAAGATTACAGTACCTTCTAAAAACCCCTCAGTCGAATCACAGTAGCGCAGGTCTAATTGATAGCACTAAAGCCTAGCTCTCCCAGGCTTCGTCCCCTATTAGCGGTACGAAGCGGCAGCCGCCGAGATTAGTGATCAGGTGCTTTCTTTTCCTCTTCCTTACCATAAGCAGGTCCTGCTCCCACCTCGAACCCACCGGAATTACCATCCTGCCACCCACGATCAATTGCTCTAGTAAAATATCAGGGATGCGTGGGGCGCCGGCGGTAACCATGATGGCATCGTACGGAGCATCTTTGGGCCAGCCAAGCGTTGCCACTGAATTATGGACCACCACATTTTTGCAGCCCAGACGATTTAGTGCCATCTTCGCCGATGATGCCAGTTCGCCAATTCGTTCAACGCTTACCACACGTTTTGCCAGAACCGCCAGTATGGCCGTCTGATAGCCGCTTCCGGTACCGAGCTCCAGCACCTTTTCATCACCTCTTAATTTTAAGGCTTGGGTCATTAAAGCCACAATGAAAGGTTGAGAAATTGTCTGGCCGAAGCCTATGGTCAAGGGCATATCTTCATAGGCGAGAGATTGGTAGTCTGGTGGTACGAATAGCTCTCGAGGCACGCTCGCTATAGCGGACAGCACACGTCTATCGCGGATTCCGTGTCTCAGACCTTCAATCAGTCTGGTTCGGGCCGCATCTACACCCACGCGTTATACCTTAAGTTCTACTTGAGAATGAAAGCTAAGATAAACAGAAGTACAAACAGGGCGCCGGCTATGATAGCTATCAGCCGAAGTTCAGGCCCCACATACTCAAACTGGCTTGCCTTACTCGACAACACGGTCTGTTGCACAGGGGCCACAACAGCCCGCGGTTGGGTTACTTCAGCAGCCAGAGATCTCGACTCAGGCCTTGCCTGAGGGGAGGCCTGGAACGATGCTGTCTGCGCCATTCGAGCAGCGGCTCGCAGTTTGGCTTTACGTCGCGATTTTTTACCCATATCTTTACTCCAGAAAGTGCAGAATTATATATTTTCTAGTGGCCTAACTCAAGGACGAAGCTCAACTTGAGTGTAAGCACGGGTAGTCGAAATATGTGCGTGTCCCAATAGTTCCTGAACCGACTGCAAATCGGCACCACTCTTCAGCTTATGCGCCGCGAAGCTGTGTCGCAAACTGCGAGGTGTTACCTTGCCGCTTAGCTCCACCCTATCCGCGTAACCTTGCACAATCTGCCAGAAACCCTGACGCGTCAGCCGCTCGCCGCGTCGGTTAAGGAACAACGCGATCTCTTTCTCATCATTTAAAAGTTCGGGACGGACTACATCGATATATTCTTTAACCAACCTTGATACCGGCGTATCGATGGGGACAACCCGGATCTTAGAACCTTGCCCGATACATCGCACAGTGTTTCTCTTAGTGTCTACGTCCCGCACATTCAATGCCATTAATTCACTGGCCCTCAATCCGGTAGCGTAAAGCAACTCCAGCATCGTTTTATCTCTCTTGGCATCCACGGTTGACTGTTTTGCCGGTTCGGAAAGAAGACGCCTGACCTCGGTCACCGATAGTGGTCTGGGTAATGGCTTGCTCACCTGCGGAGAAGCCAGGTTAGGTGTGAGATCGCTTCTCAGCCTGCCACGGTTTACCATAAATTTTAAAAACGATTTGGCCGCCGCAATCTTGCGGGCCATTGTTGAGGGTGTGTATTTTCTAACTTTCAGGCTTTGAAGATAACCGGACAAAATTTGTGCGTTCAACTTCGACCCCGAAAAATCGGGACCTGAAACCGAATCCTGAGATTTTACATAGTCAGCCAGCTGGCCCAAATCGTTTCTATAAGCCGCCAAGGTATTTTTGGAATATTTCTTCTCGCTGACTAAGTAATTCAGGAAGGACTTTATGTCTTCTTCCATGTTCTCGCTTATTCTATCACAATGAGCCTGTTAAAGCTACGCATATGATAAGATTTTAAAGAGTTTTTGTCTACTTTTCCCGTCCAATGCTACAATAAACTGCACGAGGAGACTATGCCGCTTAAAGAACAATTAAAAGTACTCCCAGATAGGCCGGGCGTTTACCTTTTTAAAGATGATGTAGCAAGGGTTATTTATGTCGGTAAAGCCTCCAACCTGCGCAATCGCGTCCTGTCTTACTTCAGCACCAAAAACCAGTTGTCACCTAAGACAGAGCACCTGGTGAGCCGGATAAACGACCTGGATGCGATAGTGACCGATACGGAATACGAAGCCCTGGTACTGGAAAACGACCTCATTAAAAAATATCGTCCCGCTTTTAACGTTCGCCTGAAGGACGACAAGACCTTCCCCTACCTCAAGATAGACGTAAAGAGCGAATGGCCGACGGTCCGAATTACCCGGCGATTCCATAAGGACGGCGATAGGTATTTCGGCCCCTTTATTAGCACCTATTCCCTGCGTCAGACGCTAAATTTGATACGCAAAATTTTCCCCTTCCGTTCCTGCAGCAGGACAATAACGGGAAAAGACGCTAGGCCGTGCCTCGAATATCATATCAAGAGCTGTGTGGCCCCATGTATCGGAGCCGTCACCTCGGAAGAGTATAAGGATTTAATAAAGGAAGTAATACTGTTTCTGGAGGGCAAGCAAGAGGTGGTTGTTCAAGATTTGAAAAATAAAATGCGGGAAGCTTCAAAACAGCTCCAGTACGAAAAGGCAGCTTTGCTGCGCGACCAGATACGCTCCGTGGAGCAGGTTATCGAAAGTCAGAGAATTGCAGTAACCATCAGGGGTGACGAAGACGCTATCGCCCTAGCACAGACCAAGGACCTGGCCTACGTCGAAATCTTCTTCATACGAAACAATAAACTAACCGGGCGAGATTACGCGCTGCTGGATGGCATCCGCGATGAGGAGCCCGGGCAGATAATGACCAGCTTCATTAAACAATACTATTCTTCCGCCTCGTCAATCCCACCATTGATTCTTCTTCAGTATCCCGTCGACGAGACCGAGATAATTAGTGGATGGCTGGCAAACCGGAGAAAGGCTTCGGTGGAGTTACGCGTTCCACTCCGAGGACTCAAGAAACAGCTGTTGAACATCGTAGAAGAAAACGCCCGTCAGGGTCTTACTATGTACCAGGCTAAACAATCGAAAATGATAGAATCAGCACTGGTCCTGGAAGAGCTGAAAGATAGGCTCGGTCTACCTCACATGCCGCTGCGCATAGAGGGTTACGATATATCCAACATTAGAGGCAATCAGGCAGCGGGCGGCATGGCCGTTTTCAGCAAGGGCCTGCCCAAACGAGCGCACTACCGTCGCTTCAGAATAAAATCGGTATCCCGCATCGACGATTACGCCATGATACAGGAGGTACTGAGGCGGCGCTTCAAGCGCTCACTGGGCACAGACGACAATTGGTCCGCAATGCCCGACCTGATTCTAATCGACGGCGGTAAAGGCCACCTCAATGCTGCGCTTGAAGTGCTTAAAGAAATGGGAACCGACTCCGTCTCCGCTGCCTCACTGGCTAAAGAGAACGAGGAAGTATTTGTGCCAAGCAAGTCCGAACCACTAAATATCCCGCGGACTTCGGCGGCGCTGCACCTTCTGCAGAGAATAAGAGATGAAGCTCACCGGTTTGCCATAGGTTACCATCACACACTGAGGCAAAAGGCAAGCATATCCTCAGTACTGGACAGTGTGCCGGGCATCGGCCCCAAACGAAAGAAAGCTCTCATAAAAACGTTCGGCTCGGTCAGGAGCATCAAAGAATCGTCACTGGAAGAACTGACTCAGATACCTGGAATAACAGCTAAAGTGGCCCAGAAGATCAGAGAATACCTCTAACCCAGACAACATTCACTGCAACCAAAGGCGAAATCCTACGCTCTAATTAAAAATTTATTTAACCGTTTTCAATTTGTGGAATTTGAATTTTCGATATTGTTTAGAATTTATGATTTAGGATTTTCGTCAATGTCCTGGCATTGTCGATTGCATACCCGGCCACGTCGTTATTGAAATAAACGTAAACCGTTTTCAGACCTTTACTCAGAGCTGCGATCTTTTCCGCCCAAGCGGCAATCTGTTTATCGCTATAGCTGCTCGAGTACAGTCCGTCACTGCCATGAAAGCGCACATAAGCAAAATCCGAAGTAGCCACCAGGGGACTGGCCAACTCCGGCATATCAAAGATACACCACCCGGCATTGTGTCTTTTCAGAATCTTAAACACGTCATTGTCGAACCACGATTCGTGGCGAAACTCCAGGACATTTCGATGGCCTTCCGGTAGAATACTTAAAAATGATTCCAGCCTGTCATCGTTGCGCCTCATATTAGGCGGCAGCTGATACAGCACTGGCCCGACCTTGTCTCCCAGCAAATCTGACCGCTCCAGGAAATTATGAAGCGGTTCTTCGACCTCCTTTAGTCTCTTAACGTGGGTTATGAACCTGCTTGCCTTAACAGCAAAGATAAAACCATTTGGCGCAGATTTCCACCAGTTAGTAAAAGCCTTTTCCGAAGGCAGGCGATAGAAACTGTTATTCAGTTCTACCGTTGGAAAATGCCGGGCGTAGAATTCAAGCCACCTTGATTTGGGCAGGTCATGTGGATAGAAAAGGCCTTTCCAGTCCTCGTAGTGCCAGCCGCTGGTTCCGATCAAGTACTCAGGCATTGGACTTAGTCGCGGTGACGAAGCTATAATTAATTCTAATGGATCAGCCAAACAACCAGTCGAAACTTCCAGTTCCGGTTACTACGCCGAAGCTAATTAACCAGAGCATTCTCTGGTTCAGAAGCCGGGGCGACTCGATTAAAACCCACAGATTTTCGGGAGTCTCCTCGGTACTTATGGCGCCTGTATTCTTCCTGGAATTTCTGTTGCTGGCACTGTTCATAGGCGTAATACTGCTTATCTTTGGGCTTTATGTCATGTTCAATCTGCTGGCGTCCCTGCCCCGGTTGAAAAAGACGGCTTTGCCCTAATCATGTCATTCTGAGGGAGTCCCCCCATCGAGGGACGACTAAAGAATCCCGAGTTAGCTTCCTACCTTTTTTCTTTAGCATAGACCGTCAGAATAGTATAGAGTTAATCTGCCTCATCTAGTTTCGCCAGGTCGAATTTCATCCCGTCGCGTGCCGCTATCACCTTGATACCCGTTTCCTGGCTCATCTTTTCGGCCAGCTCCCAGGGTCTGGAACGCCATATCGACATGCCAAAATGCGTCAGTATGGCCACCTTCGGCTTCACCTCGGTAATTATCTTCGCCGCATCGACAAGCGATAAATGGTCGACCGGTTCTCGGGGCTCCACCAATACCACATTCATGACCAGCAATTCAGCTTTGTAGTAACCGGTGAGTTCAGGAAAATATTTGGTATCGGCAATCCAGGAAAAGGTGTGTCTGGGTGTTTTAAAGACGAGTCCGTAGGTCTCTACCGGATGGCGATGCCTCACCGGCGTCTCAAAAGTAATTCCGTCAACGGAATATGAACCACCCGCTGATAGTATCTCAATTTTCTGCGGAAAATTTCGCAGATACGGGAATATGACCGCCTCTTTATCGAGAGCATCCGACGGTGCGAAAAGTATTCCCCGCTGCCTCCGCCCCCCTTCGGTCATGGCCTCTATCATAATATTTATATCGCCGGAGTGGTCCAGATGCTTGTGCGATAGGATTATTGCCTTCAGTTTTAAAGCGTCCAGTTTCCGTTTTACGCTTTGCACCAGGCAGCCGGGCCCGGGGTCTAAAAGTATTTGTGTCCCTCCCAGATTCAGCCAGGCGCCTCCAGAAGCCAGAAACTGCTTGGTCACCACAAACCTGGCCCCCGCGGTACCCAAAAAAGTTATAGTATCGGATAGCTCTTCCACAACCTCTCATTATATCAAGAACCTCACCCCACCTTCCCATAACCCACCAACACTAAATTCTAAAATGCTAGATTCCAAACAATAGGAATCAGGATTTAGCATTTATTAGAGAGCCCCGGTAACATATTCCCCTCTATCGATGACAGTCGAACATCTTTCTGTTAGAATTGGGCAAAATGGCTACCCTACAGGATGAAATCGCCCGGCTTCTCAGAAAATATCAAGCCGGTACTGGCAAGCTGCTCACCATAGGCACTGTAGAATCGGCCACCGGCGGCAGAATCAGCGACAAGATTACCAACGTGCCCGGCAGCTCAGATTATTTCAAAGGCTCTATAGTCTCCTACAGTAACGAAGTAAAAACTGACCTGGTCGGCGTTAGGAAGACGACTCTTAGAAAGCACGGCGCAGTTAGCCGGCAGACCGCCATGGAAATGGCCAAGGGCGGCAGGAAGCTGCTCAAAGTAGACATCTGTATTTCTGATACCGGGATCGCCGGGCCCACCGGTGCCACGCCGGGAAAGCCTGTAGGATTGTTTTTTGTGGGCATATCGACCAAAGACAGCACTCTGGCTAAAGAACACCGTTTCCACGACAATCGCGAGGAAAACAAGCAGAAAGCCGTAGAAGCTACGCTAACCCTATTGATCGATTACCTGGAAAAGAGGCTTGAAGAAAAAACTGATACCACCATGGAGACCAAACACGTTGTTACCAGTTTTTTAGAGCATGGCGGCAAGATACTTATTCTGCGGCGCAGCAACAAGGTTGGCACTTACCGCCGGAGCTGGGCTGGCGTTAGCGGCTACCTCGAGACAAACGACATCGACCAGGCTTACACTGAAATCGCCGAGGAGACAGAGCTATACCAGAAGGACTTAAAACTGTTAAAAAAGGGCAATCCCCTGGAAGTAATCGACAAAGACCTCAACCGCAAATGGATAGTGCACCCTTTCCTGTTTCATGTTAAAGCCCCCGAAAAAGTAAAAATCGACTGGGAACACACCGAAGCCAGGTGGATTAAGCCCTCGGAGCTCAAGAAATTTAACACCGTCCCGGGACTGGCTAAAGCGCTCGCCCGGGTGAAAAAATAAAGCGGCAATAAAAATGGCCAAAGTCAAAACCGAACGCATCGGCAGGTCTTTTCTAGTAACCATAAACCGCCCGGAAGTCCGCAACTGCGTCGATGGCGAAACGGCGCAACTGCTGCTCGAAGCCGTGCAGGAATTCAACCGCGACCCCGACTTTTACGTCCTGATACTTACTGGCTCCGGAAATATCTCCTTTTGCTCGGGTGCAGATTTGAAAAACACAAAAAGCCTGATTGAACGCCCAGGTGCCGATAAGACCGGTCCCATGGGCATCAGCCGGATAACCGATGTACGAAAACCAACCATAGCTGCGGTCAACGGTTACTGTCTAGCCGGTGGCCTCGAGCTGGCCTGCTGGTGCGATTTCCGCATTGCCTCCAGAAACGCCACCTTCGGCCATCCCGGCCGCCGCTGGGGTATTCCCCTCATTGACGGTGGCACGCAGCGCTTGCCTAAAATTATCGGTTTGAGCAACGCGCTATATCTTATGGAGACCGGAATCTCCTTTGATGCTGAAAGAGCTTTGCTTATGGGTTTGGTACAGGAAGTGGTGCCGCGTGGGCGGGCACTGTCACGGTCATTAGAGCTGGCAGAGATCATTTCCAACTATCCTCAAATATCGCTGTCGAATGACAGGCAGGCAGCTATTCAAGGACTGTCTCTTTCTCTGAAAAAAGGCCTGAAATTAGAGACTAGTTCCGAGCACAGCAGTTTATCATCGCCGGAGGTAGCCGGGAAATTACGCCAGTATGCGGCAGGCCAACGTCCGCTGATACTAAAATCTAAATAGCTATCACGCTTATCTGTTATAATCTGCTCAGTGCTACGAACAAAACATAGTCAGCTAGGGCTTCTCCCTTTCGCAAAGGTAGATTGAGAAGGATTTTGGGATTTTAAATATTTGATATTGTTTAGGATTTGAGAAATTAGAATTTAGGATTTAATACGTATGCTTGCAAAGGTAATGTCCTGCGCCGTTGTCGGCCTTGAGGGGGCCATCGTCGAGGTCGAGGTCGATATCTCCCCGGGTCTGCCCGCCTTCACCGTCGTCGGCCTGCCCGATACCGCGGTCCAGGAGGCCCGGGAACGGGTCCGCGCCGCTATACGCAACTCTGGCTGCGCCTTCCCTATGAGGCGCATTACGGTCAATCTGGCACCGGCCGACCTGAAGAAAGCCGGACCCGCTTATGACCTGCCTATTGCTATAGGTATTTTACTCAGCTCCGACCAGATATATGCCGATGTCTCCAAAACGCTTTTTCTGGGTGAGTTGTCACTAGATGGCAGTCTGCGTCACACCCAGGGCATTCTGCCCATGGTAGCCCTCGCGCAGGAAAAAGGCGTGCCTGAAGTCTTTGTCCCTGCTGAGGACGCAAAGGAGGCTTCCTTACTGGACAGCATCAAGGTCATACCGTCCATTTCGCTGGCCCAGCTGGTCAGCCACCTGCGCAGCGAGATATCAATTCCATATTATCAGTCCGATGAGTACTGGAGACAGATCAAAGGCGATTTCGACCATGCCGACCTGGCACATATCAAAGGGCAGGAACATGCCAAGCGGGCCCTTGAAGTCGCTGCCACCGGTGGCCACAACGTAATTATGCAGGGTCCTCCCGGCTCAGGCAAGACCATGCTTGCCCGTGCTCTGCCTTCGATTATGCCCGCCATGACATTGCCAGAAGCACTTGAAGTGACCAAAATCTACAGCGTAAGCGGGCTCCTGTCCCAGGATACGCCGCTTATAAACCAGCGTCCGTTCCGCTCCCCGCACTACACTATTTCGCACGCGGGGCTGGTCGGCGGCGGGCACTGGCCCAGGCCCGGCGAGATCAGCCTAAGCCATCGCGGCGTGCTTTTTCTTGACGAGTTCCCCGAGTTCAGCCATATGGCATTGGAATCCTTGCGTCAGCCGGTGGAAGACAAGGTAGTCACCATCAGCCGCGCTCAGGGCAGCGTCACTTTTCCCGCTAACTTCATGCTGGTGGCCGCTATGAATCCCTGTCCCTGCGGCTATTTCGGTGACCCTGTCAAAGAATGTAAGTGCTCATCCAGTGAGATTACCCGCTACCAGAAGCGTCTCAGCGGGCCTCTTCTAGACCGAATCGACATCTTCATAGAAGTACCTCGTGTGGAATATGAGAAGCTTACCGATGATTCCGTAGGCGAAGGTTCGGATAAAGTGCGGAGTCGCGTTGAGGCCGCCAGGCAGATTCAGCAAAAGCGATTCGAAGGGACCAAGCTAACCTGCAATGCCGAAATGACTCCCGTAGAGGTCAGGGAATTCTGCCGGGTTGAACCAGCAGCACAGAGTTTACTTCGTACCGCTATGAAGCAACTTCACCTCACTGCCCGCTCCTTCCACCGCGTTCTAAAATTAGCCCGCACCATCGCCGACCTGGACAATGCCGATATCATCAAAGCCAACCACCTTGCCGAAGCTCTGCAGTACCGCCAGCGTAGCGCTGGGTAAGAAACAAGACCTGCTTTGGTGTATAGGACAAAAACCTCTTAAGCTATATCCGAGTCCGAAAAAGAAGCTTCGTCGACCACGGTTGTACACGTTCTTGACAAATTATTTCAAATATGATTAATCTTTAGTATGGCAGATGAGATTGTTCAAATTCGAATTAGCCGACAGATTAAGGCCGCCTTTGAAAAAGCAGTCAAGAAAGAGGGGCGTTCATCGTCAGAAATCTTGGGGCTATTAGTCACTGATTGGATAGAAAGAATGTACCCAGATCTGCTTAAACCAGAAGCAGGTGATCGGTTAAAGGCACCCAAAGCCGAGTCAGAACAGGGACTTAAGCCCTCTGGCGCTGTCCATAAGGTTGTGTGCTGGCGATGTCACGGTCTGATTGATTGGTGCGCTGAACAGGGTCCACAATGTCGGTGCCCTCATTGTGGCACTCTATGGACTCCGGTAAGGTCTCTTTGAAATAAGCGCTAGCGAATTTTCAGCAATTGGTTTGCTACCTCAAATTATTCAGTATTCAACAAAACACCTACTCCGTAACCCCAATAAAGGGCTTTGCCTCAGAAGTCCACGTTTTTAGGCAACTATTTATTCCTCTTAAAAAAGTGTCTCATTATGTGCGGACAAGAATATATAATTAGGTTTCATCATGCAATTACTATTTAAAACTGCCATCAGAAACTGCGCAGCATTGGTTGGGGACTCGTTTAGAAGATTGGCTAGAGAATTTCCCGCAAAATTTGGGGAATGGCGTGAGTTTTTCAAAACAAGAATCCGCTTCTTTTTTAAGAATTATTGGAGGGTATCCTCGCTTTTGGTTCCGCCTATATTACATATTGGGGACTTATTTTCGGTATTTTCCTCAAAGATTGGTTATTGGCAATAAACACTGTCCTCTTAATAACAATATTCCTATTAATGCCCATTCTTTTCTTTGTTGTAATCTTAATCTGCTCGCTACACCTCAAATGGAGGGACGAACTAGATAGATGGATGGGGCATGGAGACCGTTCAACTAAAAAAAAGCTGAATAATTTAGAAACCAAGTTAGGTAAGGTCGACTTACCGGAACAGCCCTTGCCCATTATGCAGACCATGTCGCCATCGGCAATGGTGAACGTTATGCCATCGAGCGCCCTGACCTGTACTTCGCCCAGGCCGTAAATTTTACTGAGATTCTTAACTTCTAGCATCGAGCTACTTAGTTTTAGGACTAATCCGCTTCTGTATCTTTTTCCAGGAGCCGGTGATTAGGAAGCTTTCCTCCATGTTATCCACCATCCGGGTGAATTTGCTCATCGGCATGGAAAAAGTAAGCACTTCCGGCGGCACGTACGGCCGCGCTGAGATATCGAACAGTCCGATAACGCACCGCGGTCGCTTGGATTTAGTCTCAAGATAGGGATGGTGGATAATCGAACCGCAGCCGGCGCCAAATGGAGCTATTACGCCATTGGCTTCGACTTCATCGTAATTAGCCAGTGTGAACAGTCCCGAAAGGACGTCGGGCGGCACGAAGAAGATGACGACTTCCGGCGTATCTTCCTTTTCCAGTTGGTCCCAGCGTTTGAACACGATGAACCGCGCCGGTGCTGTAAACGCCGCCTGCTGTTTCATGACCTCCTTGACAAGCTCAGGTGATTTCTTGTAACGCTCGCCTTCCAGCTTGCCGGGAATACCGCAAGACAGGAAATATTCGAAGTTTGGCGAGATGGTCTTACTGAAGCCCAGGTACCTCTTACCACCAAAGCAGCCTATAGAATCAGCGCTGTAGCTGATAGAGGTGCCTTCCCTGACCTTGATGAGGTCGCCGATGATGCAGCGGTGGCCGGAGGTGGGTTTCATGGGCTCGGCGCGGCCGGCTTCATCGGTGTAGTAGAAGGTAATGGGCAGGCTGGCACCATCGAAATACTTCGGCCACAGCCGGCTGAATTTGTCTTTTAGTTTCATGTCCATATTTAACCTCCTATCCAATAGCAGATATTAAAAGCTAGTGAACAAATCGAAATACCAGGAAAGATATTCCCACGTATAAGCCCACGCCGATGATCACTGACGGAACAATTCCCCATCGGGGCAAGATAAATATCATTGCCAGGGCATAGAGGACCCAGGCCGGTATCAAGAACAGCATACCCTTGAAGTAGGACACCGTGGCGCCAACGCCGCTCTTAAAGTATATAGTAAGCAATGTGACCAGTGTAATGCTGGGGAAAAAGCCGATAAAAGCTGCCAGCAGGCCCCTGCCCTGCGTGCCGAAATACGTTATCAGGGTAACAATCGATCCTCCTAGAAAGAAATATAGCGCCAGCAGTCTTGCGTCCATAAAATGCCTCCCGACCAGTTGGTGATACTAAAGGGATATACTAGTTAGGATTTAGTGCTTTTGTCAATTTGTTCCACCCTCACCCTGACCCTATCCCTTGAGGAGAGAGGAAAGATTTTTTAAAAGGGGCGAAGCCCCTCTTATACTCCCATTTTTATAAGAGGCGAGCATTTAAAAATAGTAATTCCGAATTTGAATCTCTGTTTGGATTAAGTTTCGATTCACCCTCATGTCCTACCTCAAGGGAGAGAATGGCGTTTTTTAAGAGGGGCTGTGCCCTTCTTTAACACCCCCCTTTTATTATAGGTGGCCGTTCAAAAATCTATTTCTGTAGTTGGGTACTTATTTGGATTTGGGTTCGTCTTCCCTTATACTCCACCACAAGGTAGCGGGTAGGAATTCTTCTAAGAGGGACTGGTCACATTAAATCTCACTTTTAAGAAGGAGAGAGGTTTTTGGGGATATCTTTATTTGCTGCCCCTACCGAGAATAAGTGACGAGAAACCTAGTTGACAGGTGGTTTATAATGTGACAAAAGCAGGCAAATTAAAACATCGGGGGTGAAATTTGACCACTGTGCAAAAGACCTGGCTATACCTCTTCGCTGTCTTCGCTGTGATATTTATTGCGCTGCTGCCGTTTGAGCCCTATCCCGGCAATTTCGCCATCAAAGCCATTCCTGCCCTTAGCCTGGCTATACTGTCCTTCATAGCCGTGTCCGGCTCAAGGGGCAAGCTGCTGTTCACTGCACTGCTATTGTGCGCCACCGCCGATATTGCGCTGGAATTAGCTGGAGGTCAGTACTTCGTTGCCGGACTCGGGTTTTTCCTGGTCGCCCATGTCTTTTTCATAATAACGTTCTCCAGAGATTTCAAGTTCCAAGCTTCAAAGATGCCGGTAATACTTCTGTTCATCGTTTATTCAGGGATGATGGCATTCATTCTTACGCCGTCTTTAAAAGAAATGGCGATTCCGGTATACGTTTATATGACCGCCTTAACACTGGTAGCTATCTTTGCGACACTGAGGTCGGTTAGGAATGATTTTACGCTTTACGGCGCCATTGCTTTTATAGTTTCCGATTCGGTGCTGGCCGTAAATAAGTTCATGATGCCGGTAGTAGGAGCCGATTTCATCATCATGATTACGTACTACGCTTCGCTGTTTCTGATAGTTTACGGTTTTCTGAAGGATTGAAATCTCAAATTGCCAATGTTAGAAGCGCAAGTTTTGAATTTGGAATTTCAGATTTGACTATTGTTTGAGATTTTGTGGTTGGATTCGGTACTTTCATGCCACCGGTAATGTGAAATAGAAGGTGGTTCCCTTACCTCTCCGGCTCTTTACCCAGACTCTGCCACCGTGCAGTTCCACGACCTGCCTGACCATAGCCAGCCCGATTCCGGCCCCCCCATGTCCCCTGTGCCTCGACCTGTCTGCCTTGTAGAAATGGTCGAAAACGTGAGGCAGGTCCTTTCGGGCAATACCGTCACCAGTATCTGCCACAGAAACGGTCACCCAGCCCGGTTTGTCATAGTCGGCACCTATTTTGATGCTGCCGCGTTCGGGCGTGTATCTCACTGCATTTTCCACCAGGTTGTGCAGCACCTGGCGTATACGGTCTTTATCGATAAGCACCAGTGGCAGACCGGTAGGCAGGTCGGCGCTAATCGATATCTTTTTCTCCCGGCAGCGGGTCTCGACGCTGGCTATTTCGGCGAAAATAAACTCGCCCAGCTCTGTAGGGCTCCGATACAGCTTGAGCTGTCCGGCTTCTGCCAGCGATAGGTCCCTGAGGTCCGTTACCAATCGCGACAACAACACCGTCTCGTCGTAAACAGAAGCTACCTGTTCGGAGCTGGGCGTGATTACACCATCAAGCCAGGCTTCCAGATTCCCCTGAATAATACTCAGCGGATTCCTTAATTCATGGGCTATATCGGCTAGAAGCTGCCGCCGGCTCTTCTCTTTCGCTTCCAGCTGCTCGGCCATGGTGTTGAAAGCTACCGAAACCTCCCCTATCTCGTCGTCGGTCTTGGTGGAAACGCGGGGTGAAAAATCCCCGTTGGCCACCTTACGCGCGGCCAGAGTCAATTGCTTCATGGGCCCGCTAATCAAACGGCTGAAAAAGAATCCCAGGGCCACGCCGGTCACTATAGCCACCACTGCCGCCAGCCATAAAGAATTACGAACCGAAGTCAGGAAAGCCTGCTCAGCTGCACCCATTGATGGGGCGGGGTTAGTTCCATTAGGAGGGATTACCATAATTGTAGTGCCATCGGGAGCTGTAAGAGTCTGCGCATTTTTCTCGCAATAGCAGGTGAACTCAGTCTGCACAGAGCGATTGACCCAAAAGGCTATCACACCGACGCTCACCAGTGCGATACCTACAAAAAGAAGAGAAAGTTTGACCGACAGCTTGTTTAACATCACGCCTCCAGCTTATAACCGACACCCCGAATGGTAGCCAGCGGATTTTCGGCTTTGGGCTCTGCTGTAACCATCTTCTGCCTGATATTCTTGATATGAGCGTCTATGGTCCGCTCGTAACCCTCGTATGATTCTCCAAAGGCCGAGTCCATTAACTGCAGCCTGGTGCACACGCGGCCTGGATTGCGGGCCAGGACTGAAAGCAGCTTGAATTCGGCGGCCGTCAGGCTCAGCGGCTGACCGAAATAGGTGGCTTCATGCTTGCCCGGGTCGAGACGAAGGTCTCCGGCAATGAGAAGTTCGCCCTTTTTCACACCTTCCCGGTATCTTCGCAGAACTGCGCTCACCCTGGCAGCCAGCTCTCGCGGACTGAAAGGCTTGGTAACATAATCATCGGCCCCTATCTCGAGGCCAACCACTTTATCCACCTCTTCGTCACGGGCTGTAAGCATTATTATGGGCACATTCGATTGTTTTCTGATTATCCGGCAGACCTCCAACCCGTCCAGTTCCGGTAAATTTAAATCCAGCAATATCAGGTCCGGCTTATAGCTTTGTGCCTTTTCGACAGCCGTTTTGCCGTCGCCGGCTATGACAACATCGTCTCCGTCTTTAACCAGATAGGCCTTGATAAGGTCGCATACTTTCGGTTCGTCCTCGACCAGTAATATTTTATTATGCGCCATGCTGTTTTTACCTTCCGGTAGATGATTGTAGCATAAACAAAATAATAGGGGCGAAGTGGTCGACCTTCGCCCCTAGCTTAGGAGGTGTAATTTGATAAGTCGGTACTCCGACTAGACAGTAATCAAAATAGCTTAGCGCCAATATGCATGACACGGTGGGTAGTTCCCGGTACTAGTTCCGTTCCATCCACCCCAGCCACCGCAGGGTCCAGGGCAATAACCATAGCCCCCGTTGGCGTAACCAGCATCGGCGGTTACAGGTCCGGTAGAAGGCGCGGTCAGCGGTCCCTGGGCCAGCGCAATACCGGTGCCGACGACTATCAACATCAGCAGAACAATCAAGATTGGCATGCCGATTTTGAATAGCTTGCTCAAGTACATTGCCTCCTTTCCTTGTTTTACTATCTTCAATAATAGCAAGCGAATGTGAATTTTTGATGAAGATTAGGTAAGGTTAAGGTGAATTTTTGAAGACTGGAACCGGGCGATTTACGTTCGTTTGCGGCCTATCTCAGACATGCCCAGTAATCTTTAAGGTGGCTTTTAACAGTCTCAATCACCTTGCCGGTCTCGGACACTGCATTATCTTCAGTAACATGCTGGGGCACGGGCTCCGCGTCTTTTATCTCGAGCTTGAACCCGGCCAAGCCCGAGACCAGAGCCAGCCAGGAGGAGGGCAACACCTTCTCGTTGTAACCGGAGGCTATCAGATCAACGACCTTGCCGTCACAGATCTCAGCTAATTCTCTCGTCTTTTCGCCTATCATCCTGAAGCCTGCCACGGTCAATCCCAAAACGGTCAACTGGTCATCGAAATGCGGGTCGGAGCCTCCGTTGCGCACGATAATCTGCGGCTTGAACTCGTGAACGAGAGGCTGAACAATAGATTCGAAGACAAGCTTGTAGGAATCGTTACCGGCACCCACAGGCATGGGAATATTAGCAGTAAATCCCTTGCCTGCCCCCGTACCAATTTGATCGGCAAAGCCCGTCCCCGGATATAGAGTCCTGGGATCCTGGTGGAGATCGATAAATAACACCTTAGGTTCATCGTAGAAATATTCGCAAGTGCCGTTACCGGCATGGGCATCGGTATCCAGAATCAAAATTCTATCCAGTTGATATTTCTTTAGAAGATAACGGCCGCAGAAAGCCACATCGTTGTACAGGCAGAAACCTTCTCCATATGACGCCTTAGCGTGATGTAGGCCGCCGCCAATCGAAACCACCTTTTTATAGCCACCTTCCTGCACCAGCTCGCAAGCCTTTTTACCCTGGCCTATAACCAACCTGGCGGCCTCCTCAAGCTTTCCCGGTCGGCCAATGGGCATATTGTCCATGCTATGGTATTCATAGAACAGTTCGGCCTGGGAATATTCCTGGTCCAGGTTAGCAGCTTTGTAGAAATCTCTGGTAAAGTCGATGTAGTCCTTGCGGCAAATCAACAGCAGGTCTTCTTCGGTCGCAGTCGGTGCTTCCAGTATCCGGTAATTATCATCTTGAGCTATCTGCTGCTGCAGGAATTTAATAAACACCGGCCCGCGTATACCGCGAAATGGATGACCAGGTCCGAAATCGTATTCCTTCAGTCCGTCCTGATACAGAATACCTATCATATCTAACTCAGTCTGGCTCCGCACCGTCCACAGAATCTTGATGGCTCCACAATGGTGTTTCCGCACCTGGCACAATAAGATACCAGGCTGGAGCCACAGCCACCGCAGAACTGTTGTCCAGGCATGATCTGGCTGCCGCATTTAGGGCAAGCCGCCGCTGCTGCCGGAAATGACCACTGCGATTGAGACGACGCAGCCTCGTACGTGCCCGTTCCCGAGGTTGCTGGCTCGGGTTGAGATATTTTGCCACCACCCCAAACAGCCACCAGGCACACGGCACCGATTGCAGCCGCTATTATAGGACTAAATTTCGCCGGCATCCAGAATATCAGATCCAGAAGCAGCCCAATCAGGCCCAAGACAAGTAAAATAACGCTCACGACTTTCAAACCCTAGCTCCTAAGCCGCCTTAGCTCATAGACCACCTTGTTGGTCGGGTCAGGACAGGCGACAATGGCTGCTTCTTTATCTTTTTCCCACGGAAAGGAACCACCCGCCTGCAATGCCGTAACAAACGGGAAAATAGTATAAAACGCCCAGGCACACATACCGGCCGGCGTCTTATCTGCGATGATATATTTATCACCAACCTTATGGCCGGCTTCACATATTCCCTCCTGAGATATTATCGTAGCCGATACCTTATAAAATTTCACTTCTGCCATACGTGTGTCTCTCCGTCTATTACGCTAAGAAATTAATCTTACATGCTTAAGATACTGAAAAGCCCGCCAAAGGTCAAAGATACGACCTAAGGCAGGCTTGCTATACTAGCCACAGTGCTACAAAAATGAGGTCTACTATTAGCGACACGTAGTTATTTGACTTCTACCTTAGCGCCGGCTTCTTCCAGTTTCTTTTTCATTGTAGCCGCTTCCTCTTTATTGACGCCTTCTTTTACCGGTTTCGGCGCACCCTCTACCAGGTCTTTGGCCTCTTTAAGGCCCAGAGTCGTCACCTCTCGAACGGCCTTAATAACGTTTATCTTGTTTTCGCCGATTTCCTTTAGTATTACGGTGAACTCGCTCTTTTCCTCTTCCGGCGCTGCCGCCGCCGCTGGTCCGCCGCCGACTGCCGCCATCGCTACCGGCGCAGCTGCGGTTACTCCGAACTCCTCCTCTAGTGCCTTTACCAAGTCGGAAAGCTCGAGCACCGTCATGTTTTTCACCATGGATATAATGTCTTCCTTCGTCATCCCTTTAGCTCCTGCTGAAGTTTCCTTAGCTTTAGTTTGTTTCTTGGCTTTAGGTTCGCCTTCGACTTTAGTTTCTTCTGCTACTGCCTGTTCTTCTGCCATACTATCCTCCTTCAAGTTGTTTGGCTCTGGCTTGCATTACATTTAGAAAGCCCCGAATCGGCGCACTTAACACATTATGTAAAGCCTGTATCGGAGCCTGCAATTGTCCTAAGAACCTGGCAATCAAGACCTCTCTCGGTGGCATGGTAGCCAGGGCTAAGATATCCTCCGGAGTAAGCAGTTTATCGCCGAGTATACCGCCCTTTATCTGCAATACAGAACCCGCCGTCCGGATGTGTTCCCTTAAAGCCTGTGCTGGCTTCAACACATCGTCGAAGCCAAAGGCAATAGCCACCGGACCGGTGAGCAGCGGATCCAACTGCTTTTTAGCAGCCTTGTCGGCAGCGAACCGGGTCAGGGTATTTTTAATCACCTTATACTCAATGCCCATGGTGGTCAGCTTCCGCCGCAGCTGCACCATTTCCTTCGCCGTCAGACCGCGATAGTCAGTAGCTATAGCAATGGTGCACCGGGATAGGCTATCCGTCAGCTCATCTATCATCTGTTCTTTCTTCTGTTTTAACATGCTCACACTCCTATAAATAAAAAAGTCCTTGCCATGACACAAGGACTTCAAGCCGGCAATATCACCGGTTAAAGCTATGTACCTCGGCAGGCTATACTATTAAGCTTGCTAGCGCCTGCTGTCATTGGCAGCCTAAGGTATTCAGTTCATAAAGAGCTTAGATATACTATGACATCAGGGTTCTTAAGTCAAGTCTGATGCCAGGTCCCATCGTCGTGGTTAAAAAAGCACTCTTAATATATTGCCCCTTGGCACCGCCCGGCTTGGCTCTGTTTACAGCTTCCACCAGAGCCGTCAGGTTTTCCAGAAGCTTAGCTTCATCGAAGCCGACCTTGCCAATCGGCACATGTATAATCGCTGTTCTGTCCAAACGGAATTCCACGCGTCCCTTTCGGGCTTCGCCGATGGCCCTGCCTATATCTTCCCCCGCAACTACCGTGCCGGACTTGGGATTAGGCATCAGCCCCTTCCGTCCGAGTATTTTACCTAGCCTACCGACCTTACCCATAAGGTCGGGAGTGGCTATACTGACGTCGAAATCGAGCCAGCCGTCCTCTACTTTCTTAACCAGGTCGTCGCTGCCCACAAAATCAGCGCCCGCGGCCTCAGCTGCTCTGGCAGCTTCTCCTTGAGCGAAGACAGCAATCCTTACCTTTTTCCCCAGGCCATTGGGCAGTAAGGCTATGCCCCTCACCTGCTGGTCGGCGCTTCTGGGATCTACTCCCATCCTCATATGCAACTCTACGGTCTCATCGAATTTAGCAAATGCAGCCTTCTTCGCCAGGCTCACCGCTTCGGCAGGCGGATAGGCGGTCTCTTTATCCAGAAGTTTGGTTGATTCCCTGTATTTCTTTCCTCGTACTGTCATGATTTCTCCACGTCGATTCCCATGCTGCGGGCAGTGCCCTCGATAATTCGGGCGGCTTCTTCCAGGTCTAGTGCATTCAGGTCCCTCATCTTGACCTTGGCAATCTCATATACCTTCTCACGAGGCAACGTGCCTACGGTCTGCTGGCCAGGAGTACCGGCGCCTTTTTCTACACCCAGGGCCTTTTTCAACAGGTCTGATGCTGGGGGTGTCTTGGTAATGAAAGTGAATGACCTGTCTTCAAAAACGGTTATCTCCACCGGGACAATCGAGCCGGCCTGCGACTTCGTCTGGTCGTTATAGTCCTTGCAGAAAGCCATTATATTTACGCCGTGCTGACCCAGTGCCGGGCCAACCGGCGGTGCCGGTGTGGCTTTACCCGCTTCGATCTGTAGTTTAATTATTGCTTTTATTTTTTTAGCCATTACAACCTCTGAACCTGCAAAAAGTCGAGTTCTACTGACGTTTCTCGACCGAACAGAGTGAGCAGCACCTTTACCTTACCCTTAGCCACATTTATTTCATCAACCTGACCCACGAAATCGGTAAACGGACCGTCAACCACTCTGACGTTCTCGCCTTTCCTGAATCCAACTTTGACCTGCGGTGAACCTTCAGCCCTCTTTAATATGGCGTTAACCTCTGCTTCGGAAAGAGGCGTAGGTTTGTTGCCACTGCCTACAAATCCTGTGATACCGGGCGTATTGCGCACCACATTCCAGCTATCGTCATCCATTAACATCTGCACCAGAACATAGCCGGGGAAGACCTTCTTAGCCACGGTGCGCCTCTGTCCGCCCCTTATCTCAATTTCTTCTTCTTTAGGTATTTCAATTTTAAAGATCTTGTCCGAGGCATCCATGAACTTGATCCGCTGTTCCAATGCCTTCTGGACACGCTCCTCATACCCGGAATAGGTATGAACGATATACCAGTGCTTATCTCCGTTCTTCACCACTACCCCCCACGCAAGAAAAGCTTAGAGACAAGCTTTGTGAAGCCGAAGTCCAGAGCTCCTAAAAAGGCGCCCACCAGGACACAGACTAGTATAACCAGACCCGTCAACCTTATGGTATCCCGCCGGGACGGCCAGGTTACCTTTCTAAGCTCGCCAATTACGTCGGCAAAGAAAGTAAAACGACGTTTCTTAGGAACGGCCTGGGGCTGGTATCTAGTGACCAAGGGTTACTTCGTCTCCCGATGGAGCGTGTGTGTCCGGCAACGCGGGCAATATTTCTTTAGCTCCAACCGCTGTGGGTCATTTTTCTTATTTTTATCGCTGGTATATGTTCTTTCCTGGCAGACAGTGCACGCCAGCTGAATGACACCACGCGATTCACCTTTCTTCGCCATAATTATTCTATTATCTTACCGATGACTCCGGCACCAACCGTCTTGCCGCCTTCCCGGATGGCAAAGCGTAGACCCTGTTCCAGAGCTACCGGGTAAATCAGCTTAATAGTCATCTTAATGTTATCACCCGGCATGACCATCTCGACACCCTTGGGCAATTCGGCAACGCCGGTGACGTCAAGCGTCCTGATGTAGAACTGCGGCTTGTAGCCATTGAAGAAGGGGGTATGTCTTCCGCCCTCTTCCTTGGTCAGCACATAAACCTCGGCCTCGAAGTGTGTGTGAGGAGTAATTGAGCCGGGAGCCGCCAATACCTGGCCTCTTTCTATATCCTCGCGCTCGATGCCGCGGAGCAAAAGCCCGACGGCGTCGCCAGGTTCTGCATTTTCCAGGGTCTTGTGGAACATCTCCACGCCGGTTACCACAGTTTTACGCGTATCCTTAATGCCAACGATTTCAATTTCGTCACCTGTCTTTACCAGGCCCCTCTCCACCCTACCAGTGGCTACGGTGCCCCGCCCCTTGATGCCGAAAACGTCTTCAACCGGCATCAAGAACGGTTTATCTTTGGGTCTGACCGGTAGAGGAACCCACTCATCCATGGTGTCTGTCAGCTGAAGTATTTTGCCGCACCATTCACAATCTCTCTTGCCACAGCCACACTCTAAGGCTTTGAGCGCGCTCACCCTAACTATAGGGGTCTTATCTCCAGGGAATTTCTGTTTAGTCAAGAGGTCTCTAACTTCAAGCTCGACGAGGTCGAGCAGTTCCGGGTCGTCCATCATATCCACTTTGTTCAAAGCTACAAGTATGCTCGGTACTTCTACCTGACGCGCAAGCAGCACATGCTCTCGCGTCTGAGGCATCGGACCGTCCGGTGCACTGACTACCAGGATAGCACCATCCATCTGAGCCGCACCAGTAATCATGTTCTTGATATAGTCAGCATGTCCCGGGCAATCGACGTGTGCATAATGTCTTTTCGCCGTCTCGTACTCGATATGAGCGATGGCGATTGTCAGGCCTCGGGCTTTCTCCTCAGGCGCGTTATCGATTGAATCGAACGCCCTGAACTGAGTTTCTGTGTTCTTGGACAAACACAGAGTAATTGCTGAGGTTAATGTAGTCTTCCCATGGTCAACGTGACCTATAGTTCCCACATTCAGATGTGGTTTTGTACGTTGAAAGACCTTCTTTGCCATATTTAGAGAACCTCCTTTTTTACACAGCCCACAACCAGATTCGAACTGGTGACCCC
>CAZJQG010000008.1:0-69559 GCA_964548415.1 uncultured Dehalococcoidales bacterium | reverse complement strand
AAATGTATTTTTTCGATGAAGGGACTACTTGGCCTGATGACCAACCAATCCCTTTACTCATAAACAACCAAAAAGTCTCTGGCGCATCCGAGCTATTAGAAGCATTTCAACAGACTTATCCAAGAATTAGAATGTTTCATGGGTGCCGAACAGACGATATAACCAGTTACCTGAGAAATGGCTTGTGCATTTTAAGCGTCGATGATCAAACTGAAAAAGCTAAAAAACTATTCTTAAATGACCAATTCCCTCAAATAACTGAAGCAGATATTATGGCTGCTAAAATAGAGTTAGACAATCAAGGCCGTCAAAACAGTGTGTGCCTGTTATTGGATGATAGTAGTTTTATAAATAGAACTTCACAATATCTTGAATATGGCGGCGAGTATATTGCCGGTATAGCGTCATACCTATCACGTGTTACTGGTTTAGACTGCATGAACTATCTTCGAAGCATAGGTACTCCAACGGTGTTCATATGTGAGGTCCCACTATTACTAGTCAAAGCACATACTGCATTTAATCTTCTTATTCTATTGTTAAATTCGACAATTTATGAACAATACGGGAACAATGAGGATAAGCCAACCACCGGATTCGGTTTCACATTCTATAGGCCAATACCACCTAAATTCATCGCCACGTATTACCAGTTATCCAAGTAACAATAAGCCATATAGTTCACCCAAGTATAAGCATCCAGCTATAGAAGCTATAATATTAACTGCCTTAGCCTTAAAAGTTGATGCACTTATTTGCGAATATGATAGATGGAGGGTGGAATATGACTAATGAATCTGGCCAAAAATATAACTGGTCCGATTGGCATCGGTTCGACGATGAAAAGGCGTTGACAGCGTTACCAAATGAGCCCGGTGTGTACGAGGTACGTACAGATTTCGGAATTGGCAGACTTCAGGGTAACTCATCTTTGGTAACAATAGGGAGGGCAAAGAATCTCAAAGATAGGCGTGATAAACAGAAGGTTGGCGACACTACTCGATACTTGAATCGAGCTGAGAAATGGCTACTGCAGGCAAATCATGTTCTTGAATTCCGCTATCGCGTTTGTCGTAGTTTCGAGGAGGCGAAGTATGCTGAGTCGGTCGGTCAACTAGAATATGAAAGTCAACACTGGGAGCTCCCTCCTGGTAATGACCGTCTAGAGCTAGCTCCTGTAAAGAATAGAATAAAGGAGTTATTTGGAATCAGCATAGAACAAATGGTCATAGACTTGCTGCAAGGGAAGTTAGAAATTTCCGACATAGGCGATAAGCTACGCACATCCACAGCTATTATCAGTACTCTCGTGGTCTATTTTGGGAACAATAATCCATGAAGCAACAGTTTGATTGACAGTGTACTTTTCATCGTTTTGTTTAGTTTGGCTTTTTACGCCGCCAACATTAGCTGAGTGAACATTGTGGCAAATTACGTTTGCCTCATCGAGGCTGGACTGATATACTAACCATTTGTGGAATACGAGGTTGTCATCGGGCTGGAAGTGCATGCCCAGCTACTCACCAAAAGCAAAATGTACTGCTCCTGCAGTACGGATTATGCCAGCGCGCCGCCCAATACGCACGTCTGCCCTATCTGCCTGGGTATGCCGGGCGTGCTGCCCACCATCAATGAAAAGGCCATAGAATACACGGTCATGACCGCACTGGCCCTGAACTGCACCATAAACGAATTCGCCAAGTTCGACCGCAAAAACTACCCCTACCCGGACCTGATGAAAGGCTATCAGATTTCACAGTACGATGCACCGATGAGCAAGAACGGCTGGCTGGAAATAGACGTCGACGGCACGAAGAAGAAAATCGGCATTACCCGCGTCCACCTGGAAGAGGACGTGGCCAAGCTGACTCACTGCACCTCGCCGGAAGGCGAAAGCTACAGTCTGGTGGATGTCAACCGCTCCGGATGTCCCCTGATGGAAATCGTCAGCGAGCCGGATATGTCCTCGGCGGAGGAAGCCAGGCAGTACCTGATGAAGCTGCGCTCCATTCTCCAGTACCTGGGAGTTTCCACAGGTAACATGGAAGAGGGCAGCTTCAGGTGCGATGCCAATATCAGCATCCGGCCCAGGGGCACCACCGAGTACCTGTCCAAAATAGAGGTCAAGAATATGAACAGCTTTAAGGCCGTCTACCGAGCACTGGAGTTCGAAGCCAAGCGGCAGCAGGATGTGCTGGAAAAGGGCGGCAGGCTGGAGCAAGAGACACGCGGATGGGTGGAGGCGAAGGGCGCCACGGTGAGCCAGAGAAGCAAGGAATACGCCCACGACTACCGCTACTTCCCGGAGCCCGATTTGCCGCCAATGGTCTTCAGCCGGAAATGGGTGGAGGCAATCAGGTCCAGGCTGCCCGAACTGCCGGACGCCCGGCGGGACCGGTTTGTATCGCAGTATGGACTACCGCTTTACGATGCCAACTTGCTGGTGGACTCGAAAGCCATGGCCAACTATTTCGAGGACTGCGTTAAGCTGATGGGCGCCAAAAACGGCGACCTGCCCCGCAAAGCGAAGTCGGTCAGCAACTGGCTGCTGGGCGATTTCAGCCGCTTGCTAAACGCCACCAATACCAGCATCGAAAATACCAGGGTCAGCCCCAAACACCTTGCAGAAATGTTACAATTAACCGACAAAGGCGTTCTCGGCGGGCCGGCGGCCAAGGCGGTCTTCGAAGAGATGTTCAACAGCGGCAAGACCGCGGGAGATATCGTCGCCGAGAAAGGCTTAAGCCAGATAAGCAGCTCGGAGGAAATAGAGAAAATAGCAGCCGAGGTCATCGCCGGCAATACCCAGGCGGTCTCGGATTACAACGCCGGCAAGCAGCAGGCACTGGCGTTTTTAATCGGCCAGATGATGAAGGCCACTAAGGGACGGGCGAATCCGGCCACGGCGAAGGAAGCCCTGTTACATAAGCTCGGAGGTAAAGAATGACTGGAATGAGTACTTACTTACTAATTGCACAATGTGTGGTAGCTGCCGCCCTGATTGCGGTAGTTACAATGCAGGTCCGCGGCGGCGGGCTGGGAGGTATATTCGGCCAGCCGGAGAGCGTCTACCGGACGCGGCGGGGGGTGGAGAAAAGCCTGCTCCAGTTCACCATCGGCCTGACCATTTTGTTTGTTATACTGTGCGTCTGGGTAGTGTGGATACAGTAAGATTTACTATTCTATTTTATAGTTTTTCATTTTAGATTTAAGGTAACACCCTCACCCTTGCCCTATCCCTCTCCCCGTATCCCAATGGGAATAAATCCTCATTGGATGCCTGCCCACCCTACTTCCCGCGGGAGAGGGTATAGTTTTATATCAAGAGGGGTTGCGCCCCTCTTGGACTCCCCACTTCTTAAAAAGGTAAATTTTTTGGTCTCGGCCCCTGCCCTCTCTCCCAATCTGATAAAATAGGACTATGTCTATCATTACGCTGACCACGGACTTCGGCACCCACGATGGCTACGTGGCCAGCATGAAGGGCGTGATACTCGGTCTGAATCCCCAAGCCGTCATTGTAGATGTCTCCCACACCGTCGAGCCGCAGAACGTATTGCAGGCGGCGTTTATTATCAGCACCGTCTACCCATATTTCCCGGAAGGCACCATACACCTGGCGGTGGTCGACCCCGGCGTGGGCAGCCGGCGGAAGGCCATAATTCTGAAAACCGACACCGCTTATTTCGCAGCGCCGGATAACGGGATACTGAGCTACATAATCGAAGAGTCGGGTAAAGTTCACGGCAAGCCGGCCCGCCAGATACCGTCAACAGCCGAGTCGCGCAAATTACCCCCTGGACTGGAAGCAGTGGAAATAGGCAACCCGGAATACAGGCACCACCCGGTAAGCAGCACCTTCCACGGCCGGGATATCTTTGCGCCGGCGGCAGCCCACCTGTCGCTCGGCGTGCCGCTCCATAAGTTCGGAGACGCCGTCAGCCAGCTGCATGCATTTTCCATACCCCGACCCTATAAGAACGCCAGCGGCGAACTGGTGGGGCGGGTATTGCATATCGACCACTTCGGCAACCTCATTTCTAATATCAGAAGCGGCGATTTGCCGGCCGGAACAGCCACGGTCGGCATCGGCAAGCACCGCATACGCGGGTTGAGCGGGTTCTACGCGCATACCAGGGGTCTATCGGCCATTATCGTCAGCAGCGGTTACCTGGAGATTTCGTTGAAGAACGGGAGTGCCGCGGAGTTCCTGGGGGCGAAGGTGGGGCATGAGGTAAGGGTAGAATAAAATCCCCCTTAATCCCCCTTTTTCAAAGGGGGAAAATCACAAAATCCGCTCGTGGTGAGCCTGTCGAACCATGGCGGATTTATTCTATCCCCGCAGAAATGGCTCGCCCTTCGACAAGCTCAGGGCTAACGGTTGGAGCAACCATGGCGGATTATAAAATTATTGCCTGGAGCAGATGCTCCAGGCTACCCACGTGAAATTTCCCTCCTCGTCATTGCGAGGAGTCCCGATATAATCGGGATGACGTGGCAATCTCGGCTGGGGCAACGACATTATGTTGGTGGACAGGTATGAAGAATCCATACCTACATTTCGAGATGAACGGCCGAGGTCTAGCATCACAAACATGTAGCCACGAGGTTTTAACCTCGTGACCTCGACCTTAAAAGGTCGAGGCTACATCTCAGGGGGATAACTACAAAATCCCTCATGGTTATTAAATCCGCTCGCGGGCAACTGATAATAAAATCCGCTCGTGGTGAGCCTGTCGAACCATGGCGGATTTATTCCATCCCCCCAGAAATGGACCACCCTTCGACAAGCTCAGGGCGAACGGAAAGAAATAAAGCTCAGGGCGAACGGTTGGAGCAACCATGGCGGATTATAAAATTATTGCCTGGAGCAGCTGCTCCAGGCTACCCACGTGAAATTTCTTTCTCTGTCATTGCCACGTCCTTCTGCGGAAGGACTCGCGATGACACGGGATAAAAACCTAGGTTCGTTTCCAGATGGTGCCTTTGGGCGTGTCTTCCAGCGAAATGCCCAGCCCACCGAGGCGCTGCCGTATGACATCTGCGTCCTGCCATTTCCTGGCCTTACGGAGCTTTTGACGACCCTCGATCAATATCTGAATGAGCTTCTCCGCGTCCATCAATGAATCATGAGACGGTATCTCTTCAAACTTCTGGCTCAGCTCTTTCAGTAGCACCACGAAGGGCCCGCTTTCCAGCGGCGGCTTTTTCGGTTCCTGAAGCGTAAAGCCGAGCACGCCGACTAGCTCACGCAACATGTTCCGCGCCGCCGTGACGTCCAAACCCTTCTCGCGGCCTCGGTTTATCTCTCTGGCCAGCTCGAAGAGCACTGCCAGTGCCTGCGCAGTGTTGAAGTCGTCGTCCATGCTGTCAATAAACCGGCTCTGATACGGCCAGGCATCCAGCACTTTCTTTCCCTTTGAACCATCATCGCTCATGGCCGCCTGCCGCAATCTCTCCATGCCGGCCTCTGCGGCCTTTACTATGTCCTCGCTGTAGGTCAGCGGGCTGCGATAATGTGAGCTGAGTATAAACAGCCTCAGGGCATCGGGGCTGAAGTTTTGCAGCGCCTGCTTCACCGTTATCAGGTTGCCCAGCGACTTGCTCATCTTGTTTTCACCTAGCTGCAGCAGGCCGTTATGCAGCCAGTGGCGTACAAACGGAGCCACGCCGGTGAAGGCCTCCGATTGTGTTATCTCGTTCTCATGATGAGGAAAGATAAGGTCCTGGCCGCCGCCGTGTATGTCCAGGCTGGTGCCCAGGTATTTAAGCGCCATGGCGGTGCATTCGATATGCCAGCCCGGCCTGCCCTGTCCCCAGGGACTGGGCCAGAACGGCTCCCCCGGCTTGGCCGCCTTCCACAGGGCGAAGTCCAACGGAAATTCCTTGGCACCCTCTTCTGCGGAACCGCGCGACATCATGTCACCCAGTTCCTGGCGTGACAGCTTGCCGTAACCTTTAAAATTTCTCACGCGGAAATAGACGCTGCCCTCGGATTCGTAGGCAAACCCCTTATCTATCAACCCCTGAATGACCTCTATAATCTTGGACACCTCTTCGGTAGCCCTGGGATAGACGCTGGCGCGCTTAATATTCAGGGCATCCATGTCCTTGAAATATTCGTTGATATATTTTTCGGCCAGTTCGGTCGAAGAAATGCCAAGCTGGTTGGCCCGGTTTATTATCTTGTCGTCGATGTCGGTAAAGTTCTGGACGTGATTTACTTCATAGCCCCGGTACTCCAGGTAGCGCCGGATGGCGTCGAATATCACGTAGCTCATGGCGTGTCCGATATGGCATTCGTCGTAGACTGTCACCCCGCAGATATACATGGTGACCTTTTTACCCGCAGGTTCGAATTCTTTTTTTTGCCCGGACAGCGTATCAAATACTTTCATTCACCTCTCCGAAGTTGACGTTTAGTCGTCGGTCTCTTTTTTGGCTGCGGTTTCTTCAATCCGGCTTCGAGTTCGGCTACCCTTCTTTCCAGGTACTCGATTTTCTCCCAGACCGGGTCAGGCAGTTTCTCCACCGTATCCGTATCGGGATTGCGGACCTCCACCACCCGCCCGGGCACGCCGACAACGGTGGCGTGCGGCGGGACCGAGCTGACGACCACAGAACCGGCGCCGATTTTCACATCGTTGCCGATGGTGATGGCTCCGATAAGCTTGGCTCCGGCACCGACCACCACGTTGTCGCCGAGCGTGGGATGCCGCTTTTTCTTCAGCAGGCTGGTGCCACCAAGGGTGACTCCCTGGTATATGGCTACATTCTCCCCAATTTCAGATGTCTCGCCGATGACGACGCCCATGCCGTGGTCGATGAAGAACCCTTCGCCGATGGTGGCGCCCGGGTGTATTTCAATGCCGGTGACGAAACGACCAATGTGTGAAACGAACCTGGGAAAAAACGGCCAGTGCCATTTCCACAGCGTGTGGGCTACCCGGTGGAACTGGCGGGCGTGAAATCCCGGATAGGCAAAAAATATTTCCCAGGCGTTCTTGGCAGCCGGGTCGTGCTCATAAACCGCCTGAATGTCTCTTCTAATACTACTGATCAGACTCATAATATTAAAACCAAAAACCAAAGGCTAAAAACCAAAATGACAAATAAAAATGAAAAAATCCTACCCGGAAGAATCCCTCTATTTAATTTTTATTTTTCTTGCACCAGGGCCACGGCATAAGCGGCTATACCCTCGCCTTTGCCGGTGAACCCCAGGCCGTCGCTGGTGGTGGCTTTAACCATCACCTGAGCCAAATCAATCCTAAGCGCATCCTTGATGTTGCGGCGCATTTCGTCAATGAAAGGCGATAGTTTCGGCTGCTCGGCAACGATAACGGCATCGATGTTTCTGACATCAATGATTCTCCTGGAAAGAAGGCTGCCTACCTTTTTCAATAAAGCCAGGCTGGAGATATCCTTATACTCCGGGTCGTCCGGCGGAAATTGGACGCCGATATCGCGCAGTCCGGCTGCGCCCAGCAAAGCGTCCATGATGGCGTGGGTCAGCACATCGGCATCGCTGTGGCCGGCAAGCCCCAGCTCGAAGGGAACCTCCACACCTCCCAGGATAAGCTTACGTCCCTGAGCCAGCTTGTGTACATCGTAGCCAATTCCAACACGCATTTTATTTCTTCCCGGCGATGAACTTGGCCAGAGTCATGTCTTCCGGCATAGTTATTTTTATATTATCGTAAGCACCCATGTAGAGCTTTACCTTATACCCCAGCTTCTCGACCATGCCGGCATCATCGGTGACTTCATCTTTCACCTGCTCATGGGCTGCCGCTATTATATCAAAGCGGAAAAACTGCGGCGTCTGCACCGCCCATAGTGCTTCGCGGTTTAATGTCCGACTAACCAGCATGTCGCTGCCGCCCAGCTTGACTGTGTCTTTGACGGGCACGGCAGCCACAGCCGCACCGGTCGCCTGTGCTGCTTCCAACCCGTCGCGAATCAGGTCCTCGGTCAGAAACGGCCGGGCGCAGTCATGAATCACTACCCAGTCGCAATCTTCCAATTCGTTAAGTCCTTGCCTCACCGAGTCCTGGCGCCGGTTGCCTCCGGCGCATATCTCTACCACCTTGGACCACTGCCTCTCGATTGCCAGCCTGTGCCCCTGGTCGAGCCGGTCCTCATTTAAAACCAGGACGACCTGGTCTACCAGTTGGCTCTTCTGGCAGACATCAACCGACCAGGCCAGCAGCGGCTTTCCGGCGAGCGGTAAAAACACTTTATCGTATCCCAGACGCGTACTGCTGCCGGCGCCGACAATTATGGCTCCTGTCTTAGCTGTTTGACTCTTCATTCGGTTGGTCCGATTTTTTAGGTGAACGTATGAGCCCCAGCCGTAAAGCCTGGGACACCGTACCGGCGGTTACCAGCTCCACGCCTTTGGCCTGGAAAGAGTGCTTTGAATCTGAGTCCGGAACCAGGCAGCGCTTGAAACCGAGCCTGGCTGTTTCAGCGAGCCGTCTCTCCATCTGCGGCACCGGTCGCAGCTCGCCGCTGAGGCCTACTTCTCCCAGCGCGACCAGCCTCGGAGCCACCTTTGCATCCCGGTAGCTGGAAGCAATGGCCAGAGCGATACCTAAATCGGCTGCCGGCTCACCTATGTGCAGGCCGCCGATAACGTTGGTTATAATGTCCTGATTCGATAAATTGATGCCGGCGCGACGGCTCAGCACCGCGGCGATTAACAGCAGACGGTTGAAATCTACTCCATTGGCGATGCGGCGGGGAGGACCGAATCCGGTCATAGTGGTTAAGGCCTGAATTTCAACGAGCAGCGGCCGGCTGCCCTCGAAGGTGGGCACCACCATCGAGCCCACGGTACCATCTCGATGGGACGCCAGGAATACTTCAGAGGGATTGGCCACTTCTATCAGGCCGCTGCCACTCATCTCGAAGACGCCGACCTCGTTGGTGGAGCCGAAGCGGTTCTTGGTGCTTCTCAAAATGCGGTAGCTGCTGAAGGTCTCGCCTTCAAGGTAAAGGACCACATCGACGATGTGTTCCAGCACCCGCGGCCCGGCGATAGCACCGTCTTTGGTCACGTGGCCGGTAATCAGCACCGGTATCCCGGCCTTTTTGGCCCAACGCATAAGCCTTAGTGTGGACTCTCTTATCTGGCCTACGCTTCCCGAGGCGCCCGTCATGTCCTCGACATAAACCGTCTGGATAGAGTCGACAATTACCAGGTTCGGGGATAGCTCGCCGATTCGGCCTAATATAATCTCCAGGTTGGTTTCCGGTAAAAGGTAAAGCCTGTCGCCCGGCACGCCCAGTCGTTCCGACCTCAGCTTTATCTGGTGCGCCGATTCTTCGCCGGAAACGTACACCACCCTGCCGCCGGCCCTGGCCACGGCGCCGGAGGCCTGCAGCAGCAGCGTGGACTTGCCGATTCCCGGGTCGCCGCCAACCAGTACCAGGGAGCCGCTTACCATACCGCCGCCGAGCACACGGTTGAACTCATTAAAGGGGAAGCTCAGACGGGGATGGGTCTCGGTCTTCAGCCGGGAAAGCTCCTGCGGGGCGTTTTCTTCCGACGACACCCAGGTACTCGTTTCCGTAGTAACGGCAACAACGGTCTCGACAAAGCTGTTCCATTCCTGGCAGGCGGGACAGCGGCCGAGCCACTTCGGGCTTTCCTTACCGCACTGCTGGCAAACGAAGACGCTTTTAGATTTTGATTTAGTCAAGTTCCTCTACTGTGATTTTTGAATATATCGAGTACAGGTCTTGACTATATTATAACCTTTACGGTCGCTATCGTGCAGCTAGGATACGAGAATCCGCCCGTGCTGCGCCTGAGGAACCACGGTGGATGAGCATAGGAATAGACCTGAATATTTTCCCGATGTCGCACCGGGCGGACGGGTCTAAAGACCTTTCCCTACAAATAAGAGAAGCGAAGCGACCAAGGCTATTATGTCCGCAGAGCAGATGCTTCACGTTACCCTCGTGGTAATAAAAAAGGGCGGGTCATTTAAACCCGCCCTTTGAAAATCAAAGAATGCCCTTACTACAGCTCTTGCTTTACCGCTTTCCCGGATAAGGCACCGGCGGCGGCTCGAATCACAATTTTCTCGCCGTCGTAGTCCACCTGTATATTATCTCCGGGGCTGAATTCACCGTGCAGCAAAGACTCTGAAAGCTTGTCCTCAACCTCGTTCTGAATCACACGACGCAAAGGACGAGCGCCGAAGGTCGGATCGTAGCCTTTTTCACCGATGAAATCTCTGGCGGCTTCGGTTAACTCGAGCTTCATATTCTTTTCGCGCAATGTCTTCGCCACCTGGCTTATCATAAGGTCGACGATCTGGTGTATTTGTTCCTTACTCAGCGAATGGAATACAACCACTTCATCAATCCGGTTCAGGAACTCCGGCAGGAAGGTCGTTTTCAACTCGGAAAGGACCTTATCCTTCATCTTCTCGTATTCGTTCTGCCGATTCTTGTCTTCCGCGGAGCGGGCAGTAAAGCCGATGCTCATAACGCCTTTTATGTGCTTGGCGCCGACGTTGCTGGTCATAACGACTATACTGTTCCGGAAATCCACGCGCCGGCCCTTGGCGTCGGTCAGGTGACCGTCGTCGAATATCTGCAGCAATATGTTGAACACATCGGGATGTGCCTTTTCTATCTCATCGAGCAATATAACGCAGTATGGCTTCCGCCGGACTGCCTCGGTCAGCTGGCCACCCTCGTCGTAACCAACATAGCCGGGAGGAGCCCCGACGAGCCGGGCTACGGTGTGCCGCTCCATGAACTCGGACATATCGAGCCGGACCATGGCATCCTCACTGCCGAACATGAACTCGGCCAGAGCCCTTACCAGCTCGGTCTTGCCGACTCCGGTAGGCCCCAGGAAGATGAGGCTGCCAATAGGGTGACGCGGCTCTTTCAGGCCGGCACGGGCGCGTCTCACCGCCTTGGATACCACGGTTATGGCCTCGTCCTGACCGACAATGCGCTTGTGCAAAGCATCTTCCATCTGCAGCAACCGGCTGGTCTCATCAGTGGTGAGGCGTACCACGGGCACACCAGTCCACATGCTGACTACCTCGGCAATATCCTCTTCGGTGACCGTCGGCTTTTCCTGCTGCTGGTCTAACTGCCATTTCTGTTCCATGGCACTTATCTTATTCACCAGCTGAACCTCGCGGTCGCGCAGTTCAGCGGCATATTCATATTCCTTAGAAGAAATGGCGGTCTCTTTATCCCTGCGTACGGTTTCCAGAGCGCGTCTGGCCTCAGCCAGGCCGATGGGCACGCCGCCGCGGAGTATGCGGACCCTGGATGACGCCTCGTCCATCAGGTCGATGGCTTTATCCGGCAAAAACCGGTCGGGGATATATTTAGCCGCCAGCGATGATGCAGCCTGCAGGGCTTCATCGCTTATGGTCAGCTTATGGTGCTCTTCGTATCGCGCTTTAATACCGCGAAGTATTTCCAACGTCTGCTCCACGGTCGGTTCCGTAACCGTTACCGGTTGAAAGCGGCGCTCAAGTGCGGCGTCCTTCTCGATATACTTGCGATAATCATCCATGGTGGTAGCGCCTATGCACTGCAGCTCACCACGGGATAGCGAAGGCTTCAAAATATTGGAAGCGTCCACCGCACCTTCGGCGGCTCCGGCACCAACGATGGTATGGAGCTCGTCAACAAAAATCACACAGTTACCGGCGCTCTTTATCTCGTCGATAACCTTCTTCAGTCTTTCTTCAAATTCGCCGCGATATTTAGTACCGGCTACCAGCGAACCGATGTCAAGAGTAACCAGGCGCTTACCCTGTAACGTCTCGGGTACTTCGCCGGCCACGATTCGATGCGCCAGTCCTTCTACGATCGCCGTCTTGCCCACACCGGGTTCTCCGATAAGGGCCGGGTTATTCTTGGTGCGCCGGCTGAGTATCTGGATAACGCGTTCTATTTCCTTCTCGCGGTCTATAATGGGGTCGAGCTTTCCAGAGCGGGACGCGTTGGTAAGGTCTATGCCAAGCTGGTCCAGAACTGGTGTCCGGCCGACACCACGGGCAACGGCCCGTGACTGCGGAGCACTCTGGCTCAACACGTTGTTTATCTCGGTCTGGGCTTTTTCGAAAGTTACACCAAAGCTCTCGAGGACGCCAACTGCGGCCCCTTCACGGTCTCGCAGCAGGCCCAGAAGCAAATGTTCGGTACCTATATAGCTGTGGTTCAGCCGGCGGGCTTCGTCTACGGCCAGCTCGATCACCCTCTTGGCCCGCGGGGTTAGACCCACTTCGCCAATGGCTGATCTTTCGCCCCGGCCGACTACGAACTCTACGGCGGCTCTTATTTTATTCGGTAGTACGCCCAGATTTACCAGCACTTTACTGGCCACGCTGTCTTCTTCGGCTACCAGACCCAACAAAATATGCTCGGTATCGATGTAGTTGTGGCCGAAACGTTGCGCTTCTTCCTGGGCACGTGTAAGAGCGCGGCGCGCTCTTTCTGAAAACTTTTCGAATCTACTTGTCATGTCTCTTTCTGCTATTCAACCTGCTCTAGTGTATTAGCCTGAATTATAGGACGTTTAATTTGAGGTGTCAAAGCGATGGGATATTTGGAATTTTGATGTCGAACGTTTATTATTTCGTTCTAAATTTGAAGAAAACCCCCTGGCAGTGGCATATTTTCCCAAAGAGTTACCCCCCCAGTATCGTCTGCGCTGAGGCGTTTCACTTCCGTGTTCGGGATGGGAACGGGTGGTACCACCTCGCTCTAACCACCAGAGGATTTTTACTTACTTATAATATAACCTTAAAACGTCACTTTTGTCAAATATAGCTTCGAGTTGACGGTATGACCGCCCGATGTTATGCTTATTGAAAACCGAAATTTAAGCGAGGTGCAAAAAGTGAATTACGAACGTGAATTACTGAAAGGCAACACCGACTCTTTGCTACTTAGCTTGATCAATCGCCAGCCAACTTACGGCTATAAAATCATCAAGGAGCTGGAAAAGGGAAGCAAAGGTTATTTCCAGTTTAAGGAAGGAACTTTGTACCCCGCCCTGCACCGGCTGGAGAGAGCCGGACTTCTGGAAGGCAAGTGGCAAAAACTGCCCAGCGGCCAGGAAAGGCGCTACTACTATATAACCGCTAAAGGACAAAAGTCGCTGGCTGAAAGAATGGCGGTCTGGCAAAACTTCGCTGCGGCCGTGGCTTTAATTATGGAACCATCCGGTTAAATGCCATGTCGGTTAAATCAAAATACACCGATAACCTGAAGCATCATATGCGGCTTGATGCCGTAGTTGAAAACGACGTGGTGCGTGAAATACGGGCACATATCGAAGATAAAAAGCACGAGCTAATTGAATCCGGTCTTTCGGAAAAAGAAGCCAACAGAGCCGTATGCCGCTCTATGGGTTCCCCGGAACTGGTCGCCAAGCAGATATATGAAGTCTACAGTCAGGGAAGCTGGGTTCAGGCTATCTTTGCTGCATTACCTCACCTGCTGGTGGCAGCCTTTTTCGCCCTGCATTGGTGGCAGAGCACCTTCTGGCTTATCGGCATTCTGGCGGCAGTTGTCGGTGGAGCTATTTACGGCTGGTTCCACGGCAAGCCCGCGTGGCTTTTCCCGTGGCTGGGCTATTGCCTGATACCGGTGATTGCAGTGGGCATACTGCTGGTATATTTGCCCGGCGGCTGGGCCTGGCTGGCTGCTTCGGCATATGTTCCACTAGCCCTTTTGATCATATTCTCCGTAACCAAGAAAATCGCCAAAAAAGACTGGGTATTTGCTTCGTTGATGTTATTGCCGGCTCCGATAATGCTGGGCTGGATAATGTGGCTCTGGATACTGGCCCTCGAAGGGCACCACGGATTTTTATCGTATGAGCAACTTTATGAGTTCGCCCCTCTGATTGCTTTAACCTTCGCCGTTCTGGCGCTAACCGTAGCTACATTTATTCGCGTCAGGCAGCGCTGGCTTAAAGTGGGTGTCCTGTTAACGCTTGAGATTATCATCCTGGGAATAATGGCCCTGAGCCGCAAAAGTTCTATTAACCCCGTTGGCTGGATAGGCCTTATTCTGCTGTCCGTGATACTGATTCTTGGTCCGGCGTTGCTGGAGAAATACCCTAAACGGACCAGCGGTAAACCATTACATTTGTCGAGCAAGTCCGTTCGCTAATCTTCAAGTAGCTCAGACCTATTGCCAGAACCCACGCTTGAGTTGTTTGGCCTCATTTTCCATGGCTTCCAGGTAGCCCTGATATTTAATGTCCGGCGGAAAGGCAGTGGACCATGCCCAACCCTGCCTTACCATTTCCGCGTTGACAAAAGTATCACCCGCGTAGACGTATCGGAGTAGCCTTCCATATTCATCCTTGTCGGTAACATCGCTTTCCAGCCTGACCTCCTTGCCCTCTACCAGGTCTTCATTCATCTGCATTGCTTCTGCGTAGTACGGCTCATCTCTCTCCGGCGAATCTATACCTATGTAGCGTACGTGGGTTCCGCCTTCGATAACGATGGTATCACCATCGATAACTTTGGTAACGGTAACGAACTGCGAGGGCGGCTGGCAGGCTAAAGGCAGTAACAGCAATACGGAAAGAAGTAACGCGGTAGATGCGCTTTTAAAGCCCATCATATAAATATACGTTTAAGATTCCCAGAGACCTGGCTGAGCCGATTTGCCTCTCTTATAGGCTACACCGAGGTGCTCGCAGGCGAGCCGGGTAGCTACTCTGCCGCGCGGAGTACGCTCCAGGAACCCGAGCTGAAGCAGATACGGCTCGTAAACATCCATAATAGTATCGGCTTCTTCACTGATAGAGGCGGCAATCGTTTCCAGCCCCACAGGTCCGCCATCGAATTTCTCGATTATAGTGCGGATAACTTTATGGTCTATCTCGTCCAGTCCAATGGGGTCTATCTCCAGTTTGGACAGGGCCTCGATAGCAAGCGATTCCGTAATGGCACCGTCGGCCTTTACCTGAGCGTAATCCCGGACGCGCTTGAGCAGCCTGTTGGCTACGCGGGGCGTTCCCCTGGCCCGGCAGGCAATCTGGCGGATGCCAGCTTCATCGATTTCTATTTTTAGTATGCCGGCCGAACGTTTTAAAATGGCTTCGATAGCAGGCTCATCGTAGAAATCGAGCCTGTAGATGGCGCCGAACCTGTCCCTCAACGGCGGGCTCATGAGGGCAAAGCGAGTGGTGGCCCCAATCAAGGTGAACCGGGGTAAGCTCAAGCGCAGGCTTCTGGCACCCGGACCTTTACCCAGGATTATGTCAATAGCAAAATCTTCCATAGCCGGATAGAGTATTTCTTCCACCGGCCGGCTGAGACGGTGAATTTCGTCTATGAAAAAGCCGTCGTTTTTCTGCAGGTTAGTCAATATAGACGCCAAGTCTCCCGGCCGTTCTATTGCCGGACCCGAGCTTATCCTGACATTGACACCCATCTCGGCGGCGATTATAAAGGCTAAAGTAGTTTTTCCCAAACCCGGAGGTCCGTACAGAAGTACATGGTCTAATGGCTCTCCTCGTTTTTTGGCTGCGGCAATCGCTATTTCGAGATTACCCTTGACCTTGTCTTGCCCGATGAAATCGGTCAGGCGTCTCGGACGGAGGTTGGTGTCGAGGGAAACATCATCAACGCTGGGCTTACCTGAAACTATCCGTGTCTTCGTTTCCTTTTCTTTCATCAGGAAGCCATCCAAACTTGTTGAAATTATATCACATAGAGGTTTTGGCAAACTAAAGAATAAAAAAATCCCCGCCGGTGGGCGAGGATTTTTATTTCGCGTATTATACTTCTTTACTTATCGCCTGTGTCTGATTCTTTCTGCGGTTCAATCTCAGGCGCCAGCTCGTTTTCCGTGGCTACCGCAGCCTGTAGCTCGGATAACAGTCCGGGTTCAGCCGCTGCCGGAGCCTCTAATTGACCTGGCTGCGCTGCTTCCCCTATAACTACGGCTGACAGAGTCCCCTGATAAGGTATCAGCTTACCGATAATTACATTCTCCTTGAGGCCGAGCAGCTTATCGGTCCGGCCCCAGATAGCGGCTTCTGTGAGCACCCTGGTGGTCTCCTGGAACGACGCGGCTGCTAACCAGCTGCCCGTATTCAATGAACCTCGGGTGATGCCGAGAAGAACGGTTTGAGCGGTGGCCGGTTCCCCGCCTTCAGCCAGGACCTTGGCGTTAATGCTCTCGTACTCGAAACGGTCTACCAGGTCGCCGGATAAGAGTTCGGTATCTCCGGGTGATTCGACCCGTACCCGCCTCAACATCTGGCGGACGATTATCTCGATGTGTTTGTCGTTGATGTTAACACCCTGGGAGCGATACACTTTCTGAACCTCTTCAACAAGATACTGCTGTACCGCTTCCCTTCCCATGATACGCAGGATGTCCTGCGGGTCTACAGCACCATCTATTAGCTGGTCGCCAGCCTTGACCCTGTCGCCCGATTTAACACGGATGTGGCTGCCGGAGGGAATTATGTACTCGCGTTCTTCCACTTCATCATACTTGATGAAAAGATGTTTGTTCTCGATAACCACATTTCCAGCAACCCTGGCAATCATGGGGCGTTCTTCTTTGACAGCAACCTTCTTGGTTTTTTCTGTTTTCTTCTTTGGTTCGGTTATGTTAGCCAATAGAGTACCGGCTTCAACCCACTGGCCATTGGTCACTGCAATTTCAGCCTTTGCAGGCAATGGGTACTCGTCCAGATACGACTCTGAACTCGTAACTTTTATCCGGCGCATATCCTGAGTCTCAATGACATCGACGACGCCGTCTATTTCTGACAGCACGGCCAGCCCCTTTGGCACCCTGGCTTCGAATAGTTCCTCTACGCGAGGCAAACCGCTGGTGATATCCGCTCCAACCACACCGCCGGTATGGAAGGTTCTGAGAGTTAACTGCGTACCGGGCTCGCCGATGCTCTGGGCGGCGATAATGCCTACCGCCGTGCCCTCTCCTACCAGGCCTCTGCGTCCGAGGTCACGCCCGTAACAGTTCTTGCACAAGCCACGCCGCGAATGACAGCTAAGCGGCGACCTGACGTATGCCTGTGTGATACCTGCCTTTTTAATCAGCGCCGCTTTGTCTTCGTCTATTTCCTCATTTAAATGAACAATTATCTCGCCCGTTTTCGGGTCGGCAATGTCAGCCGCAGCCAGACGGCCAAGCAAGCGTTCGTCAAGTGAAGCCAGCAGCCCCTTTTCCGGTTTCTCAAAGAGCCAGATACCCTCTTCAGTACCGCAGTCCTCTTCGAATATGATCCGGTCCTGGGCGACATCGATAAGACGGCGGGTAAGATAGCCAGCGTCTGAAGTCCTCAAAGCCGTGTCGGCCAGGCCTTTGCGTGCGCCGTGTGTGGAAATGAAATATTCCATAACCGATAGGCCCTCTCGAAAACTAGCCTTGATGGGGAAGTCTATAATTCTACCCGAGGGGTCGGTCATCAACCCTCGCATGCCGGCCATCTGTCTTATCTGAGAAATATTACCTTTGGCACCCGAGGTAGCCATCATATAGATGCCACCATAGCGGTCCAATGACTGCGAAATGGTTTCTGTTATTTTATCGGTCGTCTCCGTCCAGACCTCAATGGCGCTTGAATAACGTTCATCGTCCGTAATCAAACCACGGTTAAACTGGCTTTCGATGACGGCAATTTTTTCGTCACCCTCTTCCAGTAGTTTTGCCTTATCCCGCGGCACCTCGATATCTTTAGCCGCAATGGTAGTGCCTGATTTGGTGGCATACTCGAAACCGAGCCGCTTGAGGCTGTCCAGCATATCTACGGTGGGCACGTTACCCAATGACCGGTAGCAATCCAGCACCAACGTCTTTAAGGCGGCTTTGTCCATCACCTTGTTAAGGAACCGGAACTCCAGCGGCAATATTTCATTAAACAAAATCCGGCCGACACTCGTCGTCAGCCTGTCGACATCCGCAGCCTCAGCCCTGACCTGTATTTCGGCATCCAGGTTTACAATACCAAGATCGTAGGCGAGTTTAGCTTCTTCGAAATCATGAAAAATCATTCCCTCGCCCTTGGTTCCGGGTCTGATATTAGTCAGATAATAGCAGCCCAGCACCATATCCAGAGTGGGCGTCATTATCGGCTCGCCGGAACTGGGCAGCAACATGTTATAAACGCTGAGCATCTTTTCTCTGGCTTCTTGAACCGCCGCTCGTGCTAGCGGCACGTGGACGGCCATCTGGTCGCCATCGAAGTCGGCGTTGAACGCGGCACACACTAACGGATGAATCTGTATAGCGCTACCGTCGATAAGTACCGGCTCGAAAGCCTGTACGCTTAAGCGATGCAAAGTCGGCGCTCGGTTCAGCAATACGGGACGCTCTTTAACCACTTCAGAAAGGATATCCCAGACCTCTGGCCTGGCTTTTTCTACCTGTCGTCTAGCGCTTTTGATGTTATGTGCAAAACCCTGTTCTATCAGCCGGCGCATAACGAAAGGCTTGAACAGCTCCAGTGCCATATGCTTGGGCAGACCACACTGATGAAGTTTCAATTCTGGACCAACAACGATGACCGAGCGTCCGCTATAGTCGACGCGTTTACCCAGAAGGTTCTGGCGGAAACGACCCTGCTTGCCCCTGAGCATGTCGGACAGCGACTTCAATTTATGAGCTCCGCTAACCAGAGGAGTACGTCCTTTTCGGCCGCTATCGATCAGGGCATCCACCGCTTCTTGAAGCATCCGCTTTTCATTGCGAATGATTATCTCCGGGGCCCCCAAATCAATAAGACGCCTCAGCCGGTTATTGCGGTTGATCACTCGACGATAAAGGTCATTGAGGTCGCTGGTGGCAAACCGGCCTCCATCCAATTGAACGATTGGTCGAAGTTCGGGAGGTAATACCGGGAGCACGGTCAAAATCATCCACTCAGGCTTGTTACCGCTTCGCCAAAAAGCCTCCACTACACGCAGTCGCTTGCTGGCTTTCTTGCGGCGCTGACCTGAACTGGAACGGACCTCTTCAATCAAATCATGGCGCAGCTTCTCCAGGTCTATGCCTTTAAGCACATCAAGTATAGCCTCAGCTCCCATGGCGACCGTGAAAAAGTCACCGTATTCTTGTTTTATTAATTGATACTGGTTTTCCGCGAGCAGCCTTAACTCACGCACGTTTTCCAGCCCGGAAATTCTTTCGTGATATTCACTTTCAAGCTCGGCTCTCTTGTCGCCGAACTCGCGGCGCAGCTGATTAATGGTTTCTATAGCGCTCTGGTCTGGAGCGTCACCGTCCTTCTTTTCTATCTCGGTGACTTTCTTCTCCAGTTGACTCTCTTGCTCGCCGACGAGCTGGGACATTTTTTCCTTGAGCCTCTTAATCTGTTCGTCGCGAATTGAGCTGTCAACTGAAGTCACAATATACTGGGCGAAATAAAGCACCCTCTCCAGGTTGCGAGGCGAAATATCCAGCAGTAAGGCCAACCGGCTGGGCACACCTTTGGCAAACCAGATATGGGCCACGGGAGCAGCCAGTTCAATGTGACCCATTCGGGTCCTTCGTACCCTGGAATGCTCTACCGTAACTCCGCACCTATCGCAGGTAACGCCGCGGTAGCGTATTTTCTTATACTTGCCGCAATAACATTCGTAATTTTTAGTCGGGCCGAATATTCTCTCGCAGAAAAGCCCGTCTTTTTCCGGCTTCAACGTCCTATAGTTAATCGTTTCAGGCTCGGTTACCTCGCCGTATGACCAGCTTTTAATTTGCTCCGGTGAAGCTAGCGAGATTCTAATAGCATTAAAATCATTGATCTCAGTCATCTATCTCCTTTAGCTTAAACCTTGAGTTTGGTCCCAATCTTCTTACGCTCTTCGAGGAAGCTAACCATTTCCTCTTCTTCGTTAAGCAGCTCGACTGCAAGACCGAGGCTGCGCAATTCCATAAACAAAACCTTAAAAGATTCCGGGACACCGGGTTGGAATATATCCTCTCCCTTAACCAGTGACTCATACGCCTTGGCACGCCCGGCAACGTCATCGGATTTAACGGTCAACAGTTCTTGAAGAGTATGACTGGCGCCGTAGGCTTCCAGAGCCCATACTTCCATTTCGCCGAACCGCTGTCCGCCGAACTGGGCTTTCCCGCCAAGCGGCTGCTGCGTTATCAGCGAGTAAGGGCCGGTAGAACGGGCATGAACTTTATCTTCGACAAGATGAATAAGTTTCATCATGTAGATATTGCCCACAGTCACCGGTTGGTCAAACGGGTCACCGGTGCGTCCATCACGTAGGAGCACTTTACCGAATACCGGCGGTGACTGCTTCTGTTCCACATAAGCTTTATCGACTAATTCGGCAACTTGCTCATCTTTCAACCCGGTAACCTTAACACCTAGCGTTTCGAGCCATAACCGAAGACAAACCCGTTTGGCTTCTCCCGGATTATTATCATCGAATACATTTTCCGCGTTGTAGCCGTTATCAGCCAGCCATGTCTTGGCCCGTTCAAGATTAACGGCAGCGTTGCTGTCACCGGCCAGCGGATTAATGGCTCCCGCCTGCTGGACTATCCACGCTCTAGCCAAAGCGTCTTCAATGGCTACATCATTGGCCCCGTCAAAAATGGGATTCAACACTTTAAGGCCGAGTATTTCAGCCGCCCAGCCAAGATGGGTTTCCAGAATTTGACCTATGTTCATACGGGACGGTACGCCGATTGGATTTAAGATTATATCTACCGGCCTGCCGTCAGGAAGACAGGGCATATCTTCTTCAGGCAGGATACAGGAAATCACGCCCTTGTTACCGTGGCGACCAGCCATTTTGTCGCCAACGGAAATTTTCCTCTTCTGGGCTACCCACACCCGCACCAGGGAATGCACGCCTGCCGGTAAATCGGCATTGTTACTTCGCGTGAAAATCTTGACTTCTATTACCTTGCCCCACTCACCATGCGGTACCCTGAGCGAACTATCTTTGACCTCTCGGGCTTTTTCACCAAATATAGCCCGCAGCAACTTCTCTTCAGCAGTGAGCTCCGTCTCGCCTTTAGGGCTGATTTTACCTACCAGAATGGAGCCCGGCCCGACTTCAGCACCTACCCTGATAATGCCGTTCTCATCTAAATCCCGCAGGCTCTCTTCGCCCACATTAGGTATATCTCGAGTAATCTCCTCGGTACCGAGCTTTGTTTCACGAGCTTCTATCTCATACTTCTCTATATGGATAGATGTGAACCTGTCATACTTGACCAATCTGTCACTGATGATAACGGCGTCTTCAAAATTGTATCCGCGCCAGCTCATAAAAGCACAAGTTATATTCTGACCCAGAGCCAGCTCGCCGTGGTCGGTCGCCGAACCATCGGCAATGACCTGGCCTCTTTTTACTTTGGCACCTTTGGATACAACCGGTCGTTGATTTATACACGTACCCTGATTTGTCCGCATGAATTTCATCAGAGGGTAGTCATGTATATTTCCATCTTCTTCGGCAATAGTGATGTGGCCACTATCAAGTTCAACGACCTCTCCATCGACCCTGGCAAAAACGACCTGGCCGCTATATTTGGCTACTTCCTTCTCCATACCCGTGGCTATCACCGGTGCCTCGGGACGAAGTAAAGGAACCGCCTGACGCTGCATATTCGAGCCCATCAAGGCCCTGTTAGCATCGTCATGCTCCAGGAAAGGTATCAGTGAAGTTGTAACGCTGAATACCTGCTTCGGCGATACATCCATAAAATCAATGTTGTCAGCGGTTTCCTTGAGATATTTGCCGCCTCTTATAACTCCGATCCTGTCCTCTGTAAATTCGTTCTGTTCGTTGAGGATGGCATTTGCCTGAGCAATGGCATACTTTTCTTCCTCGTCGGCGGTCAGATATTCGATCCGGTCCGAAACAAAAGGAACAACCTTGATGTTTCGTGATGAAAGGGCGGCAATTTTCGTGGCAATCTCTTTGCTAATTAAGCCTCTTTTGGCAATAACTGTCCTGCCGGTGCTAGTGGTTACATCCTCTAAAACGGTACGGTTAAGCAGTTTTTCCGTGCTATTGGGGACCTCATGAATAACTTTGCGGTACGGCGTCTGGATAAAACCGTAATCATTAATTGAAGCGTAAGTGGCCAGAGAGCCAATGAGGCCGATATTCGGACCTTCTGGCGTCTCTATAGGGCATATCTTCCCATAGTGCGAATGGTGAACATCGCGTACATCAAAGCCGGCACGCTCACGGGACAGGCCACCGGGACCCATGGCCGAAAGACGCCTCTTATGCGTCAGTTCCGCCAGCGGATTCGTCTGGTCCATAAACTGTGAGAGCTGCGAACCGCCGAAAAACTCCCTCATCGCAGCCACTACCGGGCGGTTATTAATTAAGGTAGACGGTGTGGCAGCTTCAGGACCGACGATACTCATTCGTTCCTTAATGGTCCTCTCGAGACGCAGTATTCCGATCCGGAACTGGTTTTGTATAAGATGGCCAGCAGTCCTCACCCGACGATTGCGCAGGTGGTCAATATCGTCAGGCTCTTCTCTGCCGTTGTTTATCTTGATGATATGCCTGACTATCTCAATAAAATCTTCTTTAGTTAAACAGCGATGGCTTTCGTCGATATTAAGGCCCAGCCGATGATTGAGCTTGTATCGGCCGACCCTGCCCAGGTCGTAGCGCCTGGGATTAAAGAAAAGGTTATTTAGCAGGTTCTGTGCATTATCGACTGTAGGCGGTTCCCCCGGGCGCAGTCTTTTATATATGTCTACCAGAGCTTCCTGTTTGGTCTTGACGGAGGGCTCTCTCTCAATTGTAGTCTGTATAAAGCTGTGCTCGGCGGATGTCTCTACTTCCTGAAAGTTACTTATCAACTCGGCATCGTTGTCATAACCGATGGCACGCAGCAAAATGGCTACCGGGATCTTCCTCTTGCCGTCGACCTTTACAAAGATTACGTCGCGATTGGATGTCTCGAACTCCAGCCAGGCACCATGTTCCGGTATTAGTTTAGCCGCGCAGAGCTCGCGACCGGTGGACACATCTTCCTGCAGGCTAAAGTAGATGCCAGGTGAGCGTAGCAACTGGTTCACTACGACTCTCTCAGCACCGCTGATAATAAAGGTGCCCTTGTCCGTCATCAGCGGGAAATCACCGAAGAATATCTCCTGCTCTCGTATCTCCTGCCTGGGCTCTTTTACTACAAGCCTGGCCCTGACATAGAGCGGAGCGGCATACGTCATGTCCCGTTGGCGGCACTGGTCTATGTTGTACGGTGGCTCACGGAACTCATAGCCGATGAAATGTAGTTCCAGCCTGGTACCGGTGAAATCGTGGATTGGAGAAACTTCTTCCAGAAGCTCCTTCAATCCCTCTTCTTGAAACCAACGAAATGAATCGAGCTGGACTTTGATTAGATTGGGTATCTCCAGAACGGTAGGTAGTTTGGCAAAGGATATTCTGGTCTCCAGGCTGGCTTTTCGCTTGTCAGATGTTAATGAAACAGACATAACACTCCCATCAGAAAATTAAGACAAATGTCTCAACTGCGGTTCTTTAACCAAGGTTAGATTTACTTAAGAGTAGCAATGGGGAAAAAATCCGTTAAGCAGTCTAATAGGCATATCAATGCAGTAAACATACAGTATACTATTATTATATCTTCTTGTCAAGAGGTTTGCAAAGGCATTCCTGAAAAATCCCCCAAATAAAGTATCTCGGCGTTGAGCACGTTCAAATTGATTTAGCTTCACTTATCCACTACAATTAGCCTGCCGACAAGCTTTAAATCGGAGGAAAATAAGTATAATGCAGAATGAAGGATTCGACAAATTCAAAGGCTCTCCCGATTATGTGACTTCAGAATCTTTAAGAAATGCGGTCAATGTTTCCATCGCCCTAAAGAGGCCGTTACTGGTAAGGGGCGAACCCGGAACAGGAAAAACACTGCTGTCCCATAGTGTGGCCAAGGGGCTGGGCAAGAAATTAATTATCTGGAATATCAAATCCACCACCAAGGCTCAGGAAGGACTTTATGTATACGACACGGTGCAGAGACTGAACGACAGCCGGTTTGGTGATAAAGATATATCAGACATCAAGCAATACATAAAACTCGGCAAATTGGGCGAGGCCTTTGCCTCCAAGGAAGAGTTGGTGCTGCTTATAGATGAAATAGACAAAGCCGACCTGGAATTTCCCAACGACTTGCTCAACGAACTGGATGAGATGAGTTTCTATATAACCGAAACGGGTGAAACGGTGGTTGCTGAGTTCAGACCGATCGTGATTATAACCAGCAACGCGGAAAAAGAGCTACCCGATGCCTTTCTCCGTCGCTGCATATTTCACTACATCGAGTTTCCCGACCCCGAGCTCATGGAGGAAATAGTCAGGGTACACTTCCCCAACATAAAACAAAACCTGCTTGGTCAGGCTTTGGCCACATTCTACACGCTACGAAAAATCGATGATTTCCGCAAGAAGCCGTCGACTAGCGAGCTTATAGACTGGATTCGGGTTCTCATGGCGAGCGGCACATCGGATAAGGCAATTTCCACCGATATTCCGTTCGCGGGCACTTTGCTCAAGAAAGAAACCGATTATGCGTACTTCGTGAATACCTTCATAAAAAAGAAACAGGCCGCGAAGACGCTGGACCCATAAAACTAATTTTCTCGTAAGACAGGCATCTTCATGTTTACCAGCTTTTTTTACACGCTGAGAGAAAGAAAAGTACCGGTCTCTGTAACCGAGTGGATGACATTTATGGAAGCACTGTCCAAAGGTTACATCACCAGCCTTAACGATTTCTATTATCTGGCTCGAGCTATACTGGTCAAAAGCGAGGCCTACTTCGACCACTATGACGTTGCTTTTCAAGAACATTTTAAGGGTATAAAAGGACCTCCCCTAATAACTGAGGAAATACTCGACTGGTTAAAGGACCCTATTAACAGGCTGCTGCTGACCGACGAAGAAAGAGCTTTGCTGAATAGCATGAACCTCGATGCATTGCTCCGGGAGCTCGAAAAGAGGCTGCAAGAACAGACAGAACAGCATGATGGAGGAGACTATTGGATCGGCAGGGCCGGCACTTCACCGTTCGGCCATTCAGGTCAGAACCCAAGCGGCTTCAGTATAGGTGGTGGCGGCGGTAGAAGCGCCATTCAAATCGCCGAGCAACGGCAGTATCGCAACTATCGGCACGATTTAACGCTGGATATCCGGCAAATCGAAGTGGCATTGAAAGGCTTGAGACAGTTTAACCGGACCGGACCGGAAGACGAGCTCGATTTGAACAAGACAATCGACGCCACGGCCAAGAACGCCGGAGACATAGAGCTTATCTGGCGCAGGAGCCGGAAGAACAAAGTAAAGTTGCTGTTGCTCATGGACGTAGGCGGTTCGATGGAGCCGTTCGCCCGGTTATGCAGCCTGCTATTCTCAGCAGCGCATCGGAGCACTCACTTCAAAGACTTCCAGTATTACTACTTTCATAACTGCCTCTATGACTATGTTTACCGTGACATCGAATGGCGTAAAGCTGAAACAGTTGAGCACTTAATACAGGATATCGATCCGGATTATAAGGTAATACTGGTCGGGGATGCCTGGATGGCGCCGTCCGAGCTTAATAGTGTATACGGCGCAATCTACTACTACGAGAGGAACCGAAAGCCCGGCATAATCCGTCTCAAGCAGATCGCCGACCATTTCGACCACTGCGTCTGGTTAAATCCGGAACCCAAAACGTACTGGAATGAGCCAACCGTTGCCATGGTAAGGAAGGTCTTCCCTATGTACGAATTGACTATAGAAGGCCTTCAACAGGCAGTTAAAAAATTGATAGTCAAACGCTAACCTGTCCAGAATCACTAATTTGATTCGGTTGCCCGGCCGCGAAACAACCGGATTGTCCCCAACCTCGGTATTTCTTATCGAAATAAGATTTGCATTGACCTGTAGACATTAAGAAAAGTTGCGGGTATAATCACGCCGTGTCCCGGCAGCCCAAACTATTGATAACCCATGAAAAAATCCATGACGCTGTGGCCAAACTGGCAACTGAAATCAGGCAGGATTACCATGGAAAGCAACCGCTTCTCATCGGAATTCTAAAGGGCTCTTTCGTTTTCATGGCGGACCTGGTCCGTGAGCTTGGCCTACCCGTGGAGATAGATTTCGTTAAATTGTCCAGTTATGGCGCGGGCACCAGAACCTCGGGAAAAGTAGCAGTTGTCCAGGGACTTAAGGCGTCCGTTAAAGGCAAAGACGTCATCGTTGTAGAAGACATCGTTGATACCGGGCTGACTGTTTCCTTTATCATGGATTATTTAAGAAAGAAAAAACCGGCGTCGCTAAAACTATGTGCACTGGTCGCTAAGCCGTCCCAGCACAAAGTCCCGGTGACTATTGATTATTTGGGTTTTAAGGTGCCTGACAAATTCGTTGTTGGTTACGGCATAGACTGGAACGAGCAATTTCGTCACCTACGCGATATCGGTTTTATTGATTAGACATTTGAAGGCCTCAGCCGGCGCAATCCTCCGGTTATGGGCTTAACGCTAAACAATAAATATGATGCATCGAGGCAGAAATTATGAGCCTAGCTAATCTGATTTCAGTTGCCCGCGGGGACGCCCCCGCCGACCTGCTGATTAAGAACGCCAAAATTATCAATACCTTTGTTGGAATCATAGAAGAAGGTAATGTTGCAATTTACGACGGCAGAATTGCTGGAATAGGCGGTTATGTTAAAGCCAAAGAAATCATAGATATCAAAGGGGGTTATATAGCCCCAGGTTTTATAGACGGACATACACACATTGAAAGCTCAATGCTACATCCGGCACATTACTCGAATGCCGTGGTCCCCAGAGGGACTTCCACTGTAGTAACCGACCTGCATGAAATAACTAATGTTGCGGGCTTTCAAGGCATCAAATTCGTAATAGACTGGGCAAAGAAACTGCCTCTCGATATGTTCTTTATGGCGCCTTCCTGCGTGCCGGCAACACAGATGGAAACGAGCGGAGCCGAAATGAAGTCCGAGGAGATCGCCAGAGCTTTGCAACTGCACAACTTCATCGGGCTGGGTGAAATGATGAATTTCCCCGGCGTTATCAACGGTGATAGAGAGGTGCTGAAGAAAATAACGGTGGCTCGAAATAAGGTGATAGACGGGCATGCTCCACACGTGACTAACAAGCATCTTAATGCCTACATAGCCGCTGGCATTTACTCGGACCACGAATCTACCTCGACGGAGGAAGGTAGAGAAAAGTTACGTCGCGGAATGCATCTCATGATTAGGGAAGGTTCGTCTGAGAAAAATTTAGACGCGCTTCTACCACTGGTCAACGATAAAACGTATAAGCGTTGTTTCTTCGTGGTCGACGACCGCAGCTGTTCCGACTTGCTTCGTGAGGGCGACATAGATGATATCGTTAGAAAAGCCATCCAGAAAGGACTGGAACCGATACGTGCTATACAGCTGGCTACCATAAACCCTGCTGAATATTTTCGCCTGTACGACCGGGGAGGAATAGCTCCCGGTTATCTGGCTAACCTGGTCACTTTTGCCGACCTGCATTCAGTTATCGTAGATATGGTCTTTTACCAGGGCCGTCTGGTAGCCAAAAAAGGCAAATACCTGGGCCCGTCATTCAAAACGGCGGAGGCGGAACTCGCCGATACCATTCGCATTAAACCGTTTGATATAGAAGCACTGAAGTTGGTGACGAGGGGTGAGAGCCTCCCGGTTATAGAGATTATTCCGGACCAGATACTAACTAAAAAAAGAATCGAAAATGTCAAGACCAAAGACGGAATGGTCATATGCGACCTGGACGAGGACCTTTTGAAACTGGTAGTCGTTGAAAGGCACCGGGCAAGCGGTCAAATCGGCCTCTGTATGGCCAAGGGTTTTGGTCTGAAAAGGGGGGCTCTGGCCTCTTCAATTGCTCACGATTCACACAATATCGTGGCTGTTGGCACCAACGACCTGGATATTTTAACAGCAATAAAAGGCATAGAAAAACTTAAGGGTGGTCTGGTGGTGTGCATAGACGGCAAATTGGCGGCAGCCTTACCACTGCCTATAGCCGGTTTGTTGTCCCCAGAACCACTGGAAGCTGTTGTTAAAAAATTTGAAAAGGTAGAAAAAATAGCTTCGCGACTAGGCAATATCCCTCCGGTTGTTTTTTCGCTTCTTTCGTTTATCGCTCTACCGGTGATACCAGAGCTTAGATTGACTGATAAAGGGCTGGTAGACGTGCTGCAGTTCAAACTAATCAAATAAAACAGGATTCATCCAGAGTGTTCTTGCTAGCTACATAAAAAACCGCGTATAAAATAAAGGAGATTAAGCCAATGAAAAAAACGAGACTCTGCGATCTGCTTGCTATTCAGTACCCCATTATTCAGGGAGGTATGGTGTGGATTGCCGGTGCGGAGCTGGCGGCAGCCGTATCCAATGCAGGTGGTCTGGGATTAATCAGCCCTAACGCCGGTATGAGCCGCGGAGGCGACCAGATTGAAAATCTCAAGAAGCAAATAGCAATAGCTAAAGGTTTGACTTCCAAACCTTTCGGAGTCAACCTGCCCATAATGAACAATCCCCAGATTGAGGAGTTGGTGGATGTGGTCATCAAGGCTAAGGTCAAAGTGGCGGTTACAGCGGCGGGCAATCCGGCTCTGTACACCAATCGCTTCAAAGAGGCCGGTGTAAAAGTCCTTCATCTGGTAGCCGCCGTCAGGCATGCCCAGAGCGCGGAAAAACGTGGAGTTGATGCCGTTATCGCAGAAGGCTACGAGGCAGGCGGGCATAACGGCCTGGATGAACTGACAACCATGACTCTAGTGCCTCAGGTTGCTGACGCGGTATCTATCCCGGTGGTAGCCGCCGGCGGCATCGCCGATGCCAGAGGTGTAGTAGCCGCGCTGGCGCTGGGTGCCGACGGCGTACAGATGGGTACCCGCTTCGTGGCGGTAAGCGAGTCAGCCGCACACCAGAATTTCAAAGACGCTGTGGTAAAAGCCAACGATACAGACACGGCCATCACAGGTAGAAAGCTGGGCCCAACCAGGATTTTGAAAAACCCGATATCGTCCAAACTTCTGGAAATGGAGGCTGCGGGAGCTTCAACCGAAGAGCTACAAGCCTTTATTGGTAGCCAGAGTAGATCCAGGTTGGGCCAGTTCGAGGGTGACCTGGTGGATGGTGAAGCGTATTGCGGCGCTATTGCTGGAATGATAAAGGAAATAAAGACGGCTGCGGAAATAATTCAAGGTATTGTGGCTGAGTACGATAAGGTATTGGAAAATTTAAAATAACACGGTTTAAAGTTATAGGGATCGGCTGGCTTTCTCCACTTTAGCTCTGGTGCTCCGGGCTAACACGCGGATAGCTTCCATCAAGTCCTGGCGGCGGCAGTCTTTAGTTAAATACCAGCTGGCGCCGGCTTCGAGCGCTGCACCGACATAATCACCGTAAACCGTTAGAAAAAGGATTTTTACATCCGGTAAGCTTCGCTTTATTCGGCGCGTCGCCTCTGTGCCGTCCATTCCGGGCATATGAGCATCCATTAATATAACATCTGGATTCAGTTTCTCTGCCTTGGCCACAGCCTCAAGTCCATCGGCGGCTTCCCCGATAACGTCTATGTCTGCCTGCGGTTCAAGAATACTCTTCAGCCCTTCTCTTACCACTTCATTGTCATCAACGATCAATACTGAAATCTTTTCCATTTTCTCTCCTGCAACAAATCCTATTTCTACGGCATGCATATATAATTGTGTGTTGCAATTAGTTTACAGCCTCAACCTAGTTATACCATCAGGAGACCGGCTGGTTTCTCCTGGTCAAAATGTCGGAATAAATAACTACGACTTTCGATTGAAAAGTACTAGTACTTTCGGATGATATTTTCAAAGTCGAATTATGCCCCTTTTAATGGCCTGGGTTACGGCTTCCGTGCGGTCGTTTACTCCGAGTTTTTGAAAAATATTCGTGATATGCGTTTTAACCGTGCTTTGGGCAATATTGAGCTCCGCACTTATTTCCTTATTCGCCGCACCCTTTGCCATCAGGCACAGCACTTCCAGTTCTCTTTCAGAAAGTTCTTCACCCGAGGGCGCCCGGCGGGACAACTGAGAGAAACGGTCGAGCAGCTTTGACGCCACCACAGGCTGTATAAGCGATTCACCACGATGAACCGAGCGGATTGCTTTGAATAGCTCATCTCTGGGTGCGTCTTTAAGCAGATAGGCTCTGGCTCCGGCCTCTATTCCGCTGAATATATAATCGTCGTCGCTGTACGTAGTAAGGATAATGAATTTTACCTGGGGGTCGGCCTCACGAATCCGGCGCATAGCCTCGACCCCATCCATCTCCGGCATTCTCAGGTCCATAAGCACTACATCAGGCTTCAGTTCCGCAACTTTGTTAACCGCATCAGCCCCATCCTTAGCCTCCCCAACGACCTTGAAATCCGTTTCCCGGCTCAACATCGCATTTAGTCCTTCTCTTACCACAGGATGGTCATCAGCAATCAGAATCTTAATCGCGTCCACTATGAAACCTCCTTGGTCATAGGAATTACGATCTTTACCAGCGTGCCTTTTCCTGTCTGGCTCTGTACGTCGAATGTACCGCCCAATCCTCGCGCCCGTTCCCGCATACTAATCAAACCAAACGTGTCGCTCTTCTTCTTGCCTGCATCTCCGTCAGGTGTCACTTTCGGTTTAAAACCGACGCCATTATCTCGAACCGTCAGCTCTGCCGCCGAATCGTTGTATTTCAAATTGACCTCCACCTTGCTAGCCTCAGCATGCTTTCTCACGTTGGTCATAGACTCCTGGAAGATACGCAGGATGCCTGCCTCTACCTCTGCGGGCAAATCCCTCTTTTCGCCGGAAACTGTAAATGTTACCTGTACTCCTGTGTTCTGGCTGAACTTATCTGCCTCTTGTTTGATGGCATCGGACAATGGCTTTTGCTCCAGGGCTTGTGGACGCAAGTTCCAAACAGAGCGTCTTGCCTCAGCTAAGCTTTTTCTGGCTAGGTTTCTAGCCTGATTTAAGTGTCGCTGCAAGCCTGGTATATCGCTATTCATGGCCTGTTCCGCCGCCTCAAGCTGCAAAATAATACCGCTAAACCCCTGGGCCAGCGTATCATGAATCTCTCTAGCCATGCGGTTACGTTCTTCCATCACAGCCATTTGCCTCGTTTCATCGTATAAACGCGCATTCTCAATGGCTACCGCCAATTGGTCAGCCAGCGTTTGTGCGGTGTACAAATCAGCCTCGCCAAAAGCATCCACGTCCGTACTCTCGATATCAAGCACTCCGATAACGTTGTTACCTATCTTTACCGGCACCGCCAATTCCGATTTGGTATCCCTGAGCGCCTCAACCTCACGATACCTCGGGTCTTCGCCGACATCATTGGCTAATATCGGTTCACCCGTCTGAGCCACCCAGCCGACTATACTTTCTTCATCTACTTGCAAGGGTACCCCGACCGGTATGACACCCTTCTGACCGCTCAGGCAGAGTGCTTTGAGGGCAAGAGATCCGGAGGAGGGCTCCAACAAATATATATTAACGTTATAGTAATGAAACGTCTCGCGAAGTAAGTTGCCTACATATGGGAGCAGTTCATCCAGTTTTACAATTGAGCTGATTTTGCGGCTAACTTCATTGACCGTACGCAGCTGCTCAGCTCTCTGGTGTTCCTGCCTGGTCCTTTCCGCAACTTTCTGTTCCAGTCCGGTATAGGATTCCTTCAGTGCTTTGGCCATATCGTTGAACTGCTCGGCCAGCTGCTGGATTTCGTCACCTGTCTCAGCCTTTATATTATAGTCAAGCTCACCCTTAGCAATGACTTCGGCGCCTTTAGTCAGCGCCAGTATGGGTCGAGTAATCGCGCCTGACAATAAAAATATGACTGCGGTGGACAGCAATATCATGCCACCAAAAACACCTGTGAAAATCCATTGTGTTGTCTGAACCTGCTTATCTATAGCCTGGGTTGTCGCCTTCACCGTATCATTGATATGTGTCTCCAATTCCTCGGCGGGAGCTGAGTACTCGTCGATGTAAGTGGATGCGGCAGCTACTAAATTGGTACCTTCGATGGGAACGGCGTACATGTATTTTGCTCTGTTGTTGCCATTTGCATCTGTCCAGTCATAGTAACCGGACGCCTCGCCCTTAAAACTTCGTTCTACAATGGACGCATAGGAAACCGGCTCTCCACCAACTTTTAGTAAGTTTGCACCGACTAATTTCGGGTCTGCATCGAAATACACGGAACCCGTATTATCGTAGACAAATGTAGAACCCGTCTGACCGACACGTTGCACAGCTATACTCTGGAGTTCAGTATTTGACTTCAACTCAGAAGGCCCCAGGTATGGATGGTACTGCACGAAAAGTCCTATTTCATCGCTGACAAAAAATGCTCTTCGTTGTATCAGTGTCCGTCCCAGGTCTTCCAGGGCTGAGATACTCTGGCGGGCAACTTGTTCTCCCATCGCTGCACTATTTTGCTTGACCAGAAAGCTGATATCGGAGATAGTCTTAAAAGCCGTGTAGCTTATTACACCCAGCGACATTAACGCCATAGCCAGGAAGAATATAAGTATTTTTGTCCTGATTCCGAGGCGAACTTTTATTCTATTATCCAGCGTCCACTGTTTCATCTATTCTTTGCTCCGCTTGCCATATCAATTGCTCCCCATATTTTAGCAAAACTTTTTGCTTGTCATGGGGCACCTTTTTACTCTCCAGATATATCTTTAAAGCCTCTAGCGGACTTAAACTTTGGCTAGTCAACTCGCCCAGTCGAAGCCGCATCCCTTGTTTTAGCTCTTTGGCGATTACGGCATAGTATGAAGTCCTGAGCGCCTTGGTTATTTCCGCTTCGCGAATGGAAGAGTCCAGAGCGGCAGGAAGACTTATGTGGACCCTGACCACGGCATTTTCTATAGCTGCCCGGTGCTGTTCAAGAGCCTTTAAAACCACCCCGGTGGGGTCGGATTCATCAGCAGCTATGTCTACATCAATAGTAATGAAGCGGCGGGCGGTCACCTTATGGAATTTGTGGTTCACGTGCTTTTCTTTACCGGAGGTCTCTATGTCAACTATACAAAAACCTTTGTCTTCGTTCTCGTCACCGAAGTCGAAACGTTCCAGACTACCTGCATAGACCACCGGTGGCTTCTCCATTAAAACTTGATGTCGGTGTATGTGCCCCAAAGCCACATAGTCGAAAACAGGCAAGGCTACGTTCCCCAAGAGTAAAACCGGGTCTCTACCAACTATCATACTCCGCTCCGACCCCGGTTTGGCCGTCGATACTGCCACATGCCCGACAAGTATGGCAGGCAAATCGGGGTCTATATCCGACACGAGGTCTGCAAGTCTTCGAGTCATCATTTCCTGAAGCAGGTCGTTCGCCTGCTCTATGCTTAGATTTTTAGATTCTTCTCGGCTGAGCAAAGCACTGCGTTTAAGCCAGGGTAAGGCTACTAACTGTACCGTACCGCTTCCGGTAGGTATCTTATACAAATCGGGACGGTTACCCACATATATTTTGTCCACGGATAGGGTATCGAAAATCTCCACAGAGTTAGCCCGGCCTATGGCGTTCGGAAGGTCGTGATTACCTACCAGCAGAAAAACGGATACTCCATTTTCAGATAAACGCCTAAGACGTCTAGCAAATTCCCGTTGCTGAGTCTGGGAAGGGTCGCGATTCTTGTAAGCATCACCACAAAAAATAACCAGGTCAACTTTATGCTTAACCGCATAATCAACCACTTCATCGAGGGCTTTAAGAACGTCGACCAGTCTGGTCGATAATCCCGAAGCCGGGTCTATGCCACCATAGGTCTCCATTCCCAGATGGAGGTCAGCAAAATGCAGAATTCTCATTATTCCCCGGCATTAGAGGTTCTCGTTGCCCACAATGGTTGGGCATCAAAGGCTTCGCCTCCCAGCTTCGCTTGCAGCGTATTTACCAGTTCTTTTACGGGGACTCTAATCTGTGCCAGACTGTCACGATCACGAACCGTGACCTGGCCGTCTTCCAGGGACTTAAAATCGATAGTTACACAGAAAGGAGTCCCTATCTCGTCCTGCCTTCTATAACGGCGACCAATGCTCTGCGCATCGTCATACTGCGTGACAAAGTGGCGTCGAAGTTCGGCATATACCTCTCTGGCCAACGGCGCCAATTTCTCATTTCTACTTAGCGGTAAAACTGCTATTTTTACAGGAGCCAGCCGGTGGTCAAGCCTTAAAACTGCTCTGGGTTCGCCGTCAGCTACATCCTCATCGTAGGCGTCGACCAGAAATGCCAGAAGTGAGCGGTCTACGCCTGCCGATGGCTCAATGACGAACGGTACATACCGCTCCCCAGATTCCTCATCGAAATAGGTCAGGTTTTTACCACTATGCTTGGCATGTTGAGTCAGGTCGAAATCGCCACGGTTGGCTATACCTTCTAATTCAGCCCACCCCATAGGAAATAGATATTCGACATCATAACAACCTTTGGCATAATGAGCCAGTTCTTCATCACAGTGCTGGCGCAGATGCAAATTATCCGATTTAATTCCCAGATTCAGGTACCAATGGAATCTCTCATTTACCCAATAATTAAACCACTCATCGTCGGTCCCAGGCTTTACAAAATATTCGAGCTCCATTTGCTCAAACTCTCGTGTCCTGAAAATAAAATTGCCGGTGGTGATTTCATTCCGAAACGACTTACCTATCTGTGCAATACCGAACGGCAACTTTTTTCGCGATGTGGCAAGAATGTTATCGAAATTCACAAATATGCCCTGGGCAGTTTCTGGGCGCAGGTATACAACGCTGGCCTCGTCTTCCACAGGACCCATAAAAGTCTTGAACATTAAATTAAACTGCTTCGGCTCGGTTAAAACACCGCCGCAGTCGGGACAAACATTTCCAACTAAGTCCGTAGCGCGCTGTCTGAGGTGGCAGGACTTACATTCTACCAGGGGGTCGCTAAAACTATCTACGTGTCCGCTAGCAATCCAGGTCTGCGGATGCATTATAATGCTAGCGTCCAGACCGACCACGTCATCCCGTTCCTGTACCACAGCCCGCCACCAAGCATCTTTAACGTTTCGCTTTAATTCGGTGCCCAGAGGCCCGTAATCCCAGCTGCTGCCTAAGCCCCCGTATATCTCGCTGCTGGGGAAGATAAAGCCGCGCCGCTTGCACAGCGAAACGATTTTATCCATATCGATTTTGCTTTTTTCCTCGGCCAAATTGAACCTCCTCTGAGCTTAACCAAGCTTAGCAACTTTGTGTCCGAGTGTCAAAAGCTCCAAAGTGACCTTTTTATATCTTTGTGTTAGAATCGAAAACGCATCAAAATTAGAGACGTTAGCCTATGACTAAGATAAGACAGCACCGATTTTTTATACTCGTACTGGGATTACTCACTGTAGCAATTGGCGGTTGCCTTATGCCACCGGTGGCCACTACCGTACCGCCAAGCGAGGCACATACTGAAGGGACTGATACCACGCCACCACAGGTCACAATCACGGTAGCTCCACCAGAAACCGTCGCTTCTGACAATGTCACCTTCAATTGGACAGGAAGCGACGGCCGGACTCCCACTTACAAACTGACTTACTCCTACTACCTCAAAGGCCATGAGGCCGACTACTCATCATTTACATCCGCCACCACCAGAACATATACCAACCTGCGCGATGGCGTTTATACTTTCTTTGTTAAGGCTCACGACAAGGCTGATAATGTTTCTACGCCCGCCTCGGTTACATTCACTGTTTCAATCCCAAAAGCGGAGGCCAAACCCCAGATCGAGATGCCAGTGATAAACCCGATAGTCAGTACATTACTCATAGTCCCAAACAGCGATGTTACTCATATCGCAGTGGGTTACGACAATACGGTATATGCCGTAGATTCTTCCCACGCCAAACTCTATAAATCGGACCAGGGCGGTTACGGCTGGATCGATATATCAAAGGGCATTGGTGCGGCCGGGCCCTGGACCGGTCTGGCTATAGCTCCGGACGATCCAAGAATAGTTGCGGTGGTCACTAACGCCGGGACCGAAGTCTTTTTGTCTACGGATGGCGGCAACAGTTTTGGCTCCACCGGACTTGGCGCCACGCTTGGTGGAGCGGAGCGGGTGGAATGCATCGCCATTTCTCCAGGTTACGGGCAACGGGATATTGCCGTAGGTACATCAAGAGGCAATGGTAACGGCAAGATATGGGTAAATATAGTGGCTGGCTTTGCCGGCGGCTGGCAAGACATGAGCACAAACGCTGCGGGTTGGATAGATGCCGATATTTTCGCTATCGACTTTTCACCGGCGTTCGATTTTGACGGTACCATTCTAGCTGTGGCGGCCACCGGCCCGGGCACAGACAATACCTATCTCTATATGGGCACCAGAGACCTGGGAGGGAACACCACGATATGGAACAATTCATCGGGTTATCCAGTACAAATATCGCAATCGGGCCAGGATACACCCGGTACTCCGCTTACATATGCCGACATCGCTTTGCCGGCAGACTATAACGGCTCATCACCGGGCAACAGACATGTTTACGCATGCTGGACCGATAACCCTCCAGGACTGACCTCCGCCGGGAATCCAAACGACGACGTCTATCGCATAGACGACACCGTGTGCTACAGACTGTATGTTCGCAACGACGTCGTGTGCAGCTTGGCACATTACGGTTTCTTCAGCGGGGGTAAGCTCCTGGCCGGTGCCGTATCGGCATCCACTGTGTCCCTTTTCCGGGGCCCACAGGTCTATTTTGCTGCCGACCCGAATTCGCAGTATCCCACGTGGCAAAGCAGCCAGAAACCTCCAACCGGGCCTGGACAGGCACGCGTCGCATGGTCGGCTGACGGCCGGGTGGCTTATTGCGGCACAAGCGCCTTTGGCGGTGGAAATAATGACCAGAGTGCCTTCTCAATAAGCAATAATAATGGTTTCACCTGGAACCAGATAGGTCTGATCGACCTATAGTGTTGACACCTGTGGTGCTATCTTCTAGAATTTTCATAGAAAATGATTAAGGCTGTTTTCTTCGACTTCTACAATACACTGGCCAGCTACTCCCCGCCCAGGGAAGAAATCTACATAAATGCATCCCGCGAGCTCGGTATTCACGTAGAAGCCAAAGACTTATTCAGTTCCCTATCTATGGCCGACATTTATTACCGTAACGAAAACTCAAGGTCGCCAATAGATAAAAAAAGTCTCGAAGAGCAGATAAATTTCTACGTTGAATATATAGACAAAATAATCGGCGGAGCCGGTGCTCAAATCACCCGTGAACAGGCACTTAAAATACTGGCTAAAATAAGGGAAGTCAAATGGGAATTTAAGGCCTATGATGATGCCTTGCCCGCTCTCGAAATACTAAAGAAACGCAGCCTAATTATCGGATTGATTTCGAACGTGGCTCAAGATATGGAGTCAACGTTTGCCAAACTGGGACTTCAGCCCTATCTAAACTTTAAAGTGACTTCGGCGGAAGTCGGCTATGACAAGCCTCGTCCTGAGATATTTCAGGCAGCACTTAAGAAAGCTGCCGCCAATCCGGAAGAAACCATATACGTAGGAGACCAGTACCAGATAGACATTGTCGGCGCTCGCGGCGTCGGCATAAACGCTATTCTTATCGACCGTCACGATTACTTTACGGACATAACCGATTGTCCGCGAATCCACAGCCTGACTCAAATCACGGATTACCTGTGATCGCCTTTGCCGTAACGAATTGCCAGTCTTGATAATCCCCTATTATGGGGCTAACATTAATTATTAGCAGTCTCTGTTAATATGAGGACAGGCCAATGACTGAACACACACATAATGAACCTTTACCTGCAGCCAGTAAATTAAAGCTCGGTATAATATTCACGGCTATTATTTTAGCTGCCGAAGTAATTGGCGGTTTCATATCCAATAGCCTGGCATTACTGAGCGACGCCGGTCATGTAGTCACCGATATCATGGCTCTGTCTCTAAGTTGGTACGCGTTGAGGCAGGCGGAGCGTCCGCCTAGCAGCCGCATGACCTACGGCTACCATAGAATCGGTGTTATAGTAGCCATTGTCAATGCCATTAGCATCTTCGCTATTGCGGCGATCATCCTTTACGAAGCTTACCGCCGCTTGCAGCAGCCCCCTGAAATCAACTCGATTCTAATGATGTCGGTGGCCTTAGTAGGATTGGCGGTTAATCTCTTCGTTACCTTCTGGCTGCGCCGGGAACAGCGCGTCAATATTAATATACAAAGTGCTTTTTGGCACGCTTTTGGCGATGCTCTGGCCTCTATCGGAGTGATCATTGGCGGCGTCATAATATTATTCACGGGATATTACTGGGTTGATCCACTGATCAGCGTACTCATCAGCATTATCATAGGTTTTGCTGCTTACCGCATTCTAAGGGAAGGTCTTCGGGTACTTCTTGAAGCTACTCCCGCCGGTATCAACGTAGAGGAAATGATCAAAGCTTTGCGAGGGATACCGGGCGTAAAGGATATACACGACGTCCATGTCTGGGCTATTTCCCCTCAGTTAAATGCCATGAGCAGTCACGTACTGGTCGATGACCTGCTGGTCAGCCAGGCAGCCGAGATCCGTAGGCAACTGGAAAATATACTGAAGACTCGATTTTCGATTCAACACACCATGCTGCAGATGGAATGTCAGCAGTGCAGCCCTAGCGACACGTTTTGTTCTTTAGACAAGCAGGCCCACGACAAATGCGATACTAGCGGAGCATAGCTACGTAACTGTTAATCGGCACCTTTAGCGAATCGGCTACCGGCTGACATTTAGCCCGAAGACAGTAGAAGACCCTGCCTTCAGCTGGTAATTCGGACAAAGACTCGTAGTATCCCATCCCCTTGGCAAAGACTAAGTCAGCCAAATTGAACTTCTTCACAAATTCCGATGATGCTTGGGAAAAATCTATGCCGGGGGTGGCTGTACCGGTGGTCAATATTTCTCCCAGCTCTGTTTCCAGCCCGGCCAGTTTTATATCAGCAACGGTAATATCATTTTGGACTGGTGCCGACTTCACTACATAGGCGACGGAAGACCATCGTCTTAGCCATCCCAAAAGAGGTAAATCGAAAAACGCCTCACCGGCATTATCCGCCAGAAACAGCATCCTTGATGCCTGACTAACTTTCGCTTCAAATCGCCGTGAGTCATCTATCACAAAATTTACGGGCTGCCTCATGTCATTTAAGATCACTTCCAGAGGCCTGAAAAAATCTATGCTGTTTCCTAAGGCAGAAAACTTCAAGCAACTTATAAAGTCGGTGTTGTCGATGGTCATTTGATCAGATATCTCCCGGCCAATCTCTATCTCCTTGTCTTTCATTGACCGGTAAGGGTCTGGGTTGCCGGTTATCTTTTTTATGACATCGTGCATTTTGGTGGCTACGACAATTGACACGCAGCCTGTGGAAAAATTGTCGTCTAATATCTTCAAGCCTTGGTCCAGTGCTAACTTTCTAATCGATTCGCTGTCGGTGCCCAGTTCAGTAGCCTGCAGTGCCAGCTTGCTCAGGCATTCATAGCAATAATTTACAGCTTTCATTTCCTAAGTTAAATGGGCAGAGATTATTCAGTACAATACTAGTGGTTCAGCATCCATATGGAGCCATTCAATACTGCGGCGAAACTCACCCAAATCAAATATGGCCAGAGAAGCACGCTGGCTACTCGGGAAACTCTATAAAAAAGTACAGCCGTGACCAATATGGCCGCCCATAAGGTTGAGATCACAATCAGTCCACCGAGCGGAGAGTGTAGCCCGAAGAATACAAACGACCATAAGGCATTTAAAACCAGCTGCACTAAGAAGACGATGAGCGCTATTCTGACTTGTCTGTCTCCCGAACCCTTTCGCCATACCAGAAACGCAGCGACTCCCATAAGAATGTAAAGTGCCGTCCACACTGGAGCGAATAGCCAGTTCGGCGGCGTAAAAGCGGGCTTGGCCAGGGTGGCATACCAGGTTGAAATGGCGCTTCTGGTAAATACAGAACCTAAAGCACCGGCAGCCAGACAGGCAACAAGGCTTACCACCAGTTTAACAATATTCCTGCCGCTCATTTCTTCGGCATTTTACCAGATGCGGCAGTCAACTTACTACCCCTTTATATCTTATCTTTGGATACGGTAAGCCGGGTTCTCACAAGCTTAATAAGGCCACAGCTATTATGATAGAATTATAGCGCTAAATAGGTTCGCTTAATTATGCCGGCTAATCTACCGCCACAGTACTACGACGCCGAAAAAAGATACCGGGCCGCCAGGGCGCCCGAGGATAAAATCGAGGCGCTTGAGACCATGCTCGCCATCATGCCCAGGCACAAGGGCACGGACCACCTGTATGGCGACCTGAGACGGAGGATCGCCAAGCTTACTGAAGAGGCGGAACGGAAAGCCAGCACCAGCCGGGCCAGCTTCTACATAAGGAGAGAAGGCGCCGGACAGGTAGCCCTGGTAGGGCTGCCGAACTCGGGCAAGTCTCAACTACTCGCCGCCGTAACCGATGCTCTACCCGATATAGGCGATTACCCTTATACCACCAAAACCCCAAATATAGGAATGATGAAATTCGAAAATGTACAAATCCAACTGGTGGACACACCTCCCGTTACCGGCAAGGACTCTCGCGTCTGGCTTAATAACATCGCCCGGAACGCCGACCTTATAGCCATCGTAGCGGACTTAAGTAAAGGTCCGGTGGAACAGGTGGAATCGACCCTCCAGGAATTGGACACGGTAGGTATAGTACCGACAAACGTCTCTTCTGAAAGTTTAATCGGCAAACGCCCCAAAAAAATAATGGTTATCGGCAATAAAAGCGACCTGGACGAATCCGAAACGGGTTGGAAGCAAATAAAAATGCATTATTCGGCAAGATTCCCCGTAGCCTCGCTGTCCGCCGTCACCGGTAAAGACCTGGCAGATTTAAAGAAGAATGTATTTCAAGCACTGCGCGTTATAAGAGTCCATACTAAGAGCCCGGGCAAGAAAGCCGACCTGACCGACCCTATAATACTTAAAGCCGGCAGCACAGTTAAGGACGCAGCGGAAGATGTACATAAAGACTTTAAGTCGAAACTAAAATACGCCGTTGTCTGGGGCTCCGGAAAATTCGACGGCCAGCGTGTAAGTCAGGATCACGTGCTGAAGGACAACGACATCATCGAATTGCATATCTAAGCAATTTTTTTCCGGATTCTCTCCCAAACTTCGTAGAGAACCGACGCCAGTTCCTCGATGTATTCTCGATTTTCAAGTTTATCGTGCCACTCATCCGGCATAGATTTAATGCCGAGATAAGCGCCGGACAAGGCACCGGTCATAGCGACAATAGTATCCGCGTCGCCACCGAGGCTGGCGGCAAACAGTACTGCAGATTTAAATGAGTCCTGGTGCGCTAGAAAGCATAATATCGCCGTCGGTACGGAGTTAAAAGCTTCCACGCCATTGCCCAGTTCACTGATGATTTTGGTTTTATCCGGGTCTGCAAGTAAAGTACCCGCGTTGTGCAATTTCTTCTTATAAATCTCAAGTTGACTTAAGTCAATCAGCCTGGATAAAAATTCATTCGAACTAAAGCTCCCCCGGTCCGTGACTGTTACCAGCATAGCAATGGCAAAGGCTTGCAGCGCCGCACCTTCTTTGCCGAGCGGATGGCTGTGAGTAATTCTACTGGACCGATATGATACCTCTCTCAACATATCCAAATCGTCGTGATACAGGAGTGCTAAGGGGGCTATCCGCATCGCCGACCCGTTTCCGTAAGAGCCGCCTTGATATAACTTATCAGCTGCTTTGTCCCAATGCTCACCGGACATAATCATACGGAACACGGTAGGCGGCCCCGAACCATAACCTCGCCAAGGTTCCGATTCATAGTTGCGAATAAAAACATGAGCCATGTGTTCGCCGTCGAAGCCTTGCTTCTGCACCAATGATTCAGCCATGCCGATCATCATGTGGGTATCATCGGTATAGGCCAGGACTGGCTTTACATCTGCCGCCTGCTCTATAGCAGCAGCTTCAACAGCAGGCCTTCCCTCGAAATCAGCACCAATAGCATCGCCAACTGCGGTACCTAGAAGTGCCCCCAGAAATTTGTGCCTGAGTACCGCCTCGTCCATTTAACCACCACCCCAATTGAGACTTTTCGCTAATAGTTATTATATACTATTGACTTAAGGGATGCGATGACCGACAACGTATCAGAGGAAATCAAGCAGCTTAAGAGCGATGACATACATGGCGCCAGCTCGCTGGCCTTACACGCCATCAATACTCTGAATCTGGCAGTGAGCCAAAGCCGAGCGGCGACGTCTGAAGAATTCGTCAGAGAGATAAGACTGATAGCAAAAGAGTTGGCCAGCGCCAGGCCAAACATAACGCCTATAGCCTACTATGCCAACCAGTTCCTTCACCAGATTCTAACCAGGTATGGGAAGGATACCGATGTTGACTCGATAAAAAGGTTTGCTGAATTGAAAGGCAAAGACCTGTTAAAGACGGCAACGAAAGCCTTTTCTAAAACCGTGGAGTACGCCAGCGGTATCATCAGCGACCTGGACACAATTGTCACCTGTAGCTTTAGTTCCACAGTCTGTCAGGTACTTGAACAGGCAAGTCAAAGGGAAACACGGTTCCGAGTTCTAGTAGCCGCATCTAAATTCGGTGATAAAGCGTACGGAGAGCTCACTGCCACACAGCTTATGAAGCATCAGATCCTGGTCGAAATAATACCCGATGCCAGCATAAATTTCCGCATATCTAAGGCCGATAAGGCTTTAGTTGGGGCCGATAGTATAACGGGAGACGGTTATCTCATTAACGGTAAGCCCACTCGCTTACTGGCACAGGCAGCTAAGTCGAAAAACATACCGTTTTTTGTAGCTTGCGAGAGCTCCAAATTTACCATACGCGGTTACGTTTCAAAATCTACCGAACTCGAACCCGGCTTCGATAGGATCCCGCTTAACCTGGTAACGGGCATAATTACCGAGAAGGGTACCATGCTTCCCAGTTTAGTCATGTCTTACATCGAGGAGAAATCTGAAGAAATGGCCAAGGTCTCCGCTACCAAAGGAGAATGATTGCTGGAAGTCGTTGACACGCATTCGCATCTGGACGAGATGCCAGACCTCGAGGATGCTTTACATAGAGCCAGAGAAGCCGGTGTTGTCTCTATTATCGCTGTGGGTTCCAGCCACCAATCAAACCAGAAGACAATGGAAATCTGGCAGAATTATGCCGGGTTCGTATATCCAGCTCTCGGTCTGCATCCCTGGGAACTTGGCAAACTCGATCCTACGGACATCGAGACTACGTTGCAGTACATCGAAGATCGAATTTCACACATCGTAGCCATTGGAGAAATAGGACTGGACTACGATAAAAGAGTCATCAAAGTTACCTCAAAGGATCTGCAGAAGGATATTTTGAGGCGCCTCCTGGTTCTGGCAACTAGATACGCCAAACCGGTCAGCGTTCACAGCCGTTACGCCTGGAAAGATACATTTGACCTCGTTAGAGAAGCAGGTACGGAAAAGGTGGTGTTTCACTGGTTCACCGGATTTTCCAGCGTGCTTAAAGAGATACTACAGGCCGGCTATTTTATTTCCGCTACACCGGCCATCGAATACCACGAGGAGCACAGACGCGCCGTTAAGGAAACTCCCGTAGAAAGGCTGCTTCTGGAAACAGATTCCCCCGTGATGTATGGCCGCGATAACAAATATCGTTCCCAACCCGCAGATGTATTGAGGAGTCTTAAGGCGGCAGCTGCACTGAAAGAAATCGAAGAGCCGGCCCTGGCCCGCCTAACTACCAGCAACGCCGTCGAACTTTTCGGCCTGTAATCTCAGCTCTCCGAACTTTGCCAGCCCATTCTAAATGGAGTAAAATAGCGACCTAAGAATTTATGATAATTCTAAAGGAGCAAACTAAACACTAAGTGAAAGCTGTAATCCTCGTCGGAGGCGAAGGCACCAGATTGCGCCCTTTGACATATATCACCGTCAAGGCTATGGTGCCCGTTCTGAACAAACCTTTCATTGAATATATCATCAGACATCTTAACCGTCACGATATCAAAGATGTCATTTTAGCCATAGGTTATAAACCGGACAGCATAACCGAATACTTCACCAATGACAAACAAGTTAAAACCAGACTTATTTATAGCATCGAAATTAAACCCATGGGGACCGCGGGTGCGCTCAAGAACGCAGAGCAATATATAGATGGGCCTATCCTGGCTATGAACGGTGATATATTCAGTGACATTGACTACACGAACATGATACGTTTTCATCGTAAAAAGGGCGCCAAGGTAACCATAGCCCTAACTCCGGTGGAAGACCCCACGCGTTTCGGCGTTGTTGAGACCGACCATACGCACCGGGTGACCCGATTCGTAGAAAAACCACGCCGCGAGGACGTAACCAGCAACATGATAAATGCCGGCGTCTACATTCTGGATAGAGAAATCTTGAAGCGTATACCTGAAGGCAAACACTGCATGTTTGAAAATGCTATTTTCCCCGAACTGGTAAAGGATGAAGAACCTGTGTACGGATATGTCACTGATGCCTACTGGATGGACATGGGTACACCCGAAAAATATTTGCAACTGAACGGTGACCTGCTTTGCGGTAAGAGTTCACAGGTAGACTTTAAGAAAACAAATATATCTATTGATAAAGAAAGCAGCGTTCACCCACAATCCAAGTTGGCCGGGCCCATACTCATCGACAGGAATTGTACTATTAGCGACGGTGTGGAACTGAAGGGACCGGTAGTAATAGGGCAGGGATGCAAGATAAACGGCGGTGCCTTAATTGAAAACTCGGTTTTATGGCAAAATGTTACAATTGGCAGCAAGGCCCTGTTAAAAGATTCTATTGTGGCTAGTAGCAGCCGCATTGACGATAATGCCCGTTTAACGGGCGCGGTCATCGCTCAGACCCGGAAATGAAATACAACTATGGAACGCACATTGAGGAGGTTTCATGTCAGAGAACATAATTAACGTTGACCACAATAGTTTTGAAAAAGCTGTTTTACAGGCGCAGCTTCCGGTTCTGGTGGACTTCTGGGCGACCTGGTGCGGGCCATGTAAGGCTGTGGCACCAGTTATCGATGAACTGTCGAAGGAATACAAGGGGAAGATCGAATTCACCAAGCTGAACGTCGATGATGCTCCGTTCATAGCCTCGAAGTACGGAGTTATGAGCATTCCGACCATCATGATTTTTAAGGGAGGAAAACCGATGCAGCATGCTGTCGGCTATCAACCCAAGGAGCAGCTGAAAAAGCTCCTGGATAACGCATTGGCAAAACAGGCTGATTAATGGAACAAGAAGTTTCCTACTTCGTAGCGCTAACCGCGGGACTGCTGTCTTTTTTCTCGCCCTGCGTTCTGCCGCTGGTACCGGCATACCTGGCCAACCTGGCAGGTGTGACAGCCATAGACCCCAATAGTCGGAGCAGCTATCTGCCAGTTTTGTTTCACTCCCTGGCCTTTGTGGCCGGCTTCTCCATAATCTTCATCGGCCTTGGTGCTTCGGTCGGCCTAATCGGCACCACCATAACCGCTCACTCTATATTGCTACGCAATATTGCCGGCGCTGTAATTATTGCTTTCGGTATATTTCTTATTGCTGCCTATAAATTACCCTGGCTTAACTACGAAAAGCGCCTGAAAACCACCAGCAATAGTAATCCTGGCTATCTGCGCTCAATCGGGATCGGAGCTGCCTTCGCTCTTGGTTGGACTCCCTGCATAGGCCCGATACTGGGTGCCATACTCATGATAGCCATGAAGTCCCAGACTGCAGCCCAGGGCGCCCTGTTGCTCAGCGTATACTCACTGGGGATGGGTATCCCCTTTATCATCATCGGCCTTGCCTGGGGAGCTATAATGCCTCTTTGGAAAAGCATAAACCGATATCTGGGAATTATTTCCATTGTGAGCGGTGCCCTGCTTATAGTGGTGGGCATACTAATGCTAACCGGCAACCTGGCCTGGCTCGGTCAATTCGTTCCGTCTACCGGTTAATGAAAGGAGTTACTGGATTGCGAATCAAAACACCCATTGTATTGTCGCTAGTCGGCTTATTTTTAGTATTACTGGCTGGCTGTAGTGGAGCCAAGATACCGCAAGTTGGAGACAAAGCACCTGCCTTCACGCTTCAAAGTACCGAAGGTAAAAACGTAAGCCTCAGTGATTATCAAGGCAAAACCGTTCTTATCATCTTTACAAGCATCAAGTGTAAAGACTGTGAGTCGCAAATGCCCTATTTAATCGGTGCTTACCAAAATGCCGCTGGGCAACTCGTGGTCCTGGATATTTATCATATGATTTACGACCCCAGGCTGGTTCAGGACTACGTTAACAGCAAACAGTTCACTACCTTCCCCTCGCTCCCGGACCCGAATAACACCGTAGCTAACGCTTACGGCGCCACACGCTTTCCTCCGACAAATTTCATAATTGACGCCAGCGGGACCATCAAATACAAAAAGATAGGGCCTTTCCAGAGTCAGCAGGAAATTGAAGATATAATAAAGGCGCTTTAGCCGTGGCTCGAGTAGGCTGTACGTAAGTACCTGTAAACTAAAGGGCTTCTGGTTTCGTTTTTCTCTTGGATGTATAATGGGTGAAATAGCACAGGCGAAGGTTCTGCAAAATAGGAACTGACAGGGAAGAGTAGTACAGTGCCGGGAATAATAAGATGTCCTGGTTGCGGCCAGGAAATCGACGCCAACAGCAGGTTTTGTAGTCACTGTACCACCAGGATATGTCCCGGGTGCCACGGGCCTGTCCCACCCAGAGCAATTTACTGCCCCCACTGCGGCTTCTCGGTAGGTCCGGCAGTGCCCGGCGCATCTGAGCAGCCGGCGCCGACGCCCTCACCAAGACCCTTTACTCAGGCATCCGGTGGCATCACCGGTCCTCAACCCAGGCAATTTCCCGCTGCGTCCGGCGGCATTATCGGACCGCAACCCGGACAGCCGCCATACTATAATGAACCGCAGGGCCCCATATCCGGTACGCCAATTCCACAGGCCATGCCTCCTCAACAATACGGGGCAGGCAATCAACAACCGTTCGGAGCCGCAGAAGGGATGCCCTACGCCAGCGCACAGGCACCGATTAGTCCAGGTAAAACGTTCAAAGATACCGGCCCGATTCGTGTCAGGCGTGGTTTCCCTCCGGCATTAATTCTACTATTGATAATTGCCGTCATCGGACTCGGCGGATTTGCGATTTACCAGACCGGATGGCTTCAGGGACCAATCGACAAAGCCAGGGAGTTGATTAGCGGAATTAACCTCCCGGACTGGTTGCCTTTTGGTAATGAGGATACGGTTCCTCCAGTCGTTGTGAACGCCTCGGCCTCAAACGTCAGCAATGCCGGTGCTGTCATCATCTGGCAAACAGATGAACCTTCAACAAGTCAGGTTATGATCTGCGAATCCACCGGTGGCTGCACCTGGACAGAGCTTGATGAAAATCTGGTTACCGACCATTCAGTGAATATCACTGATTTGAAACCTAATACGCAATATCATTTTACAGCGACTTCAACGGATACAGCTTCGAATCAAGGGACTGGAGAAGGTGATTTTACTACTTTAGGCGCATCTGTGACTCCAACTCTGGTTATTTCCGGAATCACAGTATCCGGCGTAACCGAGGTAGCCGTGACCATAAGCTGGACAACCGATAAGCCCGGTACCACTCAAGTTACTTACGGTACCACAAGCGTATATGGGTCAACCACGGCGCTAGAGCCGGCCCTGGGGACCAGCCACAGTGTTTCCCTGGCTGGCCTGACAGCAGCTACCACCTATCACTTCAAAGTTATGTCAAAAGACAGTTCGGGGAACGAGGTGGTATCACCGGACCAGACATTCACTACCAACAGCGCTATACCACAATCCACGGAGGTCGGTCCTGAAGTTGGCATGCGCGCACCCGATTTCACGCTGCCCACACTCGATGGGAAACAGGTCAGTTTGAGCGATTTCCGAGGCAAGGTAGTTATAATCAATTTCTGGCAGAACGTTCAACAGAGTAGAAATGAACTGGCTTTAATGCAGGACGCCTACGTAAGTTTGCCACGCGATACCGTGACCATGTTGGCCATCAGTTGGAAACAAACTCCGGCAATCACGGAGTCTGTCGCCACCAGTAAAGGCTTGACCATGCCTGTTTTACTTGACGAATCTGGAGATGTAGCCGCGAAGTACAACATAACCATCAGCCCGGTCACCATATTTGTTGATGGCCAGGGTACCGTACGTGATACGAGCCTGTATCCCGCTACGTTAAAAAGCGTCTTGCAGATAGAAAGCATAGTCAATTCCATTCAATGACATTCGATTTCGTAGACCAATTCAACCCCACACGCTTCTCGCGCGAATCTTTGTAGTAAAAATAAGGTGAATAGTATGTTGGAAAATGAAGCTGAAGACCGCAGCCATGACACGGAAGGCGAAAGCGACCCCGTCAAAGAGGAAGAGACGATACAAAAGCCTCGGAGGCGCCGTCGTGCACCGGCTAAGAAGCCAGCCCTGGGCGGGCTCTGGCCAAAAATAGCCATCGCGGCTATTATCTTATGCCTAGTACTCGCTGTAATTCTGGTCTTCACGCGTTCCGGCAGCCTTCCCAGCATACCATTGATTCAGGATATATCAATTTCAGATATCGTCGAATCGAGCGCGGTGGTCACCTGGAAGACCAGCGAACCGGCTACCGGCCAGGTAACCGTGTGCAGTTCTGAAAACTGCACCTCAACAAAAATAGACGAAGGCCTTTTTATAAACCATACGGTTCCTCTTACGGATATAGAACCTAACACGAGATATCAGTTGACGATAATATCGAAAAACCAGAACGGCACAGAGGCCAGACTTACACTGGACCTAACTCTCAACACCAAAACCATCATAGTGATTGGGCCTGAAATAGGAAACATCGCCCCCGATTTTACCTTGACCACAGCCGACGGCAAACAGTTGACCTTAAGCCAATTTCGTGGAAAAGCTGTGATGGTAAACTTTTTTGACACCACGTGCCCCGCCTGCGACGAAGAAATGCCCTACATCCAAGGAGTATTTGATAGCTGGCCGCGCGATAAACTGGAGATAATAGCAGTAACCGGAGAACGAGCACAGTTGGTGCAGAGTTTTCTAGATAACAGAGGTCTAACCTTCCCCACACTGATCGATACCGGCGCGGTGGTAAAGAATATGTATCATATTCCTTCTTATCCCACCACCTTTTTTATCAATTCCGAGGGCGTTATCAAGCTAATCAAGATCGGCAAGTTTAACAATCAGGCTGAAATAGAAACTATGCTTAACGCCCTCTGAAATTTTTGTAGTAAACGTCCGGTGTATTCAAAGCCTGGTAACATTTTTGCAATACATTTTTATGTAATATAAAATACCTCTCGCGAGGTTCATAATGAAAAGACATAAATGGCATGCACTTATTATTTTGGGGCTGGTTATAATCGTGGCCTCCATATCCGCATGCACAAAAGGACCGGGGGAATCTCAATACGCACCGGAATTTACTCTCCAAGCCGTTGACGGGAGCTTTGTTAGCCTGGATGATTTTAAAAGCAAGCCGATAATGCTTACCTTCTGGCGAATCAATTGCTCCGCATGCCAATTCCAAGCCCCGTTCATGGAGGAACTTTTCAGCAAGTGGTCAAGTGATTCCATAGTCGTTCTTACCATTAATGTGGGGGACCGTGCTGTCGACGTTCAAGACTACATGAACGTTCGAAATATAAGTTACCCGGTACTACTGGATACTCATAGTAAGGTCGGCCAGAGCTATGGGCTGGTTGGTGTACCGACTACATTTTTCATCGACGGTGATGGTAAAGTGCAAGCATATCATATTGGGGCATTTCAAAGTGAACAGGCTATGGAAAGCGCCATTAATGAAGTATTCCCGGCTATTGCACTCAACCCCAAAACTTCAACCAGTGCACCTGCGCTCGGCGCCCTCTCCGGCGGAACCGGGCCCGAAATAGGCAAGGTTGCCCCTGATTTCAATTTGATAGATATTAATGACCAGAGCATATCCTTAAGCCAGCTCAGAGGCAAAACGGTCTTGCTGAATTTCTGGATGAGCACTTGCGATGCCTGCGTTGCTGAATTACCTTATTTGCAGACAGTCTCGGACAACCTGACAGGCCAGCCGATAGTCATACTAGCCGTAAATTGCGGTGAAAGTAGCCTGGCAGTGCACAGCGCCGTAGACCGCCTACAACTTTCCTACCCCGTCCTACTCGACCCAGACGGAAAAGTATGTGCCGCATATAAACATGGCGCTCCCACCGCATTCCTGATAGATAGCACCGGCGTTATCAAAGCCATAAAAGACGACGCCTTCGAGAACCCTGGCGAAGTAAGCACCATGCTCGATTCGCTATTTTTAGACACACAGTAGCCAACCTAATATTTTGCTACATACTTAGATGAAATTTTGAGGCCCGCTTCAAGACCTGTGGAGAGGAGTAATTATTATGCTCCTCGTCCTCCTCATCGGCACCATAGGCTACAGACTTATAGAAGACTGGTCGTGGTTTGACGCCCTGTTCATGACCGTTATCACTGTAACCACTATAGGATTCCGAGAGGCATTTCCCCTTTCCAGAGCCGGGGAAATATTCACAATGTTGCTGGTCCTCGGTGGAGTCGGCACCGCCTTCTATATTCTGACAAGCCTGGTGCGTTACATTTTCGAGGGCGAGCTAGGAATTATTATAGGGAGGCAACGTATGGAAGCTAAAATAAGACGGTTAAACGACCATTTTATTCTCTGCGGCTATGGTCGGGTCGGGCAGTCCATCGCCAATATACTGAGGCAACAAGATGTTAAATTGGTGGTCATTGACCGGGACGATAATGCTATTAATAGAGCGCAGCAGGCAGGTCATTTGACCATTCACGCTGATACCACCTTAGATGAGTCTTTGAAACAGGCACGTATAGAGCATGGCCGGGGAATAATTATCGCGCTGGGTGATGATGCCTCAAATATCTACACTACGCTTGCGGCCAAAGAGTTGAAACCCAATTTGCCCATAGTCGTCCGGGCTAATAATGAGGAGGCCGGAAGGAAATTGGCACAGGCTGGAGCCGACCGTGTAGTAGCTCCCGAAGCTATCGGCGGCGCCAGAATGGCCAGATTGGCCTTAAGGCCGAAGGCTGTCGAATTTATAGAGACCGTACTGTTCGGCCGAGAAAAACAATTGCTGGTCGAAGAGATAGAGGCGGCGGAAGGCTCGTCACTGATTGGTTCGACAGTCAAACAGATCGAAGAGAAGTTCGCTGGAGTGAGGATTCTGGCGCTCAAAGAAAAGAACGGCGTGCTGCTGCCCAATCCCGACCCGCATACCGTAATAGAAAGAGAAAGCAGCCTTACCGTATTCGGCACGATGGAGCAACTGAAATCAATTGAAGGCTGCTGCCAGCCTGTAAAATCCAAAAAACAGACGCCGGCGACGCATCTTGAAAAACGTTGACTTTCTCCCCAAAAACGCTACGACTTATGTTAGAATAGGCGCCAAAAGGAGACGATTTCATGATAAAAACACGCATGACTGAGTTATTTGGCATTAAACACCCCATCATGCTGGCCGGTATGAACTGGGTAACCGAGCCGGAACTGGTAGCTGCAGTTTCCAACGCCGGCGGTCTGGGTGTACTCGCCACCGCTGCCACCACACCGGACGAGACCAGAAAAGCCATTAAAAAAATCAGGACGCTTACCGATAAGCCTTTCGGAGTCAACCAGATACTTAACGGCCCCGGGGCCAAGCCCAATCTAGATATCGCCATCGAGGAAAAAGTACCCATCATTAACTACTCGCTGGGGAAACCTTGGTTCACCGAGGAAGTCCACAAATATGGCGGCAAAGTGCTCGGAACAACCGCTATAGCCAGACATGCGGTAAGGGCAGCCGAACTGGGATGCGACGCTATCGTTATCACCGGTCAGGAAGCGGCTGCACACGGAGCCAACGCCACGTCTATGGTTCTTATTCCTATGGTGGCCAGCCTGGTAAAAGTGCCGGTTATCGCCGCCGGAGGATTCTATAACGGCAGAGGGCTGGCAGCAGCTCTGGTCCTTGGTGCCGACGGCATATCTATGGGTACCAGGTTCATGCTAACTAAGGAAAGCCGCGTCCATGATAATTTTAAGAGACTCTGCCTTCAGGCAACTGAGCAGGATACGTTGTACAGCAATCATTTCGACGGCATGGATGGAAGAGCCTTAAAAACCAAAGTCACCGAAGAAATGGTTAACAGCGGATTGCCGATTCGGGATGCGTTCAAAGGAGCGGGCGAGATACGAAAGCTGCTCAAACTTTCCTACTGGCAATTCCTCAAACTGAGTTTACAGATGATGCGCTCGGAAGAAGGCTCACCGCTTATGGCCCAAGCCCGCCAGGCTGCCGGTACCAGAAGACATCTAAAAGCAATAATGGAGGGCAACGAACAGGAAGGCATTCTGTTTGCCGGCGAATGTGTTGGCCCCATCCGTGAACTGCTGACCGTCAAGCAGATTATCGACGGAGTAATAACCGAAGCCGAAGCCGCGCTAGAAGCTGCCAGGAAAGAAATAGCCAAGTAGTAGGCCTGCTAAATCTAGAAAAATCGCTTCGTCTGTTTCAATATATTTTCGGCATCCCGTACCATCATTGCCAGCAATTCCATGCAGTTCATGACATCCTTGATAAGGCCGATGGATTGACCCACGGCAAAGGGAGCCCCTTCCACGTCGCCGCTTTCCAGAGCTTTCTCGGACCGCTGGCCCGATATCAATGGCAGTATCTCTTCCAAGCCGCCGTGCCGCTTTTCCACCTCCAGCACCTTCCCCACCAGCTCGTTTTTCATGGCCCGCATCTGCAAATCGATGGTGGTACAAATAAGCGTGGTATCGTTTTCCTGACGCCGGATGATTTCCTCTTTGACTTTGGGATGCGCCGTGCACTCCTTGGTGGCTATAAATCGCGATGCCATCATGACACCTTCGGCACCAAGTACCAGAGCCGCCGCCAGGTTCCTGCCATCGGCAATACCACCGGCAGTAATGACCGGTATATTCACCGATTCCGATATGCGAGGCGTCAACACCATGGTAGTTACGTCGTCGCTGAGTGGATGCCCACCTTCTTCAAAACCGGCGGCGATCACCGCATCATAGCCGGCTTCCTGAGCATGCCGGGCATGCCTGACAGAACCGACTTTATGAATGAGCTTCACTCTCGCCTTTTTTGTCTGGCTGATGGCATCAGGACCCAGATATCTATCCAGTGGCGCCCCTGAAATTTCAAGCGCGGCCACACCTTTTTCGCAGCAGGTCCGGAAATAGTCCTGATGCATCTCCTTGCCGATTCTCACTGAAGGCAACAGCGTTATATTTACGCAGAACGGTTTGTCCGTCAGCTTTCGCGTCTCATCTATCGCCCGCCCCAGCTCCTCTCCCGAGCCGTAATTGCCGGCCGTTAAATTACCAAGGCCGCCAGCGTTTGATATTGCCGAGCACAGTTCCGGTTTAGCCAGCCACATCATACCACCGCACATAACAGGGTATTTTATACCAAAGAGCTCCGTCATCCTGGTCTTCATGGTAACCTCCAAAGAGAATTTACATCATGTAGTGCAGGTCACCATTATAGACCAGCACGCAGATAATTTTCATGTCATCGCGCATCCTTCCTGAATAGGAAGAGCGTGGCAATATCAGCCCCGTCGTCAACATGCTACCGTAAATAACTTTGATAAGCACACTCACCCCCTGTTATACTTTCCTCGATTTTTATATATATGACGCAATAATGAAGGAGGAAGCTAATGAAAACAAGAATGACCGAACTATTCGAAATCGAGCATCCGATTATGTTGGCCGGGATGGCTTTCGTTAGCCTGCCACGAATTGTAGCCGCAGTGTCCAACGCCGGGGGCCTGGGAATGTTCAACAGCGTGGCCAATACACCCGACCAGATGAAAGATATCATCAAGGAGATAAAATCCCTTACCGATAAACCGTTCGGTATAAATGTCACCATACTTTTCCCCAACGCCAGAGAAAACGCGGAAGTTGCCATACAGGAAAAGGTGCCCATATTGAACTATGCGTTGGGAAAAGGCGACTGGCTCATTAAAGCGGTACACGAATATGGAGGCAAGGTCATAGCTACAGTAGCCACCGAACGGCATGCCCGGCGTGCTGAGCTTGACGGCGCCGACGCTATAGTGGTCACCGGGCTAGAAGCGGCGGCGCACGGTGGAGAGCCGACCTCACTGGTTCTGTTACCCCTGATTGCCAGCCAGGTGAAGATTCCAATCATCGCCGCCGGCGGTTTTTGCGACGGCAGAGGTCTGGCCGCGGCATTGGCTCTCGGCGCGGAGGGAATATCTATGGGCACCCGGTTCATGCTGACCCAGGAAAGCCCTGTACATTTAACCGTTAAAGAGGTAGGCGTTAAAGCCACCGCAGAGGATACTTTCCGCACCGATAAAATAGACGGCCTGCCCGGCAGGTACTGGAAAAATAAGGCTGCCATGGAGCGGGCCAAAGGCAAGGTATCTCTGACCGAGGCAGCCGCCAGCGGCTGGCGCATAAAGAAAATGCTGGACGTCCCGTTCTTTAAACTGTTCGCCAGCGGACTGAAACAGCGCGGCGTCCAGGACCTGGCCCGCCAGGCGGTCAGCGTGGACTCGCTCAAAGAACTACAAGAAGCCCATGACCCTGAGGATATCGTAGTGCCTTTGGGGCAGGTAGCCGGCAGAATAACCGAGATACCCACCTGCCAGGATGTGATTGAAAAGACGGTCGCCGAAGCCGAATGGGCCATCAAACGGCTGTCAGAAAAAATAATCTGATAATCGTGAACCGTCATAATTCGATAACATGTCTTGACCGTACTGGTACCAGGCAGTAGAATGCGCTGAGGACCAGTTGTAGAGATAGCTGTGTTTAACATCAGGCAGGCCAAACTGTCAGACCTGGCACAAATCACCGACATCTACAACGATGCCATCGTAAACACCTCGACCACTTTCGATACCGAGCCTAAGACCATAGAGCAGCAGGAAATTTGGTTCGTCAGCCATGGCGCCCGCCATCCCATTCTGGTCGCCGTCGATGAGGGACAGGTCGTCGGCTGGTCCTCTCTCAGCCATTGGTCGGACAGGTGCGCCTATGCCGATACCGCAGAAATATCGGTCTACGTCAGTGAAGTACACCGGGGAAAAGGAATCGGTAAGCAACTCATGTCGACCACCGTACAGGAAGGTAAAACCGTGGGCCTACATACTATAATCGCCAGGATTGCCGGCAGTAATAAAATAAGTGTCGACCTGTGCAAATCCTTCGGTTTCCAGTATATTGGGACTATGAGGGACGTTGGTAACAAGTTTGGCCAGTTGCTGGACGTACATCTGATGCAGCTAATTTATTGACCATGTCTGAAAATCTTTCAGTACAACTGGAAAAATTTATACCGCCACCGGTTCTGGTACTTATTAAAATCGCTGGCACAGAAGCCGCTACCATGGGGCAGGAGCTGTATATCGTCGGTGGAGTGGTGCGCGATCTCTTTTTGCGTCGCAGCAACTTCGACTTCGACCTAGTAGTAGAAGGTGAAGCTATATCGCTGGCACGCACGCTGGCAGGCGATAGTGGAGCCAAGTTAATCCTACATGAGCGCTTCGGCACCGCCAAACTGATTTATCCCGGGTTCAGCCTCGACGTGGCGACTGCCCGCAGCGAAACCTACAGCCGGCCGGGAGCGTTGCCCACGGTTAAGCCCGGCAGTTTGAAAGATGACCTCATCCGACGCGATTTCTCCATAAACGCCATGGCCCTTCACCTTAACCCGAAACAGTTCGGTCAGCTGGTCGACCTGTACCACGGTAAACAGGATATCGAGCAAAAACTCATCCGGATACTCCACCCAGACAGCTTTATCGACGACGCTACCAGGATAATGAGAGCGATACGATATGAGCAGAGATTAGACTTCAAGTTAGAGCCGGAAACCGATAAATTGCTGAGGCGAGACGTCGCCATGCTGGACACCATCAGCGGAGACCGCCTGCGGCGCGAGCTGGAGCTTATGCTGAAAGAAAACAAACCGGAACGGATTCTGGTAAGAGCCGAAGAACTTGGAGTTCTGAAACAGCTTCATCCTTCGCTTAAAGCGAGCAGCAAACTGGTCAGGGCCTTTGTCAGGGCACGGGAGATGACTAAATCGTCGCTCCCCGCTGTTTACCTCTGTCTGTTTATCTACGGCCTGACCGAAAAGGAAAACGAAGAGTTTATAAAGCGCGTGAATTTCCCCAGGATGTCGGCCGAGGCAATGCGCCAGACTCTGCAGCTCAAGAAGCAGCTAAACAAGCTGGATCAACCTGGATTGAAACCCAGCCAGGTTTACGAGCTAGTTCATGGTTACTCAACGGTAGCCATACAGGCCAATGCTATCTCTTCAGAATTACCAGCCGTCCGTCAGAACCTGACCTTATATCTGGATAAGTTACGTTATGTCAAGCCAATATTGACCGGCAAGGACCTCATCAAAATGGGTGTTCCATCAGGACCAAAAATCGGAGAGATACTGGCCGCCCTGCTGAAAGCCAAACTGAACGGCCAAGTACGGACGAAGAAAAACGAGGAGGAATTAGTTAATACTTTTCATTGAAATCCTTCTTGTCCGTTTATTCTTAAAAAACTTATCCTTTTTGCAGTATAAAATATTTCAGTAGGAAGATATGACAAACGATGATGCCGGAGACCTTCTAAGACAGTTTTACCAAGTATATGGACGACCAGAAGAGGGGCCACCCCAGAGTATAAACGTTGGTCAACTTTTTCAGAATCTATCTATGGATCAATCAGAAATGAACATATTACGAGAAGCATTAAAAGATAGAAATCTTCAGCGACAGTTTTCCACTTGCCAAATAATTCTTGATGATTTAGCAACACGTCTGACTAGTGATGAGTTACTTCGAGATCTATCACCTACAAATCTCTCGGCTCGGGACTTCGAAGAACTATACAGCAGAACATTGTGGTTTTCTCTCGCCGCCACCTTAGACAAACGTGACGGAATTCTTCCATTAACACCATTTGACGACCAGGTTGAATTGCCACTACCTGTAAAAATACAGATGACAATACATGGTTCTCTTGTAATACGGCTTTATATTGCACTTGTCTGTATGCGAGAAGGTATCCTGAGCAGGCTTATTGATCAGAATGCTCGGGGCGGAAGTCGGTGCTGTCAACAGATTCGTAGCCTATTGAATTCAGATTATATTCGTCGTATTCGAAATGCACTGTCACATGGCACGTTTTCTTCCTGCATTGCCGGACTCGTCTTTCGAGACGACAATGGTATAGTAGTAGCAACTCCTGGTTTTCTCAATTGGATGAGTACATGGATAATGTTAATTAATTTACAAGTTATATCTGCTTCTATCTAAACACCTCTAAAGATTAAGTTATCTGTGCTAAATGATATTAAAAGCTCCGCCTCTTCAAATGTAGCATTGTTCGAATTTATTGGCAAACTAATAGGATTTTTACTTTTCCCCAGGCTAGGATTTATATGATACTTGAGATCGAATAAGCTTTTATTTTCTTATTACGAAGATTCCGATAGATTTTCGCCGTCTCAATTTTACTGTTAAACAATGTAAATAGGGTCGGCCCCGAACCAGCTAGGTGAATATTCTCGGCGCCGGCTTCCTCAAACCTCTTCCAGTACGCTTCCAGCCCGGGAAAGGCCTCGAAGGCAACTTTATCAAAAACATTAAACAACAGGCTCGGGGTAACCGGCATGTCCGTAGACCAGCATTTCAAGGCGGTATCAACCAGATGCCCATCTGAGAAATGCCCACTGTCCAGGCAGGCATAAAGCCGGCGCGTCTTATCCGGCATCTTCGGCAAATCAGGCACCAATAACACGAACCAGCTTCTGGCTGATACCGGTACTGGTTCTACTTTTTCACCTCGACCTTCAATCACGGCAGCTCTACAATGTATAAAAAACGGGACATCTGAACCCAGTCTGGCTCCTAAATCAATTAACTCAGACGTTGCCATTTTTAAATCCCAGAGGACATTGAGAGCCAGCAACGTAGCTGCGGCGTCGCTGCTGCCACCACCAAGGCCGGCGGCCCAGGGTATCCGTTTCTCCAGCTTAATTCTGGCCCCCTTCCCCTGACCACCACGTTGCCTCAGCAGTTCAGCGGCTTTGATCACCAGATTATCGGGGGTTTCCAGACTCGGCTCGCTGCACTTGAGCGAAATCGAATCTGCCAAGTCGAAAGTCAGCGTGTCACACAGGTCGATGGCCTGCACCAGGCTGCGGATTTCGTGGTAGCCGTCGTTACGCTTGCCCAGGACCTCAAGGACGAGGTTTATTTTTGCAGGCGCCAGATATTTAATCACTTTTTACTACCTTTGATTCCATTACTTCGTACAGTGCTTGCCACTCTTTCAAGCTCAACGTCTCGGCCCGGCGCTGCGAATCGATGCCGGCTTTTTCCAGCAGCGGAGCCACCTCAGCTGGTTTGAATCCCAATCCGTGCGCCAGCGAATTATGCAGCTGCTTTCGGGGTGCGCTGAAGCCGCCCCTGACCACTTCGAAAAACCTCGCCATATCCATCACCTTTACGGCTGGCTCAGCCAGCATGTTAAATTTTACTATAACAGAATCCACCTTCGGCTGAGGATAGAAGCTGCTGGCAGGCACATGAGATACGATTTCCGGCCTGGTGTATACCTGCAGGCTGACCGCCAGCAGCGACATGTCCCCCGGAGAGGCGACAATGGCTTCGCCGACTTCCTTCTGTACCATCATAACCATTAGAGACGGCCTGGGCGAAGCTTCCACAAAATAACGCAGCACCGGTGACGTAATATAGTACGGCAGATTAGCCACCACCTTGTAAACGCTTTTAGCTCCCAGCAGCTGCGTCAGTTTTAGTTCAAGTATATCGCCGTTAATTACCCTGAGATTGGATAATCCGGCCAGCCGACGGTGCAATAGAGACGCCAGTTTATCATCCAGTTCCACTGCAACCACGCTGCCGGCATGCCTCGCCAGTTCACGCGTCAGTATGCCCAGCCCGGGACCGACTTCAATTACAGTGTCCTGTGGAGACAACTCTGCGGCGGTAATGATAGTGTCTAAAACCGACTCATCAATCAGGAAATGCTGCCCCAGGCTTTTCCGGGCTTTTAGTCCGGATTGGCGGAGTATATTCTTGACCTGAACTGAAAATGAGCTTGTTTTATCAGGCACTTGACGCCTTCAAACTTTGAGCTTAAGGATTCTCCGGGCGTTTTTATACAGGACCTTTTCCATTACCTCCGGCTTATAGGCGCCGCTTTCGAACTCCTGGAGCCATCGTTTCGGCGGAATCTCAGGATAATCAGAGCCGTACATAAACTTGTCCTGCAGCCGGCCATTGACCTCTCGCTTTATGACATCCGGAAAATATTTGGGCGCCCAGCCGGATAGGTCGGCAAATACGTTACCTTTGTGAAGCAAAACGGCGATTTGCTCTTCATGCCACGGCCAGGCGGGGTGAATCATAACTATGGTCAGCTCCGGAAAGTCGGCAGCCACGTCATCGATGTAGGGAACCGGCATGGTGTACTTTAGCCGTATGCCGTGACCGCCGGGCATACCGGCGCCGGCGCCGGTAGTCCCGGTGTGGAAAGAGACCGGTATCTTAAGCTCAACGCACTTCTCATAAAGAGGGTAAAATCTGCGGTCGTTGGGGAAAAAGGCCTGCAGCGCCTGTTGAAACTTCAGTCCCATCAACCCTAGTTCTTTGACACACCGTTCCAATTCTGTAATAGCCGCCTTACCCTTCCACGGGTCGATCATGGCCCAGCCACCGATGAACACGTCGGGAAACTTCTTTATCAGCCGGGCTACTTCGTCGTTAGTATTTCTGGTATCGAAGCCGGTGCCAGATTCCGCATCCCAGCCTATCAGCAGAGCTCTGGCGTCAACCTCTCTGAAGTCCTGAGCCATTTCCTCATCGGTCTTGACCTTATACTCAACTCCATAGTATTTGGATATATATTCCACAACCTCCGGTCCCCATAACTTCTTCCTGTCGAAGGCGGCTGTGCTGGGATGCGCGTGTACATCTATAGCTTTCATATTTCCTCTACTGCTACATCATGGTGTAGCCGCCGCTGACGCTGATGGTCTGCCCGGTAATAAAACTAGCAGCATCGGAAGCTAAAAAGATAACTACGCCGGCTACGTCTTCAGGTTTGCCCAACCGTCGTAAGGGATAAGCTTTGGCTGCCTTTTCCTGTGCCTCCGGCGTAAACACCTGGGCCAGAGGCCCTTTCCACATACTGAACTCGCCGGCGTGCTCAGGATTATCAGGTACTGTAACTCCGGGGCAGACGACATTAACATTTATGCCGTAGCGGCCCAGCTCGCGCGCCAGCGATTTCGACATGGCGATAATGCCTCCCTTGCAGGCTGCATAAACGGCTTCCCGGTATTCACCCATCCTGCCGGCATCCGAGCCCAGGCTGATTATTTTGCCGAACTTTCTTTCTATCATATGGTCGAGGACTGCCCTTGTGCAGTTGATCACGCCCCAGAAATTGATGTTTACTTCCTTCTCCCATTCTTCCCTCGGCTTCTCGATAAACAAACGGTCGTTCGTCCAGCCTACGCTGTTGACCAGCACATCGAGTTTGCCGAATTCATCGATGGTTCGCTTGACCATGGCCACCACGGAATCATAGTCCGTCACATCGGTTTTGAAAGCCCTAGCCTTACCGCCCAGAGCAATTGCTTCACCGGCAACCTTTTGCCCCTGAACCTGGTCAATATCAGCAATAATGACATTCGCTTTTTCCTTGGCGAAAGCGAGGGCGATAGCCCGACCTATATTCGAGCCGCCTCCGGTAACGATTACGGTTTTGCCTGCTAGATTTAAATCCATAGATTCTTCGCTTCGCTTAGAATGACATAGAGGTTTTTGTAAGGGCCGTGCACCAACCTTCGATATCTGCCCTTCAGCTTACTCCGGCTAGCCAACTCCGACCAGGTAGCCTTGCGGCACCCGGAGATTACTATTTACCGCTGCTTCCTTCCGGACCTGGCGGAGTTCATAGTTCTCCGCCGCGCAAGACCCAGTCCTCAACGCCACTTGACCGGAGCAGTCCTGAAAAACAGAAACCTCGAGCCGGACTTCAACCCCGCTATAGCGGATCTCGGGTACAGGGCACCGCTAGTTCCCCGTCTAGCACGGCCCAGTCACATACTACTATGGCTTCACGCACTTTTCAAGACTGGAAACGGTCAAGAGGCCACGTGGGTAGGCTGAAGTATCTGCTTCAGCCATATGTAACTCCAGCATGCCGTGGAGCAGATGCTCCATGGTACCCTTCTGGACTTGAGAGCACTATCGGCCGTAGGTCAGACGCTGTATCAGCGGCCTGGGCAGGTCGAATTCCGTCATCTTCTTCTGCGTGGCGGCAATATCGTATTCCACACGATAGTGGCCGATTTTCTTAGTTTCACTATCGTATAAGGCATAGCTGGCTCTGGGATCGCCGTCCCTGGGCTGCCCGACGCTGCCAGGATTGATAATCATGCGGTTTGAGGAAAGTACGAACTCGGTCTCGCCAAGTTCCCTGAGCATTACCTGCGTACCGTCAAGCTCAAACACGAGCGGAACGTGGGAATGGCCCACCAGGCAGTAACTGGTTTCAAAATAGGTAAAATTTTCCTTAGCCGCGCTTAGCGACAGCAGATATTCCCATATAGGCTCCCGCGGGCTGCCGTGCGCCAGCGTAAATCCGTCCACATTGAGTATAAGCGGCAAGGCAGTTAAATAGTCTCTGCTGTCGGCAGTCAATTCCTGTGCTGTCCACTGCGCTGCTATGGCCGCCACCGGATTGAACTCAAAGGTGTCCATTTTTTCGATGGCCGCCCAATCATGATTGCCGGCAATGCAAACGTGGTCGAACTGGCGCAAACGGGCAACGCACTCGTTAGGCTGAGGACCGTAACCCACCATATCTCCCAGACACCAGATTTTATCGAAGCCGCCCCTACTCTCTAAATCTTTCAGCACCGATTCGAAAGCTGCCAGATTACTGTGGATATCGGCGAGGATGGCCAGGCGCATAGCAGCTAACTATACCATCTAAAAAATCATTTGTTAAGTACAAATCCGACTATTGTTAAATATACCGGAATGTGTAAAATAGTATTACCTCCAGAGGGTAAATATGTATTACTTCGCTTACGCCTCAAACCTTAGCCGAAAACAAATGGTCGAGCGCGCTCCGGAGAGCAAGCCGAAATTTGTAGCCACGCTGCCCAACTTTAAGCTGACCTTCACCGCCCGCGCCGGCCATCAGGGCGGTGTGGCCAGCATCGCACCGCACCGGGGTGAAAAGGTGCTGGGCGCTGTTTACGAGGTTTCTGAAAAGGACTTAAAGCAGCTGGATAGCTATGAAGACTATCCCAGGACCTACGACCGCCGCAAGGTCACCGTCTGGACCGAGACGAACGACCCTATAGAGGCGATAACCTATATAAAAATCGACCAAGCGAGGGAATTGAAGCCGGCAGCCGACTATCTGGCGGTAATTCAGCAGGGATACCGGGACTGGGAAATCGTCTGATTTTTTATTGTGACCTGGTATTCTTTTCGATGTCTATCAGCACGTTGCAGACATCGGCAAAGGCTACCAGAAACAGCCCTAACAATATGGAGGCTATCAAGCCGACAATAGCTATTACCACTGTACCTACTCCCCCGCTTATAGGCAGGAAGTCGGTCAACGTACCGGTAGCTCCTACCGCCAGCACCGCCAGGGCAATAGCAAACAGGCTGCCGCCCACCATTATTACCCAGCCGATAATTCTGTAAACGGCGGCGACGGCACGTAAAGCGCTATATTTAACAGGTGCAGCCGATTCTTTAGCTGCTGGTTTGGCTGGTGTTACGGGTTGAGTTTCCGGAGATACCGGCTGAACTATGGGAGGCAATCTGGTGCCGCAGGTAGTACAGAATACCGGGCCGGCGCAATCGGCACCACAAGTCGGACATTTAACCGTCTGCTGTTGCATAGGCTATTATAAACCCTTTACGCTGACGGCGTCAGGCCTGGAACCGACAAATGAAAACCGAGTGTGAGCATGACGATGATAGCGATGGCGTAAAGCACACCGCCGATTAGGAGCCCCAATAAGAACATACGCCACCACAGACCCCAGGCCAGACCCCACGTGGGGCGGACATCAACTTGCTGGCGCTGTATGATGGGTTTTACTGCCTTGGCGGGCGGCTGGGGAGCTGGAACAGTCGTCATTTCCTGGGGGGGCATATTAGATACCTGCTGTGCCGAGGTAGCCGTTTGGACAGGGACAGTCGGTGCCTGATGTACCACAGCTACCAGTCTGGCTCCGCAGCTTCCACAGAATTGCTGGCCGGGCAGGTTCATGAAGCCGCAGTTGGGACATTTGATCTTCTGTTGTGGCTGCTGTGCTTCAATCGCGAGCTTGGCTCCGCATTTACCGCAGAACTGCTGGCCCGGCGGGTTTGGAGTGCCACAATTAGCGCATCTGACCATCTGCTCCATATCCTGACCTCCTTAGCTATTTAAACGCATTATATAACTTGCTTTTCATGCATACAAGCCTTATTTAGCAAAATATCACTTTTTTTACGTGAAAATAGGGAATTGACCGCCATCAACTCCCGCCTGGATTAAATTCCCGAAAACAAACCCAAATCAACAAACACGAATGGCCTATGTTATAATCGCCGCTATGAAGGTCTCCGGACTGGGTGAATTCGGCCTTATTGAACTTCTGGCGGATACGGTAAACAACGCCAGAAATCCGAAAGATAGCGCCTGGCAAAACCTGATTATCGGCGTTGGCGATGATGCCGCCGCCTGGAAGGTAGAAGGCGCTATACAGCTGGCTACCACTGACAGCCTGGTCCAGGATACGCACTTCGATCTGGAAACGGTCACCTGGGAAGAGCTGGGCTGGAAGGCCATTGCCGTGAACCTGAGCGACATCGCAGCTATGGGCGGCGCCCCGCAATACGCCCTGGTTTCGCTGGCACTCCCCGGCGAACTCGAGACCGACAGCGTGTTGAGCCTGTATCGAGGAATGGTAAAAATATCGGCGCGGTCCGGAGTAGCCATAGTCGGCGGCAATATCGCTGCCTCGGATAAAACCGTAATAAATGTCACGGTTCTGGGCAGTCTGGAATCGACTTCAATGTTAACGCGATCGGCAGCCGTGCCCGGCGATTTGATAGCTGTCACCGGATACCTCGGCCTTTCAGCCGCCGGCCTGCGAATGCTGAAACAGCACCTTAAACTGGATACCGAGACAACTCAACTGCTCCGCGAGGCACACCTGACCCCGATACCCCGGATAGACGAGGGGCAAATTTTGCTGCACCGGGCTGTTAAATGCGCCATAGATATAAGCGACGGCCTTATAGCCGACCTGACCCACGTCTGTGAGGCAAGCCGAGTCAGCGCCCGGATTAACCAAAAAATGCTGCCAGTCCATCCGGCACTGAAGAAAAACTTCAAAACGGAATATTTGCAACTCATTTTGGGCGGTGGTGAGGACTACCAGTTGCTGTTCACCGCCAGCACTTTGATTATGCCCCGACTAAAGAAGACCATGCCCTGCCCTGTAACCGTAATCGGCGAGATAACAGAGGGAAAGCCGGGGCGGGTCGAACTCGTGGATGATGACGGCAAAATCGTTCCCTGGCAAAAAGTCGGCTGGGAACATTTCAAATCAAGGTTATGAAGGTAACAAAGAAGAATTTCGTATCGCGCAGCCCGGAGCAGACCCAGCTATTGGGCAGGCGGCTTGGCGAGCACGCGCAAGCCGGAGATGTATTTCTGCTGACGGGCAATTTGGGTAGCGGCAAGACCTGCCTGACTCAGGGTATCGCCTGGGGACTGGGCGTCAAGGAATATGCCTTCAGCCCCTCGTTTGTTTTAATCAGGGAATATAGCGGGCGGCTGCCGCTGTACCACATCGATTTCTACCGTCTAGACCATATCGAAGAGATAGCGGATTTAGGGCTCGATGATTATCTATACGGCAAGGGCGTTTGCGTGGTGGAATGGGCGGATAAAGGCATGTCGTTGCTGCCCGGGGAACGCCTGCTTATCAGTCTTAGCTACATATCGGAAAACCAGAGGGCTTTAAGCTTTGACCCAAAAGGTCCCCGTTATACCAGATTAGTAGCAGGTCTGGAAACCGAATTAGAAAAATGGAACTAGCCATTGATACATCCACCGACTTTTGCAGCATCGGCCTGTCACGGCAGGGCGAAATGGTGGCCGAAATAACCTGGCATTCCGAACAAAACCATACGGTGGAACTGGCGCCAAACATCGACCGCCTGCTCGGCCAGACGGGGACCAGCCCGCAATCGCTGGAGGCTGTCTTCGTAGCCAGAGGGCCTGGCAGCTTTAACGGGCTGAGAGTCGGCGTGAGTACCGCCAAAGGGTTAGCCCTGGCGCTCGATATACCGCTGGTCGGTATAAGCACATTGGAAATCGAGGCTTTTCCTTTCGCCTTTACCGGATTCCCGATCTGTCCCATTCATAACGCCGGACGCGGCGAGATCGCGGCTGCTTTGTACCAGGATAAAAACGGCTGGCGCTGTCTTAAGCCGGAACACATCACCACAGTAGACTCCCTGTGCCTGCAGACCAAACGTAAGACCGTTTTCTGCGGTGAAATTCCGCCGGCGGCCATCGATGAATTGCAGAAAAAGCTGGAGAAATATGCCATAATACCGGAGGCAATTACCAGAGTGAGACACGCCGTCTACCTGGCAACCCTGGGCTGGCAACGCCTCAGTAAGGGTGAGCAGGACGATGCGGCCAGCTTGCAGCCGTTATATTTGCGCCAGCCGCCGATTACAATGCGTAAAGTTAAATAATTGTGCTTAACCGTCATTGCGAGCCCTTCCCGCAGAAGGGTGCGGCAATCTCATAAATTTCTAGGAGTATCTGTTGGCAAGAGGCCGACAGTACGCTGCTGAGAATTATTTATGGAGGAATAGAAAAATGGAACGAAGTCTGGTGCTTATCAAACCCGATGCCATGCAACGACATCTGGCTGGAGTCATAATCTCGCGCCTGGAAAAGCGCGGGCTCAAGATTGTAGCCATGAAATTGCTGCGGATGGATAAAGCTCTGGCCCAGAAACACTACGCGGTACACAAAGACAAACCATTTTTCAATGATTTAGTTGAATTCATTACCTCGACACCGATAATCGCCGCGGTTTTTGAGGGGGACAGGGCTATCGAGGCCATCAGGCAGACCATGGGTGCCACCGACTCCGTAAAAGCTGCCCCCGGTACCATCCGGGGTGACTACGGGCTGGACATACAAATGAACCTGGTCCACGGTTCCGATTCGGCAGAAAACGCCGAACGTGAAATCAAGCTTTTCTTTTCACCGAAGGAGATCTTAAGTTAATATGCGCCGAGTTGCGCCGGGTACCGCGGAGCATCCGCTCCGCGCGGACGGACCTAAGGTCCATCCCTACTTTCTTGAATTATAGAATTAAATTTCGATATTGTTTAGGATTTGGTGCTTGAGTTTCAGTATTTGGAGAGGTGGGGCGGAGAGGGGCTACTGTATTCTGACCACCGGCACCGCTTCCTGCCATAAATCATCGAGGCGGTAATAGTCGCGCTGCGATGGGGAGAAAATATGGACCACCACATCGCCCAGGTCGAGTAGAATCCAGCCTGAATCGGCGCCACCTTCGATGTGAAACGGAATAATTGCGTCTTGCTTAAGTCTATCGCGGATTTCCTGCCGTATGGCCTCTATCTGCCGGGGATTGTCGCCGCTGCAAATAACGAAATAGTCAGCAAAGGAGCAAACTTGTTTGGTATCCAGCATGACTATGTCGTCAGCCTGTTTTTCCGAAGCCGCCTCCACCGCCAGCCTGGCTACGTCTACTGATTTCAGAAGTCGATTCTCCAAATTAGCCTGGTAATTACCACCATAATTATAGCATATGTACCCGCAGGCTCGCCTTTGATATAATGGGCGCGCGGAAGAAAAGCCAAAACCGAAGTGGTGGCGGGGCAGCTTATTATATGTTTTGATCCTGTTCGCCATAATCGCGCTGGCTTTCAGTCTCTTCCCTACCTCACCAAGACCAGAAAAAGTTGATCTGAACACCTTTCTCGGACAGGTCAGGCAAGGCGAGTTCGATACAATCCAGCAGGACGGACAAATCATTGTCGGTCTGAAAAACGATAAGAGGATAGCCGAAACAGGCTACATTGGCAGCACCGACGACCTTATTAATACATTCGAGAAATCTGGCATAACCGTCGGTGAAAACGGGGTCAAAATTGACGTCAAATCCGGCGGCTTCAATTGGGGTTCGCTAATGATTAGCTTCGTGCCTTTGCTTCTATTCGGTGCGCTGCTCTTCATGCTTTTCCGCTCTTATCGCAAGAAAAACGTAGACTCAAGTTCACCGCCCTCGTAAGGCGAATTTGAACCTCTTTTTTCTATATTCACCCACTTTTGCTATAATATGTCCTGAATCAAACTATGAAAACTAAGTGGTGGCAGGGTAGCCTATTCTACATTCTGATCCTGGTGGCAATAATAGCTTTAGCTTTCAGCTTGTTCCCCATGACCAAAGGACCCGATAAAGTGGACTTTTTCACGTTCATCGCTCAGGTCAAGCAGGGGGAAGCTGACACCATCCAGCAGGATGGGTACACTATTATCGGCCTCAAAGGCGATGAGAAGAAAATCGAGTCATCCTTTGTAGGCAGCACCAAAGAGCTAATGGACAGCCTGACTGCGGCCGGCATCACGCTGGGTGAAAACGGGGTGAAATTCGATGTCAAGGCCGGCGGATTCGATTGGGGCTCGCTAATGATTAGCTTTGTACCGCTGCTTTTGTTCGGCGCACTGCTGTTTTTCCTGTTCCGTTCGGCCAGAGGCGCCAATACACAGGCGTTCAATTTTGCCAAGAGCCGCGCCCGCCTGGCATCCAATAATAAATCTACTGTGACCTTTGCCGACGTAGCCGGAGTCGATGAAGCCAAGGGAGAACTGCAGGAAATTGTTGAGTTCCTTAAGTCGCCCCAGAAATTCCTGGCTCTGGGCGCGCGCATACCGCGAGGCGTTCTGCTGGTGGGCCCTCCCGGCTGCGGCAAGACTTTGATTGCTAAAGCCGTCGCCGGTGAAGCCGGCGTTCCGTTTTTCTCCATCAGTGGTAGTGAATTCGTGGAAATGTTTGTCGGAGTGGGCGCTTCCCGTGTCAGGGACCTGTTCGACCAGGCCAAGCATAATGCACCCTGCATCGTCTTCGTCGATGAAATCGATGCCGTGGGCAGACACCGCGGCGCCGGTCTGGGTGGAGGCCACGACGAGCGGGAACAGACCCTGAACCAGATACTGGTTGAGATGGACGGCTTCGACAGCAGCACCAACGTGATAGTTATTTCCGCAACCAACCGCCCCGATATCCTCGACCCGGCACTGCTGCGGCCAGGCCGCTTCGACCGGCACGTGGTTATCGACCAGCCCGATATAAACGGTCGCAAGGCGATTCTGACGGTTCATGCCAAGGGCAAACCTCTGGCTAAAGATGCAGATTTGGAAGTGCTGGCCAAGCAGACTCCGGGATTCAGCGGCGCTGATTTAGCCAACCTGCTTAACGAGGGGGCCATTCTGGCAGCCCGCCGTAATCTGAAAGAAGTCGGCTTGAAAGAGCTGGAAGACTCGATCGACCGGGTCATTGCCGGTCCCGAAAAGAAAGGCCGCATAATTAGCGCTAAGGAAAAGGAAATTATCGCCTACCACGAGACGGGTCACGCACTGGTAGCCAAGATGCTGCCCAATGCCGACCCGGTTCATAAGATATCCGTAGTGGCCCGCGGTATGATCGGCGGCTGGACCCGTTTCCTGCCGACCGAAGACCGCCATTTATGGAGCGTCGCCCAGTTCGACGACAGGCTGGCTGTAAGCCTGGCCGGCCGCGCCGCGGAAGAGATTATTTTCGGCGAAGTGACCACCGGTGCTCAGAACGACCTGGAACAGGCCACAGGCCTCGCCAGAAAGATGGTTACTGAGTACGGTATGAGCGATAAGCTGGGACCGCGCACCTTCGGCAAACGAGAAGAGCTGATTTTCCTCGGTCGGGAAATCCACGAGCAGCGCAACTACAGTGAAAAGATAGCGGAGGAAATCGACGATGAGGTAAAGGTGCTTATCGAGCACGCTCACAAGACCGCCAGAGATATATTGACCGATAATAAAGACCGGTTGAAGCTGATTGCCGAGCGATTAATGATCGAGGAGACCATCGAAGAGGCCGCCTTCGAAGCCCTGCTAAATG
>CAZJQG010000007.1:69392-74699 GCA_964548415.1 uncultured Dehalococcoidales bacterium | reverse complement strand
ACCCCGCCAATCTCTCCTAACCCTTTCTGTCCAATCATAGGGGTGCAGTCCAAACATTTCCCGCCTGGCCATCCATAGATTGAAAATCTATAGGGTATTTTTTTGAATCCGACAAACTTTACCTTAAAGCCATTAAATGACCCATAAGATGCATTATTTATCGTTAATTCATGTTCTTGATTATCCTCCATTAGATACCTCCAATTTTAGCTTAGGCCATTCAAATAACATTCAGAATAGACCCAATTTTGCCCCCAGAAGATAATACTCTCAGATAAATATAAGCGCAACTACTCTATTCTGAGATAGCCTTAATGTTATTGACCCATAGTATAATTGGTGTGAGGAGTGAAATATGGATGTTGGTGATAAAGTCAAGTTAATAAAAGGAAATCCGTTTGGTAAAGTTGGAGTAATAAAACAAGTAGTGCATATGACAGGTCCTTTCAATGTGACGACTGACCCTCTAGCGCTCAAAGAAGGACAAAACACAAAATATTTTGCTATTGAGGCAGACGACGGTACCGTGTTTTCTGGAGCCGAAGACGATCTAGAATTATTAGAATCCTAATATTTTGCCTTGGTGATCCTGATTGCCACCTCGTTTATTTCCAAGTATAATCTTTGGGTTTCCATCGTGGGCTGGCGGGGTACGCCAGTCTAACCGGGGAGGGTCATTATGCAACCTGCTGCAATGCTGGTATTCGTCACGGTATGGCTGTTTATACTCTGGTTCGGCTCAATCGCACTCGAAGCTACAGGTATGGAGCGGTCGAAGGCGCGCTTCCAGGCGCTATCAGCACTGACCAATACGGGGTTCACCACCAGCGAGGCGGAGAACATCGTCAGCCACCCCAGGCGCCGGTATATAGTCGGCATACTGATATTTTTAGGCAGCGTCGGAATTGCACTATTCCTTATTTTGCTGTTTGTTATGCTTGTGATTGGCATCAAACCAACCATTCCACAGCAATCATTATATCTGCTTGGTCTGGCGGCGATACCGGCAGCGATTTTACTGGTGCTTTATTTCCTTGGCGTAACGGATAAGCTGGCCACGGTAGTAGTCAAATGGTTGAAGCGCTCCAAATATTTCCGGCCGGAGGCATCGATTACGGAGATAATCTACAAGGCGGGAGAATATAGCCTGGCGCGACTGACCGTGGGCAAGGCTGCGCCAGATGTGGGCTCTAAGATAAGTGATTCCAATCTGTCGAAGGCGGATGTCAGGGTACTGGCTATCGAACGTGGCGATAAGGTAACGTTCAATCCGGACGCTAAGGAGGTGGTGCAGGCCGGAGACCACCTGATGTATTATGGGCGTACGGAAGAGATAAAGAAAACGATGGAGGAAGAATAGAAATATTTCACCCTCACCCTAACCCTCTCCCATCAAGGGAGAGGGAATGAGTTGTGAAGCCTCAAAGCAGGAAGGGAGAGGGGATAAAGAATTTAAGAGAAACAAACGGTGATATTTCAAAGATGAGATTGCCACGTCCTTCCTATGCAGGAAGGACTCGCAATGACAGGGAAAGAATAGGAGATAAATAATGGCTGAAGCGAAAGTGGGTATTATCGGCGGCAGCGGGCTGTATCAAATAGAAGGGCTGACCGATACCAAACAGATAAAAATCAAGACACCGTTCGGAGACCCGAGCGATGCCATAACGCTGGGCAAGCTGCACGGCGTGGAGGTCGCCTTCTTGCCGCGCCATGCCAAGGGACACCGCATCAGCCCATCCGAGCTTCCGGCCAGGGCCAATATCTACGCGCTGAAAACGCTCGGCGTGGAATTTATATTCTCGGTGGCCACCGTGGGCAGCCTGCAGGAGAAAATCAGGCCGCTGGATATCGTTATACCCGACCAGATAATCGATCGTACCTTCCTGAGGGAGGACACCTTCTTCGGCAACGGCATCGTGGGACACGTGGCCTTCGCCGACCCGTTTTGCCCGGTGCTGAGCGATGTGCTGGAGGACTCGGCCAGGGAGCTGAGCATCAGGGCGCACGACGGCGGGACCTGCGTGGTCATGGAAGGGCCGCAGTTCTCCACCAGGGCGGAATCCGAGCTGTACCGGTCGTGGGGAGCCCATGTTATCTATATGACCGGCCTGCCGGAGGCCAAGCTGGCGCGCGAGGCGGAGATATGCTACGCCACCATGGCAGTGGTCACCGACTACGACTGCTGGAAGGAGACCTACGAGGTGGTGTCGGTGGATATGGTAATCGATAACCTGAAGCGCGGCGTGGAACACGTGAAGAAAATGCTGAGGCATGCGGTCACCAGGTTACCGAAACAGAGGAACTGTATTTGTTCGAAGGCACTTGAGAATGCAATTATCACCGATCCGGCGGTGATTCCCGAGCAGGTCAAGAAGGACCTTAAGCCTATTATTGGGAAATATTTAAAGTAGAGCTAATCCGCTCGTGGTGAGCCTGTCGAACCATGGCGGATAAATTTATTTTCACCCTTCGACAAGCTCAGGGCGAACGGAATAAAAATATGGGCGGACAAGGCTAAAGCCATGTCCCTATATTAACTGCGCCCTCTTAGCATTCTCCGCTTTCTAAAAGGAAGACTAGTTTTTGTGAGGGAGTGCAACCCTTCTATAACTCCCTGCTTTAACAAAATCCGCTCGTGGTGAGCCTGTCGAACCATGGCGGAACCGGCATGTAGTCACGAGGCTTTAGCCTCGTGACCCCGACCTTAAAAGGTCGAGGCTATGTTAAGGTGGGCTCTAAGCGGGCCGCCACGTGAAGCTTTGACATTTGGCGTTTAACTTTTTACTTTCGTTCATGTTACTATGTGACTAAAGGGATAACATGTCGTCGAAAATTGAGTTTAACTGTCTGCCGACCATAATCGGCAGCATGCCGCAGACCGACCCGAAGGAGGCCTGCTCGCTGGTGGCCAAATACCTGCCGGACCTGCCCGGCTGGCCGCAGCTGCCCAACGGCTCGCACCTGGAGAACATGTACATCCAGTTCAGCGAGGGCTTCCCTGGCATCATACTGGAAGACACCAAGGCCTTCGTAGAGCGCACGGCGGACTTCGACTCGCAGCTGGAGCAGCTGTACAACGAAGATGAGGCGAACAACCCGGATAGGTACGGCATCAGCCCCCAGTACGCCGCGGGACTCCATGCGTTCCTATCGCTGAAAGAGCTGCGTCCGAAGATGGTCAAGGGCCAGATAACCGGACCGGTGACGTGGGGGCTTATGGTCACCGACCGGCAGCAGCGGGGCATACTCTACGACGACCTGCTGGCAGAGGCGCTGGCCAAGTTTTTGCGGCTAAAAGCCATGTGGCAGGAGCGGTTTTTGAAGCAGATTTCGCCCCAAACGCTTATATTTGTCGACGAGCCTTATCTGACGTCGCTAGGAACGGCCTTTGTGGCCATTTCTGGGCAACAGGTGCAATCCTTACTTGAGACCGTCTTCAGCGGCATTACAGGGCCAAAGGGAGTGCATTGCTGCGGTTCCACCGACTGGTCGCTGCTGCTGGAAACCTCGGCCGATGTGCTCAGTTTCGACGCCTATAACTACGCCGATTCGCTGGGCTGCTACCCGGCGGAGGTGAAGGCCTTTGTGGAACGCGGCGGCAGCATCTCCTGGGGCATTGTGCCCAACGAAGAGGAAGCGCTGGCTAAGGAGTCGCTGGGCGGCCTTGACGACCGGCTGGGAGAGGCCATGGCGCCCTACACCCGTGACGGACTGTCTATAAAGCAGCTGGTTGCCCAGAGCCTGCTGACGCCGTCGTGCACGCTGGCATCGCTGTCGCTGGATGCATCGGTCCGGGCGCTGGAGCTGCTTTCCGAGCTGTCGGGCAAGATTAGAAGTAAGTACGGCCTGTAGGCTTTAAAAATCCACCCCAATCTCCCTTTACGAAAGAGAGAGGGCAGATGCCGCCAAAACCTTACTCATAGGCGCGCCGTCGAATTAAAACCGCTACGACGCCGCACATTAATATTCCAAGCACGGCCACCACAATTAAGACCGCAGTTTTCTGTGCCGAAGTACTCGCGCTGCTGCGGTCGGCTACTACGGCGAAACTGCTGCCTTGTTGCCCTACTGCCACGGTATAGGTACCTGGCTGGGCTCTGGCTACTATGAACTTAACCGGCTGGCTGGCCTGAGGCCCAACGCTAATGGTACGGGTTTGCTCGACCCTGCCGTTTACGGTAACGACAAGGTTATAGTTGCCGGCCATGTCCCCCGTATTGACCACGTTTGCGGTAATGGTCACCGGCTGATTAGCCGACGCCTGCTGTGGGTTGATGTTGAGATATTGTAGAGACATCTGGGGCCCGCTTAACTGGCGCGGAAGCGTCGGCGACACTTTTAGTGTGGATGGCGTCGTTGACGGCGCCGGCATCGGTTTAACTACTTCCACAAAGGCGGGGCCTCCCGGGTCGGAGATGGTGCCATTAGCTGCTCCATCGCTATCTCCCAGTCCGCCGTCGGTCAGGGTCAGAGTTAAGACATTATCGCCGTCGTCGTCCCCCATAAGAGATGTGCAATTTATCCAGTTGCCGTTCTGGCATTTCCAGTACTGGGTGCCGACTGGAATTGCCGAAGGATAGGTAATCGTCACTGTCACGGTGGCCCCGGGTGTCAGGCCGGTGATATCGAACGACAGCAGCCCGTGCGGGAAGGTAACACCGGTAGGTTTGCCAGAGGTGGGCAGGGCATCTTCGGCTACCGCCGCGAAGTTCCCCAGCGTACCTGTATTGGTATACGCTGTGACGATACCGGTGCCAGTAGGTGTATCAATGCTGATGCCCTTCCAGTCGGTCACATTGCACTGGCCATAGCTGTTCGATCCCACGGCCACCACAGTTCCATCGGACTTCAGCCCCACAGTGTGATATGCCCCTGCGGCCACCCGCGTGATGCCTGTCCACGAGCTTACATTGCACGTATTGTAGTTGTTATCTCCCACAGCAACAACGGTGCCGTCGGACTTCAGCCCCACAGTGTGCCGGGCACCTGCGGCCACCTGCGTGATGCCCGTCCACGAGCTTACGTTACACTGATTCCAGCTGTTATTTCCCACTGTGACGACGCTGCCATCGGGCTTCAGACCCAAGGTATGCATCCAGCCTGCGGCCACCCGCGTGATGCCTGTCCACGAGCTTACGTTGCATTGACCGTTGGCGTTACTTCCTACGGCCACTACTGTGCCACCGGATTTGAGACCCACGGTGTGCCACGAGCTAGCCGCTACCTGAGCGATGTCTGTCCACAAGCTCACATTGCATTGACCGTTAACGTTACTTCCTACGGCCAATACTGTGCTGTCGGACT
>CAZJQG010000007.1:0-69292 GCA_964548415.1 uncultured Dehalococcoidales bacterium | reverse complement strand
TCAGCCCCACAGTGTGATATGCCCCCGCGGCCACTTGGGTCATGCCTGTCCACGAACTCACGTTGCACTGGCCATAGCTGTTATTTCCCACGGCCACCACGGTTCCATCGGACTTCAGCCCCACAGTGTGATATGCCCCCGCGGCCACTTGGGTCATGCCTGTCCACGAGCTTACTCCACTACACTGACCCTGGCCGTTATCTCCCACGGCGACCACGGTGCCATCCGATTTAAGCCCCACGGTATGCGCCCATCCTGCAGCCACCTGGATAATACGCGCCGGCTGCGTGGTGAAATTCAGGGGAACGCCTTCTATCTCAGTTGAGTCATACACGAGCCGGGCATTGAACTGATATTCGGTATTTGCCGAAAGACTGCTGAGTGTTGCCGAATAATTGTCTGAGCCTGATTGATTCTGCCAATCAGTGTAGATCCAGCCGGCATCGGCGGTCTTCTTATAGCCGAACTGGAGCTGACCGGAGCCATAGCCGCTAAAATCGTAATCCATGTTTAACGTAGCCGTAGTGTCGCTGATTCCGGTAGCACCAACGGTGGTCACGGTAGGAGAGGCTGCATTAACCGTTATGGCGTAGTTACTGGAAACCGCACCATCGCCGCAGCTGTTGTGTCCTTTTACGGTTAGATTACCGCTGGTGGCCGTACCTGAAAAATCAATGGATACATTATCTGTTGTCCCGTTTATGGTGGCACCGCTACCGCTATAATCCCAGATGTAGCTGGTGGCGTTAGTTATCGTCGGGACGGAATAGTAAATACCGGTCTGCCCCTGACATACCGTTGCAGTACCCGTGATATCACCTGCAGGTCCGGGACAAGGAACGGACTCACAGGCATCTCCTATGCCATCATTGTCGGAGTCCAACTGGTCAGGATTAGCCACATCCGGGCAGTTATCGCAGGCATCCCCCAGGTCATCCCCCCTGTAAATTTCCAGTTCACCCAAATCGATATATCCCGCATCGTTGCCCGCCTGCAGACCCTTATAGCGAACACATCTAACCATTGTCGCCGAGAAGGAATAACTGCCATCTTCGGCAGTGGAGCAGTTATTAACCCATATCGTCCCGCCAATTAGGTCACCACCGCTCGCAATTTCAGTTACACCCGTAAAATCGCTCCAGGCGGCATCATTGCCGCCGAGATTTATAGCGTTAGGGTCATTGCAGTACTGGATCTTAAACTCTCTGTTGTAATATTCCGTACTGCGAAATGCGTGAGTCACAATTTTGTTCACAGGGTATTCCGCACCCAAATCAACCAGAATCCAGGCAGGTATCGCATGCGCCGTCCAGCAATCGTCGTTGCCGGAAGTCCAGGCGCCGTCATTAATATTCGAGCAACTGCTACCATCCGAGGCAACCGAGCAGTTAGCCGTGCCGCTGAGTGCCAGATTGGTGTCGCCCGTATCGCTGTCAGCCTGGTCCGGGTTGGCTGTGCCCGGGCAGTTATCAATGGCATCCGGAATACCATCACCATCCGAATCAAGGCCCGGTGTAACCGCAATGGCAAAGTTATTTGATACCGTACCATCACCACAGCTGTTGTGCCCTTTTACCGTCAGATTGCCGCTGCTGGCAGTGTCTGAAAAGTCAATCGTTATGTCGTTAGTTGTTCCGTTTACGGTGGCGCCGCTACCGCTGTATTCCCAGACATAGCTGGTGGCATCGGTTATCGTCGGGACAGAATAGGAGACACCGGTTTGTCCCTGCGTCACAGTTGATGTACCCGTTATATCACCGGCAGCTCCCGGAAGAACACATGAGGTTAGACAGGCGTACTTGAGGTCATAGTTAGTCATGTCGGTGTAGCTAATATGAGGATTGCCGTCTGAATCCAGGGCTATCGAGGTATATTGTCCGACTGTTCCCGCGGCATCCACGGTCTGTATATCCCAGGCTGAACCCGTCCAGTGGGCGTATTTTAGGTCTCCATTGGTGGCATCGTAGTAACTGATGTGGGGATTATCGCTTGAGTCCAGGGCGATTGACGTATATTGGCCCACCATATCTGCCGAGTCAACGGTTTGTATATCCCAGGCTGAACCCGTCCAGCGGGCATATTTGAGGTCCAGGCTGTCATCATGGCTATAGCTGATGTGGGGGTTGCCGCTGGAGTCCAGAGCTAATGATGTGTAAAAGCCGACATTCCCGGCTGAGTCCACGGTCTCCTTGCTCCAGGCTGAGCCCGTCCAGTAGGCGTATCTGAGGTCCTGGCTTGTCTGCCCGGTGCTGCTCTGGTAGTCCAGGTAGCTGATATGCGGGTTGTTACTTGAGTCCAGTGCTAAAGAGGTATACCTGCCGGTCATTCCTGATGGCAGGTTCGAATCAACTGTCTGGACATCCCAGGCTGAACCCGTCCAGCTGGCATACATGAGCTCCTCGGAGCCCCAGGTCTGGTAGCTAATGTGGGGATCACCGCCTGAATCCAGGGCCAGCGAAGGCCAGTTGGCATCTGTGGAAACGGTCTGAATGTCCCAGGCAGAACCTGTCCAGCGGGCGTAGTGGAGACCGCCGCCACAATAGGCGATAAGAGGGTAGCCGCTGAAGTCCAGAGCCAGCGACGTCGCACTACCACCCGCGCCTACGGTTTCAGTTTGCCAGCTGGCACCATTATATGAGGCGTACCGGCAGTTGCTGCCGTCCGTATAGCTGATATGCGGATGACCATCCGCATCGAGCTTAATGGAGGTAAAGAATCCGGTGTCTCCGGTCGAGTCAACGGTCTCTATTTGCCATGTCGGTCCATCCGCCATAGTGGATCTTAAAGGCACAGTACCGGTCATCCACCCTAGTAGCAAGGCTACTGCCATCACTATCAAAAAACATTTCCAGACTTTTACTTTAATCATCTTTAGCCCCTTTCAGCCACAACGACAAATAAAAAAACCACCTGTTAGCGGTGGTCTTTCTGGCCGCAGGTTCCAAAACATTTGACCGATACAGCTGGCTGCGGCTTAATCATGTGTTCTATTTCGATAATCTGATTCGATTTATTTCTGCCCAGACTTCGAAAATATAGAACAACGTTGTTCGATTGTCAATGGGCTGTGGCACTATTTTCGTATAAAATAATCGCTAAGTACAGTTGACCAGTTTTTCATCGTAAACGAAAATGCTTTGTTGTCATGTAAAATGCGCTGGTGCAGAACATAGTATCTAAGGCATAAAAAGGGTAGCGAGCCATTTTGTCACACAATCCTGAGGTGTCATTGTAAACTAAGACGAACCTCAGCCGGTGTAGACACTATTTGAAATCCGAAGCGAATTAAGAGATAATACGAGACGGTTTGCCAAATTAAAACAGGTAGGAAATCATGAATAAACGTAGAAGAATGGCTTTGCTGAAACACCGCAAACGCCAGAGGAAACTGGAAGAACGAAGAAAAATGATGGCGCTGGTTGGCACCACTGCGGGCGCGCCTAAACCGGCACCGGCCGCTGTAGCCGTCGCCGAAGCGCCGGAACCGAAGAAACCGACCAAGAAGCAGGTTGAGGCCGTAGTTGAAGCCGCTGCTAAAGCCAAAATCGCCAAACCAAAGGCGGCAGCTCCCAAGAAAGCCGCAGCCAAGAAAGCCGAAGCCGTAGCTGAGGAAGCCAAACCCAAGAAAGTAGCTAAAGCCAAAGCCGAGGCGGCACCGAAGGCCAGGGCGACAAAACCCAAGGCGGAGAAACCCGCGGCCAAGGCCAAAGCCAAGGCAGAGTCGGCAGAAAAGCCGAAGAAGCCAGCGGCTAAGAAGAAGACCGAAGCTGAATAGACACAATGGCCAGCGCCTATCTCCTGACCGGCAAGCCGGGAACGGGTAAGACTACCCTCATCCGGCAGATCATAGCCGGTCCGGGGATAAAGGCCGCCGGCTTTTACACCGAGGAGATAAGAAGCGGCGGGGTCAGGCAGGGTTTCCGCATCATCACCCTCGACGGCCAACAAGGCACACTTTCTCACGTAGATATTCCCGGCCGCTATAGGGTCGGTAAGTACGGCGTCGACATCAATAACCTGGAAAACATCGGTGCTGCTGCCATCCAAAGGGCCGCGCAGGAAAGCGACCTGATAGTTATCGACGAAATCGGCAAGATGGAGCTTTTCTCTGCCCGATTCAGTGACGCCGTACTCAAGGCTATCGGCAGCGGCAAGAAGGTACTGGGCACCATAATGCTAAAACCGAATGCCTTCGCCGATGAGATTAAGCAACGACCTAACGTCAAGGTAGTAGAGGTCACCAGGAATAACCACATCCAGGTACTGGCGGAAATTAACGACTGGCTGAAAAGTTAGGGATACCGGGGGAACCCGGAGCATCTGCTCCGGGTGATTGGAGCGGATGCTCCAATCTACCCACGTGATTCGCGCACAAGCCGACGATTTAATTTGTGTCATTCTGAGTCCCGATAGAATCGGGACGAAGAATCTCGTCGCTGCTTCATCGAGATTCTTCGGTCGTCCCGATGAAATCGGGACTCCCTCAGAATGACAGGGCAATATAGAGAGATGAAGATAATTCTGAAACCAATCAGCTACGTCGACAAGGGCTTAGTGGAAGAGCTAAAGCAGAAGCTGGAGCAGACCTTCGGCTGTCCGGTGGAGACAGTTATAAAAACCTTCGACCCGGAGAAGGCTTACGACAAGCGGCGGAAACAGTACCTGGGTACAAGGTTCCTTTCCCAGCTCAAGAAAGATAAAGTTAAAGGCGACAAGGTACTGGGGATAGCCGATGTCGACCTGTACTCGCCGGGTCTCAACTTCATCTTCGGCCAGGCGGATATCGCTTCCGGTACCTCGGTAATCTCTTTAACCCGCTTGAGGCAACTGTATTACGATCTACCTGCGGATGAAGACCTGTTCCGGGACAGGGCGGTCAAGGAAGCGGTCCACGAGCTGGGGCACACTTTCGGGCTGGACCACTGCCCGGACCCCAAATGCGTGATGCACTTCTCCAACAGCCTGAGCGATACCGATTTGAAGCAGGCGACTTTTTGTGGTCGCTGCCGACCAAAATTGATAAAATGAACAATCTGCGATGGAGACTCAGTTAAAATTTCAAACATGCGTGTCCGCACCTATCTCAGAGGTATGGAAATGGATTACGTCACGCAGTGGAATTTCAAAGGAAATGTGGCCTTATTTCCGTATGACTTTTCCCCGTGGTGTTAACAGCCTTCAAGATGTAAAATTCAAACCCCAGGAGCGTTTATTCCGAAGTAAAATTTATTTATTTGGTTTCTTACCTTTTGGTCATGATGACATGACACTAATCTCATTAACTGAAGGTCAGGGTTTCATTGAAGAGTCTCCCATGACTTTTATGAAACACTGGCGTCATGAACGGTCTCTGACCAGTTCCAGTAATGGTACAGTTATTACAGATCAGATAACGTTTGAACCCCGGCATGCTATGAATCTAGTGGCTCGATTCATGAATCGAGTTTTTATTCATCGCCATAAAGTACTCAGGCAAAATCTCGAAAATAAGTTGGGTTCCCGAGGCTAAAGCCTCGGGGCTACATGTTTGATACACGAGAATGTAAAGGAGGACTAAGTATGAGAAAAGTAGCTGTAATCGGCGTGGGGATGACCAAGTTCAGCGGCAAGCAGGACAAGACGGCCGTCGAGCTGTTCGCCGAAGCCGCCATGGATGCTATACAGGAGGCGAACTTGAAGCCGAAGGACATCCAGGCGGTGTTCATGGGCAACTGCCTGAGTGACTTTGCCGAAGGACAGTCTCAGGTCCAGGCATTTGTGGCCGACTATATCGGGGCTTCGCACGTGCCGGCCAACAGGTACGAGAATGCCTGCGCTTCATCCAGCGCCGCTTTCCGCGATGCTTTCATGTGGGTGGCTTCAGGTTTTTACGACATCGTCCTGGTCGGAGGTTCCGAGACGGCGGCCAAGATGGGCACGCCCCTGGCCACCAGGACATTCGCCATGGCCAGCGATAGCCGGTACGAGTATCCCGCCGGCATCACCTTTCCCGGCGTGTTCGCGCTGCTGGCCCATCTTTACTCCAAAAAATATAACGTGCCTCTGGAAAGGCTGAAGAAACAGATGGCACAGGTAACCGTAAACTCCCACTACTACGGCGCCCGCAATCCCAAGGCCCAGTTCCAGAAAGAAATAACCGTCGACGATGTGCTGACCAGCTTCATGGTCTGCCAGCCGCTGCAGCTTTACGACTGCTGCCCGTTTTCCGACGGGGGCTCGGCGGCAGTCCTGGTAGCGGAAGATAAGGTCAAAAAGCTGAGCAACAAGCCGGTCTGGGTGGCAGGGGTGGGCCAGGCTTCGGCAGGCAATTTGTTAAGCCAGAAAGAATTTCTGCCGCGGCTGAGGTCGAGGGAGCTGGCCGCGCAGCAGTCATACAAAATGGCCGGCCTCAGCCCCAAGGATGTAGACGTGGTCGAGCTCCACGACTGCTTCAGTATAGCCACCTTAATTGCCCTGGAAGGCCTGGGCCTTTTTGAAAACGGCAAGGCGGGAGAGGGAGTGGAAAAGGGCGAGACCAAAATCGGCGGCAAGATACCGGTGAACCTTTCCGGCGGGCTGAAGGCCAAGGGACATCCCATAGGCGCCACCGGCACCGCCCAGGTCTACGAAATCGTGCGGCAGCTAAGAGGTGAATGCGGTGAGCGCCAGGCAGAAGGCGCCAGGGTGGGCATGACCGACACGCTCGGCGGCGACGGCGGCACGCTGTGCAACGTCATCCTTAAAAAAGGATATTAAGGTCGTCGCTTAATTCGCGAGGAGAAAAGAAATGGAACATAAACTGAATTTCAAACAATATAACGAAGCCCTGAAACAGAACAAGCTGCTGGGGCTAAAATGTAAAGGATGCGGTGCCATTACCGTTCCGCCCAGGATAACCTGCAGCCAGTGCGCGGGCACGGACCTGGAAGTAGTTGAGTTGATCGGCCAGGGCAAAATACAGACCTTCACCACGGTGTTCGTGGCTCCCGAAGGCCGCGAAAGCGAATGCCCGTACGTCATCGTCATGACCGAGCTGGATGAAGGCCCATGGATAATGGGCAACCTGTCTGGAATCGACCCCAACAAGGTGACCATGGATATCATGGGCAAAAAGGTCAAGATGTCGCACGCCGTTTTCCCCGGCGATAAATACTCCGGCGGCGACGAGGCCCGGCCGCTGTTCAGCCTCGCGTAACGAGGATTTTAAGTAAAATCCGCTCGTGGTGAGCCAGTCGAACCATGGCGGATTTTACTTTCAATATCTGTTCACCCTTACCTGACCACCTCCCGCCAGTGGTCTCCACCGTGTGTCATTGTGAGCCCTTCGTCGATAAGTCTCCTCAGGATAGACTCCGCGAAGAATCTCATCCCACCACCGAGATTCTCCGGTCATCCCCGTTTTATCGGGACTCCCTCAGAATGACAAGCAAATATAAGTAACAGGGAGAGGAAAAAGTGGTTTTACGAAGAGGGGCTGTGCCCCCTCTTAAACTTCCCTTTTCAGTTGTGTAGGGACAGACCTGAAGGTCTGTCCGTTGGTTGCGGACAAGGCTAAAGCCATGTCCCAACGTTTCCCGTCCGGGAGTGGGGACTTAAATCAAATATTGACACTTAAAATTCCCGCCGTTATACTCAGTTCGCTTAGTACCCATGAATAAAACCATTTTATTTCATTCCCTACTACTTCTAATGTGCGGTTTGGTGTTGATGCCGACCGCCTGTTTTACGGCATCGACTGATGAGGTGACTGCTCCCCCAACCGTTGCCTTCGTATCTACTGAGGACAGCATAATGGAGGGGGATTCAACGACACTATTCTGGATTATAACCGATGCCACCAGCGTCCAGATAGACCAGGGAATCGGCAGCGTCGTGCCGACAGTGGGATCAGTTTTAGTATCCCCGGCTTCCGATACAACTTACACATTAACCGCCGGCAACAGCATTGGAAGTGTTACACGATCGGTCACAATCACAGTGTCTGCGCCTACGCCACTGATGATCCCAACCCTGGCCAAGATAACTCTAAAGCCGATCGGCGATGTCGACCAGTATATACTGGATGGGCTTAAGGAAAGACTGGAGAAGATGTTCGGCTGCCCGGTTGAGATAGTACGCAAATATTACAACCTGGACGAAGCATATATTCCGCAGCGAGGGCAATACGAAGCATCAGAGCTTCTCTTGCAACTGCATGAATCAGGAGCGGCTAGAGGCGAAAAGGTCCTGGGCATAGTCGATGGCGACCTTTTTGTGCCAGGGGGTAACTTCATACTCGGCCTGGGGGAGCTTCGCGGGCGAATTGGGCTTATTTCTGTGTCTCGTTTGAGAGAGCACCGTTTCAGTAAGCTTTCAAGTGAGGCACTTCTTTTAAACAGAGCTACCAAGGAGGCGGTCCATGAGCTGGGCCACACTTTGGGACTGGAGCACTGCCCGGATCCAAAATGCGTCATGTATTTTTCCGTCGGCGTGCAGGATACGGACTATAAACGGGCGACTTATTGTAGTGTGTGCCATTTGAAAATAGACCTTTTACATTAGAAGATGACCAGCCAACCAGCTTTTATTCAAGTACTGCTTAAACCGGAAACCTACGCCCACCACCCGCAAAAGGTGGAGCTGGTGCAGACGCAGATGTCTTTCATCTTCCTGGCCGGGGACCTCGTCTACAAGGTCAAGAAGCCGGTAGACCTGGGCTACCTGGACTACACCACGCTGGAGAAGCGCCGGTTTTTCTGCAATCAGGAACTGGAGCTTAACAGGCGTTTATGCCCCGAAGTTTATCTTGAGGTGGTGCCTATTGTAAGCAGGGCCGGACAAATCTACATCGGCGGCAAAGGCGAGGTTATCGAGTACGCCGTTAAAATGAAGTCCCTACCGGCGGACCGGATGATGGACAAACTGCTGCCTCAGAACCTGGTGACAGAAGATATGGTGGCCAGGGTGGCCGATAAGCTGGCGGCATTTCACGGGCAGGCTAAAACCAGTGAGGGTATCAGCGCCTTCGGGAAACAGCAGGCAATCAAAGTGAACACCGATGAAAACTTCGACCAGACCGAGAAGTATATAGATATATCGATACCCGGCAATATTTACCGTAAAATCAAGGCCTATACCAAGGACTTTCTCAAAGCCAATAAGTCGCTGTTCGATAAGCGTGTCAAAGAAGGCAGGATAAGGGACTGCCACGGCGACCTGCACGCCGCCCATGTTTGCCTGGTTGACGGCATCTGCATCTACGACTGCATCGAGTTCAATGACCGCTTCCGATACGGAGACGTCGCCTCCGAGGTAGCCTTCCTGGCCATGGACCTTGACCGGTTTCAACACCCCGAGCTGTCACGGGCCTTCGTCAATGCCTACGTGCGTCTGAGCGGCGATAAGGACCTGATGCAGCTGCTTAATTTCTACAAGTGTTACCGCGCCTACGTCAGGGGCAAGGTGGCCAGCTTCATGCAGGACGACCGCTATATAACCGAAACCGAGAGGAAAATTGCCTTCGATACCGCCAGGATGTATTTCGCGCTGGCTGAATCCTATGTGTGATATAGTAGAAAAGGAGTGGATAAAGTGAAAAAACCCTTTGCCGAATTTGTGAAAAACGAGCTGGGCACCGGCTTCCTGCTCATCGTCTGCGGCCTGCCGGGGACATGGAAAACCGAGACCACCGAAGAGGTTGAGAAAATAAAGGGCTATCCGCTCCTCCGCACCGACCTGATAAGGCTCGAGGTGATGAAAAGCGAGGATATATGGAATGAAAAAGAGGCCTCCAGAATGGACAAACGGACGCTGGTCTACGATGAGATGTTCTCCCGCGCCGAAAAGTCCCTGGAAAAGAAAAACGGCGTGATTCTGGATGCCACCTTCGTTACCCAGGAATTAAGGCGCCGGGCCGCTGCCATTGCCGCCAAGCACAACCTTACCTTCATCATCATGCAGACGGACTGCCCCCAGGAGGTATCCATCGGGCGCATCCTGAAGCGCACCAAGGAAAATTATGAATCGAACGCAATTACAGAAGAGGCGTATTTAAGCAACAAAAAGAAGTTCGAAGCAGTTGATGTGAACGATATAAAGTCGACCTACCCCGAACTCAATGTTATCCACTTTGTAGTCGACACCAGCAAAGACCAGCCGGAGGACTGGTACGTCACCAGCGTGAACAAGAAGTAGATGAAGATTGACCTTCACGTTCATACCGCCTGTTCGGACGGCAGCCTGCCTGTATCCGAAGTAGTGGCGGAAGCCGCCAAGAGGGGCATCGACTTGCTATCGCTGACCGACCACGACAACATAGAATGCCAGGATGAAGCCATCGCCCTGGCCCAAAAATACGGCATAGGCTACATAACCGGTGTGGAGCTGAACGTAACCTTTCCACATCCGTCCCAATTGGGCAAGACCATTTCACTTGACTTCCTGGGCTACCAGTACGACCACCACAATCGCAAATTGAGAAACAAGCTGGAAACCATAAGGGAGCGCAGGGAGGTCAGGGCCCGCGAAATTCTGGACAGATTGAATGCCGAATTCGCCAAAGAGAATATCCCGAAGTTCGATGCCGCAGACATCAAGAACATCCAGGACAGCGTCGACGGCTCTTTCGGTCGACCCCACATCGCCAGATACCTGCTGAAAAAGGGGATTGTCGGCAGCGTCCAGGAAGCGTTCGACAGGTACCTGGTTAGGTTGGACGTACCCAAGTTCCCTTTGTCGCTAGCCGAGGCATCGAAGTTAATCCGGAACGCCGGCGGCAAGCTGGTGCTGGCGCATCCCAACGACCCCCACGGGACATCGCTTGAAAGCGTAACGCCTGATTTGAAGGGGCAAACCGACATCATCGCAAAATATATGCTGGATGACATCGACGGCGTCGAGTGCTGGCATGCCAGAAACGATACCAGGACTTCCGGCCATTACGTTAAATTTGCCAGAGAGCACCATTTACTCATGACCGGCGGCAGCGACTGCCACCAGAAGCCGATTGTCATGGGCGCGGTGGATGTGCCCGACTGGGTGGCGCAGCAGTTCATTTAGGCGGAAATCGCCACCTAATGCAGACAGCTTTCAGATACTCTATAATATGGGGTTGTTGTGACCGTAGTTAACAACTATTAATATATACCCTCACCCTAACCCTCTCCCGTCGAGGGAGAGGTGATTAAAACAGTTTCTCCCTCCCCTGGAGGGAGGGAGTCAGAGGGAGGGGGAAAAGGAATAAAAATGGACTATCACATCAAGGACAAGGCGCTGGCAGAACACGGCAGGCTGCGCATAGAATGGGCGAGCCGCGAGATGCCGGTGCTAAAGCTAATCCGGCAGAGGTTCGCCAGGGAAAAACCGCTAAGAGGCGTACGCATCTCCGGCTGCCTCCACATCACCACCGAGACCGGCAATCTGGGCCTGACGCTTAAGGACGGCGGCGCCGACCTGGTGCTGTGCGCCTCTAATCCGTTGAGCACGCAGGACGATGCCGCAGCCGCCATGGTGGAGTATGGACTGCCCGTCTTCGCTATCAAGGGCGAGGACAACGATACCTATTACCAGCACATTAATTCGGCACTGGAGCACAAGCCGCAGCTGACGGTCGACGATGGTGCCGACCTGGTCAGCACGGCGCACCGGGAAAAAACAAAACTGTTATCAAATATCGTCGGCGGCACCGAGGAGACGACTACCGGAGTCATCAGGCTGAGGAACATGGCCAAAGACGGCGAACTCAAATACCCTATCATCGCCGTGAACGATGCCATGACCAAGCACTTCTTCGATAACCGTTACGGCACCGGCCAGAGCACCATCGACGGCATCACCCGGGCCACCAACGTTCTGTGGGCCGGGAAAAACGTGGTTATCTGCGGCTACGGCTGGTGCGGGCGGGGGCTGGCGCGCCGGGCACAGGGCATGGGTTCTATAGTCATTATAGCCGAGGTAAATCCTATCGCCGCCCTGGAAGCGGCCATGGACGGCTTCCAGGTCATGCCGTTGATGGAGGCGGCTAAGATTGGCGATATTTTCATCACTGTCACCGGCGATATCCACGTCATAGACAGGGCGCACTTCTCCAATATGAAGGACGGCGCCATACTGGCCAACAGCGGCCATTTCAACGTGGAAATAAACATACCGGCACTGGAGAAGATGTCCAAGTCCAAAAGGGAGATGCGCCCCTTCGTCGATGAATATACGCTAGGCGATAAGCGCAAAATATATCTGCTGGGCGAAGGCAGGTTAATAAACCTGGCAGCGGCGGAAGGCCATCCCGCCAGCGTTATGGACATGAGCTTCGCCGACCAGGCGCTGTGCCTGGAATACCTGGTCAAGAACAAGGGCACTCTAAAGCCGGATGTCTACCCGGTACCGGAACCGCTAGACCGCGAAGTCGGCCGGCTGAAGCTTAAAGCCATGAACATCAATATCGATACGTTGACTAAAGAGCAGGAAAAATACCTGGCCAGCTGGAAAGAAGGAACTTAATTAAAGGAGATAGAATGTCGAACAGCTTCTGTGACCAAGAGTCTTATTATTTTGCTTCAGAGTCGGTAACCGAAGGACATCCGGACAAACTCTGCGACCAGATTTCGGATGCCGTACTCGATGCCATAATGCACCAAGACCCTTACGGCAGAGTTGCCTGTGAAGTGGCGGTTACAATAGGTCTGGTGATAGTCCTGGGTGAAATCACCACCAGCTGTTATATAGAAATACCTGAAATCGTACGCAATGTGGTCCGCGACGCCGGCTACATAAAGCCGGAGTACGGCTTCGATTACAAGAGCTGCGGCACGCTGGTATCCATTAAGCAGCAGTCCGCGGATATCTCGGCCGGCGTCAGCCAGGCGCTGGAGGTCAGAGACGAAAAGAAGGCCGTTGACGAGCTGGACAAGACCGGCGCCGGCGACCAGGGGATGATGTTCGGTTTCGCCTGTAACGAGACGCCGGAACTGATGCCACTGCCCATATCACTGGCCAATAAGCTAACTCGCCGACTGGCCCGGGTGAGACGGGATAAAACGCTCAAATATCTTCGCCCGGACGGCAAGTCGCAGGTAACTGTTGAATACTGCCGCGGGTTGCCCAGGAGAGTTGATTCTGTAGTTATCGGCGCTCAGCACAACGACGACGTGGATAACGCAACCATCCGAAAAGACATAATCGAGCAGGTTATAAAACCGGTTATTCCGGCCAAGCTGCTCGATAAAAACACGAAGTATTACGTTAATGGAGCCGGTCGCTTCGTCATCGGCGGGCCCGTATCCGATACCGGTTTCACCGGACGCAAGCTACTGGTGGATACCTACGGCGGATATGCCCGTCACGGCGGCGGAGCCTTCTCCGGCAAAGACCCGACCAAGGTCGACCGCTCAGCCAGCTACATGGCACGCTATGCCGCTAAGAATCTGGTGGCGGCGGGCCTCGCCGACCGAATCGAAGTGCAGGTAGCCTACGCTATCGGTGTGGCCCATCCCCTGTCGATATCCTGCGAAACATTCGGCACCGGTAAAGTATCCGACGACAAGATTAACGCGCTGATCAAAGAGCAGTTCGATTTTAGACCGGAGGCGATAATCAGATACCTCGACCTGCGGCGGCCGATTTACCGCCAGACCGCTACCTACGGCCACTTCGGCCGGGAGGACCTGGAGTTGCCCTGGGAGAAGACAGATAAGTCCGCGATGCTAAAGGCTGAGGCAGGGCTATAAATTAGATGGAAAGCGTCATCCGGTTCGGCACCGATGGCTGGCGGGCGGTTATCGCCGAGGACTTCACCTTCGATAACGTTCGCGCCTGCGCCCAGGGCGTAGCCGACTATTTAAAACGGGCCAGACTTGCCGGCCGCGGGCTGGTCATCGGTTATGACATGAGGTTTGCGTCCGAAGATTTCGCCGCTGCTGCTGCCGAGGTGATTGCCGCCAATAAAATTAAAGTGTACCTCTGTTCCAAGGCAGCGCCAACACCGGTGATTAGCTATACCGTGACCGATACAAAATCGGCCGGCGGCATTATAATTACCGCCAGCCACAACCCGGCGCGGTGGAACGGCTTTAAATTCAAGGACGACCTGGGAGCCAGCGCCCCATCCGAGGTTGCCTCGGAGATAGAGAAGAACGCGAACAAAGCTGTCACCACCGGCAGGATAAACCGAATACCGCTGGCCGACGACCTGAAAAGCAAACTAATAATCTATTTGAACCCCGACCCGGATTATTTCAAGCAGTTAAAACGGCTCATCGACCTGGAAGCTATACGCCGCAGCCAAATGAAGGTTATCGTAGATTCCATGTACGGAGCGGGCATCGGCTACTTCACGGAACTCTTTGAAGGCAGCAAAGTAGAAGTGATTCCGATTAACGGCGAGCGCAATCCCTCTTTTCCCGGAATAAACCCGGAGCCCATCGCCAAGAATCTAATCAAGCTTTCCAAAACGATAGTGGAACAGAAGGCCAACGTGGGCATAGCCAACGATGGCGACGCCGACCGCATCGGCATCGTCGATGAGAAGGGTAACTTCATCAACCAGCTGCAGGTCTTTGCCCTGCTGGTGCTATATTTTCTCGAAGTCCGGGGCGAGCGGGGTGCCATAATTAAGACTTTGAGCGATACCATGATGATTGACCGGCTGGGCAAGCTGTTTAACGTGCCGGTTTACGAGACGCCGGTCGGCTTTAAATATGTGGCGCCGTTGATGGTGGAGAAGAATGCGCTTGTCGGCGGGGAAGAAAGCGGCGGCTACGGCTTCCGCGGTCACGTGCCCGAGCGGGACGGCATACTGGCCGGACTGTATTTCCTGGACTTCATGATAAAAACCGGCAAGACGCCGTCGCAATTGCTCGATTATCTGTTCAGTAAGGTCGGGCCCCACTACTACGACCGGATTGATGTTCATTTCGATGAAAAGGCGCGCCAAAAATATACAGACAGGCTGAAGAAGAACACTGTGAAGTCGATAGCCGGTACTGAAGTAGCCAGGGTCGATACCACTGACGGCTTCCGCTACATTTTGAAGGACGACTCCTGGCTGCTGATACGTTTTTCGGGCACCGAGCCGCTCATCCGCATCTATGCTGAGGCCGGAACCGAGAAGCAAGTGCAGAAAATACTGGACGGCGGTAAAAAGTTATTAGGATTATAAGCCATGGTTAATTTGGACGACGTTAGAATATATGACAAAATCGAGCCCGAAAACATGCGGGGGCATCTTCACGGCTTGCCCGAGCAGTGCCGCACCGCGTGGGACAGGGCCAGCAAGTTCAAATTGCCAGCCGATTACGCAGACGTCAATAAAGTAGTCATCCTTGGCATGGGCGGATCGGCTATAGGCGGCGACCTGGTCCGCAGCCTGTTTTCGGGGCAAAAGAAACCGATTATCTTCGTCAGCCGGGAATACGACCTGCCGGCCTTCGTCGATGATAGGACGCTGGTCATCGCCTCGAGCTACTCGGGCAACACCGAAGAAACGCTTTCGGCCTTTTCCCAGACTCTTGAGAGGAAATGTAAAAAGCTGGCCATGACGACGGGAGGCGAGCTTAAGAGAATGGCCGAAGCCGCGGGAGTTCCGGTGTTCGTCATAGACTACAAAGGCCAGCCGAGGGCAGCCTTAGGCTACGGTTTTATATCATTAATAGCCTTCTTACAGCAGCTGGGACTCGTCTCAAACAAAAAGGATGAGGTCAAGTCCATGATTCAGGACCTGGATAAGGTGCTCGGCGAGCTTCAAGAGACCGTGACGACGGGCTCAAATCGAGCGAAACAATTGGCTAAGGAATTGCATGGCAAGGTAGCGGTCATTTACGGCGCCGGCATTCTCTCCGAGGTAGCCCATCGCTGGAAGACACAGATTAACGAGAACGGTAAATCATGGGCTTTTTACGAGACCTTCTCCGAGCTTAACCATAACGCCGTCGTCGGCTACCAGTTCCCACGGGAGCTGGCCTCTAAAATATACGTGGTGCTGCTCCGGTGCCCTTCACTACATCCACGTATTTTACTTCGCTATCAGATAACCGCCGAGCTTTTGAAGCAGAGCGGAATCAGCCATGAGACCATTGACAGCCGGGCTGAAAACGAACTGAGCCAGATGATGGGCCTGCTATACCTGGGCGACTGGGTCAGCTACTACATCGCTATACTTAACGAAATCGATCCCACACCGGTCACAGTTATCGAATACCTGAAGAAGCGCTTAAGCGACTCAAAATAATTTTTTTCTGCCGTTCATCCTGAGCTTGTCGACGGATGCGCTCTTGGGCATCACGGAAGGAGGTGAAAGCCTTGACTGATATCAAGTGCCATCAGTTCACCTGAGTTTGAGCCGGGTGGCTCGGTGCAAGTTTTGCATCGGTCATTGGCTCGCAGAACCTCCGTTTCTGTAATATCAGGAGGCTTGTGGCCGCTTAGTCCATTTTGGGAACGACTCCTGAATCGATGGCGGAGTTTCTGTCCATCGCTTTTTTATTTACTTTAAATTAATAGGAGATAAAATGACAAAGAAAATATTTCTGGTTCAATCGGAGGGGCTGGGCAGGGGTGACGAGCAATTAGGTCAGATGCTCATGGCCAACTTTCTCCGATTATTGGGTGAAAACGAAGACAAGCCGAAAAGCATAGTGTTCTGGAATTCCGGGGTGCGGCTTTTATGCCAAGGTTCGCCGGTTTTGGAACGGTTGAAGAAGCTGGAGGAGCAGGGGGTGGAGCTTTTGGCCTGTGCCACCTGCCTGGAACACTTCGAACTTAATGAAAAACTGGCAGCCGGCAAACCAACTAATATGATGAACTCGATTCAGTCCATGCTGAGCAGCGATGTGGTTACTCTTTAATGGTGTGAAGGAAAATTAGTCCATTTTCCTGGGGAACCAGCCCGACCTTCTGGCCCACCAGAAGGCAAGGCCAGTAGCCAAAACAGTAGACCCCACAAGAATAATTATATACCAGCCCCTGTCATCGGGCGTCATGGCGAAAGCAGTGTTACCGAAGACGGTGGCCAGCGTGTTGGGCACCAGTACTGCGGTACCGAGGATGGTCAAATAGGTCATAATCATGGCCATCCGGTTGTTGAGCACCTGAAGTTGATTGTTGTAAATCGACTGCAGCACTTCCAGGCCTGAAGCCAGCACTTCCGAAAGATGCTCGGCCAAGCCTATCTGCTGCTTTACGTCCTCAGTCAGTAATCCAACATGTTCCAGCAGGTGTGCGTCATCGGATATAATCTCAGCGTCACCGTAACGCACATCATGGAGCACGTCAACCGTCTCCCACAGGGCATTCAGGTAGCTGATAAGCGCGTGTTTCATGCCGTAAATCTCCGGCCCGAGTATGCTGCGCGGGGTCTCGGGATTCATCAACCGCTTGTTCAGCTCATCGCCATGTTCCTCGATCTGGCGCAGGTGCTCGAAATTCCGGTCGTTGTTCTGGTCGATGATGCGTATGAGCAATGTCGTCAGTTTATCCTCGGGAGAAGCATCTATAGGTATTTTCTGTAACACCTTGCTGGAATAGCGGCGGAGGCGGCCGAACCTGCGGTCCACCAGCAACGGATGAATTGTCAAAATCAGGTTCTTTCTAAGTAGTAACAGTGTGGTGTGCAGTTGCACGTCAGGGTACTCGTGCAACCGGATCTGAATCGAGGGCAGCTTCAAGCCCATCTCGGTATCCAGGTCTTCGTACAGCAGCCGTGATTCCCCGCTCAGCGCCGCAATAAGCTGGTCACTGAAACCAAGAAGTGTGCCGCCTATACAGGCTTCTTTTTCAAAGTCGTTAGTGCGGAAGTCTACCCAGGCGAGGACAGCGTTGCTGAGTATATCCAGAATGCCGGCCGGCGAATCGGCTTCGTCGGTAAAGAGGCTGCCGTCAGCGCAGATGGCGGCGCAGAACCATCCTTTTTGATAGTTGTCGGTCCCATTCTGCATTTCCGAACAGACTTTATTGCTGAAAACGACTTCCTTATCCACGTTAACTTCTTTATTAACGGCGGGAACCTTTTTTCGTTTTTGGCTGATGGTAGCTTTTGCCATCTTATTTCTGGCCGAATTATCGCAGGCATGACTACACCAGTCAAGCCCTTTTGGGATGATAATAATGGTGCGAATCTTTACTGCGCCGGGATTACAGTAAAAGCCTTAACGTTTGGTATATTGAGGCGCCTTGCGGGCACGCTTTAGGCCGTACTTCTTACGTTCTTTTATTCGGGCATCGCGTGTCAGCAGACCTTCCTGTCGCAGCAGAGGACGGAATTGCTCGTTGGTGGCCACCAGAGCACGGGCAATGCCGTGTCTTATAGCTTCCGATTGGCCGGTAACCCCGCCGCCGGTAACTTTAACCTGGACGTTAAACTTGCCCATAGTATCCGTGGCCTTGAAGGGCTGCTCCACATGGTTTCTGTGTTCCAGTCGAGGAAAAAATTCCTGGTAAGGTTTACCGTTGACGATAATCTCCCCTTTGCCGGAAAACAGCTTCACCTGAGCGATGGCGCATTTGCGCTTACCTGTGCCACGGTCGTAAGTTTGATCAGTCACGAGATTCAACTCCCCTTCTCGGTCTTTTTCGTGCCGGCCACCTGTGCCTGATGCGGATGGCTGTCGCCGGCATAAACCTTGAGCTTCTTATACATGGCCCTACCCAGCCGGTTATGTGGCAACATGCCCTTAACGGCATGCTCGATAATCCTTGTCGGGTGGGTAGCCATCAATTCTTCATAGGTCTCGGCTTTAATGCCACCGGGATATCCCGAATGCCTGTAGTAAGTTTTCTGCTTCGGTTTTTTCCCGGTTACCTTTACCTTGGTGGCGTTGATAACAATGACGAAATCACCGGTATCCAGGTACGGGGCATATGTTGGCTTATGTTTACCCATAAGCAAGGTCGCCACCTGTGTGGACAGCTTGCCCAGCGTCTGTCCCGAGGCATCGATAACGTGCCAGCGGTGTTCTACGTCTTTAGCTTTAGTTGCAAAGGTCTTCATATTGCCAGCTCCAAATTGCCGGGATAATTGACTTTATCTAGGCAGAGGCCGTAAGCAGGTGCCGTCGGCCCGGCCAGTCCCAGCACCCTGGCCTCCAGAATTCGTTGAAATTCATCGAGTTCCACTTTACCTGAACCCACTCTTATTAGCAAACCCACCGTATTGCGCACCTGATGCGGCAGAAAAGAATTAGCTATCATGTTATAGGTTATAAGGTCACCTTTTTTTGCCACCCTAGCCTTATAGACATTCCTAACTGTACTTCCCAGCTTGCCCAAATCGGTGGCAAAGCTGGCGAAGTCGTGTTCGCCTTCAAGAAATTTACCTGCCCTGTTCATGACTCTCGTATTTAATTTAGTTGATACCCTATAAGCGTGGCCCTCGAGTAGAGGCGACCGCGTCGGACCGTTCAAAATAAAATAATCGTATTCCCGGCTCACCGCATTGCGCCTGACGTCGAAATCCATGTCTACCTTACAGGCTTTTTTGATGGCAACGTCCGCCGGCAGATAATAATTCAGAGCCTTGATAAACACCTGCGGGGTCAGGCTGGACTTGGTCCGGAAGCTAACCACCTGTCCTCTGGCGTGGACGCCGGTATCCGTCCGGCTGGCGGCTATGACACGTGAGCTTTCTCCGGTCACCTTTTTTATGGCCTTTTCTAACTCGGCCTGAATAGTAGGCAGCCTCGCCTGCCACTGAAATCCATAGTAATTTCCGCCGTCATACTCCACAACTAGAATTATTTTGTTAATGCTGTTAAAGAGCTTAGCCAACAGGGTCTGTTTTTATACCATTTCAATTTGAGCCAGACGCGCCCCATCGCCGACCCGCCGCCCCAGCTTTACGATCCTGGTGTAGCCGCCAGCGCGCTCGGCGTATCTCGGCGCCAGCTCGGTGAATATCTTCTCGATGAGTTTTGTATCCGTAACAAAAGCCAGGGCTCGCCGCCTGGATGCCAGGCTGCCTTCTTTGCCCAGCGTAATCATTTTCTCAGCCAGACTGCGTATTTCCTTAGCCTTGGCCTCGGTAGTCGTAATTTTCTCATATTTAACTAAGTCAGCCACCAGGTTACGGTAAAGCGCCCAGCGCTGTGCGGTAGGCCGGCTTAGTTTTCTCCCGGCTACATTATGTCTCACTATTCAATCTTCCCTTCGGAATCTTCGTCTTTTTCCTCTTCACTAGAGGCGCCTGGCTTGGATGCCTTCTTTTCTTTTTTCTCTTTGGCTTCGGGAAGGAATGGCAGGTCCAGGTTCTTTAAAGCAGTCTCGACTTCCTCTCTGGACTTGGCACCGAAGCCTGCCAGAGCGCACAGGCCGTCCAGCCCTTTTTCCAGAATCTGGCCTAATGTAGTAACGCCGCCTCTTCTCAAGCTGTTATAGGTATGCGTGGACAGGTTCAACTGATCCAGGGGCATCAAGTACTGCTCCGGCGGTATCAGCCTCTGCCACACGATTTCAGCACCTTCTTGCGTAATTGCTTTAGCCAGTTCACGGAAGCAGCCAAACTGCTCTATTAATATCGAGGCGCTCTGACTGACCGCCTCAATCGGAGAAATGGTTTTATCCGTCCAGACTTCCAGTATCAGTTTTTCCTGATTGCTGCCTTCTTTGAGGCCGCTGGTCTCAACCGAGTAATTAACCTTGCGAACCGGTGTATAAATTGCGTCTATAGGAATGGCGCCGATCGGCAGGCTATCGCTGGAACTGGCTGGCACGTAGCCCCTGCCTATCTCGACATTCAGCTCGACTTCCAGCTTGCCTTTGGGAGAGTCCAGAGTAGCCAGGTATAAGTCCGGATTAACGATCTCGAAGTCCGCCGTAGCTGTAATATCACCGGCCTTAATTTCTCCCTCACCTTCGGCTTCCAGTCTCAATTTGCCGGCGCGCTGTGCCAGGTGGCGAATCCGTACGGCTTTCAAGTTGAGCAAGAAATCTAGGGTGTCTTCTTTAACGTGCGGGATCGTCGAGAACTCGTGCTGTATACCTTCAATCATAACCCAGGTTATGGCGGCACCGGGTAGTGCACTCAGTAGCACCCGACGCAATGCGTTACCTAAGGTAACACCAAAGCCCTTCTCCACGGGCTCGGCCACGAAACGTCCGTACGTTTCGGTGCCTTCAACACATTCCACTTTGGGTAGTGCTAAGCCTGCCAAGAGCCCTCCTTAACGAGAATAGTATTCAACAATCGCCTTTTCATCGAACTTAACTTCAATATCTTCGGGAGTAGGCAGGTTGGCAATCTGGCCGGCCATTGTTTGTTTGTCTAATGACAGCCAGCCGGGTATTGTCCTGCCCTCTATTTCCTGAACCAGTATTTTGTAATATTCATTCTTAGTACTGCCTTCGCGCCACGAAATTGTATCTCCGGGCTTCACTAGGCACGAAGGTATATTCGTTTTGCGGCCGTTAAGCAGAAAGTGACCGTGTCGCACCAGTTGTCGCGCCTGAGCCCGAGAGTTGGCAAACCCCATCCTGAAAACTATATTATCCAGCCTTCTCTCCAGTAAAATGAGCAGGTTCTCACCGGTAATTCCCGGCATTCTCTCGGCCTCGGCGAAGAACTTGCGAAATTGTCGTTCCATAAGTCCATATGTGTAACGAGCCTTTTGTTTTTCAGTCAGCTGTATTCCGCGGTCGGACTTCTTGGCTCGGCGCTTGCCGGAGCCAGTGTATCCCGGGGGAACATCCCGGCGCTCAAAGGCACACTTAGAGGTAAAGCACCTGTCACCCTTGAGCATCAATTTATCGCTGGCACGGCGGCAGATGCGACATTTGGCGTCAATATAACGTGCCATCTCTAGACTCGCCTTCTCTTTCGAGGGCGGCAGCCGTTGTGGGGTACCGGGGTTACGTCCTTAATTCCGGTAACTAAAATACCGGAAGCCTGGATAGCCCTTATAGCAGCTTCCCGGCCGCTGCCGGGCCCTCGGACGAATACCTCAACCTGGCGCAGACCGATCTCTTTGGCTTTCTGGGCTGCTCCCTGTGCCGCCAGCTGAGCCGCATATGGTGTGCCCTTCCTGGAACCTTTAAAACCAGCAGTGCCCGAGCTACCCCAGGCGATGACTCCGCCTTTCTGGTCAGTGAGAGTTATAATCGTATTGTTAAAGGAAGACTGTATAAAAGCCTTACCTTCCGCTACTTGTTTGCGTTCCCGCCTTCTTACGCCTGTCTTCTTCTTCTTGGGCATTTAGTAGTTACTCCTTATTTCTTCGTAGCGCCACGTCGTTGTCCGCGGCCGGCGACCGTCTTGCGCAGCCCGCGCTTGGTGCGCGCGTTGGTCCTCGTTCGCTGTCCTCGTGCCGGTAATCCGCGACGGTGCCGTAGACCACGGTAGCTGCCGATTTCAATGAGCCGCTTGATATTAAAATTAACTTCTTTTCGAAGCGTCCCTTCGACCTTGTATCCTTTATCTATGACCTCGCGTATGCGATTGACTTCCTGCTCCGTAAGGTCCTTGACCCGGGTATCGGGGTTAACATTACTGGCAGCTAAAATGTCTTTACTTAAGTGAGGCCCTATGCCGTAGATGTACTGCAAAGAGACCTCTACTCTTTTTTCTTTGGGAATGTCCACACCGGCTATACGTGCCATTCTATAACTCCTGCATTATCCCTGGCGCTGCTTATGCTTGGGGTTCTGACAAATAACGCGAACCACACCCCTGCGCCTGACAATCTTGCATTTATCGCATCGACGCTTAACAGAAGATCTTACTTTCATCTTATCACCTTAAAGCAAAAAACCCTATAATAATAAACTTTGTTACCCCTTATGTCAAAGACAACTATTTGAATCTATACGTAATTCTCCCCCGACTCAGATCGTACGGTGACAGCTCCACCAGTACTTTATCTGCCGGCAGTATCCTTATATAATGTTTTCTCATTCTACCCGAAATATGGGCCAGCACTTCGTGTCCGTTGGCCAGTTCCACGCGAAACGTAGCATTAGGTAATGATTCAATCACTATGCCCTCGACCTCTATTGCTTCCTTCTTCGGCATATTGTTCTTCTATATATTATATTAAAGTCAGTATCTCTGCTTCATCATCGCCAATGGCGATGGTATGTTCAAAATGGGCTGCGAGACTGCCATCGGCAGTTAGCACGGTCCATTTGTTGGCCGCGACACGCGTTCTCCAGTCTCCTACGGTCACCATCGGTTCTATCGCCAGTGTCATACCTTTGCGCAGAATCGGCCCTTCGCCAGCGATACCGAAGTTCGGCACCAGGGGGTCTTCATGCAGGTCTCTGCCGACCCCGTGTCCTGAATACTCCCTGACCACGGCAAAGCCCCGGGCTTCGACGTAGTCCTGGATAGCGGCCGAAACGTCCCCCAGGTGAGCGCCGTTGCGCGCCTCTTTTATTCCAATCATTAGCGCGTCCTTGGTAAGATCCACCAGCTCCTGAGCCTCAGGGTTTATCCTGCCCACTGCCACCGTTATGGCACCATCGCCGTGAAAGCCGTTCACGGTAGCGCCAAAGTCGAGAGACACTATGTCGCCGCTTTTCAATTCCCGGTCGCCCGGTATTCCATGCACTATCTCATCATTGACCGAAACGCAGACTGACGCCGGGAAGCCTCTGTACCCTTTAAAAGAAGCCTTAGCCCCATACTTCTTCAGTTCGCTAACTGCAAAAGAGTCAAGCTGGCTTGTTTTAATTCCCGGTTTTACTTCTTCTGCCAATTTCTGTAGAGTCCTTGCTACGATTTTTCCAGCCTGCCGCATAATGGCCAGTTCTTGCGGCGACTTTATCACAGTCATTTAAATTTCACCGACCCCGTCCCAGAGCTTTTAATATCAACTCGGATACCTTCTTAATATCCTGGTTGCCGTCTATCGATACCAGTTTGCCCATCGTCTTATAATAGTCGAGCAGCGGTGTGGTCTGAGCGAAATACACCTTGAGTCGCTCTTTTATAGTTGCCTCGGTATCGTCCGAGCGCTGGTACAGTTCGCCGCCGCACTTATCGCAAACGCCCTTGACCTTAGGCGGAGAGCTAACCTCATGATAAGGGGTCTGGCAATTTCTGCAAATCCAGCGTCCGGTAAGCCGCTTCAGCAGTTCCTTCTCCGGCACTTCGATATAAATTGCTTTACCTATTGCGTTGGCCCGTTTCTCCATCATCTTGTCCAGGGCTCTGGCCTGTTCCATCGTCCGAGGGAAGCCATCAAAAACGGCGCCGCCCTTGCAGTCAGGCTCGTTTAGTCGCTCTGAGATAAGTTGAATCGTCACCTCATCCGGTACCAGAGTGCCTTTATCCATATATGACTTAGCCAACTTACCCAGTTCGGTCCCTTTTTCAAAGGCCTGCCGGAACAGGTCGCCGGAAGCTATGTGCGCCGCGCCAATTTTGTCCGCAATTACGGACGCCTGAGTTCCTTTCCCAGCTCCCGGAGCGCCTAGAAAAACTAAAAACATTTTTCCCCTTACTTTAAGAAACCTTCATAACGGCGCATGGTAAGCTGCGCCTCAACCTGTTTCATGGTATCCAGCGCTACACCCACTACGATGAGTATGCCGGTGCTTGATAGTGTCAGCACCGCTATATTCGTAACCAGTTTAACAAAGAATGGCAAAACGGCCACTATCGCCAGAAAGAGCGCCCCACCCCATGTAATCCTGTTAATAACCTTATTGAGATAATCTGTTGTAGGTTTGCCGGGGCGCACGCCGGGTATAAAACCACCCTGCCGCTGTAAAGTCCGCGCCAGGTCCATCTGCTCGAATATAACCATGGTATAGAAGAACGTAAAAGCTACCACCATAAAGAAATAAACAACCCAATAAAATAGGCCTATAGGCAGCGCTGAATTCGGGTTGAACCACGTCGCAATGGTATTGGCGAAGTTAGGAGGCTGCCCCGGTGGAGCCACAAAGTAACTGGCTATAGTTCCCGGGAAAATCATCAGTGATAATGCAAAGATTAGCGGAATCATTCCGGCAGTGTTTACTCTAAGAGGAATATGAGTGGCACCGGACTGGCGATACATCCGAGCACCGCGGAAAGCAGTCCGCGCATATTGTACAGGAATGCGGCGATGGCCTTCCGTAAATATCACTATAAAAGCGACCGTTGCCAGGCCGACGATACCGAACACTATCAAGCCCGGTATATTAGTCATGGCAATTTCAGCCTGCCCCACCAACTGCGGTAAGCTGGCCACGATTCCACCGAAGATAATTATGGATACCCCGTTGCCTATGCCACGCTCGGTTATCAACTCGCCTAGCCACACCAAAAAAATTGTCCCTGCGGTCATTGAAAGTATTATGGCCACGGTAGGCAGTGCGGCGGCTTGAGATACTGCACCCTGGCTGCGCATAAGCGCCAGCTGGGCATATCCTTGTAGACCGGCGAGGGGTATGGTAAGCCAGTGTGTATACTGGTTGATCCTGTTCCTGCCTGATTCGCCTTCCTGTGACAGGTTGCGCAGAGCTGGAACCACCGGAACCAACAACTGCATGACGATTGAAGCGGTAATATATGGGTAAACCCCCATGGCGGCCACGCTGAAGTTCCTCATGGCTCCGCCGCTGAACAGGTCGAGCATGCCCAGCAGTTGATTCCGCTCGAATAGCTGCTGCATCGCTGCGAGGTCCACGCCGGGCAGCGGGACGTGAGCTATAAACCTGAAGATAACGAGCATGCCGATGGTGAAAAGGAGGCGCCGTCGCAGGTCGGGAAGTGAAAAAGCGTCAATCAACGCCTGGATAAGACGGGGCCTTGAACTCACCTGCTGCATTTAAATCGCCTCCGCTTTACCGCCGGCATCCAAGATTTTCTTTTCAGCAGTAGCCGAGAATTTGTTGGCTTTTATTATCAGAGGACGGTCGATATCGCCCCCTCCAAGAATCTTTATCGGATACTTGAAAGACTTGATCAGGCCGTTATCGAATAACTCCCTGGCTGTAATTTCAGCTTTGGCTGAAAACGCCTTTAGTTCGCCCACGTTTACGATGCTGTATTCAGTTTTAAAAAGATTAGTGAAGCCGCGCTTCCGGGGCAAACGTTTTACCAGCGGCAGTTGTCCGCCTTCGAAGCTGAGACGAACGCCGCCTCCGGCACGGGACTTCTGTCCCTTAGCGCCTTTTCCCGACTGAGAGCCGTGCCCGCTGCCGTCACCACGGCCAACGCGTTTCTTTTTGTGCGTAGCTCCCGCCGGGGGTTTCAAGTTATGCTGCTGCATTGTTCACTATTTCCACTTCAACTAAATGACTTACCTTAGTTATCATACCTCTGACCGAGGGTGAATCTTCTTTCTCTACTGTTTCTTGAAGCCGATGAAAGCCAAGAGCTCTTAGCGTCCGTTTCTGGTCGCCGGAAAAGCCTATATCGCTCTTAATCCACTTAATGCGCAGTTTAGCCATTCTCCGGCGTCTCCTTGACCTCAAGCTCCGCCTTACGTCTGGCCACGGCGGTTTCCGGAAATTCCATGCGCGCCAGCCCCAGAATGGTGGCTCTGACAACGTTAACCGGATTCGAGCTTCCCAGCGATTTGGTAAGAATATCCTTTATACCCGCCGCCTCGAGCACGGCACGGACGCTACCGCCAGCGATAACTCCGGTTCCGGGAGATGCCGGCTTGAGCAGCACCCTGGCCGCACCTGACTTGGCCACAATTTCATGAGGAATCGTACTTCCCGATAGCATTATCTTGTATAGCCCCTTTCGGGCGACAACTCCGGCTTTGCGTATTGCCTCCGGTACTTCCTTGGCTTTTCCCAGGCCTACCCCGACGTGTCCCTTGCCATCGCCGACTACGACCAGGGCCCGAAAGCGCAGACGCTTACCGCCCTTAACAACCTTGGTTATACGGTTAAGCGAGACCAGTTTTTCGGTGAGCTCAAGCTCGCTGGCATCGACTCGTGTTCTTTCCCCGATAAATTTATTAACTGCCTTCATCTAACAACCTCAAAAATCCAGGCCGTTTTTTCTGGCTGCTTCAGCCAGGGCCTTAACTCGCCCGTGATACTTGTATCCGCCGCGGTCAAAAGCTATTTGCTTTATACCCTTTTCCGTAGCTCGCTTGGCGATCAGTATGCCAACCTGCTCGGCGATTTCGGTCTTTTTCTTGCCAGCAATTTTGGACTTAATCTCGGCGTCCAGACTGCTGGCCGCAACCAGTGTATGGCCGCTCGAATCGTCTATAATCTGAGCCTGAATATTTTTCAAACTCCGGAAAACGCAAAGTCGAGGCCTCAAGGTGGTGCCTGTCAATCTGGCCCTCACCCTCAGGTGGCGTCTATTCCTAGCTAATCTGGTGTCAGTCTTTACTGCCAAGCTTTACTATCCTTTCAGAGCTGCCTTGCCTGCCTTGCCGGGTTTAAGCCTGAGTCTCTCGCCGGCGTACTTTACTCCTTTGCCTTTGTAAGAGTCGACCGGACGTATAGCCCTGATTTGAGCCGCTGTCTCGCCGACGACTTCTTTGTCTACTCCGCTTATTCGAAGTCGATTGGTGCCGTCGACCGCAATCTCTATGCCAGCCGGAGGCGTATATTCCACCGGATGGCTGAAACCTATTTGCAGCGAAACCTTATTGCCGGCTTTCTGCGCTCGGTAACCAACGCCGCTTAACTCTAGGACTTTTTCGAATCCTTTGGTTACACCTTCGACCATATTAGCCAGAAGGCTGCGGCTTAAACCGTGTAATGCGCGATGATTTCTATTATCCGAAGGACGGCTGACAATTAAATTACCATCCTTTAGCGCGATCGAAATATCCGGGTGAAATACGCGCACCAGCTTACCTTTGGCGCCTTCAACGGTCACCTCGTTTCCTTTAATATTGACCTTGACGCCCTGCGGCACTGCTATGGGCATCAGTCCTATTCGCGACACTGATTCTTCTCCATTAATATAGTTACCAGATGTAGCACAGTAATTCACCGCCAATATTTTTATGCCAGGCTTCCTCGCCAATCATCACCCCTTTAGAAGTCGACAAAACAGTAACGCCCAGTCCGCCGTAGACACGTGGGATTTCATGGCCGCCGACGTATAATCTAAGCCCGGGTTTACTGGCTCTTTCCAGTCCGGCAATGGCCGGCCTTCCATTGATATATTTTAATGATATCTTGATTATCCGTTCGGGCTTGCCCTTCAGAACCGTATAATCGGTAATAAAACCTTCGTCTTTCAGTATTTTAGCGATAGCCAGCTTAATCTTCGAAGCCGGAACTTGTACACTATCATGGTGCGCCATGATGGCATTTCGGATTCGAGTCAACATATCAGCTATCGGGTCGTTAACCATTAATTCATGCCTCCAGCAGATTCAATCACCAGCTAGATTTTCTAACCCCCGGTATTTCACCCTTTAAGGCGAGCTGACGAAAACAAATACGACACAAACCAAATTTACGTATGTAAGCACGCGGTCTGCCGCACAGTTTGCATCGACTTCTATGCTGCACCTTGTACTTTGGTGTTCGCTGTGATTTTAAAATTTTAGATAACTTAGCCATCTTTCGAGAACCTAACTCTTTCTAAAAGGCATACCCAGAGACTCAAGCAAGCCCATGCCTTCTTCTTTGTTGTTCGCTGTGGTGACTATTACTATCTCCAGACCACGAATCTTATCTACTTTGTCATAGTCAATCTCTGGGAAAACTACCTGTTCCTTCATTCCCAGAGTATAGTTGCCTTTGCCGTCGAATGACTCCCTGGGAACACCCTGGAAGTCTCTTATCCTGGCCAACACTACGCTGACGAGCTTATCGAAGAAATCGTACATACGCTGGCCGCGAAGGATGACCGACATGCCGACCGGCATACCTTCCCTGAGTTTAAAGGCAGCGATTGATTTCTTCGACCGGGTAATTACGGGATGCTGTCCGGTTATTGCCGACAGGTCCTTTTCGGCGCTCTCTAATGCCTTGGGATTTTGTATAGCTTCGCCAAGACCGATATTAAGCACGATTTTGCTAAGCCTCGGCACCTGCATGACGTTCTTATACCCGAACTTTTTCATCAGCTCCGGTACCACTTCTTTGTTATATCTTTCTTTTAAGCGAGATACTGCCAAAATGCACCTTTCACCTAATCGATTACTTCGTCGCAAACCCGACAAATTCTGGCTTTTCTGCCATCGCTCAGAAAGCGATGGCCTACTCTGGCCGGCTTATTACATTTATTACAAATCAACATGACGTTTGATACGTCCATGGGCGCTTCCAGTTCGATAATGCCTGCCTGCCTGGCCTGTCCTTTAGCCCGAGAATGGCGCTTAATCATGTTGGCGCCTTCTACTATGATCTTATTTTCCGTCGGCAAAGATTTTCGTACTTTACCTTTTTTACCGCGGTCCTTGCCGGCTATCACCAAAACGTTATCATTTTTCTTAATTTTCATTTTATAAGACCTCGGGAGCCAGGGATATTATCTTCATAAAATTCTTGTCACGGAGCTCTCTGGCTACCGGACCGAAGATACGTGTACCCCTGGGATTGTTTTTATCATCCAGGATAACGGCAGCATTATCGTCAAATCTGATATATGAGCCATCCGCGCGATGATGCTGCTGGGATACACGCACCACCACTGCTCTAACAACCTCGCTCTTTTTGACTACTCCGCCGGGTATAGCTCGCTTCACGGTACCTACTATAATATCGCCAACAGTAGCATATCGCCGACGCGTACCGCCGGGCACGTTAATACACATTAGCTGCCGGGCTCCGGTATTATCCGCAACTTTTAGTCTGGTATAAGGCTGAATCACTTTCTATATTCCTAATTGCACTAAATGGTTTCCGTCGGCTCTATTTCAACCACTTCTTTCCTGCCGATTATTTCGACCACACGCCAATTTTTGTCCTTGGATAACGGACGCGTCTCTACTATCTTAACCACGTCACCGATTTTGCAGTTATTAGTCTCGTCGTGGACCTTGAACTTGGAGGTATGCCGGATCACCTTCTTATAAAGCTTATGACGTCTCAAGCTTTGTACCACCACCACGACGGTTTTATCCATCTTATCGCTGACTACAGTGCCGGTCCTGGTTTTTCTATTCTCTTTCATAAGCTATCTTATGCCTAGCTCCCTCTCTTTAATGATGGTTTGCATCCTGGCAATCCTCTTCTTGACCCTGGGCAACTCGCGGTGATTAGCTAGCTGACGGGTGGCCAACCTGACCTGCAAATTAAAAAGCTCCTGGCTGGCTTCGCCCAGCCGCTTCAACAACTCAGCGTCAGATAAAGCGCGTATCTCCTCGAGTTTCAACCTATGCCTCTTCCTTGACCGTTTCTTTGGCTACAAATCTGGTTGCAATAGGCAGCTTATAAGCCGCCAGATGAAGTGCTTCCTTGGCCATATCCTCTTTGATGCCGCCTATTTCGTAAAGCATTCTTCCCGGCCTGACCACGGCTACCCAATGGTCGGGAGCACCTTTACCGCTGCCCATCCTGGTCTCAGCGGGTTTCTTAGTCACCGGTTTATCCGGGAAAATACGAATCCACATCTGGCCGCCGCGGCGCAGATAACGAACGATAACGCGTCGACCAGCTTCAATCTGCCGGGAGCTCAACCACGCCGCCTCCTGCGCCTGCAGACCGAACTCGCCGAAAACAATGGTGTTTCCGGAATGGGCTTTGCCTCTTCTGGCTCCACGGTGAGTTTTACGATACTTCACTCTTTTCGGCTGTAGCACTTTCTCTCCTAACTTCTGGATAAATATGACCTTTGTAAACCCAAACCTTAACCCCGATGTTGCCCAACGTCGTGCGGGCTTCGGCAAATCCGTAATCAATATCCGCGGTAAGCGTATGTAACGGTAACTGCCCCTGGAGGGTTGTTTCGCGGCGGGCGATCTCGTTGCCACCCAACCTTCCGGCACAGCTTATCTTCACTCCTTTGGCGCCGGCCTGCATGGTCCGGAAAGCCGCCTGTTTCATGGCTCTCCGGAAGGCCATACGGCGTTCGAGCTGGTCGGCTACGTTCCTGGCAACCAGCCTGGCTTCCAACTCCGGTTGCTCGACTTCTTTTATCGACAGCCGGACTCGCTTGCCGGCCAATCCCTCCAGATATGACCTTAGTTCCTCGGCTCTCTGTCCGCCGCGGCCGATAACTATGCCGGGGCGGGAGGAATAAAGGGTTACCAGAATTTCATTGCCCTGGTGGTCAATTTCAACTCTGGCCACGCCGCCATCAGCAGCCCTGTCATCAATAGCACGGCGCAGCTTCAAATCTTCAAGTAAAAACTCGGCGTAATGCTTAACATCGTACCACTTGGCATACCAGCCGCGGATAACGCCGATTCTAAAACCGTAGGGATGAACCTTATGTCCCACTGTGCTCTTCCTCCTCGGCAACAGAAACATTTATATGTGTGCTGCGCTTCAAAATAGGATTAACCCTGCCCCTGGCCTGAGCTTTGAATCTCTTGAAAGTGTGCCCTTCGTTGGCAAAGATATCTGTTATTCTGAGGTCGGCGGGTTCCATCTGAAAATTATTTTCCGCGTTGGCTGCCGCCGATTTAATGGTCTTGGACACGGCTTGCACCGCCGGTGTAGCCGGCAAAAACCTGAGTAAAGTCAAAGCCTCATCAACTTTCCTGCCCCTCACCATATCCACGATCAGTTTGACCTTACGTGACGAGGCACGAACATCTTTGGATACAGAAGATACTTTCACGATTTATTCACCTTCCGCCTTCTTCGGGGCAGCCGGGGCCACGGGGGCTACGGTTACCGCTGCCTTGGTAACATGACCGCGGAATGTCCGTGTTATGGCAAATTCACCCAGTTTATGTCCCACCATGTTCTCGGTAATGAATATGGGTACATGTCGCCGGCCGTCATGCACTCCAATGGTATGACCTATCATTTCCGGTAATACCGTAGAGGCACGCGACCAGGTCTTTATCACTGCCTTTTCACCGGACTTGTTCAGGTTAGTTATCTTTTTAAGTAGCTTCGCGTCGCAATAAGCACCTTTTTTAGCTGACCGTGACATTCGTTTCTAGCCTCTCGATTTCCTTCTTGTGTTATTTCCGTCGCTTGACAATTAATCTGTCCGAAGCCTTATTAATAATACGAGTTTTGGGACCCAGAGCCGTTTTACCCCATGGCGTTTTGGGCGCCATGCCCCTGGGAGCCCTACCTTCACCGCCGCCATGCGGATGGTCGCGCGGCGTCATGGCCGAGCCTCGCACCTGCGGCCGCCGTCCCAGCAATCTGGTACGCCCCGCCTTGCCCAGCCTTACACCCTGATGTTCCAGGTTGCCTATCTGGCCTATGGTGGCCACGCAATTGCTCATAAAACGCCGTACCTCGCCCGAAGGCAATCGAACCAGGCAGTACTTGCCCTCTTTGCCCAGCAGCTGTGCCGCTGAGCCGGCGCTGCGAACTATCTGGCCACCTTTACCCGGCTCGAACTCCAGGTTGTGAATCAAGGTGCCGTCCGGTATAGCGCTCAAGGGCAGGGTATTCCCAGGCTTTATGTCGGCCTGCTCTCCAGCCATCACGGTATCACCGACATTAAGTCCTAAAGGCGCCAGTATATAACGTTTCTCTCCATCAGCATAGTAAATAAGCGCAATACGGGCCGAGCGGTTCGGGTCGTACTCTACCGAGTTAACTTTACCCTGCACGCCGATCTTGTCCCGTTTAAAATCGATTATCCGCAGTCTGCGCTTAGCGCCGCCGCCGCGGTGCCGAACGGTGACTACACCTCTACTGTTGCGGCCGGCCTTCTTCTTAACGGGCAGTAATAGAGAACGCTCAGGTACTGGCTTGGTTATCTCCTCGAAAGAGGGGCTAACCATGCCCCGCCTGCCGGGTGAAGTCGGACGATAAGTCTTTAACGCCAAAGCCTGATCTCCCCTAACTCTAGGGATGTCTCCTTTGCCATCGCGTCTTCTTCAGAAGCTTGCGATGCTTGTGCTTCGCCATTTTCTTCTTGCGCTTCTTAATTACTGAGCCCAATTCAATTCCCCTAGTTTAATTAAACTCCCTCGAAGAACTCGATCTTTTCGCCGGGTGCCAGTGTGACGACCGCTTTTTTCCACACAGGTGTCAGCACCTGCCGCCGGCCTATTCTTCTCATCTTACCCGGGACGCTCATAACTGTAACTTTAACCACATTAACCTTGAAGGCGGCTTCCACGGCCTGTTTTATTTCATGCTTATTAGCCGCCTTGTTCACTTCAAAGGCATACATGCTTCGCTCTTTTAATATCGTTGCCTTCTCAGTGATTAACGGCCTTTTTACTATTTGATATGGCTGCATCGTTATTGATACCTATTTTAAAACTTAACTGGAGCCGGCCGCTGCCTTTGCCAGCGATTTTTCACCCCATATCGCCTCGACCTTACGTACGGCATCGATATCCATTAATATAATCTTGGATGAAAGTAACTCAGTGACATTGAGCAAAGGCGCCGGAATCGTTTTAACGCCCGCCAGATTATCGGCAGATATAACTAGATTAGGATTGACCTCAGCGGTGGCTATGATTACCGGGTCTGCAATGCCCAGCGACAGCAAGACATCCAGCACCGCTTTCGTTTTTATCTCGTTAAACTGGAGTTTATCCACGACTTTCAGGTCTCCGTTGCCTGCTTTATCAGACAGTACGCATTTCAAAGCCAATTGGCGCATCTTCTTAGGCATGGCCTGACGGTAGCTCCGGGGGTGTGGCCCGAAGGCGACGCCTCCGCCTTTGAGCATTGGCGACCTGATGTCCCCGCGGCGGGCGCGGCCTGTATGTTTCTGGTTGTGTATTTTCTTGCCGCTGCCGGCAACCTCGCCTCTGCGCTTGGTATCGGCGTTTCCCGTACGCTTATCGGCCAGTTGTCTGACCACGGCCTGGTGTACTACGGACTCATTGAACGGGACGGCAAAGATATCGTCCCTGATATCTATCTGCTTAGTAGCTTGCCCTTTTAAGTTATAGACCTGGACTTTCACCTTATTGTCCCCCGCCTGCTTTCTTAATCAGCAATAGTCCCTTCCTACCCCCCGGTACCGCACCTCTAACTAATAATAAATGACGGGCCAGATCTACATTAAGCACTTTCAAATTACGGACTGTTACCCGTCTGTCTCCCATGTGCCCGGCCATCCGCAATCCTTTAAATACGCGGCCGGGTGAGGTGGTGGCACCGACCGAGCCGGGAGCCCGGTGGCGGTCAGACTGACCATGTGTCTTGGGGCCGCCGGCAAAATGGTGGCGTTTGACCACACCGGCGAAGCCCTTGCCTTTAGATATACCTACTACATTAATTAAATCGCCCGGTTTAAACAAATCCGCGTCTATTTTCTGTCCCACCTTAACCGAGCCGATATCTTCTGTCTCAAATTCGCGAAGGTGTTTAAGCTGACCGGCCTCTTTAACCTGGCCTTTCTTCGGCAAGCTGAGCTTCTTAGCCTCTCCAAAAGCCAGCTGAACGGCATTGTATCCATCTGTGGCCGCGGTCTTTACCTGCGTCACAAAACAGGGACCAGCCTCGATGGCAGTAACCGCTACTTCTCCTTCATCCTGGAAAAGTTGCGTCATACCTATTTTCCTGCCGATTAAACCTTGTACCATTTTGTTACTATAACCTGATATCTATTTCCACGCCCGAAGGCAGTTGAAGCTGAGTTAGAGCGTCTATTGTCTTGGAAGTCGGCCCCAGTATATCGATAAGGCGCTTGTGCGTCCTGATTTCAAACTGTTCTCTCGAGTCCTTATCGATATGGGGCGAACGAATAACGCAGAACTTTTCGATTTGAGTGGGCAGTGGTACCGGTCCGACGACTACGGCGCCGGTGCGCTCCGCCGTCTCCACGATCTGTTCCACCGACTGGTCAACCAGCCTGTGGTCATATCCCTTTAGCTTGAGTCGGATTTTTTGTTTGGGCATTATCTACCCCTCATGCCTATTTGCTCGGCCAGATTGGCCGGTAGCTCTCTATAAGAATGAAACTCGAGCGAATAAGTAGCTCGACCCTGGCTCAGGGACCTTAAAATAGTGGCATAACCAAACGTCTCCGCCAGAGGAACCAGTGCCCTGACCACGCAGGTCTCACCGTGGGTCTCGATACCGTCAACGTGGCCTCTTCGAGAATTCAGGTCGCCGATAACATCGCCCAGGAACTGGGCCGGCATCACCACCTCCAACCTCATGATTGGTTCCAGGATAATTGGGTTGGCTTTACGGGCGCCTGCTTTTAACGCGATCGAACCGGCCATCTTGAAAGCAAGGTCCGAGGAATCTACTTCATGATAGCTGCCGTCGTAGGCAGTTGCCTTGATATCCACTATAGGATAGCCAGCGATGACGCCGCTTTCCAGAGCTTCCTTAACACCGGCTTCTATTGCCGGAATATATTCCTTGGGTACGTCCCCTCCCCGGATCTGGTCGACGAATCTAAAGCCGCTGCCGCGTTCTACCGGCTCAAGCCTGAGCCATACGTGGCCGTACTGTCCATGGCCGCCGAACTGGCGGATGAATCTACCCTCGGCTTCAACTGGCACGGTAATGGTCTCTTTATAGGCGACCTGTGGCTTGCCGACGTTAACCTTAACGTTGAACTCGCGGAGCATGCGGTCGATCAATACCTCAAGATGCAGCTCGCCCATACCCGAAATAAGCGTCTGACCGGTTTCAGAGTCGGAGCGCACTTTAAAGGTGGGGTCTTCTTCGGCCAGCTTGTTCATGGCTTCGCCCAGTTTGTCCTGGTCCGCCTTGCTCTTCGGTTCTATAACCATTGACAGCACCGGCTCAGGGAAGCGTATTGCTTCCAGAAGAACGGGCTTATTAGGGTCGCATAGTGTATCTCCGGTGAAGGTCTCTTTTAATCCCAGCGTAGCCGCTATGCTGCCGGTATCGGCCTCTTCGATTTCCTCGCGGCGGTTGGCATGCATCAGAATCAACCTGCCCAGGCGCTCCTTGCGCCCTTTGCTGGAATTGAGGACCTGCTTTCCAGCCTGGATTTTGCCCGAATAAACACGGAAATAAACCAGCCGGCCCATGAACGGGTCGGCAACTACTTTAAAAGCTAAGGCTGAAAACGGAGCTTCGTCGCTGGGAGGTATAACGTCGGCTTCGCCAGTTTCTAAATCGATAACACTGACCGGTGGCACGTCCTGCGGCGAAGGCAGATAAAAAACAACCGCGTCGAGTAGCGGTTGTATACCTTTGTTTTTTAGAGCGGTGCCGCAGAGCACCGGGACGATTCGATTGGAGAGTGTTAGTCTTCTAATAGCGGCTTTAATCTGCTCGCTGTCTATTTCCTTGCCCTCGACGTAAAGCATCATCAGATGGTCGTCAATCTCGGCCAGCCGCTCTATCATTGTTTGTCTAAGCCTGGTTACTGTTTCCTTTTCTTCTTCAGGAACCGGCGACTCCACCGGAGCCACATTGATATCCTCGGAAAACAGCCAGGCTTTGTTTTCGATTAAATCTATAATGCCTTTAAACTGGCTTTCTTTGCCCCAGGGAGCCTGAATCGGGATGGCTTTGGCCCTGAGCCGTTCTTCAATCATAGTCACAGTGTTATAGAAATCGGCGCCCACCCGGTCCATCTTATTGATAAAGCAGATTCTGGGTACCTTATACCTGTCCGCCTGCCGCCATACGGTTTCTGATTGGGCTTCGACACCGGCCACAGCATCCAGAACCACCACGCCGCCGTCGAGAACGCGTAAGCTGCGCTCAACTTCGGCTGTGAAATCTACGTGGCCGGGCGTATCGATGATATTAATGCGCTGGTCCTGCCAGTGGCAGGTGGTGGCTGCAGCGGTAATAGTAATACCGCGCTCCCTCTCCTGCGCCATCCAGTCCATAACCGCGGTGCCCTCATCCACCGCACCGATCTTATAGGTACGTCCGGTATAAAACAGGATCCTTTCGGTAACCGTGGTCTTACCGGCATCGATATGCGCGATGATGCCGATATTCCGCACCTTATCTAAAGGAAAAGTCCGGCTCATGGCATTGTTTCCTGACCCAGCGGTCTTTTTGGACTGCTGGGGTTTAATTCCTGCTGTAATTACCATCGATAATGAGCAAAAGCTTTATTTGCCTCGGCCATCTTGTGAGTATCCTGGCGCTTCTTGATGCTGGCCCCCTGGCCTTGCGAAGCGTCAACGATCTCGGCCGCTAGTTTTTCCGCCATCGACTTACCGCCGCGAGCCCTGGAATAGGTTATTATCCAGCGCATGGCCAGAGATAGGCCGCGTGCGGGCTCGACCTCAACCGGCACCTGGTAAGTAGCGCCGCCAACGCGCCTTGATTTGACCTGGAGCACCGGCGTGGCATTCTTGAGGGCCTGTTCCAGTACCGGTAAAGGCTCGGTGCTTAGCTTTTTATTGACGATATCCATTGCGTCATAGATAACACGTTCGGCTGTAGCTTTCCTACCGCCGAACATGATTTTGTTGATTAAAATGGATACGGTAACGCTTCCGTATTTTGAATCGGGGTGGGTATGTCTGTTTACTACTTTGGCTCGCCGTGGCATTTATTCCGCTCCCCCCGCGCCACCAGCACCAGCCGCCGCCACTGCACCACCTGTACCACCGGCGATTCTGACCGCCTTGCCCTTCTTGGCACCGTACTTGCTGCGTCCCTGCCGCCTGTTCTCCACGCCGCCTGTGTCCAGAGCGCCCCTGACTATGTGATACCTGACTCCAGGCAAGTCCTTCACTCTGCCCCCGCGGATAAGCACCACCGAGTGTTCCTGGAGATTATGGCCCTCTCCCGGTATGTAGGCCGTGACTTCAATGCCGTTGGTCAGCCTGACACGGGCGATCTTGCGCAAAGCCGAATTCGGCTTCTTGGGCGTCATCGTCTTCACCTGAACGCAAACACCGCGTTTCTGCGGCGATCTGGCATTCCGGCGAACCGCGTTCTTGAGCGTATTGAAGCTGATGCCCAGAGCCGGAGCCTTGGTTTTCCTGGACTGCTTCCGCCGTCCCTTTCTTACCAGTTGGTTAACAGTTGGCATACGTATTCCTTAATATATTTATGTCTTACAATTAAAAAGCCACCTAGTTGTCCATCGGGCCTCTTCCCCGAAGGGATTCTGCCCGGTTCAACCAGCCGGCTTAATCAGGTTTTTCGGACCCAGACTAATGGCTAGTAGACACAAATGCGCAATATAACACAAGTATACAACAAAGTCAATACGTTGGGCAATTGAGCAGAATACTGCGCTTAACTAATCAGGTATTCTATTGATTGAAGCTAAACCTCTATCGTAGTAAATAGATAGTAAGGATAGCCTATTATTAACGCTACAACAAATACGATGTGCCAATCGCATAATAGCCACTCCCAGAAGTCCTTGTATATCTGGTGCGGCTCATTATTATCAATTCTCATAATTAGTCTGTCTTTTTGCCTGCCAGGTAAGCATCCAGGGCTTCGCTGACCAGGTCTTTAATCTGCCGCCTATCCCAGTAAGCGGCTCTTTTTACCTTGTGTACCAGGTCCTGACGAACGATAAAAGTAGCCCTGGTCCAGCCCTGCGGCAATCCTTTAGACGATGTGGAGGTATCAATAACAGATGACACTTGCCTGGTCTTCACCGCGCTACTTGTTTTAACTGGTGGTTTGGCCTTAACCGCTGCCGGCTTTGAAGTAGCCTCCGGTATAGATGTAGGAGTAGTCGCTTGCTCCACCACCGGTGAGAAAATCCTATCCAACCCACTTTGAGCAAAAGGGTCTCTGCCTAATCTACGTTCCATATTATACCTCCATCTGTATTACTCTCTGAGCCAGAGCCATGAAATCCTGAGCACCCAGGCTGTAAGGTCTATAGGCCAGAATATCCCAGCCTCTGGATGGCGCTTCCGCCAGGCTTATGCAGTCTCGAATTACACCCAGAATTTTGCCCGGGAAATGCTCCTCTACTTTGGCAATAACCTCTCTGTTCAAAATACGTCTCTGGTCGTACATAGTGCCGATGATTCCGGTTATTTCCAGGTTGCTGTTAAGTCGTTTTTTTACGCGTTCCACGATCTCTAATAGTCTGGCCATGCCCTGCATGCTTAAAAATTCAGCCTGCATGGGCACAAAAACCTCCCTGGCTGCTGTAAGGGCATTGACCACTATCATACTTAGACTTGGCGGACAGTCGAATAGTATATAGTCGAAGCCATTTACGCCGGACACCACTTCCTTTAATAGCACCTGACTGCCGATCTCGTTGGCCATTTCCACGTCAAATCCGGCTAGTTTAGGGCTGCCCGGCACGATGTACAAATTGGTATTTAGCTGCTGCCACATAGCTGTCTGCAGCTTGGCCTCTCCACGTAAGACTTCATATACGCTACTTTTTACCTGGTCAGCCGGTATACCGAAGCTGTAAGTCAGGGCCATTTGCTGGTCCAGGTCGAATAAAAGGCACTTTTTACCGAGGCTAACCAGGGCGGCTCCAAGGTTTAAAGTGCAGGTGGTTTTTCCTACGCCGCCTTTCTCATTGGTCAAAGATATTATGCGCAAATTACCTCCTTATCGTTTACTTGGTTTACTTCATTTACTTAGTGTACTCAGTTTACTAAGTACACGCAGTATATCATGTTTACTTAGTATACGTCAATTACTTTGTTTACTATGTGTACCATGTTTACTCTGTAATCTCAGTATACTATGTATACTTATAAATGTCAATATCTGGTTATTCGATAGGCAGTACGTTATTCAGTAAATTGTTTTACTGTTGATTAGAGTATGCTAAAATACTCTAGTTTTTACCAAAGGACGCGAGCTATGTGTCAGTGGTGCGATAAGTACGCCGAGGGCTATTCCAGATGGTACTTCAACCCGGCAAATTATGCCCGGAAGCTGTACAAGATAAGAAAGGACGAGGGCCCGGATTTAGAGCCCAATCCCATCGTAGCCGGCGGCATGTCGCTGGTTAAGCAGGATTTTATCGAAGCCCTCGATCGCAAGGATCACGAGGCCATCGCCAAGCACAGGCATGATATCGAGCAGCTCGCCTGGAGGGTCCACTTCGGCCAGGTGGTCACACTGGAAGATACTCTCAAGGTTATCGATTTTATTTATCCCATCGCGCTTATGACCTGCGCCTGCCGTCGTTCTATGCTCGGCCTGCCTGACGAAGAGAACTTCACCTGCATGGGCATGGGGCCTGGCATGTATAAATGGGAAAGGTGGCCCGATACCTACCGCGGTGGTTTGCAGTTTCTTACACCGGATGAGGCCAAAGACGCCGTTACCAAGATGAACCAGAGAGGCCTGGTCCAGACATTGTTTACCTTCGGCACTCCATACCTTGGGGGCATCTGCAACTGCGACTACCCTGACTGCAGCGCCATTAGAACGACCATCGACTTCGGTGTGCAGTTTCTGTGGAAGGGACACCACGTGGCTAAAGTTGATAACGACCTGTGCAACGGTTGCGCCTCCTGCATCCATCGCTGCCAGTTTAAGGCCTTGAGCTTCTCCGCTACGCAGGAGAAGGCCTATATCGATCAGTTTCAGTGCTTCGGCTGCGGCCTGTGCGTTACCGAATGTCCGCAGGAAGCCATTAGTCTGGTGGAACGGTCCAGCCTGCCAGCCCTGGCCAATGTCTGGTGAGAATCCATATGTAGGAAATATACATGCTGCCGACCATAACCGTAGACTACAAAAAATGCCTCGACCCGCTTAGTTGTCGTAAATGCTTGCTGATATGCCCTACACACGTTCTCGGGCTGGGCACCCGGGTAGGACCCCGCAAGTTCAAAGAAATATACCGGAGCCAGTTTTTGGTGGCCGGTGTTCGTTTCGAAAAATGCAGCGGCTGTATGGACTGTGTCAACGGCTGTCCCAACAACGCCATTCAGGTTAGCTTCTAATGGAGGTAAAATGGCCACGGGTTGGAAATTCGGCAAGATAGCCAAAGAAAAGTTGATGGCACTGGAGGAGCCCGGGAAAGCACTACTTTTCGATGCCGACAAAGGCCTGGTTGAGGAGACCATGGCTAAATTCGATATTAGGACACTTGTCGGGAGCCTGCTTGGCAAGGACGATAAGTCAGCTTATAAATCCTTTGAAGAATTTGGCAAGGAGTTGATTAATTTCACTATTAACCTGGCTGACGGCAAATACCTTGACCGTACCGGCGAAATGGTAGAGAAAGTCTATAAGCAGACAGGTATATCTTTTCCACACCGTCTGGAAAGGTACGTAGAGCTGTCTATCTTCGGTCCCAGGCCGACAGATCGCTGGAACGTAACCCGCGCTACGCCCACGGAATTGATTCTTCAGGTTTCCGGTTGTTCCGTGCATAAAGCGCTTACCGAAGCCGGTATTAAAGGTCTGCCGTGTAAGGGTCTTTGTCTCGCCAGCTTCGAGACCGCTGCAGTAAACACCGGTGACCGCATTTCTGTTGTGATGCCGAAAGCTATGCCTGATAGCGGCTTGTGTGAGTTCGTGATTTCATTACAGCCGGGAGGCTAAGTTGCGTATATATTTTCCTCTTGCCGAGAACCTCAACTTCGTTTTCTTTATCTCCAGAAACTTCAGGCAACATTTCCCGCAGACCTCCGAAATCCTCGAATATTGGTTTGAACGCAGTGCGGAGAAGTGTGACCGATTCGTGAACATAATCGATATAGATAAGTTCAGCGTTACCTGTACCGTGTGTAGCAGTTTCGAAGTCGGTTGTTCCTCACCCGAAGGGCCCAGCATTATTAAGCTCCTCGAGACTGCCAGAGTCCACGATGGCGGGCACCAGACAAACTGAGTTAAAATCCTCCTCTATTGGGTATAAGCTAACGCCAATTTGTTTTTCGTATTTTTCTTTAAAATATGGTAAAATACGTTCAATGCAATCCCTTGTAACGATGGGACGGGCAGGCACTAAATGTAGAATTTTGATGTTGTCTGCGGCCCCATTATTTCCAGTCCAGTATTTCCCATAACAGATAAAATAATAATGGTGGTTTTTTTATAGCTATGCCGAAAAAACAAATTGGAAAACAGGCTACGAAAGCCCCAAAGAAGCCGGTAGATAAACTGTCTAAAAAGCGGATTAAAGAGCACGTCAATAATAATACCGACTATACCGCTGAGGACATCCGCGTTCTGGACGGCCTGGAGGCGGTCAGACGCCGCCCCGGCATGTACATCGGCTCCACTGACGAGCACGGCCTCCATCACCTGGTCTACGAGATAGTTTATAACAGCATAGACGAGGCCATGGCCGGCTACTGCGACCGGACCGAGATAATTATTCATAAGGACAACTCCGTAACGGTCATCGATAATGGCCGCGGCATACCTGTAGACAAGCACCCCATAACCAAGACCTCAGCGCTGGAAGCGGTGATGACCCGGCTGCACGCCGGCGCCAAGTTCGGCGGCCGCACCTATACCGTTTCCAGCGGTTTGCACGGCGTGGGCGCTTCCGTGGTAAATGCACTTTCCGCCTGGCTTAATGCCGAGGTCCGCCGTGATGGTAAAATCTACCGCCAGAAATACGAACGCGGCACGCCGATGTGCAAGCTGGAGGCTATCGGAGAGACAGACGAAACCGGTCTCACCGTTACTTTCCTCGCTGACACCAAAATCTTCAACACCATCAATTACGATTTCAATACCATCCGTCAGCGTCTCAAGGAGCTGGCCTTCTTGAATAAGAACCTCGAGATAAGCCTTATTGACGAAAGGACGGACCAGGAGGCAACCTTCTTCTTCGAAGGAGGCATTGCCAGCCTTGTCGGCCGTTTTAATAAAAACCGGACGGTGTTAAATCGTCAGCCCATCTACATTTCCGGCACCATGAACAGCACTATTGTCGAAGTAGCCCTGCAGTACAACGACGGCTTTTCCGAATCCACTCTGAGCTTTGCTAATTGCGTTAACACCATAGACGGCGGCAGTCATCTGACCGGTTTCCGCTCTGCGCTTACCCGGGTTCTTAATGATTATTCCCGGAAGAACAAGATATTGAAGGATTCGGATACCAACCTCATAGGTGATGACGTCCGCGATGGTTTGACATCGGTCATCAGCGTCAAGCTGGTTGAGCCTCAGTTCGAGGGACAGACCAAGGCCAAACTCGGCAATCCGGAAATAAAGACGCAGGTTGAATCTATCGTGGCCGATGGCCTGGCTGTTTATTTGGAGCAGCATCCCGACGACGCCAAGGCCATCATAGATAAATGTCTGGTTTCGGCTAAGGCCAGGGAGGCAGCTAGAAAAGCGCGTGACCTCATTTTTAAGAGCAGCCGTTTTGATGCCGGTATGCTGCCCGGTAAGCTGGCTAGCTGCTCGGAGACGGATCCAAATCAGTGTGAGCTCTTCCTGGTGGAAGGCGACTCGGCCGGTGGTTCAGCCAAGCAGGGTAGAGACCGCCGCTTCCAGGCCATATTACCGTTGCGCGGTAAAATATTGAATGTTGAAAAGGCACCCAAGGACAAGATACTGGACCACGAGGAAATACGGGCAATTGTAACCGCCGTGGGCGCCGGTATCGGCGACCAGATCGATTTCTCCCGGCTGCGATACAACCGCATAATAATTATGACGGATGCCGATGTCGACGGCTCTCACATCCGGACACTGCTGCTAACCTTCTTTTTCCGCAACATGGCTGAACTAATTTCCCGTGGCCACGTCTTCATCGCCCAGCCACCGCTTTACCGGATTCAATCGGGCAAAGAGGTTTCCTGGATTTACTCGGACAAAGAAAGAGACACCAAGCTCAGCGAGCTAAAAGGTAAGAAAGTAGAAATCCAGCGGTACAAAGGCCTGGGAGAAATGAGCGCCGAGCAACTCTGGGATACGACGATGAACCCCGAATCGCGCACTATGCTCAGGGTGGTAATCGATGATGCCATGTCAGCTGACAGGATATTCAGCATGCTGATGGGCAGCGAAGTGCCGCCCCGTAAATCATTCATTCAAGCCCACGCTAAAAGCGTTAGAAACCTCGATATCTAGTATCAGCTTATTTCAGTTATCGATACAGATTATTTTCCTTTATGTATCGTTCTACTGCTTCCGGGACCAGTCCTTTTATGGACAATCCTTCGGCTACTCTTTTTCTTATGTCTGAAGAACTGATATCTATGGGCTCTATATCCATCCAGACTACGCTTTTTATAACGCCTCGTATATTGGTTTCAAGTATTTTCAAATTAGGTCTACTGAATCCAGGCCGGTTTATCGCTACCAGTTTGCACATCTTCACCAGCCTTCCTGGCTCTTTCCACTGAGGCAGCCCGGCAAGGCTATCCCAGCCCACAAGGAAAAATAGCGCTGTTTTACCGCCAAGTTTCTTCCGTAGAATATCTACTGTATCTACGCTTAAAGAAGGCCCGGGTCTATCCATCTCTACCATAGAAAGTTCGAAATTATCTTTTCCGGCAATGGCCCTTTTTACCATCTCTACCCGGTGCAGTGCCGGGGTAATCTCCTGGTCTGCCTTCATCCACGGCTGGCCTGCCGGGACAAAAAGCACCTTCGTAAAGCCAAACTTCTCAAAAGCTTTTTCGGCGATGACCAGATGTCCGGAATGGATGGGATCAAAAGTACCGCCTAATATTCCTATATTCATTTACTCCGCCTTTCCTTTGGGCGTCTCATCTTCGGTTTAGGTCGAAAAACTACAACAGGGACTTCGCGACCGACCAGCAAATCTCTGGCTGCATCCAGCATGCGGGTTATCTCCGCCAGCATCTCCGGTAAACCCTGTCCGCTAACCGCCGATATAAAAAATACTTTCTTTCCCAGAGATTTATAAAGCCTGTCGATTTCCTTTATTCTGGCTGCGACTTCTGGCCGGTCGACTTTACTTATGGCTATTATCTGCGGTTTTTGCTCCATCTCAGGTTTATATAGTACCAGCTCCCGGTTTAGTTTATTCATATTATCTACGGGGTCTGATGCGGTACCATCTACCAGGTTCAGAAGAATTTTTGTCCTTTCAGCATGGCGCAGGAACTCGTGTCCCAATCCCCTGCCCTCGTGGGCGCCTTCTATAAGCCCGGGAATCTCCGCCATTATAAACGTCTTTGATCCCGTTTCAACCATTCCCAGTGCTGGTTCAACGGTGGTGAAAGGGTAGTCGGCTATCTTCGGTGTGGCTTTGGACAATACCGCAAGTAACGTAGATTTTCCGGCATTAGGGTAGCCAATTATTCCCACGTCGGCTATTATTCTCAGGTCAAGTATTAGCCGGTGCTCTTCACCTGGCTGGCCTCTGGTTGCCTGCTTCGGAGCTTGATTTCTAGCAGTGGCGAAATGGACGTTGCCTAGGCCACCTCTTCCACCCCTCGCCGCCATAGTTTTCTGTCCGTCATCTTTTAAGTCGGCCAGTATTACTTGTTCATCATTTTCCTTTATAAATACCATGGTCCCTATTGGTACTTTAACTGAAAGGTCGTCGCCCTTTGAACCGTGTTTTTTCTTTTTGCCTCCATTGCGACCCGCCTCTGCTTTGAAATTTCTCCGGCTCTTGAACTCCTCTAACCCGGCAACGTTCCTGTCAGCCTTAATATATACGCTGCCCCCACTGCCTCCATCCCCACCATCAGGTCCACCAAGAGGCACAAACTTTTCATGTCTGAAACTTACCACCCCGTTTCCACCATCTCCTCCCCTGACTACTACTTCTACTTTATCCACTATTTTTAATATCCTTATACTATATTTATATTAACTTAGATTATGGTGATGATTTATTAATAATGTTTAAGCTACTTCGCTAATGTTGAAAAGTCAAGATTATGAATATGAAGTTCAAGAGCTATAAGCTAAGGGCTTTTCAACAGTGATGGAAGAATTATCCACCATCCGGTGTAGTTTTTCCACAATGGGGTAAAATCATGACGCGGATGCGGGTTTTCGGGGCTTTAATTTGCGCCGAATCTCGGTAATTGATTCTTGGAGCTGCGGATTAACGTCTATTTCCGAAGCGATTTTTTCACAACCGTGAAGCACGGTGGTATGGTCCCTGCCGCCCAGAATAGTACCGATTTCGGCGAGGCTGCAGTGGTTTCGCTCGCGCAGCAGGTACATGGTGACCTGACGTGCCAAAACCGCCGTCTTGTCTCTTTGTTTACCGGTCAGGACCTCAGTATCGATTCCGTAGAAGTTGGCCACAGTAGTTATTATGACCTTCGGGCTCGTGCCCTGAACCTGCCGGCTATCTTTGGGGATTATATCAGCCAGTGACTGGACTGTAAGCTTCATATCTATTTTTTCGGCGCTCAATCTGGAGTAGGTAACCACACGGTTCAGCGCGCCTTCCAACTCGCGTGTGTTTTGCTGGAACTGCACTGCAAGAAAGCGGAGGACTTCAGCTGGTGGCTGGGCTATGTTTAGCTGTTTGATCTTGACTTTAAGTATGTCTAATCGGGTCTCCAGGTCCGGAATACCGAGGTCGGCAATGAGTCCCCATTCCAATCGCGACCTCAATTTTTTGGTAATAGAGGATATGGCTCTTGGAGGCCGGTCGCTGGTCACCACTATCTGGCAGTTTTTTTCGTAGAGGTCGTTGAAAATATGAAACAGGCACTCCTGTGTTTGTGCCTTGCCACTCAGGAATTGGATGTCGTCCACCAGCAAAAAGTCGGTGCTCCTGAACTTCCGGTGAAAATCGTCAATTTTATTGTTCTTAAGAGCGACAACAAATTCCGTAGTAAACTGTTCGGCGCTGGCGATAAGTGTGGTCAGCCCCTTGGACTTGGCTATATGCCCTATGGCATGCAGCAGATGCGTCTTACCCGACCCGGTATCGCCGTAGATAAACAGTGGATTATATTTATTACCAGGATCCTCCGCAACTTCCAGTGCTGCGGCGTAAGCCAGGCGGTTACTTTCACCGACCACAAAATTGTCGAAAGTATATTTTGGATTTAACCTGAAAGATGACAGCGGTCCCTTTATCCTGGTGCTGGTGCCTCCATCTGCCTGGCGGGCGCCCACTGGCTGTGCCTCTTGATTGATAGGCCGGATGGCGAACTGAATATCGACGGATTGTCCGGTAATGCTGGTGAGGGTTCTCTTAATGAGAGAGTGGAGTCGGCTCTTCAACCATTCGGCAATAAAAACGTTAGGTACACCGATGATGAAAACGCCCTCCTTATAACTTATGCCGGAGGTATCCTTGAGCCACGTATCAAAGTTCGGCTTATTGACCTGGAGTTGAAGTTCTCCCAGAGCGGCTTCCCATATCGATTGTGCTGACTTCAACTCTCTCCTAACAATACAAATTTCGCTTGGGTGCCCCCATGAAATGCAACAAAAACCCCCCACCCATCATCAAATTTCGTTCTTATGAGCCCTAAAAGTTACAAGCTAAACCAGCAATTTTTTGCGGATGAAGGCTACGAAAAATTTTCCGGGGACCCGCGCCACAACTCACTAAGATTAACACGTCCATCTCTTGGCATGTCAAGGGGGTTTTTGACATAATAGAGGGACTTGATAAAATATTTTGAGAAAAAATTTATGACATGAAAAATCGAGTCGTTTTTATGGGCACTCCGGAATTCTCTGTGCCGAACCTAGGGGCTCTGGTCAGCAGCGGTTTTCAGGTGGTCGCGGTCTACACCCAACCGGACAGAAAAGCCGGACGCGGCCAGCAGGTTATATCACCACCGGTAAAACAGTTCGCCGTTTCCAACGGACTGCAAGTTGTGCAGATAGAAAAATTTAAAGACACCGGAACCGTTGAGACGTTAGCCGCTTTTTCGCCTGACCTTATTGTGGTGGCCGCCTTCGGATTGCTGCTGCCGCCGGAAGTACTTAATGTACCAAAGTTTGGGTGTCTCAATGTTCACCCATCTTTGCTGCCCCGACATCGTGGCGCGTCGCCAATAGCTGGCGCCATCTTAAGCGGAGACGAAATAACGGGTGTCACCATCATGATAATGGACGCGGGCATGGATACCGGCCCGATTTTGAGTCAGATAAAACAGCCGGTATCCGACGAAGATACCACCGGCTCTCTGGAATCTAAGTTGGCGGTACTGGGCGCCAAACTGCTGGTTGAGACCATTCCCCAATGGATTGAGCGTCGAATAAAACCTCAGCCCCAGGATGACAGCCAGGCAACTTATACCCGAATAATAAAAAAGGAAGAAGGAGAGATAGATTGGCAACTGTCGACGCAAGAACTTTGGCGGCGGATCCGGGCGTTCGACCCCTGGCCCGGCAGCTATACCCACTGGAAAGGCCGCCGGTTAAAGCTGATTAAAGTTGTGCCGCTGCACGTTGGAAAATCCAGAGAGCCGGGAAAAGTGGTAGCGCTGCCTTCGGCCGCTGCGGCGGCAGTCGGTGTACAAACCGAAGACGGGGTTTTGGGGCTGGTGACGGTACAGTTGGAGGGGAAGCGCGAGCTTCCGGCAGCGGAATTTGCACGAGGCCAGCACGACTTTATCGGCGGCAATTTGTTTTGACAGAATGTCATCGATTAACTAAAATTAAGGCTGATTTGGGAGGAATTTAGAAAATGTTTTTCTTTGACCCGCTGTGGTTTTTGATAATGATACCACCGCTAATCTTCATGTTTTATGCGCAGGCAAAGGTCAATTCTGCTTTCAATAAATATTCCAAGATGGCCAATTCGCAACGTATCACGGGAGCTGAAGCCGCGGAGAGGTTGCTACAGTCGAACGGCCTGGGCAACGTGGCAGTAGAGCAAATAAAAAGCCGGCTCGGTGACCACTACGACCCCAGAAAGAAAGTGCTGCGGCTGTCGCCGGATGTGGCCAATACACCTTCTGTGGCCGCGCTAGGAATCGTGGCGCACGAGGTGGGACATGCCGTACAGGACAAGGTGGGCTACGCCTTCATGAGGTTCCGCACCTCTCTGGTTCCAGCTGCGAATCTCGGCAGCACGCTTGGCTATGTCTTTGTTATTCTTGGTTTTCTATTGACTGTGTTCGGCGCCGCCTTCGGTATGACCGTAGTCTGGATCGGTGTGTTTCTGTTTTCCCTGGCAGTACTATTTAGCCTGGTTACGCTGCCGGTGGAATATAACGCCAGTAACCGCGCCAGGCAAATGCTGCGCAGCACGGGGTTGGTGGCGGCGGATGAATATAATGGAGCCAGCGCTGTTCTGTCGGCGGCAGCCTTAACCTACGTAGCGGCGACGCTTCAGGCAGTGGCCCAGCTCTTCTACTTTGTCCTACTGGCCATGGGCGGCAACCGGAGATAAGCGACAATATCCATTAGTGTCATCGATAGCGCGGAGCATTTGCTCCGCGTTTTTTATTAAAGTTTTTAGGGCGTATTAAAAAGTAATTGCCAGCCGATGGCTGCCTCACTATAATAGCGTGGCGACAATATTATTGGAGTAAAATTTTGCCCAAGAAAAAATTCGGTAATTTTGCCCGGCTTAGGGGAATCATTGCTCGGCTTCGCGGACCCAATGGATGCCCGTGGGATAAGAAACAAACGCATGATTCGCTGAGGCCTTTTTTAGTCGAAGAAAGTTACGAGGTTTTGCAGGCGCTCGACGAAGGTATGCCGGCTAAGCTGCGCGACGAGCTTGGCGACCTGCTGCTTCAAATCATGCTTCACGCCCGGATAGCCGAAGAAGCAGAGCAGTTCGATATTGATGATGTCATACAAAGGATCAGTGACAAGCTGGTTCACCGTCACCCCCACGTCTTCGGCGGCCAGAAAGCCTCGGGAATAGAGGAAGTGGAGCAGAACTGGGAGTCCTTGAAACAGGAGGAAAGGGCAGAAGGTGAATCTATTTTAGCCGGCATGCCGGGGCAGATGCCGGCCCTGGCCTACAGCCAGTCCATGCAGCGTCGAGTTGCCGGAGTCGGCTTCGACTGGCAGACAGTGGAAGAAATCATAGACAAGCTGGCTGAAGAGGTTGGAGAAATTAAGGAGGCTCGGAGCCAGCAGGAAAAAGCCGACGAGTTCGGCGATTTGCTTTTTACTTTGGCCAATGTTGCTCGACGCCTGGATATAGACCTGGAGATGGCGCTCCGGTCCGCCAACCAGCGTTTCTTTCGACGTTTTACCCGCATGGAGGAAATGTGCCGTGAACGCGACCTCAACCTGGCGAACCTTTCCCTCGATGAGCAGAACGCTTTGTGGGAAGAAGCCAAGAGGATTGTGGGATAAACTGGTCGGGGCGAGAGGGTTCGAACCTCCGACCTCAGCGTCCCGAACGCTGCGCGCTACCAGACTGCGCTACGCCCCGCCATCGGATATTATAAGCGGCTTTAACTTTTGGGGCAAGCATTGTAATATTAGCATTGTTTTCAATCGGAATTTCATCGTCTCTTAATCCTCTGCTCTTAATAACGAGGAATAAATAGCTGCAATGAAGTACTGCGTTTTAATAATCGACGGCGCCGCCGGTTGGCCGCTGCCTGACCGCGGTGGTAAGACCTGCCTGGAACTGGCGCGTATGCCGAACCTGGACTCGATGGCACGGGAAGGGACGGTTGGTCTGTTACGCACCGTGCCTGCGGGAATGGAACCTAGCAGTGCCTGTGCCTGCATGTCGGTGCTTGGTTACGACCCGAAGATTTATTATCGCGGCCGGAGCGGCATCGAGGCGAAGAGCATGGGTATACCCGTCGCCAAAAATGAAGTCGTTTTCCGCTGCAATCTGGTGGCCGTTCGGGACGGCAAGATGTGGAGCTACAGCTCGGGGCATATCGAAACAGCTGAAGCTCAGGCGCTGATTGCCTCTTTAAATGAAAAACTGGGCAGCAGCGAAATTCATTTTTATCCGGGTGTCCGCTACCGGCATATTTGCAAGATAAAAGGCCATGAAGAGACCCTCGCGGCAAAATGCACGCCGCCGCACGATATACCGGATAAACCGGTTGCCGAGTTTCTACCGCGGGGTCCGGGCAGTGAACTGCTGAGTGACCTGATGGATAAATCCAAGGCGGTCCTCGTAGCACACCCGGTTAATTTGGAGCGAAAAGCCAGAGGCGATATTCCGGCGACCATGATCTGGCTTTTCTGGGGGAGCGGTCAGATACCGGAGATGCCGCCGTTCAAAAAAGCCTACGGTCTCAAGGCGGCCATGACGTCCGGCGTCGATCTTCTCCGTGGGCTAGCCCAAATGGCCGGCATGGATATTCTGGATATTCAGGGGGTTACCGATGGCCCCGATAACGACTATCTAGCTCAGGCCAGCGGAGCCTTGAAAGCGCTCGATAAATATGATTTGGTAATAGTGCATATCGAAGCTCCGGATGAGGCAGGCCACGGCGGTTCGATTGACCAGAAAGTTGAAGCATTGGAGCGTATCGATCAAGAAGTGGTAGGCCGGATAAAATCCTGGAATTCAGGCAAGCTCAGAGTACTGGCGCTGCCCGACCATCCCACTCCCATAAAAATTCAAACCCACACCGAAGAGCCGGTACCGTTTGTGCTTTGGGGTTCTGGAATTGAGTCAAACGGGGCCAAAAAGTATACCGAAGCGCAGGCAAAAGACACAGGTATTTTTATCGAAGACGGTTATAAAATTATGGACAGGCTGATACGAGAATAGAAGGCTGGAAAAACAGCAATTGATAGTCTACAATACGCAGGAGGCAAAATGGCAATCGTAGTTCAAAAATATGGCGGCAGCTCCGTGGCCGATGCTGAGAAAATCAATAACGTGGCCAGGCGTATCGTAGCCACCAGGCAAAAAGGTAATGACGTGGTCGTGGTCGTTTCGGCAATGGGCAAAACCACCGACCAGTTGATTCAGCTCGCCAGGGATGTTAATCCCAAACCTCTGGAACGGGAGCTTGATGTACTGTTATCTACCGGCGAAATCGTATCCAGCACGCTAATGGCTATGGCCCTGCACAACATGGGCTACCAGGCGGTAAGCCTGACGGGAGCTCAAGCTGGTATCGAGACGGACTCTGTCTTCTCTAAGGCCCGTATTACGCACATAGAGCCCAAACGAATCGTTAAAGAGCTGGAGAAAGGAAATATCGTTATCGTAGCTGGATTTCAGGGCATAACCAAAGAAAAGGACACAACGACTCTTGGGCGGGGTGGTTCCGATACCACGGCCGTGGCGCTGGCGGCGGCTCTGAAAGCTCACATATGCGAGATATACACGGATGTTGAGGGCGTATTCACCGCCGACCCTCGAATCGTGCCCGAAGCTCACAAGCTCGAGGAAATCGGCTACGAGGAAATGCTGGAATTGGCGACCCTGGGAGCCAAGGTTATGCACTCACGCGCGGTAGAGCTGGGGCAGGTATATAACATGCCGATACTGGTGGCTTCCAGCTTCAATGACAAACCCGGTACTATCATTCACGGAGGGATTCCAATGGAAGTAAGAAATAAAGTGCGAGGCATTGCTCACGATTTAAACGTAGCGAAGGTCACTGTTGTCGGTGTTCCTGACCGGCCGGGCATAGCCTCGGCAATTTTCGAGCCCCTGGCTAAAGCCAGCATAAGTGTTGATGCAATCGTGCAAAATGCCAGCATCAACAATATTACAGATTTGACGTTTACGGTTGCCAGAGGCGATTTAGACAAAGCCATGTCTTTGATCAAGCCGATAGCCAAGTCCATCGGGGCCAAGGACTGCGTCAGCGATTCGACGCTGGCTAAAATAAGTATCGTTGGCACGGGAATGCAGAACACACCGGGCTATGCATCGGGTATGTTTAAAGCGCTTTCGGACGAAGGTATCAACATCCAACTGATAACAACATCGGAAATAAAAATAACCTGTATCATTGCCGAAGAAAAAGCGAAAGAAGCGATAAAGGCTTTACATAAGGCGTTTGCGCTTGAATAAGGATAATAGACTAGACAGCTTTTACTTCTTTTACGTCCGATATCTCTTGTTTCAGCAACCGCTCTATGCCGTTTTTTAGAGTCATAGTTGACATCGGGCAGCCGGCACAGGCGCCCTTAAGCCTGACGCTGACGACGCCATCTTTAACATCGATCAGTTCTACATCGCCGCCGTCAGCGCGGAGGCTAGGTCGAATGTTGTCCAAGACGGCTTGTACTTTATCTCTCACGGGATTCCCCTTTGCTTCGCTTGACGTTCGCAAGTTAAAAGGCTAACATAATGGACATTTTTTGTCAAAAATTATTCGCGACCGTACTGTAGGCACTTGACAATTGGGCCTTTTTTTGACACATTGACTAATGTAAAATAGTTGATATATTGAACGGGTTCGGAGCGAGTTTTTACAAGTGAATCCCGCAATTGCAGGGGGTGGAACAATGCCTGATCGAGAAGAAGATAAAGCAAGACTTAGACGTAAGGCAAGCCAGGAGGCCATTGCTCTAGCGATGCAGAGTAGATGGCAGGAAGCGGTGACTATCAATCAGAGTATAATTGAACTTTTCCCCACCGATATAGATGCCTACAACCGACTGGGAAGGGCTTTTATGGAGTTAGGCGAATTTCGCAAGGCCAAAGACGCCTATAGCCGCGCTATACAGCAGGACCCCCACAACCCCATTGCCCAAAGGAACTTGCAGCGACTTTCGTTGTTGCGTGATTCCAAGGTTAGTGTCAAGGAAGAACGCCGCGAGGCCTCACCGGACCTGTTCATTGGGGAAATGGGGAAGGCTGGCGTGGTGAATCTGCAGGACCTGGCGCCCAAGGAAGTGTTGGCCAAAATGGCAGCCGGTAACCAGGTATATCTAAAGGTAAGAGGCCGGCAACTGGCCGTAGAAAATGAGAGCGGAGATTACCTCGGTCTGGTTGAGCCTCCGCATGGTTTCCGTCTGGCCAAGCTGATGGAAGGCGGTAATAAGTACGCCGCTGCCATCGTTAATATTGATCACAGCAACGCCAGGGTTATTATCAGAGAGACTTTTCAGCATCCCAGCCAGGTAGGCCGGCTCTCCTTCCCGGTGAAGGCTGTAGAGGGTTTCCAGCCGCATGTCAAAGATACATTGCTGAGACACGAGGCTGTTGAGGAAGAGGCCTTGGAGGAAGGAGAATATCCCGAAATGGAAGAGGGCGAATTGATACCCGAAGGCTTTTCCATCTTCGAGGGCGTTACCACCGATGAGGAAGCGCCTATCGAAGAGGAAGAGTTTATGGAAGAGGAGTAAATATTTATGGAAGTCGGAATCGTTAAACCGGTAATTATCGAAGAGGAGATGAAGACCTCCTACCTAGATTACGCCATGAGCGTTATCGTGCAGCGAGCTTTGCCCGATGTACGCGATGGCTTGAAACCGGTTCATAGACGGATATTGTATGCCATGGATGGCCTGGGACTTCACCACAACAGCCCCTATAGAAAAAGCGCACGTATAGTCGGTGACGTGCTAGGCAAGTACCATCCTCACGGCGATGCTCCGGTATATGAAGCCATGGTAAGAATGGCCCAGGATTTCTCCATGAGGTACATGCTTGTCGACGGGCAGGGGAACTTCGGTAGTGTGGATGATGACCCGCCCGCGGCCATGCGCTACACCGAGGCGCGCCTATCCAAGATTGCCGGGGAAATGCTGGTAGATATCGACAAGGATACAGTCGATTTCATGCCTAATTTCGACGATAGCTTAAAGGAGCCGACGGTACTACCAGCCAGATTACCAAATCTTATGGTGAACGGATCGTCTGGCATCGCTGTGGGTATGGCGACTAATATTCCACCGCATAACTTGAGCGAGATATGCGATGCCATCGCTTATCTGATAGCGAATCCCGAGGCAGACGTAGACGATTTAATGAAAATCGTAAAGGGGCCGGATTTCCCGACAGGCGGAATTATTCTGGGCCGCCAGGGCATTAAAAGCGCTTACGCCAGCGGACAGGGCAAGGTCGTCGTCCAGGCAAAAGTTTCCGATGAAATGCTGAAAGGCGGACGACAGCATCTAATAATCTCTGAGCTACCGTACCAGACGAATAAGGCCGCCCTCGTGGAAAGAATAGCCGAGCTCGCCAGGGAGAGGAAGATCGATGGCATAAGCGACGTCCGCGATGAGTCCGACCGGCATGGCATGAGAATAGTTATCGGGCTCAGAAGAGATGCCCAGCCTACGAAGATTTGTAACAACCTGTATAAATATACACAGATGCGGTCGGCTTTCTTTATAAATATGCTGGCGCTGGTTGACGGCCAGCCTCGGGTTATCAATCTTAAAGAAGCCCTATCCTGCTACATCGACTTCCGCAGAATAGTCATCACCCGCCGTTCCCAGTTCGACCTTCAGAAAGCCAAGGACCGGGCCCATATTCTTGAGGGCTTCCGGATTGCGCTCGACCAGTTGGATGCCGTCATCCAGACCATACGAAAAGCCGAAACAGCGGACACAGCTAAAACCAACTTAATGGAGAAATTCAAGCTGTCACAGATCCAGGCGCAGGCCATACTCGATATGCAATTGCGCCGCCTGGCACAGCTGGAGCAAAAGAAGATTCTCGACGAATATAATGAGGTCTTGAAAAATATAGCATACCTGGAAGACCTGCTGGCGAATCCTAAGAAGATACTCTTCCTGATTAAGCAGGACGTCAATGAACTGAAAGCCAGCTACGGTGACGCAAGGCGTACTCTCATTAAGCGCGAAGAAGCCGAAGAATTCCAGGACGAGGACCTTATCCCTCACCAGGACGTAATTATTACGTTGAGCGAACAGGGGTATATCAAGAGAATACCGGCCGCGACTTATCAAAAACAGCACCGGGGAGGCGTCGGCATCACTGGAATGGTGACACGTGAAACAGACATGGTGAAGCACTGCGTAGTGGCTGACACCCATGATAACTTATTGCTGTTCACCAACCGAGGCAAGGTTTACCGGCTACGTTGTTACGATATTACTCAAGACCTGTCTAGAGCCACCAAAGGAACTGCGCTGGCTAACCTTCTAACCATCGACCCGAAGGAGCAGATAACGGCGCTGATAGTGGTCAAGGAGTTCGTCCCCGGACTGTTCATGGTCATGGCGACTTCCAAGGGCATTGTGAAAAAGACCAGTCTGGATAAATTTTCTACAGTCAGGAGCAGCGGGCTTATTGCTATGAAGCTGCGTACCGACGAGGAACTGGTGGCTGCCGACATCGTGAGCCAGAGGGGTGAAATTATTCTGGTCACCCAGAACGGGCAGGGCATCAGGTTTGCAGTTAAGGGCTTGAGGCCGGCATCGAGGACCAGCGGCGGCGTTCGTGGCATCAGACTGGAGCCACGCGACCGGCTGGTGGCTATGGGTGCCATTTTCCGTGATGCAGCAATACTAACTGTTACCGAAAAAGGCTTCGGCAAGAGAAGCTGGGCCAAGAATTTCCCGCTGCAGGCCAGGGGCGGCAAAGGCGTATACGCGCACAGGGTAACCGATAAAACCGGCAAAGTCATCGCTGCCAAGCTTATCCCGCCAAAGCAGCATGTCATTATCGTTTCCGCCGGCGGCATTATTATTAGAATCTCAGTGGATGAAGAGGTCTCCATCCAGGGCAGGGATACCCAGGGCGTCCACTTGAAGACGCTGGAAGAGAACGACAGCGTGGTCTCAATCGACTGCGTCCAGCAGGGAGAAAACAGGTCGGCTGATAAGTCAAAGACCGAGCAGGGACAGCTTCTGTAGCAACCGGCTAAAGGTAACATGCTAAAATTTCTTCAAGAGTTCGGCCTGTCCTTCGTGCCCCTCTTTGTGGCCATGGATGCCGTCGGCGTGCTCCCCATTTTAATCCCATTGACCCAGGACATGAAGCCCGACGAACGCAAGCGCACCGTCCGCCTGGCTGCGCTAACTGCGCTGGGATTGGGGCTCGGTTTTGTGGCCATAGGCAAAGGTATATTTATATTTCTGGGTATACAGATATCGGATTTCTTAGTAGCCGGCGGCATAATTCTCTTTTTACTCGCCGCTCAGGATTTAATAACCGGCAGGATGTACGCCACCAAGGCCTCGATTGGCGCGGACATGGTAGGTGTCGTCCCCATAGGAACTCCTCTGGTAGTAGGACCGGCCGTGCTTACCACGTTGTTGATACTCATCGACCAGTACGCTGTTTACACCGTAATAATTGCCTTCATCATAAATCTGGCGATTGGCTGGCTGCTTTTTAGCCAGGCTAACCGCGTGGTGCATTTCCTGGGGCAAGGAGGTGTAACCGCGACGTCAAAGATAATCAGCTTATTCCTCGCCGCCATCGCCATCAAGATGATCCGCCAGGGAATTCTACAGGTCTTAGGATCTTAGGATGAAGCTCATCTTCGTTCATGGAGCCGGTAATACCGGACTGGTGTGGCACTATCAAACAGAACATTTTGCCGATTCTGAGGCCGTTAATCTGCCAGGCCACCCCGAGGGCAAACTTTGCACCACGATCGACCAGTACGTTGATTGGCTGCGCCAATATATCCGTCGAAAAGACTACTCTCAGCTTGTGATAGCGGGACATTCCATGGGTGGCGCTATAGCCCAGATGTATGCGCTCAATTATCCGAAAGAAGTTGGCGGCCTCATACTGATTGATACCGGCGCCAGACTCCGGGTGCATCCGGACTTCCTCAGGCTGCTTGGACAAAGCCCGGATACTTCAGATGCGTGGATGAAAAACATCATTGAACCGCGTTATAACCTGGTTGATCCAGGGGTTAAACAAAAAATAATTAGCGGTGTGATGGAAGTGGGTGTGGCTATGCAACTCAACGATTTCAGGTGCTGTGACAAGTTTGACATAATGGATAAGGTAAATCAGATTTCGGCACCGACTCTGGTTATTTGCGGCAGCGCCGACGATGTGACTCCAATGAAGTATTCACAGTATCTGGCAAATAAAATCGACGGCTCAAAGCTGGTGATCGTCGAGGGCGGGACCCATCTTTGCCACGTGGAAAAACCAGCAGAAATAAATCGGGCAATCGACGAGTTTCTGGCAAATCTCCAGGCCCTCCAGAATTAGATGAGGATTGGCGTTCTTTCTGACACCCATATACATCTGGCTGAAGAAATACCGGCTAAAGTTGTCGCCGCATTTTCCGATGTGGACCTGATTATTCATGCCGGCGACTTTGTCGGTTCCGGCGTACTGGAAGGTCTAAAGATAATAGGCGAAGTGAGGGCAGTGCACGGAAATGTGGATTCTATTACTCTAAGAAACATGCTGCCGGAAAAGGAAATATTTACCATTGAAGGAAGGAAAATCGGCATAACCCATGGCTGGGGGAGCCCGAACGGAATCCAAGACAGGGTGCTTGGAAGACTCGGCGAGGTGGATATAATCGTATACGGGCACAGCCATATCGCCAGGATTGAAAAGATCGGAAATGTTCTGTTCTTTAATCCAGGCCCGGGATGGCGGTCTTTCGGTATACTTACTATCGACAAAGAGGTTACCGGGGAGATTATCCGTATTTGAGTAACAATGACTGAAGCGTGGCCGGAACTCGAAGCACTGGACAATCCGGATATACTCGAGTTTATCTTCTATCCGCGGAGGGACTTCGATAGTTTTACCGCAGATTCGAAGTCCGGTTTAATTCCAGTGGATAGCGATATATCAGTTTCCTACGCATTTTATGCCGGAGATAAGAAATATCCTAACATCCTCTTCTTTCACGGCAACGGGGAAATAGCCAGCGACTATCAGGCTATCGGCCCCATATATAATAAGGTAGGGTTAAACCTTCTGGTGGTGGATTACCGGGGGTACGGCCGCAGCGGCGGCAAACCAACGTTGAGCCACATGGTAAAGGATGCCCATCCGGTCTTCGAAGGCTTCAAACGAATATTAAAACAGGGCGGATTTTCAGGCGGCCGGTTTATCATGGGTCGCTCGCTGGGCAGCGCTTCGGCCATCGAGCTAGCTTCGCATTATCAGAATGAATTCTCGGGATTGATTATCGAGAGCGGTTTTGCCAACGTCTTCAATTTGCTGAAATATCTGGGCTTTCCCCTTAAATCTCTCGGAGTTGCTATTCCTGCGAAACCTTATAGTCTGGAACTTGTACGGAAAATTTCTATTCCAACGCTGGTGATGCATGGCGAATACGACCAGATTGTGCCGGTTGAAGAGGGCAAGAGCTTGTATGAAAACACCGGGGCCAAAGATAAACGCCTGGTCATTATCCCCGGAGTCGACCACGACACTATTATGTCCGGTGGCATGCAGACATACTTTGATGCCTTAAGCGATTTTGTTTCCACCTACAGCAAATAACAGTCAGACCCACAACTCTGGACCTTTGCCTAAATTTACAATTTGTTAACATTTTTTCTTTAAAACATGGCAGAAAGTATCGCAAATCGTATTGACACAATAGGTATTAAACAGCACAATAGAGCACGTATTAAATTATCCACCGAATCGCGGCTTCAGGAGGTTTAATGAAAGATAACACCGAAGGCGACAGTGACCCAGCGGTAGAGTTGCGCCGTTTGCGCCAACGAGTGGCGGAGCTGGAGGTGGCGGAAGCGGAGCATATTAAGGCTGAGGAAGCACTGCGGCAGTCGGAGGAAAGATACCGGACACTTATGGAGGAGATGCGGGAGGGCTACTTTGAGACGGACCTGGCCGGCAATTACACTTTTTTCAATGATGTTATATGTAGCCAGTTAGGTTATTCCAGAGAAGAACTGATGGACATGAATTACCGGGCTTACATCCCGAAGGAGGATGTGAAGACAATATATAAGGTCTACAACGAGATTTACCGGACAGGCAAACCACGGAGATTATATCCCGCTGTGAATATAGCCAAAGACGGCACCAGCATATTTATTGAAAGTTCAATATTACCCAGGCGCAATTCAAGAGGGGAGATTATCGGATTTCGTGGAATTATCCGTAACATTACCGAGAGCAAGCGCGCCGACGAGGCTTTGAGCCAGTCGGAGGAAAAATACCGGACCATACTTCAGGAGATGGATGAAGGGTACTACGAGGTGGACCTGGCAGGAAACTACACTTTTTTTAATGACGTGATATATACCAGGCTGGGCTATGAAAAAAATGAACTGAAGGGAATGTCGTACAAAGTTTATACACCCGAAGAGGAGATAGAAGCGGTCTTCAAGGTTTATAACAATGTCTATCGTACCGGCCAGCCTCAAAGGTGGTTTCCGGTGACAAATGTAGCTAAGAATGGCTCCAGAATATTTGTTGAAAACTCGATTCTGCCGACTCGAAATACAGAAGGCCAGATCATCGGATTTCGTGGAATCAGCCGTGACGTCACCGAGCGTAAGCGTATGGAAGAAGAGAGGCAGCAGCTGGAACAGAAGGCTCAATTCGCCAGCCGGCTGGCTTCTGTCGGCGAGATGGCTTCCGGTATCGCCCACGAAATAAATAATCCGCTAACCGGGGTCATCGGTTATGCCCAGTTATTGCTGCAAGAGGACCTGCCTCATAATGTCAGGAAAGATGTAGAGACAATAAACGACGGAGCCCAGAGGGTGGCCAATGTAGTACAGCGTTTGTTGGCCTTTGCCCGCCAAACTAAGCCGCAGCGCACTTATGTTGATATAAATGATGTTATTGACACTACACTGGATTTGCGTGCCTACCACCTTCAAACCAGCAACATAATGGTTGCCAGACAGCTGTCTCCTGATTTGTCGGTTACAGTGGCCGATGCCGGACAACTGCAGCAGGTGTTCCTCAACTTAATAGTAAACGCGGAGACCGAAATGAGCCTGGCGCGCGGTCACGGCAAGCTCACAGTTAAGACGCAGCAGGTCGGCAACATTATCCGCATATCTTTTAAGGACGACGGGCGCGGCATAGCCAGTGAAAATTTGGAGAGGATATTCGAGCCCTTCTTTACTACCCGGCAGGTTGGCCAGGGTACCGGTTTGGGGTTGAGCGTCTGTTACGGCATTATCTCCGAGCACGGCGGAAGAATATATGCCGAAAGTAAACCGGGAAGGGGCGCTACCGTCGTCGTGGAACTTCCGATCGTAACCGAAGATAGACAGCTGGGGCTTCCAGAACCAGAAGCTCCGGAGAAGCACCGGCAGACGAGGGAACAGTTCCTGGTGGTAGATGATGAGCCATTAGTAACGGACTTCATCAAAAAAGTCTTAAGTGAAGAAGGACATCTGGTAGACACTGTAAATAGCGCGGAGAATGCCCTGGAAATGGTTAATACTAAAAAGTACAGGATGATACTGCTGGACATAAAAATGCCGGGCATGAGCGGCATAGAACTATATAAGCGGCTGCAAAAGATCTCGCCATCGTTGGCGCGCAAGGTTGTATTCGTTACCGGGGACGTCATGGGCGCGCGTACGACAGCTTTTCTGTCTAAGGCTAAATTACCTTATATAATGAAGCCTTTCGATGCCAGGCAACTGAATAGCGCACTAAACCGCTTATTTACCGAAGGCAGGTAGTCGTTGGGCTCGATAATGTAGAACCTGAGCCAGTAAGTTTTACTTTTCTTCCTGAGCGGCTTCGGCCTTAGCTTCGACTTCACCTTCAGCAGCTTCAGCGGCTTCCGCACCTTCTGCCACGAGTTCGGCTTCAGCAACCGCAGGTACCACTTCCTCTTCCTTGCGGGCTTCAGCTACTTTAACCACCATCTGTTCGGGGTCGCTGAGGAGAGTTATGCCACGGCCCAGGGGTATATCTTTGACGTGTAAAGCGTCGTTGAGTTCTTCCAGATGAGAAACGTCAACCTCTAAGCTGTGTGGCAGGTCATCCGGAAGAGCTTCGATATCGATTGAATCCAATAGATGAAGCAGGGAGCTGTTCTTTATTTTCTTCAGTACCGGCGCATCGCCTACGAAAACGATGGGGACCTCGGCCTTAATTTTTTCGGTCATACTGACCTGATAGAAGTCGACGTGTAAAGGTTCGTCGGTCAGGGGGTTTCTCTGGACCTCACGCATTAAGACCCTTACCGGCTCCTTCGAGCTGTCGAGCTTAAGTGATATCAGGTCCGTCTTCCCGGCATGGGCCAGCAAATGTTTAAGACTTCGCGTATCTACGTTTATAGGAGTAGAGTCAACGCCGTGTCCGTATATATTGGCCGGGACGAGGCCTTGCCGCCGCAGAAATCTTACCTTTTTCCCCGTTATTTGTCGTTTGGAAACTTCCAGTTCGTGTCGTTTCATATCGTACCTCTATTATCGGTCAGAAACATAGAGATTATCTTTTTTTGGGGCAGATGTCAAGTTCGATTGCGCCGTCAAACGGCCTCCGGAACCTGCCAAAATATCATTTTACCAGCTTGTCTACTGCCTTTAATTTTTTTCGGCAATCGGGATGCCGCCTCTGTATGCCGCATCGGAGGCATGGACCATGGCGACAGTCACCAGTATCGCGGCCTGCATACATTGCGTTATACTCTTTGCGAAGAAAATTTTGAGTAACTCCGACGTCGATGTGCTGCCAGGGTAGCGTCTCGTCGAAATTCCGCTGCCGGTTGGCATAGAACGCGGGGTCAAGCGTATTTTCCTGGAATGCCTGAAGCCAGTTCCCGTAGTTGAAACATTCCTGCCAGGCGTCAAAGCGGTTGCCCAGTTCCCATGCCCGGTGAATAACCTTACCCAGCCGGCGGTCGCCGCGAGAAAGAACTGCCTCCAGCTGGCTTGTTTTGGTATCCTGCCACGATAGGTGTACCTTGAGCCGCCGCAGGCCCTGTTTTAGAGCTTCATGCTTGGGTATGAGCTCGTCCTCAGTGTTCTGCGCCGACCACTGGCATGGAGTGTGCGGCTTCGGGACAAAGGTGGCAATACTGACTCTAATACCGGGGGTTCTGCTTCGTAGCTTCCGGCCCAGCTGCACGGTCCTGGCTACGAAGTCCACTATACCGGCAACATCTTCCATCGTCTCGGTAGGTAGTCCCACCATAAAATAGAGCTTTAAATTAAACCACCCCTTTTCGAAGGCCGATGTGAAGGCCGCAAACATGTCCTTTTCCGAGATATTTTTATTTATGGCTTGGCGCAGCCTTTCAGTACCGGCCTCCGGAGCAAAGGTGAGCGTGGTCTTCCGGCGATGGGGCAGCGATTCTATAAGTTCTATCGAGCTAGGGTCAATCCTCAGGCTGGGTAAAGAAAGGGTAAGGTTGTCCTTGTTATATTTTCGAGTAAGCTGGCCGATCAGGCCGCTTATGTCGTGGTAATCGCCCGTGCTCAGTGACACCAGCGAAATCTCGTTGAACCCGCAGTTACTTATTAGCCCGTCGACGGCGTCCATCACTTGTTTTTGCGGCAGCTCGCGGACCGGTCGATAAATCATGCCCGCCTGACAGAAACGGCAACCTCGGCTGCATCCACGCTGGATTTCTACACCGCCGCGATCATGGATTATCCTTATGTGCGGTACTACCGAGTCGATAACTTGCTGAGATAGCGAGGCCAATATCTGGCGTTCAATTGGGAGTCCGGCAGCGGCGTTTCTGGGGATGATAGCGTCTACCTTGCCGTCTTTTTGATAGGTGACATCATAGAAGCCGGGCACGTAAACACCATGGAGGTTGGCAGCTGCCTCGAGCACTAGCTTTTTATTGCCTTTAAAAGAACGGAAGACGTCGAGTAGTTTTAATATGACTTCCTCAGCCTCTCCCATAACGAACAGGTCTACGAAGTCCGACATCGGCTCCGGATTCAGGGCGGAGCTGCCTCCGGCAATAATGAGCGGATATGAATCATCCCTCTGGTCGCTGAACACGGGGATACCGGCCAGGTCAAGCATATTCAGTACGTTGGTGTAGGTAAGCTCATATCCCAGCGAGAAGCCGATGGCATCGAAGTCTTTCAAGGGCCGCCTGGTCTCCAGGCTGAAAAGTGGTATCTTATGCTGTCTAAGCTGCACCTCCATGTCCACCCATGGGGCGTAAACTCTTTCGGCCAGAACATCGGGCTGATCGTTGATTATTTTATAAAGTATGGGCACGGCCATGTTGGACATGCCGATTTCGTAGACGTCGGGAAAAGCCAGGGCTATTCGGAGCGGGGTCGCTTGCCAGTCCTTGACCCGGCTGTTCCACTCGCCGCCGCTGTAGCGCGCCGGCCGGGAGACGTCATAGAGAATATCTTCGAGGCTGTTCATGATTGGTAGAGAAATCAATTATAGCCGTCATAGTCCGTTTCTTCCAATTTGAGTAGCCTATTGACAGCCTTCCCGCCTTTTATCAACTGTTTGTGTAGCACGCGCTTTTCTTGGTCGCTAGACAAGGTACCATAATCGTTGACCACCAAATTGGGTACCTCTTTTTAAGCTTTCTTACCAGGTAAAAAGTATTAAGTAAAAAAGCACTAGTTGACGGTAAAAATACCTAAGTGATAGAATTATGCGGTTTTGGGCCTAATTCGATGAAGGGGGCAACTTAAGGTCTTAGTAGGGAAGAGCATTCGCTGTAGTTTTCATACACACCGACTATGCCGACGGGAGCGCATCAATAGCACCTGCTTCACAGTCGAATCGGTGCCAGCGAATAGAATCAGTTGCAGTAACTCAATGCCTGTAATAACTACTCGAAGGTTGTTGATTTACATCTTTTTATAATTACCTTGAATTTTTCTCCGTTACGAGGCTACACATCTGGGCATTGAACGTCCAGGCGTTATCAGGGAGAGCCAATGAAGAAGGGAGCAACGAAATGACCGGAATATCAAGTATAGTAAACAGAGTTGTGGAAAAACACGGAAGCAATAAAGATATGCTGATTCAAATACTGTTGGACTTGCAGAGCGGCTTTGGCTGGCTCCCGCGCGAAGTATTGTCTGAAGTCGGTAAGGAACTGGGTATTCCCCAGACTCGCGTATATCAAGTGGCCACATTCTACAAAGCATTTAGCTTTGCACCAAGGGGAAGACACAGCGTAAGGGTTTGCATGGGCACTGCCTGCCAGGTACGAGGAGCATCACTCGTTAGGGATAGAGTACAGCAGGTCCTCGGAATTGAACCGGGCGAAACAAGTCCAGATATGCAGTTCAGTCTGGAAACGGTAAATTGCCTTGGCTGCTGTGCTATGGGACCGGTGATGACGGTTGGCGATGCCTATCACGGTCATCTGACTGTTTCCGATGTGGAAAAAACCCTCGAAAAATGTGCATGAGGAGGAGTTATGCCAAAAGTAAGTTCTGCACCGGCGTTGGAAGAGTTAAGACGAGACATAGAAAGTAAACGCGATCCCAAAAAACTCTGTATCGCTTTATGCTCCGGGACCGCCTGCGTGGCATCCGGCTGCCAGAGCGTAAGCGACGCCTTTGAGCAAGAATTGGATAAACAGGGTTTAAAAGGCGAAATAGATTTTAAAAGGACCGGCTGTCATGGATTTTGTGAGCGCGGTCCGCTGGTGGTAATTTATCCCGAAGAAGTTTGCTATACCAACGTAAAGGCCGAGGACGCTCAGGAAATTGTCAAGGCTACTAAAGAGAAAAAGACAGTCGAACGACTTCTTTATGTTGATCCGGTAACCGGGAAGAAAATCGCCCGCGAACCGGATATTCCTTTTTATAAGAACCAGCAGAGATTTGTATTCGGCCCGAACCGGTGGATCGACCCGCGGTCAATAGAGGACTACCTCTTCATAGGCGGTTACGCTGCGCTGTCCAAAGCTCTCTTTGAGATGGGGCCGGACAAAGTCTTAGCGGAGATCAATAAGGCGGATTTGAGAGGTAGAGGAGGCGGCGGGTTCCCGGCAGGTAAGAAATGGGAAGAGACCAGGAATGCTCCCGGTGAGATCAAGTATGTCATAGTTAACTGCGATGAAGGAGACCCGGGCGCTTACATGGACAGGTCTTTGATGGAGGGGAATCCACATAGCGTTCTCGAAGGGCTTATCATCGGCGGCTTCACCATAGGTTCTCATCAAGGATTTATCTATGTACGGCAGGAATATCCTGTGGCATGTTCGAATATAGAGTGGGCCATAAAACAGGCTGAAGAGTATGGCCTTTTAGGTAACAATATCCTCGGCTCCGGTTTCGATTTTCATGTAAAGGTTCATAGGGGGGCCGGCGCCTTTGTCAGCGGCGAATCGAGCGCACTGATGGCGGCTATCGAAGGAAAAGTGGGCGAACCCAAGCTGAAATATATACATACTGCGATAAGCGGTATCAAGGACCGGCCATCCAATCTGAACAATGTGGAGACCTGGGCGAACGTGCCTTTGATAATAAATAAAGGCAGTGACTGGTTCAGGTCTATCGGCAGCGAGGGCAGCAAGGGAACTAAAATTTTCTCACTTGTCGGCAAGGTAAACAATACCGGGCTTGTTGAAGTGCCGATGGGAATGACCTTAAGGCAGATTATCTACGATATCGGCGGCGGCATTCCTGGAGGCAAGAAATTTAAGGGAGTCCAGACGGGCGGCCCTTCCGGAGGTATTATTCCGGAGCAGTTTCTAGATACGCCAATCGATTTCGATGAATTGACCAAGCTCGGCTCTATGGTGGGCTCCGGCGGTATGGTGATTATGGATGAAGATACCTGTATGGTTGATACGGCCAGGTATTTCATCGACTTCTGCTGTGAGGAATCCTGCGGCAAATGCATCCCCTGCCGCGAAGGCCTGAGGGTGCTTCGGGAAATACTGACGGATATTACCCAGGGAAAAGGCAGCGAAAAAGATATAGAGACCATCGAAGAAGTGGCTCAGGTCATGGCGGATGCTTCCCTTTGCGCCCTGGGCAAGACGGCTGCCAGTCCTGTTTTAACGACGCTGAAGTATTTCGGAGATGAGTACGAAGCTCACATAAAAGAGAAGCGCTGTCCGGCCAAGGTCTGCAGCAATCTGATCAACTACTATATTGATCCGGACAAGTGTGAAGCCTGCATGATTTGTATGAGGAACTGCCCGGGAGAAGCCATCCAGGGAGGAAAGGGGATTGTGCACTGGATAGACCAGGAGAAGTGCACGAAGTGCGGAATGTGCTATCAACTTTGCCCGACTAAATTCTCGGCTATAGTCAAACTTTCGGGAGAACCTGTGCCGGCTCCGGTACCGGGCAAGGCAGTGGCTCGTAAAAAAGGAGGTTAGAATGGAAACTTCCGTAAGCTTAGAGATAGACGGTAAAAAAGTAAAGGCTAAAGAAGGCGCTACTATACTCCAGGCGGCAAAAGCAGCCAACATAGACATACCTACTTTATGTGAACACGAAAAGCTGGCTCCCTATGGGGCTTGCCGAATTTGTAGCGTGGAGGTCGAGAAAAAAGGCAGGAGCCAGGTGGTAGTTGCCTGCGGATATCCTGTTGAAGAAGGCATAAAGGTGAAAACCAGATCGCCGAAAATAGACAAAATAAGGAAAGTCATTATTGAGCTGATTGCTCCGGTTCTATCGAATGAGGGTATGGGGACCATAAAGACGCTGGCAAGTGAATATAAAGCGGACGTTTCCCGGTTTATCCCAAAATTCAAGGCCACGCCAACCAGATGCATTCTTTGCGGAAAATGCGTGAGGTACTGTTCCGAAGTCGTATTTCGCAATGCCATAGGATTTGTAGGTAGAGGTACCGGGCGTAGGGTTGTATTTTTCCCGGACAGAGCTTACGCCTATTGCGCTACCTGCCAGCAGTGTTTCGGCGTTTGTCCTACGGGCAAAATCGGTTCGCAAACGACTGGCGATGTTTTTTCAGGCTTTTCAATAGACGATTTTATTTCGGGGAAGATGTCATAGTTATAAGCGAGCCCGATTGATCAAATAATAGGGAGGCTTACGAATGATTTTAATCGGCGAGAGTATCCATATTATTTCCAAGAATGTAAACGATGCTGTAAAAGAGCGCAACCAGAAGGTAATACTGGATTTAGCCAAGGCGCAGACGGCGGCCGGGGCGGACTACATAGACCTGAATCTAGGACCGGCTAAGAAAGACCCCGAGGAGGTTACTCAATGGTTGGTAAATACCATTCAACAGGTCACGGAGCTGCCTATTTCGGTGGATACGTTGAACCCCGTGGCTATGGAAGCCGGCCTTAAAGCCTGCAAGAAAAGGCCTCTGCTCAATTCGGCTTCGGGCAGGACCGACAGCAAAGAGCACATGTTGCCACTGGCCAAGAAATATAATACGAATGTGGTTATTTCAGTTCTTACCGATAAGGGCTGTCCACCGGACGTGGATTCCAGGATTGAGAGCATTATGGAAACGGTGGCGCTAGCCAACGATATGGGAATTGCCAACGAAGATATCTGGGTCGACCCCATAATATTGCCGGTAAGCGCCGACCAGAAACAGGTCAGGGAGGCGGTGGAATTTGTGGGAATGCTGGCCGACCTGCTACCGGGAGTCAAGTCAACAGTCGGGCTGTCCAACGTTTCGAACGGGACACCGGAAGAACTCAGGGGTATATTAAATCGCACCTACATGGTAATGCTGGGAAGAAACGGGCTGTATTCGGCAATTGCCGATGTGCTTGATACCGAACTTGTCCGTCTGAACAAGGGAGAACTCCCCAAGATCGTCGACCTTATCTATAGGACCATGGACGGCGAGGTTTTAGACATGGGCTCGCTATCCAAAGAGGAACAGAACTACGTAAAAACCGTCAAGGTTCTTATGGGAGAGACGCTTTATTCTCACGCCTGGCTGGAGAGCTAGGAGTAATCAAAAAGGAGCGAACAATGGACTATAAAGCACCCTTGGAAACGTACTCCGGGAAAGTGGCAGAGGTCGTTATCGGCAAGGGGGAAAAGGCCCTCAAAATAGGAGGAGAAAACGTCCTGCCGCTGCATTTTTTCGAGGGCAAGGTGGAAAATCGGCAGCTCCTGGCTCTGGAAGTGTTCGATTCCGAGCCGAAGACCTGGACTGAGTGGGAGCGCCGGCCATACGAAGGTGTGCTTTCCGACCCGGTGGCCTGGGCCAAAAAGTGCATCGAGCTTGGCGCCGACCTAGTATGCCTGCGCCTGGTGAGCACCGACCCCACCGGTGACAACGCTCCGGCAGATAAAGCGGCTGCGCTGGTTAAGCAGGTAGTATCGGCTATTGACAGGCCGCTTATCGTCTATGCTTCGGGAGATGAGGCAAAGGACATAGAGGTGCTGACCAAAGTAGCCGAGGTCTGTTCCGGTGATAATCTTCTTATCGGTCCGCTGGTCAAGGAGAACTACGAGCCAATAGCCAAGGCGGCTCTGGACAACGGGCACTGTGTCATTGCGCAATCACCGCTGGATATAAACCTGGAGAAGGAACTGAACGTAAAGCTGCTGAAGACCTTTCCCCGGGAGCGGATCGTCATCGACCCGTTAAGCTCGGCTCTGGGTTACGGCATGGAATACAGCTTCACCATCATGGAGAGGACCAAGCACATAGGCGTTATGTTCGGCGATAACACGATGCAGATGCCGATTATCGCCGACCTGGGCAGTGAGTCAGGTAAGACCAAGCAGGCCAGAGAGAACGAAAAGCAGGGGCTTCTGTGGGAAAGCGTCACCGCGATGAGCTTGCTTCTGGCCGGCGCCAACATTCTGGTACTTCGACAACCGGAGAGTCTGAAGCTGATGAAAGAGGTCATTGAGGGCCATATATAATAGGCTCTTTGTCAAATGTTGTGGAAACAGCTTCGGCATGGTACAAACCCCAGGA
>CAZJQG010000006.1:80826-83403 GCA_964548415.1 uncultured Dehalococcoidales bacterium | reverse complement strand
GTGTCCTGGAGTTCTTACCACCTTACCATTTTCCACAACTTTCGTTATACAGCCTGGGAATTGTTGACACTATTGATGACGCCGCATATAATCTCCACCGTACGCCCCAGGATATCCATATATCTGGGCATTAGCTCTAGAAACAACGTATTGAAAGGGGATATTTAGCTTGGGCAAACTCAGTTGCCGGCGTAATAAATTCATCCAGGTCTTGACTGTATTAGTTCTCTGCGCCGCATATCTGGCCGTACCTCAGGGAAATGTCTATGCCCTGCCTTTCAATCCGGCAGTGAACTATGCAGCAGGAAATATGCCCCAATCTATAGCCGTGGGTGATTTCAACCGGGACGGCAGTCCTGACCTGGTCACGGCCAATTATTTGGATGATGATAATGTCTCCGTATTGCTCGGCGCCGGCGACGGAACTTTCGGCCCTGCGGTAAACTGGGCTGTGGGGCATAATCCCATTTCTGTGGCCGTGGGTGATTTCAACCTGGACGGCAAGCCTGACGTGGCTGTGGCAAATTTTGGCACCCAAAATGTCTCCATACTGCTCGGTATCGGCGATGGAACCTTCAATGCCGCAGTGGGCTATAGCGTGGGCGGTTTTCCCAGAGCTGTGGCCGTGGGTGATTTCAACCTGGACGGCAAGCCCGACGTGGCCGTGGCCAATTATGTCCCCGACATTGTCTCCGTGTTGCTCGGAGCCGGTGATGGCACCTTCGGTGCTGCGGTAAACTATGCTGTGGGGCATTGGCCCTATTCTGTGGCTGTGGCTGATTTTAACCTCGACGGCAAGCCCGACCTGGCCGTGGCCAATAATGGCAGCCAATATGTCTCCGTATTGCTGGGCGTCGGCGATGGCACCTTCAATGCTGCAGTTAACTATACCGTGGGAACTGACCCCTCGTCTGTGGCCGTAGGTGATTTCAACCTGGACGGCAAGCCTGACCTGGCTGTGACCAATTATATCCCCGACATTGTCTCTGTGTTGCTCGGCGTCGGTGACGGCACCTTCGGTGCTGCGGTAAACTATGCTGTGGGGCATTATCCTACGTCTGTTACCGTGGGTGATTTCAACCTCGACGGCAAACCTGACCTGGCTGTGGCAAATGGGAATAATAATAATGTCTCCGTACTGCTCGGCGATGGCAATGGGGTCTTCGCTGCCGCGGTGAACTATGCCGTGGGAGGTAATCCGGTATCTGTGGCCGTGGCTGATTTCAACCTCGACTGCGCACCTGACCTGGCCACTGCCAACTTCAGTGGCAACAACGTTTCCATACTACTTAATACGCCACCGGCATCTTCGGTAAGCTCCGTCAACCCTGACTCTGGCAATCAGGGGCAGACGCTCAGTAGCGTCGTCATTACCGGCAACTATTTGAGCTGCGCCACTGCCGTCAGCTTCGGCTCAGGCATTACCGTCAATAGCTTTACCATAAACAGCGCCTCACAGATAACTGCCAGCATAACCATTGCTGGCAATGCCACTTTAGGCGATAGAGACGTCTCGGTCACTGCACCGGGTGGAACTGGAACTCTGCCAGATGGTTTCCTGGTGCTACGGTCAAATCAAACGGGGCCGGCACATCCGGTCTCACCAACAATGCCTGGGCAACTTAATCAAGCCCAGATGTCTGTACAGTACCTGAGCGTCAACTCGCAGCAGACAGCTGCCGGTCAACCGGTAACTATCCTCACCAACGTGGTCAATACCGGGGACGTAGCTGGTAGCCTTAACGTCGTCCTCAAGATAAATGGGCAGGCGGAGCAGACCAGAATGATCAGTACCGGTCCGCAGGCGACACAACCGGTGAAATTCACCGTGACCAGGGCTGAACCCGGTAACTATTCCGTAGATATCGGTGGTCAGAAGAGCAATTTCACTGTACTTGACACAAATAATGGAACTTCCACTGCGTCTACAGTTGTCGGTTTCATAGCTGCTCTAATTATTGGGCTCCTGGCCACTATCGTAGTTTTGCTGTTCCGCCGTCGCGCTTACTAGCATCTCCAATTGCATTAGCCTGCCCCGCGCAGCTGCCGGTCAAACTATCGTCTTCAAGCCGCTGGTATAAGGCTTCATGACGACAGCCCTCTCGGTAATGATGGCGGTGATGTATTTACTGGGCGTGACGTCGAAGGCGGGGTTGGCGGCTTTTATGCCCGCCGGAGCCACGCGGACTCCCTTAATAGTGGTTACCTCTTCGGGACTGCGCTCCTCGATGGGGATTTGACTGCCGGACTTTAACGATAAATCGATGGTGCTGGTGGGCGCGGCCACGTAAAACGGTACGCCGTTCTCTTTAGCCAGTACGGCCAGCGAATAGGTGCCGATTTTGTTGGCGGTATCGCCGTTGGCGGCAATGCGGTCGGCCCCGACGATGACGTAATCGACCAGGCTTCGGCTCATGAAGTGGCCAGCCATGGAATCGGTAATCAGGGTTACCGGTATCTTCTCCTGCATCAATTCCCAGCAGGTGAGGCAGGCGCCCTGTAGCAGCGGTCGGGTCTCGGTGGCGATGACCTTTATGTTCTTGCCCTGCTCGTGGGCCGCCTTGATGACACCCAGCG
>CAZJQG010000006.1:0-80816 GCA_964548415.1 uncultured Dehalococcoidales bacterium | reverse complement strand
GTGCCGTAGCCGGCGGTGGCCAGAGCGCCGGCGTTGCAGTGGGTCAGTATGGTAGAGCCTTCCTTAATAAGGCTGGCGCCGTAACGGCTGAGCTTCCGCGTGGCGGCTTCCTCTTCGGCGTGAATTTTTTTGGCTTCGGTGATTAGCGCCTTTTTTATCTGGGGTATATCTCTGGCGGATTCGGCGGCCCGTTTCATGCGGTCGATGGCGCGGAACAGGTTGACGGCGGTGGGTCTGGCTGCGGCGAAGGCTTTCAGTATTTTATCCAGCTCTTTGAGGTAGCCGGCTCTGGTTTCGGTTTTTATGTTCCGGGCGCCGAGGGCGATGCCATAGGCGGCGGCCACGCCTATGGCCGGCGCGCCTCGCACCTTCATGGTTTTGAGGGCATCCACTACCTGTTTATAGTCGCGTAGCTCCAGGTAGGCCAGCCTGGCGGGAAGCTGCGTCTGGTCGATGATGGTCAGCTTGTTGTCTTTAAATTCTACTGGCGTAATCATAAGTTAAGGATAAATCCCCTTAATCCCCCTTTTTCTAAGGGGGACCTCTGTCGGCAGTCTTTCTTCACACGTCTATGTGATAATTTCTTCATTGATCCATGGCTTTGTTAAGGTTTTTCAGGAACACGCGGCGGTCGCTAGGTATTATGTTTATCTTCCAGCCGCGCTTGCGGGTGATTTGTACAACATCATCGCCGGGTCGGAAGGGGACAAAATTAATATGAAGCCCCAATAGATCCTTTATTGCCGCTTCCCGGGTATTTTCAATATCTGTGAACGGAATATCGAAGTGGAATATCCAGCCCCGAATTATTGTTATCTTGTCCTTGAATATCTGGTACCTGGTAGCAGTAGTTAACAGCTCGAAAAACAGGAACAACAAGAGGAAAGAATTCAAGAAGATATAATAGAATGCGTCAATTCTAAAGTGGGTTATCATTAGATATACAAAGTAGGCAATGAAGACCAGTAATAATGGCCACATCGGTATCGAAGTGAAGAGCCATTTTGTCAAATTTTCGCTTTCGGAAGACGAAAAGGGAGGTTTGTCTTCGTAAACCAGATTGTCCACTTTACCACTCCTTTCAAAAATTAAACGCTGACTTTTGAGCGCCCGCTCTTCCAGTCGTAAACGGCTTTGTTGAGGTTCTCCAGGAAAAGGTCGCGGTTGCCCGGCGTTATGTTAACGGTCATGCCCTTTTTTCTCTTTATCTCCACGGCGTGCTCGCTGATAAAGGTAGTGGCGAAGTTCAGACCGACATTGAATCCTTCCGGTTTGCCAACGGTCTCCAGGGTATCGAATGGGATATTAAATGAGAACGGGCCGCCGAGCATGATTTTCAGCTTCCTGTCCATTACCTGGTATTTCCGGGGAAAAACCAGCCAGTAGATGAGGCCCATGAGCAGGCCGGTGCCGAACAGTCCTACCGCTGACGGAACGTCCTTGATGTAAACGTAGTAAACGCCGATAAGGACGAAAAATATGGGCAGCACGATAAGGGACTTTATCCATACATCGTAGTAGGGGCTGTCTTCGTATATTACTGCATCCATTTAGAATTCTACTCCGACTTTCCGGTATTCCACTCTTTCATGGCTTTATTGAGCTGCCCCAGGAATTCTTGACGGTCGCGAGGGCTAATATTTATGCGCCGTAGAAAACGGTTCTTTTTTTGCACTATTTGAACGGTGTGTTCTGTGGAGAAGGTGCCGAAACCAAGGCTGGTTCCCCGCCGCCATTCCTTGGGAGCGGGCTCTATGGCGGTTTCGATGTTGTCGAAGGGTATGTCAAACGGGAAGACATCGCCCAGCACCAGCCTGAGCTTGCTATCGAATATCCGATACTTACGGGGGAAAAGAAACAGGTGATAAAAGCCCACCAGCAGACCGGCGACAAATCCGCCGATAAGGCCTATCACGTTGCCAGTAAATATACAAAATACAATGATGATGGCGAAGGGAAGCATGGCAATGATGGGAGCGGCTATCTGCCTGATATCGGAGTAGGGGCTGTCTTCGTAGACTACTGCTTCCATCTATTCAAGCGGCGTTTTCAAGAGCCTTATATCGTCGATCCATACAGTTCCCGTGCCGTCGATAACCAGGTTTAGTTTCGCATTATCGGGATTTTCCCCCTCTTTTAGAAAGAATGGGGTCTGTTCCGTTGTCCAATCCGTAGTGCCGGTAAGCGCACTCTCTAATCCACGGGAAAAGTAATCGCCCTGGTCAGGGAAGCTGCACCACATCTCCAGATAAACTTGACCATTTACACCTTCTGTGCGTAGCTGAGCCTGGTAGATTAAGCTTGCGTCCTCAATGTCAATATCGCCTGTCTCGAATAATTCGACTATAGTAGGCTCTGTGGCGGTGATCCGCAGAGATCCGCCGCCATCGCTGGAAACCTGCTCGTCAATCTGGACTCCTGACTGCGTTATAATTCCTTCCATACTGTCGACAGGAAAATATTGCAGCTCATAGATTTCCGTTGACGGTTTGGTGCAACCAGCTAGAGCAAGAACCATCACCATACATGTGAATAAGACCAATATCTTCTTATCCATGACCTCCTGCCTTCCTCTTACTTCGATTGATTTGAACCGACTGATATGTCGACGACCTCTGGGTTCGTTTAATTAGACCCTACACGCCTATAGTATTAGGTTCGCTGCCATTCGTCAAACTGCACTTTCGACCCAACGACGCGGTTGGTATAAAATGGTCGACTTAAATTAAAAACAGGAGGCAATCCAGTGCCTACGGTTAAAGTCGGCGATATCAACATCTACTGCGAAACTCACGGACAGGGAGAACCGCTGATCTTGATAAATGGTACCCGCTTTTTTAAGTATCGGGTTTATTTACTTTTTTTCTGAAATGAAAACCAAGCCAGACAAATAGAAATATCCCGAATACGAGGCTGACCGATACGGGTATGACCGACCGGTCGGTGAACAGAGCCAGCAGTATGCCGCCCGCCAGGCCGTAGTTTTTCAGCGTACCCATGAATATTATGCTCAGGGTCAGCTCGTGCCTAAGATGGAGCGATTTGGCTATCAATTCAAGTACGTAGCCCAGAACAAAAGAAATGACTGCGGCAATCAGGGCTACCCTGAGCAGCACATCAAATTCTCCGAAAAATGCCTTCTGATTCAAACCGACCAGTGTGAAAACTACGACCGAGTAGCACCAATTAACGGCGGTACCCCGGTACCGGTTTATGTACCTGGCCGCACCGGTGTGAAGCAATATCCTGGATACTATTATGGGAACAATTATCAGTTCCACCAGTATAATCAATAGTTTCCAGGGGTCAAAGAAATCCAGTCCCAGGAACAACAGCATAGCTGCCGGCACGATGAGCAGCGCTGCCAGATAAGTGCCGGTCATACCGATAAGAGAAAAGTGGCTGTCTCCACCGAGCAGATAGGTGAACGGCAATACAGCTACTGCCGGAGGCACCACTGCCAGCATGATGAATCCTGTCCGTATCTCCTCATCGGGTATCAGCCACCAGGCCATGAGCCATATTATGCCTCCCAGAACCAGGTAGTTGAGCAGCAGCGAGTAGGCGACGGTCCGGTGCATTTTTTTCAGCTGTGCTAGCTCCTGAGTAGTTACGTTCATAGCAGACAGGCTCATGACTATTGCCAGAAAAGGGATTACCAGCGGTTCGGTTTTTTCAGCAGCCTGTTTTCCAATCAAAAGGCCGAGTGCAACGGCCAGCAACAGCACGAAGTTCCTGTTCCGTAACAGCTTGACAACATAAGATAGAATTTTTCGAAACACTTAATATCCTGAATAGAAAGTTTTACACGGGCCAGACAGGCGTTACTCGCCGCATATCTTATATGAATTATAACAGTTTGATGATCCTGCAGCATTACGAATTGATTACCTGTATGCGGTCTCGACCAAGATAGACGATTGATGTAGAATAGTCGGCGCGATATTCGACAATGGAGGGTACAATTGCCTACGGTTAAAGTTGGGGATATCAACATCTACTACGAAACTCACGGGGAGGGCGAACCGCTGCTGCTGATTAACGGCTACGGGCAGTATTCGGGGCACTGGGAAGCGCTCGTCCCCGTTTTTTCTGGGGAGTTTAAGGTCATTATCTTCGATAACCGCGGCACCGGCCGCAGCGACAAGCCAAAGCTTGAATATACGGCGAAGATGATGGCCGACGATGCCAAGGGACTGCTGGACGCCCTCGGCATTAAGCGGGCGCACGTTTTCGGCATCTCCATGGGCGGCATGATTTCCCAGGAGTTTGTCCTTAACTATCCTGATAGGGTCATCAGCCTGATACTGGGCTGCACCGAATGCGGCGGCAAGCACGCGATAAAGCAGAGCAAAGAACAACTGGAATTTCTCTTCGGCGTAGAGATGGCCAAACTTCCTGTCGAGGAACGGGCCAGAAAGACAGCGCCCTGGCTGTGGAACCAGGAGTTCATCGATAAACATCCGAGGGCGGTCGACCTGTACGTGGAGACTACAGCTAAATATCCAACACCGACCCGTGGCTATGCCTGCCAGGCAGGTGTAATCAGGACCATAGATACCTATGACCGGCTGCCTCAAATCAAGGCGCCTACCCTGGTAATTGCCGGGGATTCCGACAGGATAATACCGGCGGAAAACTCGAAGATTATAGCTTACAGGATACCCGGCGCCGAGCTGGTGATGCTGAAAAACTCGGGACACGGCTTCTTCGGCGATGCCGCACGGGAGTCCATTACCGCCATACTGGGGTTTTTGAAGAGACACCCGGACAGAAAAAGTTAAAAGTTAAAAGCCAAAAATCAGAAGTTCAAGTTAAACGTCAAAAATACTTTTCACCCTTGCGCGAACATTTTATTCTTAATCTTTAACATTTAACTCTTCTAAAATCCTTCTCAGTCTCCCTTTTCCTAAGGGAGAAGATTCGTCCTTCGACAAGCTCAGGATGAGCGGGATAAACAGCACGTAGAACAGGTCTTTAGACCTGTCCTCAGCGGACAGACCTGAAGGTCTGTCCCTACACTAACAGAAATACATGTTAATTTAAATTGTTGATATCCCCATCACTCTAGCTCTCTCCCTCCAGGTGAGAGAGTATTATCTCTTATTCCCTCTCCCTTCAAGGGAGAGGGACAGGGTGAGGGTGATAATCCCTATTATTTAAAAATAAGGTGATGTAAAATTAAAAAGGTACTAGACATATCTGGAGGAAATAACATGCCTACGGTGAAAGCTAACGATATAAATATTTACTACGAAATACACGGGGAGGGCGAGCCGCTGCTGATGATACAGGGCTACAGCTTCAATTCCGGCCACTGGTTCACGCTGGTTCCCGAGATGGCCAAATATTACCGCGCCATTATCTTCGATAACCGCGGCACCGGCAGGACGGATAAGCCGGAACCTCCTTATTCAATGAAGATGTTTGCTGCCGATGCTAAAGGTCTGCTGGATGCCATTGGCCTGGATAAGGCCAATGTTTTCGGTGTTTCCATGGGCGGCATGATTTCACAGGAGTTTGCCCTCGATTATCCGGATAGTGTACTCAACCTCATAGTCGGCTGCTCCAACTGCGGCGGCAAAACATCGGTCATACCCACGCCTGAGGCGCTGGCGTTTCTGTTCAATCCGGACGCGGCCAAGTTTTCCGTGGAGGAACGCGCCAGGGCTACGGCGCCTTGGATATGGACGCAGGACTACATCGACAGCCATCCGCAGGCAGTCGAGACGCTGGTAAAAGTCACCTCTGAGTATCCCACGCCGCCACAGGGTTTTGCCGGACACGGCAGCGCCATCGCCGGACACGACACCTGCGACCGGCTTCCCCAGATAAAGGTGCCGACGCTGGTTATCGCCGGAGATTCCGACAGGCTGATTCCGCCTGAAAACTCGAAGATTATAGCTTCACGAATACCGGGCGCCGAGCTGGTTATGGTGAAAAACGCCGGCCATGCTTTTACGCAGTCGCCGGATGCGGTCAAGGCAATACTGGATTTTCTGAAGAGACACCCCAACGAAAGTTAAAAGTTAAAAACCAAAGGTCAAAGGTTCACGTTAAACGTCAAAAATACAGGTTGTTCTTCCTGTCATTTCGAGGAGTCCCGGTGAAATCGGGGCGACGTGGCAATCTCGTCCCTGGTACCAACGTGGTTTTTATTTAAGAGGTTACCACGGCTTTCTACGAATGACCTTAGAATGACACGGGGAAAATCCCTCTCAATCTCCCTTTAACAAAGGGAGAAGCAGCCGCTAATATTGAATTTAGCAGAATCTCCCCCTTAGGAAAAGGGGGATTTATCTCTTAATGTTTAATCCTGCCCCTACATCGTGGAATAAACATGGGCACCCGCTTCTTGTATTCCACGTATGCCTGGCCGAATCTCATCTCAAGCTCAGGCTCTTCAACCGCTTTTATCTCAAGTGCGTAGAGCACCACCGGCAGCGGGGCGAAGAAGACGATTAGCGACAGCGACCCGAAGTAGAAGCCCAGCCCTTCCAGCATGAGCAGCAGCCCCAGGGCCATCGGATTTCTGATACAGCCGTAAAGGCCGGTGGTTATGAGCTTCGGCGGCGGACTGGTGGGAACGGGTGTGCCCCGGGTACTAAAAAACTTTGTTACCGTCATGAAGCCCAGCACGAATCCGGGTAAGAATAGGATACCGGCGATTGTATACCTCCACCAGGAGTCCGGCAAATAAGGCAGGTGGAGCCATTTATCCACCCAGAAGGAGCAGAGGACGAAGAAGGTCAACAGGCCGAAGAAGATGATAGCCGCGATGGGAGTCACAATTAACCGGCGTTTTTTATCGCCCTTGATTATATTGTTCAGGCCCCTGGCATATCTGTCCCAGATGGTTGGTTTTTCCATAGTGGGTGCAGTATAGAGGTCTCTGCAGTGTAAGTCCAGTCTATCTAAAAGACGCTGCGTTTTTTCTTGACTGAAATCCTAAATCAGAATTCCTAAATCCTAAACAAATTCATATCGAAACGCGGATCAATCAATCTAGGTGAGGGGAGTGGGATCACAAAATGTGGTCATTGCGAGGGGTCGTGATGAAATCGGGACGACGTGGTAATCTCGTCCTGGCACCAACCCGGTTTTTATTGATGAGATCGCCACGTCCTTCCGTGGAAGGACTCGCGACGACACGACACGTGGGGTACCGTGGAGCATCCGCTCCGCGGCGGGGCGCACCTGAAGGTACGCCCCTACGGCACGGAAATGCAATTACATCTCCTGTTGACAGTGATGTGGCGCCGTCGTATTATCGGAGTTCGGGCATAAAGGAGGAATCATGGCACGCGTCAAATTACTTGAGAAAGAGCAGGCCGACCCCGTCATTAAAGAGCTGTTCCAAAAACTGGAAGACAATAAAGCCCCCATCATCAACCTTTACCGGGCTGTGGGCAATTCCCCCAAAGTGGGCAGAAATTTTATCAGGCTGGGCAATGCCATACTTAATGCCGAGATACTCGACCCGAAATTGCGCGAGCTGGCCATACTCCGCGTCGGTAATTTACTGAAATCGGAGTATGAGTTCACCAAGCACGTGGTCATAGGCAAGGTTGCTGGCGTCACCACGGACCAGATAAACCACCTGTCTGACTGGAAAACCTCCGAAAAGTTTACCGAAATCGAGCGCGCCGTGTTGCAGTACACGGACGAGGTAACGCTGAACGTTAAGGTCGGCGACGCCACCTTCGCCAATTTGAAGCGCTTTTTCAACGACGCGCAGATAGTCAAGCTTACCATGACCATCGGCTATTACGGGATGGTGTCACGGATACTGGTGGCGCTGGAGGTAGAGCTCGAGCCCGGCGAAAAGGCGTTCGACCCCGTAATGTAATATTTGAGGAGGACAGCCATGGACAGATTGAAGGACAAGGTGGCTATCGTATCCGGCGCCGGCTCGTCGCGTCCCGGCATGGGCAACGGCAAGGCCACGGCCATCCTTTTTGCCCGTGAGGGTGCCAGGGTGCTGGCCGTGGATAAGGACCTGGCAGCCGCGAAAGAGACCGTCAAATTAATTACCGGCGAAGGCGGCCAGGCTAGAGCGTTTGAGGCCGACGTGGCCACCGAAGCCGGCGCTAAGAAAGTCGTCGATGCCGCCATTTCTATATATGGCAGGCTGGATATAGTGTTCAATAACGTGGGCATCGGGCTGGGCGGCGGCGGCCTCAAGGTTACCGAGGCAGAGTGGGATGCCGTCATGAATACCAACCTCAAGAGCATACTCTTCATGTGCCAATACGCCGTGCCGGAGATGAAGAAGGCCGGCGGCGGCGCTATCGTGAATAACGCTTCTATGGCCGCATTTTACGGCCACCGACTGTACGCCTATGCCACCTCCAAGGCCGGTGTTCTGGCGTTGACCAGGTCCCTGGCGGTGGGTCTGGCCAAGGACAATATCCGGGTGAACTGCGTGGCGCCCGGCTTTATCGCCACCCCGATGGTACAGCCCATCATGGGGGAGAAGCGGGAACAGGGGATTCAAGTACGGGTGCCGATGCGACGCCACGGCAAAGCGGAAGAGATTGCCTACGCGGTACTGTTCCTGGCGTCGGCCGAGGCGTCGTATATAACGGGGCAGACGCTGTGTGTGGACGGCGGACTTTCCGTGATGTGACATCACGGAAGCTCCAAATACAAAGCTCTAAATCCTAAACAATATCAAAATTCTAAGCTATAAATTCGATAGATTGGATACTCGGGTACCGTGGAGCATCCGCTCTACGGATTATATTTGTACTGCCTTACTGTGGCTGGAGCAGATGCTCTAGCCTACCCTCAGACGAGATTGCCACGTCCTTCCTATGCAGGAAGGACTCGCAATGACAGTTGGAGACTACTATTTCTTTTTCCTGATTTTCTCCAGTGACTCTTTGGCATGCGGCGCTACTTTAAAGAACCTGGTCAGCTTTTCGCAGCCGTAGTCATCGCAGTAAGCACAGTTCACCACGCCGTGGTCCCGGCCGCATTTCCTTATGTCACAAACCGAACAGTAGTTAATTAGCCTGCCGCCTGCGGATATGCAGCCGTCGCAGTTGATATCCTCCGTTTTGACGGCCATCTTATACTGCTTCGACCACATGTCAGCCACTTTGGCTCGTTTGGCATCGTCGTTTTCCTGCGTGGCTATGAATGCCGGGCATTCGGTGCAAACTATTCCGCAGTAGGCGATCATATTGTTCATATTTCCCCTTTTTTAATTTGCCGGAAATGTAGCCCCGACCCTTAAGGGTCGGGGTTCCGAGGCTAAAGCCTCGGGCCTACATGTTCTGGTTCTATTTTTTGGAAGCTTTGGCCCTGCGTGGTCGCCATTTAACGAAGTAGAGCACCACGACCAGTATGATAATCCAGACCGGGCTGAATATGACCAGCCAGATGAGCACATCGGCCAGCGCTTTACCGAAGCTGACCAGACCGCGGGCGGCCGACTTCAGAGTCTCGAGCGCGTTCCAGGCAGTACCGCCGATAGGTTTAACCTTCTGCAGGTTGACATCGATTAGCGCCATGTCGGAGGTGCGCTCTATATACAATATACGCCCCTTAATTTGCTCGATTTGACCTCGCACGTTGGAAAGCTCGCGCTGGACGGCGAGTATGTCCTCTACCTTCTCGGCTTTCTGTAGTATCTGCAGGTACTGGGCTTCGGTGGCTTCCAGATTTCTGAGCTGGGCCTGCAGGTCGGTATACTCCTGGGTCACGTCCTGGCTATTGGTGCTCTCGCTGGGCACGTTGACCGCCAGCTTACGCAGCTGGTTAAGCGCCTCATCGAAGGTGTCGGAAGGTACGCGAATGGAAATCTGACCGTAGGTGACATCCGGATAGCCCCGCTGGCTCGAAGAGACCACATAGCCGTTCAAGCCGTTGGCAATAGCGGTTATACCATTAATGGCCGCTGCTATATCATTTACTTCCAGCGTCATATAGCCGTTCTTGACGATTTTGCGGTCGATTTCGCCTCCGCCGGAATCACTGCTAACCAGCCTGGAAGTCGAGTCATAGGTAGCGCCCTTGGATTCCAGTATTACCGGTGCCGGTGGCGGCGCTGATGTGGGGACATGCCCGCCAGGGTATGGCACTGACGTCTCGGACGCTTGCCTGGCACAGCCGGCGACTGACAGAAGCGCCAGAATCAAGAGTACCGGAATCAGAATTTTAAGAACCTTATTCATTAAGCCTCCTTTTATCAGTATCTCTGAATAATATACGGACAAGCCGGGAATGTATTACATAAGAATCATTCGGACCTCACGAATCTGTTATAATATTCGGATGTCGGCCGAACTCCGTAATCAACCCGGTCGATTTCGTCCATAAGTATACCAGAGAGGTGACATTGATGGTTCAAAATATAGTCGAAGAGCTGGACTCCTTATTCAATCCCAGGTCCGTGGCCGTCGTGGGCGCCACCAGCAACTGGAATAAGTGGGGGTATTCTTCATTTACCAGCGCGCTTAATGGCTTCAAGGGGCCGGTGTATCCGGTGAATAACAGAGAAAGCGAAGTCCTGGGGCATAAGGCTTATGCCCGTGTCAGCAACATACCGGACCCGGTCGACATGGTCATTGTCGTCGTCCCCTCCACCGTAGTGGCTTCGGTGATGGAGGATTGCGTGGCCAAAGGTGTTAAGGCGGCAGTTATTATTTCAGCCGGCTTTGCCGAAATCGGAAAAGAAGGCAAGAAGCTGCAGGACGAGGTGCTGAGCATCGCCCGCAGAGGCAATATCCACTTTATCGGCCCCAACTGCATGGGCTACTGGAGCGCTTCTTCCGATTTAAGGGGATTTATGTTTCCACTGCCGGTTAAGGACGGACCGCTGGCTTTTGTTTCTCAAGGCGGAAATGTCGGCGGTGCAGTTGTTACTTCCGGATTTATGCGGGGAGTGGGCTTCCATCGCTACGTAAGTTGCGGGTGCGCTGCGGATATACAGATTGAGGACTATATCGAATATTTCGGGCAGGACCCCGAGGTCAAGGTGATACTGGCTTATATCGAAGGCCTGGTAGACGGTCGACGGTTCATGGAAAAGGTAGAGAAAGTCACGCAGACCAAGCCGGTCATCGTGCTAAAGCCCGGCAAAACGGACGCGGCTGCTAAGGCCATCACCTCGCATTCAGGAGCGCTGGCCGGCTCGGATGAGGCTTATGAAGCTGCGTTTAAGGAAATCGGTGCTGTCCGTGTGGAAAGCCCGGAAGAGCTGCTGGACGTAGCCATCGGATTTTTAACCCAGCCGCTGCCTAAAGGCAGAAACGTGGCCATACTGACTCCCGGCGGCAGCTACGGCATTCTCTGCGCCGAAGCCTGTGCCACCGAGGGACTGGATGTAGTCAAACTGCCGGACCGGGTAATCGCTGCTCTGAATAAGGTGTTTCCACCACGGTGGAGCCACGGCAACCCCGTCGACCCGGCTGGTGACAGGAACTTACTTACGTATCTTACGGCTCCAGGAAAGCTGCTAAAGGTGGACGAGATCGATTCTTTGATTTTTATGGGTTTCAGCGGCTTTTCGATTTATACATCGCTATTTGTTTCCAGAGAATCCGGGGAGCAAGCTCCCTGGCTGTCCAATCGCGAAGTCTTTCATGCTATAGCCCAGGAGTTCACGGCGGCCTTGCTGGCCAAAGATACCGTAAAAATAGGCAATACGGTGCGTCCTGTCGTTTCGTTGATGGCTTCGAGAATGGGCATTTATCAGGATGAAGATGTGAACGATGTGACAGAGATAATCGCCGCCGCCATCGTCTCCGGCCGCCTCAGAATTCCATACCTTATCAGCGCCTTTCTGCCGCCCGGCTCTGCGGCTCTGGCCGAAGTGGGCATAAAGGAAGTGCCGACCCCTGACCAGGCCTCCGCGCATTTTCTGGTGGCGATGGCCGAGCAGTGGGTGGCCAGCTATAAGAAGCCGGTGCTGACTACTACCTTTTTCACTTCGGACCAGCCTCGCCTTGAGGGTACCCATTATGCTTATCCCTCGGGCAGGCATGCCGCCAGGGTGCTGATCAAAATGGTGGAATACGAGGAATACCTGCACACTAAAAATAGAAAATAGTAAAACGATCCACTATAACGGACAAAAAGTAGAGGGCGGCCCATTGGCCGCCCTCTTTAACGAAGCTAATTCCAGTTAGCTATCTCCCCGACTGGGACTTGTTATTCTTTTTGTCCTTGTCCGATTGGTGGCCGTTGCCCGGATTTACCTGTCCGCCGGTTTGGTTATCTGTGTCTCCGTTGTTATTTAGCTGGCCCTTTCCAGTGTTGTCTTCGTCATTATTATGTATAACCGGGCCATTCTCAGACTGATTTTGTACCTCGTTGGTCACCTGCAGTTGCTCCCCGGTGCCCTGGTTCTGTGTCTCTTCTCTTAGCTGAAGCTGCCTGCCGGTGCCCTGGTTCTGTGTCTCCTGTCTTATCTGAAGCTGCTCCTCTGCACCCTCGTTGTCTTCATTCTGGTTTATTTGAAATTGTTCGGGCTCATCGGAGTCAGGCTGCTGTGAGGTGTTCTTTGGGCCGGCATGCTCGGCGGCCTGAGATTTCGGGTTGAAAGGTTTTTGAAGGCCTGGAGCGTGGTCGATACCTTTACCGGGCACTCCCATCAATTTCAGTATCTCGGCTTTGAACAGTTCCCATCTGTTCACGGACAGGGAGACGGAGACCTGGGAACTGGTAGCTGAAATAGACTGACCATCCGAACCAGTGCCTTCTGCAGTGGCCGTGTTCACGATAGGACCGGGTAAGTCAGCTATAGTGACCGCGTAGTTGGCAGTTGCAGTAGCGCTCTCGCCGGGAGCCAGCGTATTCGCGCTCAACGAAAGAGCCCCCAGCTTATCATCGCTAAGCGACAGATCGTTTATGGTTATGTTTCCATTATTGGCAACCGTATAAGAGTAATTTATGGTCTGCCGTGGCGAGGCCGTATCTCTGTCGGCGCTTTTGATAACCTCAAGGGAGGCGTTGCCGGTCAGTTCTACAGTAGCTGTGGCACTGGCAGTGATTGAGTTGCCGTTGGGGTCGGTGCCGGAAACGGTAGCAGTATTGACGATAGGACCCGGCAGGTCGGCTTCTACTACAGTATACGTTGCCGAAGCGGAGGCACTGGCACCGGCATTAAGGCTGGTCAGTCCGCCGAGATCTATGGCTCCCAGTAAGTCGTCCTGTAAGGCGATGCCGCTTATAGTGACCGGCCCGTTATTGGTAATGGTGTAAGTGTAACTAATGTTGTCACCTACGGTCGCCGAGGCCGGCTGGGCGACCTTATTGAGCTGAAGCAAAGCTTCGTAGTTAAGCCCAACCGTGGCGGTAGCACTGATGCTAACCGGGTTGCCGTCAGGGTCGGTGCCGGAAACCGTAGCAGTGTTGGTAATCGGCCCCGGCAGGTCAGCTTCTACAACGGTATAGGTTGCTGTCGCCGTGATCGTTCCGTCTGCAGTCAGGCTGGTCTGTCCGCCCAGGTCGATGGTGCCGAGTTGGTCGTCCGTCAGGGTGATGTCGGAGACGGTCACCGGTCCGTTGTTGGCGATGGTAAAGGTATAATCGATGCTATCGCCAACTGCGGCCGTGGCCGGTTGGGCGACCTTCGTTAGCTGTAACGAAGCGGTATAGCTTAATTCGACAGTGGCTGAAGTACTGGCAGTGACGGCGTTACCGTCCGGGTCGGCGCCGGAGACGGTCGCCGTATTCACCAGCGGGCCCGGTAAGTCTGCCGCGACTACGGTGTAGGTTGCCGCAGCGGTGATAGTACCGCCGGCATCAAGGCTGGTCTGGCCGCCCAGGTCGATTGCCCCCAGTAAATCGTCCTGCAGGTTGATGCCGCTAATAGTGACGTTGTCGGTGTTGGTGATGGCGTAGGTGTACGTGATGGTATCACCTACTGCAGCCACAGTCGGCGCGGCCGATTTGCTGATGCTCAGACCAGTTCCGTCCTGGGCGCTGACACTTGCCGTTGATACCGGCATCAGCAGGGCGACGATGGCTATCATCACCGGCATGATCCACTTGTTCATCTTTTTTAAACCCTCCTTTAGTGGATTACGGAACGGATTAAAATTTCCGTTCTGTGCTTATAAATAACGGAGGGGATAGACAAAGGTTTATAGCGAAAAATGCAGGTTTACACGTAGAAAAAGGAGTATTTCAGGCTCACGGCAGCTTCAGGCCGGGCTCGACGAAAACTGTGTGTACTAAAGTATACTGCTGTACCAAAGTACCTGGCAGACATCAAAAAAAGGGAGCATCGACGATGCTCCCTTTATCTAGCGTTAGCGATTCAGCTTATGCCGGGCGCCGGCTGAGTATAAATATCATGGCCGAGATGAATGCCAGCACTCCAATAGCGATAAGAATGACCACGTTCCTGTTCATCGGAGCAGATGCCGAACGGTTATCGGGTATTGTGAAGCTGCCGGTCTGGCCGCCGATATCTATGGCGTACGTTCCCGGCTGGGCTCTGGTTACGGTGAATTTAATGGGCTGGGAAGTTTGAGGTCCCACGCTTACCATTCTGGTCTCGGCCACCTGCCCGTTGATCTTGAGCGCGACGCTCATGTTACCCCCCTGGTCGCCGGTGTTGACCACGTTGGTCGAGATGGTGACGGGTTGATTGGCCACGGCCTGCTGGGGGTTAACGCTGACAAAGGCCACCGACATGGTGGGCGGGTTCAGGCGTGTCCAGTTGTTGGGATTGGTGGGTGACACATTGATTTGAGTTCCTACAGGTGGGGCTACTTCGGCCTGTTCCAGTTCGTAGGCGCCGATGTCGAAGGCCGGCCCCTGTGGTCTTGGTACGCCGCGCTGGTCAGTAATGCCCGGGTCTCCGCCGTTGTCTATGGCTGGGCTGCCGTGCATCAGTGCATGGGTGAAGGTAGGGCCGCCGTTATCTTGGAGCGGACCGAGCAGAGGGTCGGTGTTAATCTTGTCAGTGGGCTGGTCGAAGCCACAGCTGTTCTCGCTGTCCAGATTGTAGCCCTGAGATACGGTCGCTTCCGCCGGTGAGGAGTGACCGTTGTTGTATAGGTCGTTGCCAGCGGTGTTATTTGCCACTATGGTGTTTTTAAAGTACATAGTATCACTGGAATAGTTATAGAATCCACCACCAACTGTACCGCTAAAGCTGCTCGTGGAATTGTAGGCGATGGTACAATTGAGCAGTTCTATAGTGCCGTTATAGTTATAAATACCGCCTCCGCCGCTGAAGTCGAATTCGGTCACCTTGTTGCCGCTGATGGTGCAGTTGTCCAGCCATGCCTGTCCGCTGTCTCCAATTCCGCCCGGGGTGTTGTATATGCCACCGCCACCGTAAACAGCCGAGTTACCGCTGACGGTACATCGGTTCATGTAAAGCTGACCCAGGTTATATATGCCGCCGCCGTAATCGGCTTGGTTGTCCTTGATGACGCAGTCGTTAAGGGTGACGATATGCATTCCATCTGTATAAATACCACCACCGGGATACGAGCCAAAGGGGGCGCCATTCTGGATTGTAAACCCGGAAATCATGTTTGTGACGGGTCCGCTGGAGATGTTGATAACTGTGCCGGTGCTGCCTCCGTCAATGATTGTATTGTGGGCGCCGGCACCGGTTAGGTTCGTGGCACCAGATATGAAAAGGTTTTCATGGTAGGTACCTGCGGCCACATGTACCGTGCCATCTGTGCATACGTTATTGATACCTGTCTGGATATGCTCAAAAGGCTGTGACTGAGTTCCTGGATTGGCGTCGTTGCCCAGTGGCGGCGGAGCCACCCATACATCGGTGTCGCAAGTGCCTGACACGTTTGCCGGCGCCGCAGACACCGCCAGCACTACCACTAACAGAATCGCGAAAATCGAGACAATTTTACCTGTTCTAACCATAACCGACCTCCTGAGCTAAAGAATCAGCCTCCTTTCCCGTAGGCTACGAATTGGGTTTAGAATTGTTCCAGGCCATTATATCAGGATAGCCTGACTTGTCAATGGATTGCCTGCAATGGAATATCGGAGCCATATGTGGAAAAAGGAAGGGGGCGCGACCGGCGCCCCCCTGTTTTCTTGCGGTTTATTCGATCTTAAGCCGAGCGGCGGCTTAGCAGCAGGGCCATTACAACAGCAACTGCCAGGACTGCTATAACCAGCAAGATAATCATGCCTGTATTCATAGGAGCGGCCTGGTTGCTCTGGCTACCGGGTATGATGAAGCTGCCTGTCTGGCCGCCGATATCGATTGCATAAGTGCCGGGTTGTGACCTGGCCACGGTGAATTTAATCGGCTGGGAGGCCTGAGGGCCCACGCTGACCATCCTGGTCTGCTCTACGACGCCGTTGACCTTAAGGGCGACGGTCATGTTGCCGCCCTGGTCGCCGGTATTGACCACGTTTGTGGAGATGGTAACTGGCTGATTGGCCACTGCCTGTTGAGGATTGACGCTGACAAAGGCCACTGACATCGTGGCCGGGCTCAGGTTTCGCGTCCAGTTATTAGTAGAGGGCGGGGAAACGTTCGGGTGAGCGGGCCCGCCTAGTTCAGGGGTTTCTACAAGGACCAATTCGAAAGCGCCGATGTCGACGTGTGCGCCCTGGGGCCTGCTGACGCCGCGCTGGTCGGTGGCCGGTGCGCCGCTGTCGTCGCCGGCGTCAATGGCTGGGCTGCCGACGAGCAGTGCGCAGGTAAACGTGGGGCCGCCGTTGTCACGAAGTGGGCCGAGAAGCGGGTTGGTATTTATCAGATCGGTAGGCTGGTTGAAATGGCAGGTATTCTCGCTGTCCAGGTTATGACCCAGAGAGGTGATTACAGCCCCCGGCCTATTGGAACAATTGTTGGTGCTGGTGTCACCGGCAGTGTTATTAGCCACTATTGTGTTTTTGAATATGGCTGTATCCGGTGAGCTATTGACAAATCCTCCGCCGTAGTCTTCAGCCGAGTTGTTGGTGATAGTACAGTTAAGCAGCTCCATGGTGCCGTTACTGAAAATACCGCCACCTTGAAGTACAGCTGTGGCATAGCAGATTCGGGCAAATGCAAATTCTTTCCCAAGGCTACCGAAATTGTTCGTGGTACAGCTGTTATTGCTTATTGTACAGTTGGTCAGCCACATCCTGCCGCTATCGGCATAAACGCCAGCATAATAATTATGAATGCCGCCTCCATCAAACTGAACACGGTTGTTGCTCACGGTACATCGGTTCATGTAAAGCTGTCCTTCGTTGTAGACACCGCCACCATAAGAAGCTTCGTTGTCCTTGATAACGCAGTCGTTGATGGTGACGATATGTGTATCGCCGATTTCTATGCCGCCACCGTAGAGGTAGCTAATGTCGAATAGTTGCGGTAACCGCTCTATGGATGGTAATTTGACACCGGCATAAAGGACTCGTTCTGCAGCCGGGTCCCAGAAGCTCGATACTAGGTTACCATTTTTTATGGTGAAACCGGAGATGTTGTTTGTAGAATTAGGTGCGCTTATGATTTTGATAACTGTGCCACCATTTCCCTCGATAATTGTCGTCGGGGCTCCGGCGCCCAACAAATTCTGTGAATCGTAAATATGCAGGCTCTCATGGTAAGTGCCGGCAGCTACGTGTACAGTGCCATTCCAGCATACCGTATCGATACCTTTCTGGATGGTAGCGAAAGGCTGGGTTTGAGCGCCGGGATTGGCATCATTACCAAATGGCGGGGGAGCCACCCAGACATCTGCAGAGCACGCATTTCCGACAACGTGCGCTGGTGCAAGAAACACCCCCAGAACTGCCAGCAACATGACTACCACCACCGAACATGCTTTGACAGTCTTAACCATAGTGACCTCCTAAGTTGCGCCTCACTCTCGTAGAGGCTGTCCCTTCATTGAACCCAATAGTATCCGTAACGAATTATATCAGGATAGTTAGTCTTGTCAATGGCAGGGCGCAGTCAGGCTGAATCTGGAGAAAAGAAAAGGGGGGTACTACTTGCCCCCCTTTGACTGGCTGTCTAGATAATTTCAGGTAGACCTTCGGTTGAAAATTAGTATCATGGCGATGGCGAACGCCAGCAATGCCATGAGGATGAAGGCAATCATGTTCCAGTTTACTGGCAGGCTACGGCTGGCCCGTGTCGCCGGTACGGTGAAGCTGCCGGTCTGGCCGCCGATATCAATGGCATAGGTGCCGGGCTCGGACCTGGCTACGGTGAATTTAATGGGCTGGGAGGCCTGAGGGCCGACGCTGACCATCCTGGTCTGCTCTACGACGCCGTTGACCTTAAGGGCGACGCTCATGTTGCCGCCCTGGTCGCCTGTATTGACCACGTTTGTGGAGATGGTAACTGGCTGATTGGCCACTGCCTGTTGAGGATTGACGCTGACAAAGGCCACTGACATAGTGGGCGGATTGAGGTTTCTGGTCCAGTTATTAGGATTGGAAGGGGAGACGTTAAACTGGGCGGGCCCGCCTGCTTCTGGTGTTACTACCGGTACGAACTCATAAGCGCCGATATCGACGTGTGCGCCCTGGGGCCTGGTAACGCCGCGCTGGTCGGTGGCTGGAGCTCCGGCGTCATCACCTGCGTCAATAGCGGGGCTGCCCTCGAGCAGTGCGCAAGTAAAGGTGGGTCCGCCGTTGTCCTGGAGCGGGCCGAGCAGCGGGTTGGTATTAATCAGATCTGTAGGCTGGTCGAAACCACAGGTGTTCTCGCTATCAAGGTTATGGCCCTCCGAAATAACGATTCCGCCGCTGCTATAACCGTTTTCAGGGGTATTATTGGCCACAATTGTATTTTTGAAAGTCGCCACAGGCGTATGAACAATAGGTCCGTTATCCTGCTCGCACTGAAGTGGTACGTTGGCGAAGCCGCCACCATGAGGTACTGGGAGACTCAGAATTTCAGGTGCGGGATTACCGTCTACAGTGATTTGGGATATAGTGTTGTTAGCTATGGTCACATTCAAAAAGCTGGCGTTGCCGCCATTGTATACACCCCCACCCAGTGCCAGGGATACAGCAAATTCGGGCGCAGCGCCTGCTGGCTCTGCCTGAAAAACATTGTTCCCGTAGATGGTGCAGTTGGTCAACGACATGGTGCCGTCGCTGTCCAGTATCGGTTCGTCCCAAAAGTTAGCAATGCCGCCGCCGACCATGCCGGCAGAGTTACCACTCACCGTACACCTGTTTAGCGCCATTTGCCCGGCATTGTATATGCCCCCTCCCAGGAACTCGGCCACATTGTTCTTTATGGTGCAGTCATTCATGGTGACAATGTGTCCCATGGTCACGTAGACGCCGCCTCCCACCGGCATTCCTGAGCATCCCCAATTTATGCGACCGTTCTGGATGGTAAAGTTAGAAATTACATTGCTTTGGGCAGCGGTGTTAATTCCTTGCTCTGATTCATTGCCCGGACAGCCATCAATGTGGATGACGCGTCCGATTCCTCCACCGTCAATGATGGTTGTCGGTGCGCCGGCACCGATCATGGTCAAACTCTTACAGATTTCAAGATTTTCATGGTAAGTTCCGTTAGCCACGAAGACGGTGCCATCGTCGCAGACCATATCTATCCCGTGCTGGATGGTGGCGAAGGGTTGAGCTTGGGTGCCGGGATTGGCGTCATTGCCCACCGGTGGCGGAGCCACATATACTTCGCTCTGGCAGCTATTAGCCGATACATATGAAGGCGATAAAGCCAGTGCCAGTACCAGCAATAGTAGGACTGTCGTGAGAGAGAACGCTTTGCCTGCTTTAATCATTGCTAACCTCCGTGTTTGGGGACTTCTCCTTCGGCCCTATAGGCGCAAAGTTAATAGATGTCGGAAACCAGTATAACATCCGGTGTCAGTTTGTCAATAGCCCGGCTGTCAACTATTTTGAAGTTTTCGAAAAATAAAAAAGGGGACTCCAGTGTAAAGTCCCCTTTTTGATTGTTACAGAGCTGATTTTAAGCCGAACGGCGGTTAAGCATCAAGACCATTACTATGGCTATCGCCAGGACGGCCATAATGAGAAGTATAATCATCGTCCAGTTAATTGACAGCCTATTTGCAGCCTGTGCATCAGGTATGGTGAAGCTTCCGGTCTGGCCGCCGATATCTATGGCGTAAGTGCCCGGTTGAGCCTTGGTTACAGTAAATTTAATGGGCTGGGAAGCCTGAGGACCGACGCTGACCATCCTGGTTTGTTCCACTATGCCGTTAATCTTAAGTGCGACGCTCATGTTGCCGCCCTGGTCGCCGGTGTTGACCACGTTAGTTGAGATGGTGACCGGTTGATCGGCCACTGCCTGCTGTGGATTAACGCTGACGAAGGCCACTGACATAGTGGGCGGATTGAGGTTTCTGGTCCAGTTATTAGGATTGGAAGGGGAGACGTTAAACTGGGCGGGCCCGCCTGCTTCTGGTGTTACTACCGGTACGAACTCATAAGCGCCGATATCGACGTGTGCGCCCTGGGGCCTGGTAACGCCGCGCTGGTCGGTGGCTGGAGCTCCGGCGTCATCACCTGCGTCAATAGCGGGGCTGCCCTCGAGCAGTGCGCAAGTAAAGGTGGGTCCGCCGTTGTCCTGGAGCGGGCCGAGCAGCGGGTTGGTATTAATCAGATCTGTAGGCTGGTCGAAACCACAGGTGTTCTCGCTATCAAGGTTATGGCCCAGTGAGTGAATCCCGGTGCCGAATCCAATATCGTACCCGTTATTGGTGACGCCGTCGCCGGCAACATTGTTAGCCACGATGGTATTTTTAAAATAACCGGTGCGCAAAGATCCGTTGGCAAAACCGCCACCATGGGAAGATGAACCGAGCGCGGAATTGTTAGCTATGGTTACGTTCAACAGGTGCATAGTGGCGTTTGTGCCATTAAATATGCCGCCTCCTAAGGCCATTCTCGGCTCTGGGGCCGCATCGGTGCCCAGGGGTAGGGCTCCCAAGGCCTGGTTTCCGCTGATAGTGCAGTTCGTCAGCGTCATAACTCCGGTATCCGGCATGAAACCAACTTCGTTATATATGCCGCCGCCGGAGAATAAAGCTTTGTTGCCGCTGACGGTGCACCGGTTCATGGTCAGCTGGCCATGGTTACATATACCTCCGCCGTCGAAAGCCGTATTATTTCTGATGGTACAATCATTGAGAGTTACGATATGGGTGTCATATATAAAAATTCCGCCGCCGCAATCAGATCCGTCGTCTATCAACTGTGGCAACCTCTGGATAGAAGGCAATTTAATTCCGGCATAAAGTACCTGCTCTGTACCGGGGTTCAGGGGTGTGAGCACTGCGTTACCATTCTGAATGGTGAAGCCGGAGATTACGTTTACCTCATCGGGTGCGCTGGATATGGTAATTACCGAGCCGCCAATCGCGATATTGGTAGCAATGGCCCCACCATCGATAATAGTGACCGGGGCACCGGCGCCAACCAGGTTGACCGCGAAGTTGATAGATAGATGCTCAAAGTACGTACCAGCCGCCACGTACACCGTCCCTTCATCACATACTACATCTATCCCCTGCTGGATGGTGGCGAAGGGTTGAGCTTGGGTGCCGGGATTGGCGTCGTCGCCGAACGGCGGCGGTGCCACGTAAACGCTGGATGGGCAGTTATTTGCCCCTGCAGAATTTGATAGTGAAAGCGGGATTGCAAGCGCCACTAACAAAAGAACTGCTACTACCAAGATGATTCGATTCGCCTTGACCATGATAGACCTCCTAAGCTGTATATTGCCGCTTTTCCACGCGGTAGTCCGTGATTGTCCTTAACGAATTATATCAGGATGCTTTAGCTTGTCAATGGGTAGCAGCGTGCCCGCCAGATATATAGGGACGAGAAAGGGGACACCATGCGTGTCCCCTTCCGGTTCATCCGTGGAGCTTTTTTCAGGCAGACCTTCGGTGAAGAATCAGTACCATGGCAACGGCTATGGCCAGGACAGCCATAATCAGGAAGGCAATCATGGTCCAGTTAACAGGCGGGTTGTTTGCGGTCTGTTTATCAGGTATGGTGAAGCTGCCGGTCTGGCCGCCAATATCGATGGAATAAGTGCCGGGCTCAGACCTGGATACGGTGAATTTTATCGGCTGGGAGGCCTGTGGGCCGACGCTGACCATCCTGGTCTGTTCCACCACGCCGTTAATCTTTAAAGCAACGCTCATATTCCCACCCTGGTCGCCGGTGTTGACTACGTTGGCGGAAATGGTTACGGGGCTGTTATTGGCTGCCTGCCGAGGGTTAACGCTAAGGTATTGAACCGACATCTGGGAAGCGTTAAGCGGGCGCGACATTGCCGGGGAAACCTTGAGTTCCGACGGCGCTCCGAACCAGACCGGGCCTCCCGGGTCGGATATGGTACCGTTAGCGGAATTGTCCCGGTCGCCCAAACTGCCATCGGTGATGGTTAACGTCAGCACGCTATCGCCGTCATTGCTTCCCAGCAGCGAGCTGCAATTTACCCAACCGCCGTTAAGGCACTTCCAGTACTGCGTGCCGGTGGGGACGTTTCCCGGCAATATGATGACGATAGTGGCTGTGGAGCCGGGAGTTATATCGGTTACGTTGAAGGAGAACAGACCGTAAGGGAAGTTAAAATTAGCGTTTGGTCCGCATCCAGTTTCCGATTCGCTCAGTGCAGTCAGGTCGGTTATGTATCCGTTAACGGTAGAAAAATACACGGTTCCTTGATTTGTCGCCGATGCTACGGAAGCCTGAGCCAGCTCATAGGCACCTCTATCGCAGTCTTCGCCCTGCGGTCGCGGAACGCCGCGTTGGTCCGTGTTCTCGGGGAAGAACTCATTTACTTTATTCTCTAAGGCACTAACCTCTCCGGGGCTGACGAGTCCCTGTGCCTGCGCCCCTAGAAAGAAGAAAAAGGTAAGCAAGCACGATTCGCTATCAATCGCCGGACTGCCGTGATGTAGAGCATGGGTGGGAGTAGGTCCGCCGTTGTCCTGAAGCGGACCAAGTACGGGATCAGTATTTACCAGGTCAGTTTCTTCATCGAAGCCGCAGCTATCCTCGCTGTCGAGGTTATATCCCCCCGAAATTATCTCCCCTTCCGCATTGTAACCATTGTTTCCGGTACCGGCCGTATTATTGGCTACGATCGTACCCCCAAAATAAGCTTCAATCGCATTATAGAATCCACCGCCATACGTATCGGGATTAACCGCTGTGTTGTGGGCTATCGTGCAGTCAAATACCAGCATCTCGCCATCGTTAAGGATGCCGGCTCCGACAGCGGGTACCTCCGTATTAGCGGGAATCGTGTTGCCGCTTACAGTGCATTCAAAAATAAATGCTATGCCTCCAATCTGGTTTTCCCGGACGCCGGTTCCATCAAACGGTATGGCGTTGAAGATGCCGGCGCCACCACCATAGGCGGTGTTGCCGCTGACTGTGCAGGCTCCCATGAACAGAATACCCGTATTACAGACGCCGCCGCCAACGTAGGCCTCGTTGTTCTTTATGACACATTGAAATATGTCGACCAAGCTGTCTTCAGCGATAAAAATGCCACCGCCTGCACCTATCACCGGGATTTGTTGCGGTGACTGCTGAGAAAACGGCAGGTTCATGCCGGCATACGGCAACTGATTGTTATTCGCGTCCGTAGTTACCGAGCCCAATCCGTTCTGGATGGTAAGCCCGGATATTATATATTCGTTTCCAGCGGCGGTGACGATTACCGTACCTAAACCACCACCATCGACAATGGTGGAACGAGCGTCGGCGCCTTCCAGCCAAACATCGCTTGTTATCATCAGGTTTTCCTTATAGGTGCCAGGTGCGATATGCACCGTGCCTTGCGACGCTACATGGTCGATGCCATACTGGATGGTGGCGAAGGGCTGGGCTTTCGTACCCGGATTGCTGTCACTGCCCAGCGGAGCGGGTGATACCCAGACGTCGGACTGAAGTGAATCGGCTCTAACAGTATTAACCAATGAAAAAGGTATTACCATTAATGTCAGTAAAATTATGGTTGTAAGCGCTATGAGTTTTCTTTTTGCTGCCATGACGGTGATTAATTCCTTTCTAGGATTTATTGCGCGCGCTAAAGGCGCGTGTGCAAAGGGACTTATGGCATTATAACAGCTAATGGACCTTTGTCAATGGGTTTGGCAGCCACTTTTAATAGGGGATAAAAAATATCCCCACTATAGAGATAATGGCGTGATGGTCTACTGGGCGGGTGGCATATCCTTAGCGATGCCGATTTGAAGAGGAAGGTCTGTTCTTGTCCGAACCGGTATTGGGTACAGTCTTGTTGTCCGTCTGAATGGTGGTCTGATTGGAGCTATCGCTTTGCTCTGACGTAGTCCGGGTGGCAGTCTTCTTCGATACTTTGTCGATGGTGTCCTGCCAGTTCGATTTATCTTGATGTGATGCCTTCTCCCGGGCGTCCTTTAAGGACTGCTCGACTGTGGATTTCTGGCGGTTCAGCCTGTCCCTCAACTCCTGGGCCTTGGAAGACTGAGTACTACCGGAGGTAGTTGTAGCCGGCTGCTCTTCAGTTACCGCCGGTTGCTCCTCGGTTACCGCGGTAGGCTGCTCCCCAGTACCTGTCGTTACAGCAGGAGTATCCGGTGGAGTGGTGTTTTCCGAGGTTACGGGAACAGCAGGCGGCGTGGCAGTTCCGGACTGAGTTGTATTCTCGGTAGCTGCATTTTCACCCGCCGTACCGTTATCGGTACTTGTAACTACAGGTGTGGGTACCTCGACAGGTGGAGTAACCACAGGCGTCGGTGTAACCGGCGTTGGCGTGGTCACCGGCGTGGCCACCGGGGGCCTGGTAACTATAGGCTCAGTCCCTTCTGTAGCTAAAATAGCCTGTACCGCCTTTTCGAACTGGTCGTCATATCTCTGGGCTGCCTTGGCCGCCTCCTGGGCATTGCCGGCATCAGCCATAGCCTGTAACTCGGCCGCCCTGATATTGGCGATGTCGGTTTCAAATTGAGCTTTACGGTCCGGCGATACGGCAAAGGCTCTCTGCACATCTTCGGTGAGCGGCTTTAACGCATAGAGAGGGTCCGTAGGCATGGCCTGTGACGATGCGGCCATGGTGCTTCCAACACCTAGCATGAGCACTATACCAGCACTGACAATCACAGCCCAGCCGTGCCGCAGCCACATGGAAGCTGCCTGGGTTTCCCTTCTAACCGGCTCCTGCTGCCGCTGCGGGTACTGCATGGCCGATTCGAAGCGCACCCTGGCCCAGTGCCTGAATTCCGGACGAGGCTGAATAAAGGACGCCCTGCGCCCGATATCAAAGGTCGTTCTGAGCAGAGGTTCCAACTGTGAACGGTACTGCGGGTAGCTCCGGAGGACGCTTTCGAGGCTTTCGCCGAAGCGTATCCGCTCGTAACATTCGTTGAATATATCGTCTAAATTTCTAGACATCAAATTTTCCGTAAAGAGCTTTCCTCAATGAAGCTGTGGCATTGAACTGTAACGCCTTGACCGTACCTTCACTTTTACCGAGCGTCTTGGCCACCTCCGCTATAGACAGCTGGCCGATAAAACGCAGGGTGGCAACATCTCGTTGCGCCTCCGGTAACTGTTCAAGTGCCAACTTCAATTGATATACCTCATAATCCCTTTCTGTCATCTGTATCGGGTCTTCCACGCTCCTGGCATAAGCTTCCTCGAGTGGGGCCCTTTTTTCTTTCGACTGCTTACGTACATGGTCAATTACCCTGTTATGAGCGATCTTGAATAACCAGGCCGCAAATGGCAGGTCTCGCCATTTATAGGTATTAATCGACTCCAGAGCTCTGATGAATACATCTTGTGTTAAATCCTCCGCCTGAGCCCGGTCTCGTACCTTGATAAAGATATATCGATGTATCCTATCAAAATTCTGGTTATATAGCTGCGTAAATGCCGCTTGATTACCATTTATCGCCTGCTGTACTAAATATTCTTCACTTAACACCAGGAGGACCTCTGACCTGGCGTCTATTATAGTAGAACGTAGCTGATAAGAAAAACGTTTAGATGACTACAGCTATGAAACCAGAATCTATGTTCTATCGCTCATTTAGAACACTCGATTGACAAGAGTGAAGCTTTCTGTGAAAATTCACCAGAAAGGGGGATTTGAGAATGCCTCATCTTAAGTTTGACAAAACCCAATGCGCTAGCTGTAAAGCCATGAGCTGTCTGGTCAAATGCCAGTATATGGATTACGATAAAGAGTCGGCTAGAAAAGAATGGCGGAAGGTAATCGCCGGCGAAGATTCTCCAATATTGAAGGCCTGCGTTACCTGCTATGCGTGTGAGGAATATTGTCCATTTGGCAATCACCCTCTATATTTAATTGTCGAGCGTCAGGAAGAGATGGGGATACTACCTCAATCCAGGCCCATCACCAAGCAGGCAATCAATATGACCACCGCACAGGGCAAATTTCTAGTGGGAAAACCCGGTCAAACAGCGTTATCTTTCTGCGCTATACCCAGATTGTATACCTTAGCCAGCGGAAAGCTATTTGAAGATATTCTCCCCTCGTGGATCTTGGGTACTGAGTTTTTCTGTCAGGCCATGTTCTTGCATTTTGCCAGGATGTCAGTGATAAAGGAAAACCTTCCCAAGGTAATAGACAATATCTGGAATCAGGGGATCAAAGAAGTCATATTTTTACATGACGAATGTTACGGTACCTTTACCAAGCTGGCCCCGGCTTATGGCATTGAGGTCCCGTTTAAATCGATTCACTACTTTGAGTATATGTATAACAGGCTAACAGAGCTCCGGAGTGACATAAAGCCGCTCAATATCAAAGCTGCGTATCATCGGAACTGCTCCGCCCGATTGTCGCCGGAAACAGACCACTTCGTTGACGATATATTCGAGCTCATTGGGGTTGAGAGAGTTAAACGGGAATATGACCATGAAAATGCGCTGTGTTGTGGGGGGCTTTTAATGACTTCAAAGGGTTACGATGCCGGACATGATGTACAAAAGAGGAACATTGACGATATGGTCAAACACGGAGCTGAATACTGCGTGTTCAACTGCCCCGCCTGCTGGGACCCTCTAGCTGAGAAAGTTGCCAGGCGGGGGATGAAACCGATACATATAATCGACCTGTGCAAACTGGCGATCGGTGAAAAACAGGTAGTGGAGGTGACAGTATGAACGATGTATTGGAAGCCCTCGTTAAGATAGTAGGCAAAGATTTCGCTTCGAACCACCACGAAGAGCGTTATTTCTATGGGCGCGACCCCGGTTTAATGACGCCTCATGAAGCTGATTACGTGGTAATGCCTAAGACGACCGAGGAAGTGCAGCAGATAGTGAAGCTGGCAAACAAGGAGAAGGTGTCGATAGTTCCCAAGGGAGCGGGACTGGCGTTGACCGGCCTTGTTATTCCACTTAGGGGCGGGATAGTGATGGATATGAAGAGGATGGACAAAATTATTGAAGTAAACGAGGGTGCCAGATATGTTGTCGTCGAGGGCGGCGTTTCCAATGGGGCGTTGAGAGACCATTTAAATAAGCACTATCCTGATTTGAGACACAGCGTTCCCGAAGCTCCTCCGATAACCACCATAGCCGCGAATGTTGTGATACATGGGCAGGGGCGGCTGACAAATCAATACGGTTTTAACTCAGATATGGTTAACGGTCTGGAGGTGGTTTTGCCTACAGGAGACGTCTGCAAAATCGGTTCTTGTTCGGTGGGGCCGTTCTGGTTTTCTAAAGGGCCTCCGCTGCCCGATTTATCAGGACTGTTTTTGGGCTGGCTCGGTACCACGGGTATCCTGACAAAGGTTGGTTTAAAACTTTATCCGAAAAAGAAAATGAAGGACCTGGAAATACTGGTAACAGACAAGGAAGACCTAATACCATACATCATATACAAGATAACCCATACGGAGATGGTAGAAGACCTGGCTATCTGGGCCCAGGAGCGGCCGCTAATGTTCAGAGGGAACTATCACATCAACATCTTCTTGACCGCAGACTCCGAAGACGAGCTCGAGATGAAGAGGAAGATGGTATATGATTCGGTTCAAGCGTATGTTGATAGCAGGGATGCAGGGTTTATGACCATCAATCTCGATATGAGACATGACTTCATGGACAACCCACAGAAAAGCATGACTGCTTTTGCCGATGTCAGAAAGGGAGGCGGTTTCGAATACGCCGGGCCGATTATTCCCATGGAGCTGTATCCGGAATGCGCCAGAAAAGTGGCAGAACTGGCCGTAAAATATAAAGTCGTGTACGGTGGCTCAGGCCGGGTTATTCACGGCGGCCACTGTATGATGTTCTCGTTTGCTTACACGTTCAATCGGGCGAACCAGGACGAGATGGGCAGAGCTCGAAAAGCTTTACATGAAGCGGCCGAGTTTGTAGCGGACAAGGGTGGGCTCCTGTGGAAACCAAACATAGATGAGCAGAAGATAATGATGGAGAGGATGGACCCGAACACGCTGGAGCTCATGATGAGTATAAAAAAACTCCTGGACCCTAACGGAATTATGAATCCGGGAAATTGGGAGGCGAGATAATGCAGCAACAGGACTATGCCAGCCAAATCCATAGATGTTTTAGATGCGGTTACTGCAAGTTCCCTACTGACTATTCTTCTTTGAATTGCCCGGCCTACAGAAGATTTAGATTTGATACTTATTCTACCGGTGGCAGGCTGTGGCTCATATACGGCTGGTTGAAGGGTGACGTTGAATGGTCGGAACGCCTCGCGGAAATCCTGTACACGTGTACCACCTGTAAGAACTGCACCGAACAGTGCCCAATGAAGTTCGCTCCCGATATCGTCGATTGGATAGTGGGAGCCAGGAGCGACATGGTAGAAAAAGGTAAGATACCGCCCAGGGTGGCCCGCTTCTTCGAGGCCGTTTACGGATACGGTAATCCTTACAAACTGCTCAGAGATGATAGAGCTGCCTGGGCCAACGGCACGAAGATATATGCTCCGGGCGACGAATATCTTTTATATGTGGGCTGCCTGGGCTCTTACGACGAGAACGGGCAGAGAATGGCCAGAAGCCTGGCTGATGTACTTAACGCAGCTGGGGTTTCCTTCGGTATACTGGGTAACGATGAGGAGTGCTGCGGCAACGAGGTCTACATGATGGGTGAAATGGGGCTGTTTCAAACTCTGGTTGAAAAAAATAACCAGAAATTTAAAGAGCACGGTGTAAAGAAGATAGTAACACTGTCTCCACACGCTTACAACGTTATGAAAAACCGCTACCCTTCACTGGGTGCCAGCTTCGAGGTGTATCACTATAGCCAACTTCTCGCTGATTTAATCAAAGAAAATAAGGTAAAGCTTTCTCCAAATAAGGCAAAGGTCACCTATCAGGACCCGTGTTTTCTGGGTCGGTATAACCAAATTTATGAGGAGCCGAGGAAGATATTGTGCAGCATACCCGGCCTTGAGCTGATGGAAATGGAAAAGAATAGAGCCGATGCCTTCTGCTGCGGTGGCGGCAGCGGCAACTTCATTATGGACTTGCTGGCAGGGGGGCAGGACAGCCCGGCGCGTATCAGGATCAGGGATGCCTATGCCACTGGTGCTGACACTTTGGCGGTTGCCTGTCCCAGCTGCCTGGCCATGTTCACCGATGCTGTAAAGAGTGAAGGCCTTGAGGACAAGCTGACGGTAAAGGATATCTCACAGATCGTGCTTGAATCTCTGCCGACGCGAAGGCATTAGCCTTTCATTTAGATATTTTGTTATTAAAGGAGATAAAGCAATGCTAAACTGGCTTGAACTGGGTACCGAGCTCGAGAACTCTTTAAGGCTTAGAACCAAGATAATAGCCTACCGCAGGCTGGAGAAGGCCGAGGCCCTGCATAACGTTAAGAATGTGGTCAGGCTCGAGCGCTTCTTCACCTTCTGCCAGGTGCCTTTTATGGTGCGCGTTAACGGCATCACAGTAGGCATCACACGCGAGGATAAGATACAGGACCGCTGCTCCAGGCTGTTCGGTCTCAAGCAGGCCAGCGAAAAAAGCATGAACGCCGAAGCGGCTATGCTGTCCAAGACCTGGTTCCGGTCGCCTGAAGACGCCCTGCAGCAGCAGAACGATTATTACCGGATTCCCATGGGTGGCGCCATCGTGCTGGCTCCCCTGACGAAGCAGAAATTTGAGCCGGAGGTTGTTCTTATGTACGGAAACCCGGCCCAGATAATGATGGTGCTTTGCGGCCTTCAGAAAGTAAAGTACGAGCGCTTCTCGTTCTCCTTTATCGGTGAAGGGGCCTGCACCGATTCGCTGGCGCAGTGCTATATCACCGGTAAGCCATCGGTTAGCATACCCTGTTATGGAGAGAGGTCTATGGGCGGGGTTTCCGATGATGAGATCACCATAGCCTTGCCGGTCGGCGAGTTGGAGAGAACGACAACGGGACTAAAGGAACTGGCCAAGATAGGCTTCAAATACCCGGTGAACTCTGTAGGTCCCTGGCTTGATCCCACTCCATTGCTTAGCGGCATATATAGTTAGGCATTAGAAGCCTTTGTTCAGTATGAAGATAACGAGGTCAGCCAGGCGGCAACTGTAGCCCCACTCGTTGTCATACCAGGCCAGCACCTTAACCATATTGCCGGCCAGAAGCATGGTGCTCAACGAATCGAATATGGAGCTGTGCTGGTTACCTTTGAAATCAACGCTGACCAGCGGCTCGTCGCAGTACTCCAGTATACCCTTCAGTTTGCCGTCGGCAGCAGTCTTGAAAGCTTTGTTTACCTGCTCGATAGTCACCGGCTTATCGAGGTCAGCCACAAAGTCGCAGAGAGAGACGGTAGGCGTTGGCACCCGGAACGCCACGCCGTCAAGCTTGCCCTGCATTTCCGGCAGCACCAGGCCCAAGGCTCTGGCAGCGCCCGTTGAGGTGGGAACGATGCTTACGGTGGCCGCTCTGGCACGTCTCAGGTCTTTGTGGTACATATCCTGAAGCCTTTGGTCGTTGGTATAGGAGTGAATGGTGGTCAGAAACCCTTTGCTTACGCCGAAATTATCGTTCAAAACCTTGACTACCGGGGCTATGCCGTTGGTGGTGCAGGAGGCATTAGATATCACGTTGTGCTTTTTGGGGTCGTACTTTTCATGATTCACACCGAGCACGATGGTTATATCTTCACCCTTGGCCGGTGCCGAAATAACGATTTTCTTGGCACCTCCCTGAAAATGGGCTGAGGCTTTAGAGGCATCGGTAAACAGGCCGGTAGACTCTATGACTAGGTCTACCCCAAAATCCTTCCAGGGAATCTTTCCGGGGTCACGCTCGGCGATAACTTTGGTTGGCTTGCCATCCACTACTATGGCATCGCCTTTGACCTCTACTTCGCCGGGGTACGCGCCGTAGTTGCTATCGTGTTTCAGCAAATGGGCATTGGTCCTGGAGTCTGTAAGGTCGTTGACAACCGCTACATCCAGCTTATCTCCGTAATGCTGGTTTATGACCCTAAAGGCCAGCCGGCCTATGCGACCGAATCCGTTGATACCGATTTTCTCTGGCATGTTATTCCTCCTCTATCATAATCTATGGAAAGAACCGCGGGATTTCCGCGCCGTCCTCAACCGAACCGCCTACCCTTTTATTATAACTTGGACTGCGTGCGCTGCCAATGCCCTAGACGGGCCGTGCAGGATTTGTCTGTTTAGCTGCCCTTCATGAAATAGTAAAGCAGCCGGCAAATAATGACAAACCAGTAGATGGTGGCACCGACGCAAATGGCGATGGCATTGTTTAGTCTCTTTCTATCAACAAGTGGCATGGTGAACCTCCTATCATTAGTCATCGTGATCGGCAATCGATCTTACGGTCTTCAACGTTTCCGGCTGTAATTAACAGTTACTCTGGTTAGTATACCTCCCCTGACGTTCCACTCGGCTACGATGTTCATTCTTTTCGGCTTAACGGCAGCAACCAGGTCGTCAAGTATCCGGTTAGTCGCCTCCTCAAAAAATGTCTCTACCATCCTGTAACTTGTCAGGTAGAACTTGAGTGATTTCAACTCGATTATTTTTTTATCCGGAACAAATTTTATGGTCAGCCGGGCATAGTCGGGCTGGCCCGGATTGAGTGGACACAGGGTTGTAAACTCTGAAGTGACGATTTCTTCTTCATATTCCGTATCTGGATTGGGGTTGGGCAAGGTGATGAGAAGCTCCGGCTGGGGAACATTTTTGTATTTCAGCTTCAGCGATTGAACCTTCCTTTTTATTTCTGAATCCATCCGGTTAAATCCTAAAACCTAAACTCTAAATACTAAACAATATCAAAATACTAATATCAAGAACTATTTTGTTTTTTCAACTATGGAACCAAAGATTTTCATGAGTTCTGTGGCTTCGTTGATTAACATTTGCTTCTTTTCTGTGTAGCTTTCACCGCTCGTTTCAATAAGGTTAAGCCAGTGCCTGCTTTCTTTACATTCTTTTCGACAAATTTTAACTCTTACCGCGAAGTCTTTTCTGCTTAATGATTCATTGGCTTCTATGCAGTTGGCACCTACGGAACCGGAAGCCCTGACAAGCTGCTTTATCAACTCTATTTTGCAAATAGTCTGTGGAAGTATCTTTGTGAATTCTATGACGTTTTTTGCAAATCCTAGGGTCCGTTCTTCCAAGTCATATTTGTTGGATTTTTTATTTTGGGTCATTTGAATTTATTTAGGATTTAGATATTAGTGTTTAGAGTTTTTTCGTTAGCTAGCCTCCTGCAAAGTAGAGGTCGACGTTCTCTTTAACTACTTTTTGTGCCTTGCCCTGGCCGAGCATCAGTTTAAGCTCGGCCAGCGTTTCCATTACCGCCAGCCTCTTATCGAAGGCCGATAGCTTATTGAACTGGATGGAGTCACCGGCCGGATTCCACGGTAGCTCGCCGGCTATCTGGTAAGCGCTCTTGGTATCGGACTCAATTATCCTGCTTACTTCCCGCTGTCGCTGGTCGTGATAATAATGTAGTTCTCCCAGCCTGAGCTTGAAGCCGCTGAAAACCGAACCGTGGCCGGGGAAGATAAAATTAATGTCCAGGCTGGCCAGCGCTTCTATGGATTTAAAGAAGTCGGCCAGCGGATTTTCTCCTGACTGCGGATGATAACCTATATGCGGAAATATATCGGGCAGCAGGTGGTCGCCGGAAAAGAACATCTTCCGCTTGGGCTCGTAGAAACAGATATGTCCCGTGGAATGTCCCGGCGTTAGTATAACCTTGAACTCCTGCGAGGCCACCGTTATTTTGTCGCCGTCCTTCAAAATGATATCCGGTTTAGCCACTCCTACAAATTCTTTTACCTCCAGAGACGATTCGGCCAGGGTGGTCGAATCGCTTTCCGGGACGCCGTTAGATGTTAGCAGCTGTTTGACCTGCTTCAATAATGCTTCGGTTCTGCCGTAACGGGTATCGATAAATTTGGACTCTATTTCGCCAAGAGCTACTTTAGCGCCGGACAGTTGTTTGAGTTTGTTCGCCAGCCCGAAATGATGGGGGTGCACATGAGTGGCTGCAATCACGGTAATGTCTTTGAATCCGAAGCCGCTGAACTTAAGAGCATCGCGCAGCGCGCCGAAAGCGTCAGGGGTATCTAAGCCGGTATCGATGAGCAGGTTGCCCTGGGTGCCTTCTACAAGGTAGATGTTCATGCTGTCGACCGCTCCGGGCACCGGCACCTTTATTTGATGAACGCCCTGGATTATTTCCATTTCCGGCCTCCTATATTGAGAGCGATTCCTTACCGGGGAACCGGGCGGATGTTCCCAGTTCCTCTTCTATTTTTAGCAGCCGATTATACTTGGCCACCCGCTCACTGCGGCAGGGTGCGCCGGTCTTTATCAGACCAGTGCTCATGGCTACAGCCAGGTCGGCGATGGTGGTATCCTCGGTCTCACCCGAGCGGTGGCTGATGACGGTAGACCAGCCTACCTCGTGGGCCCTCTTTACCACGGCCAGAGTTTCGCTCAACGTACCGATCTGGTTGGGTTTAATCAGAATGGCGTTGGATGCCTTCTCTTTTATACCCTTGTTTAAAAGATATATATTGGTGGTGTATATATCGTCTCCAACCAGCATAACCTTTTTACCCAACCGCGAGTTCATCGACACCCACCCTGACCAGTCGTCCTCGTCGAGTCCGTCCTCAATAATGACTATGGGATAGTTCGATACCCAGTCGGCGTAATAGGCGATCATTTCCTCGCTGGTGAGCTTCAGTCCTTCCCTGGCCAGGACGTATTTTCCGTCAATGAAAAAGCTGCTGGACGCCGGATCCAAAGCAATGAAGCAGTCCTTCCCGGCCTTGTAGCCTGCCAGGTCGATTGCCGCCATGATAAGCTCGACCGCCTGTTTATTAGATTCCAGGGATGGAGCGAAACCGCCCTCGTCGCCGACGTTGGTATTTAATCCCTTTACCTTAATCACTTTCTTAAGCGAATGATAAATTTCGGTGGCCATCTGGAGTGCCTGATTAAAACTCCCCGCTCCTGCCGGCACTACCATAAACTCCTGCAGGTCAGTGGAGTTTTCGGCGTGCTTGCCCCCGTTTAGAATATTGAGCAGCGGAAGCGGCAAAAGGCTGGCATTCTCGCCTCCAAGGTAGCGGTATAGAGGTAAACCCGCTGAAGCCGCCGCCGCCCTGGCTGTTGCCAGAGATACCGATAATATGGCGTTGGCCCCCAGGTTGGCCTTGTCGGTTGTGCCGTCGAGCCGGAGCATTTGTTCGTCTATGTCCTCTTGTGATGTGGCAACCATGCCCACCAGTGCCGGGGCAATTTTGTTATTGACGTTGGTGACGGCCTTGAGCACACCGAGCCCGCCGTAGCGGCACTTATCACCGTCCCGGAGCTCAACGGCTTCGTGCTTGCCGGTGCTGGCGCCCGAGGGGACCCCGGCTATGCCGGACGCCCCATCGGATAGTACCACCTCGGCCTCGATGGTAGGATTGCCGCGAGAATCGAGTATCTCGCGGGCTCTTATTTTCTTTATAGTCGCTTTAGTTGTTTTAGTCATGTCAGTCGGGTTTCCGTCCTTTCGCCAGTGAGATGGCCTTCTCCACAGCCTCGACGGCGTCATCGGCTTTGATAATCGACCTGTCCTCGTCGCCGTTTTTATATAGGGACCAGGTACGGAGTCCAACAACCGGGATGCCGCCCTTTAGTGCGAAACCGATCTCACTCAGCGTACCGTAGTCGCCGTCGATGGCTATCACTGCCCGGGCTGACCTCACCACCGCCAGGTTTCTGGCATGGCCGATGCCGGTGGCAATAGGTATCTGAACGTAAGGATTGGCATCTGTCGGATTTTCAGAGGGAAGAATGCCGATGGTTAGACCTGACTCTATGGCGGCTCCGCGGCAGGCGGATTCCATAACACCGCTTAGACCGCCGCAGACCAGAACGGCGCCCCGTTTCGCCAGCTCCCTGCCTACGGTCTCTGCCAGCGCCGCTTCCTGAGCAGTACATTTCCCGCCGCCTATAACGGCGATGGTCAATTTCCTGTCTAAATTTGGTTTGGCCACGTTAAAAAGAGTATGCTTAGCTGCTTTTCAGCCATTATATCATTGGAGTCTGGCAGCGGCAAAGAGACGCGGTATATTAGAAGAAATTGCTAATGAACAAAACGTAGGTGTAAAATTTGCACTAGTCACGCAAAGTATATACATTAGCCAGGGAGACGAAATGTCCGCCAAAATTTCAAGTGATTACGACGTAGTAATAGTTGGCTGTGGTATAGCCGGGTCGCTGGTGGGGGCTCTATTATCCAACATGGAGCGTAAAAAGGTTCTTGTTCTGGAAGCTTCAACGCAGGTCGGTGGGCGCGCTACGTCGTTCCGAGGAGAAGCCATTAGAGACGCCAGCGAATTCAATAAGGCACTGGCATTATCTGCTCACTCCTGGATTAGTGATAAGACGGAGCCGGATTTGGCCACATTGATAAAGAAGAAAATGCTAAACGGATATGTGCTTGAAGCCGGAGGTAGGGGAGCCTGGTATACCAACCGCGGCCGTGTCAGCCGGGCCCTGGCACTGTTTAATAAGGCGTCGATTTTTTATTCCAACAGGGGTTTCGTGTGGTACGACCATGATTGGAAACCTTATATCGTGGGCAGGAAAGAGAGATACGGCTGGATGACCGATGAGGATTATGCGGAAATGGTCAAGGTGCATAAACATAAGTTCCAGGTACACAACATAACTGAAGCCGAACAGCTTGACCATGTGACCCTGAAAGATTGGGTGGAAGGTATAACCAAAAGCGAGCTGGCGCAGGAATTCCATTATGCCATGGGGACCTTCCAGACGATAATCAATGACCCGGCGCTAAATGCAGCCGGTGAGAACCTGAAAGTTTTTTTGCAGGTCCAAGATACCGGCGTGCATATAACCAACGGTTCCTGGGGATTCGCCGGCGCACCGGGGCACCGTTTTATTACCGAGGGATTTGCCGCTGCTGTTAAAGAGGTCGGTGGCGACATATTTACGGATGCCCGGGTCAAGGAGATTATGGTCAAGGACGGAAGGGCGGGCGGCGTAGTGGCTGAAATTGAGGGTAAGACCGTTGACATAAAAGCACCGGTAGTAGTCTTAGCCGTCCCGCCAAAGATGTTACTCAAAATAGTACCTGAGAACCTGCTGCCCCCGGATTTTGTAAAATTAACCAAAAACGTAATTCATACCTCAATGGTGGCGGCACAGTTCGGTATGACCCAACCGCTGAGTAACTTCTGCGAGCTTGAAGTGGACTCCAGGTCTTTTTACCATACCTCGGCCTTAATTCCGGAAAGTGAAGGACTATTCCGCGGTAATGTGCCACTCGATGTCGTGTCTATGTCCACCATGGCGCCGACAACTGCACCCGAAGGTAAGCACCTGGCAGGTATGGCCAGCAGTATCCTGGCGGAAGAAGCGCATGATAAAAAGAAAGTGGATATCGTGATCGACCGTATGTTGCAGTTTGCCGATACGGCGTTTCCGGGCTGGAGAAAATCGCTGGAGTTTATGTTCTTTACTGTGGGAGATACCTGCATACTATGGCGTCATCCGGAGGATGAATGGGTTGACGTAAAGTGCCCCACTGTAGAGGGCCTTTATTTTGCTGGCGATACGTACGGCAAGCGGCTTAACGAAGGGGGTATAGAGGGTGCGGCCCACTCTGCGTTCATTTGTGCCGGTGCTATAACCGGCAGGGACTATTTACAATTACTGCCACCGGTATTTCGTTAATCCGGTGCATTTGACATATGAATTGGAGGACAAAGTGAGAAAATTTAGCTATATAGCGCTGAGCATGGTTTTGCTTATAGGAGCGGTTCTTGCCGGATGCAGTTCAGCATCGTCTAACGCTGCGGTCGCCAAGGAGGGCGATAAGGTCCAGGTGAACTATACGTTGTCACTGGCTGACGGAACTGTTGTCCAATCGTCAGTTGGAGGAGAACCTTTTGAATTTACTCTCGGTTCTGGGCAGACGATTGAGGGATTCGACAAGGCCGTTGTCGGGATGAAAGTAGGCGAAAAGAAAACAATTACCATTCCGGCGGCTGAAGCGTACGGGCCCCACCTGGATGACATGGTAGTAGAGGTATCGAGGGACAGAATTAAGGTGGATGGCGAACTGGCTGTAGGACAGACGTTGACTTCCACAGGACCCAACGGCGAGCAATATCAATTTACGATTACCGCTATTTCCGATAACGGCACGGTTACACTGGATGGCAACCACCCGCTCGCCGGCAAGGACCTGACGTTCGAGATCGAACTGCTGAAAATAAACTAGCAGAATTTCCTGGCCTATAAAGAAATGGAATGCTGGACCTCGCGATAATACGAAGGGAGGACTTAAATGGCGGAAATAAAACACGCGGTCACGCACACGGGGTCAAGTCTTGCCGGAGCTCTCTGGTTTGCCGGCTGGTTGTTCACCATCGGTTATGCCAACCTGGTATGGTGGAAGATTATATTGGGGCTGGTGGTCTGGCCGTTCTACCTGGGGCAGGTCCTGGTCTAAGTAGCCTGATACCGGTATAAACTTTTTGACTGTACGTGATCACATAAAAAGTTAAGGCTATAGAGACGTGCCTATTTCTTTACTTTATTTTCCAGGCTTACAAGTATACGGGCGGCCAAGGAAATAATGAAGTAGAAATAGAAGACCATTCCCAGCAGTATCCAGGTTATAGGTGTGAAGCCAGCTATCTGTTTGTTCAGTGCGGCAGTGACAATTCCAACGATTACAAGCGAATCGCCGAATGAGCCGCATAGCCACAGCATCCACGGCTCGGTCAATATTTTGATCATTGCTGTCATATTAGTCCCCCCTGTATTGATCTAACTTATTATATTTTAAGCTTTGAGTCGTCAATTGAACTGGTTCATTGCAGCCGTAACACCGTTGGTTAATATTGTCTGTACGGCCCTGGCTACCTGAGCGATGGCCGCCTTGATTATATCGTCTTCCTTGGGAGTAAAGTCGCTCAGGACGTAGTCCACTATTTTGTCCTCGTCGGTTATTTGTGTCCCGTCTAGGGTTACGGGGCGGCCGATACCGATCTTTATCCGCGGAAAATCGTCGCTGTCCAGCGCCGAAATGATCGAGCCAATGCCCTTGTGGCCGCCGCCGCTGCCGCTGGGGCGGATGCGTATCTTGCCCAGTGGTAAATCGAGGTCGTCATGAATCACGACAAGGTCGCTTAGCGCCACGTTTTGCGTTCGTACCAGGCAGCCGACAGCCTCGCCGCTCTGGTTAACGAAGGTAGCCGGTTTAACCAGCATGACTTTGATTCCGTCAATTTTGTCTATACCTACCTGAGAATGGCACTGCCGCCTGCTGGTCCCGATAGAATGCAATTTGGCCAGGTAATCAATGGCTCGGAAACCGACGTTGTGGCGGTTACGAGCATATATTTTGCCCGGATTTCCCAGACCGATTATCAATTTCATTTCGCTTTATCTTCCGCCTGTTTAAGCAATTTCAGGAACTCGGCTTCGGTAAGAATCTTGGTGCCCAGTGACCGCGCCCGGGCCAGCTTTGAACCCGGGTCCTGGCCCACAACCAGGTAACTGGTTTTCCTGGTGACGTCCGGGCCGGCCTTGCCGCCAAGCTCCTTTATTTTAGCCTCGGCTTGCTCCCGTGAGAAAGTTACCAGCCTGCCGGTGATAACGAAATCGAGACCGGCCAGCGGCAAATCTCCTGTTTTCACCTTTTCCGCGGCCAGCTTAACGCCGGCGTTCTTTAGCTTGTCTATTATTTTGAGGTTCCCCTTCTGGCGGAAGAAAGCTAGTATGCTTTCGGCAATCTTGGGCCCGATGGACGGTATTTCCTGCAGCTGCTCTGCGGAAGCGCGCGATAGCTCATCGATGCTGGTAAAATGCTCGGCCAACAGCTCTGCCGTCTGGTCGCCGATGCCAGGTATGCCCAGGGCGAAGATTACCCGCGCCAAATGCCGGTCCTTACTCTTTTCAATGTTGCCTATTATTTTGGTAACGCTTTTATCGGCCATTCTCTCCAGGCCGAGAAGCTGGTCGCGGGTCAGATAGTATATGTCGCCGACATCTTTTATCAGCCCCGCCTCGAACAGCGTCTGCGACATCATCTCGCCGACGCCCTCAATGTCCATGGCGCCGCGGCTGACGAAGTGCTTGATTCGTTCCAACGCCTGGGCGGGACAGGCGGCGTTGGTGCAGCGGTGCATGGCCTCGCCTTCCGGTTTTATTACCTCAGAGCCGCACACCGGACAGCGCTTGGGCATGTGGAAAATCTTCTCCTTACCGGTACGGCGGCTGACGATTGGTTCGACTATCTCCGGTATAACCTCGCCGGCGCGCTGGATCACCACCCAGTCGCCGATGCGTAGGTCCTTGCGGTGTATGTCCTCCTCGTTGTGGAGCGCAGCGCGGCTAATGGTGACGCCGCCCACCTGCACCGGCTCAAGTATGGCATACGGATTGAGGCTGCCGGTCCGCCCCACGTTGATACCGATATCCAGCAGGCGGGTAGTGCCCTGGACTGCCGGGAATTTGTAAGCGACGGCCCATCTCGGCTCCCGGCCAACGTATCCCAGCTCCACCTGATAAGGAATGGAATTGACCTTGGCCACCACGCCATCGGCCTCATAAGGCAGCGACTCCAGGTTCTTAACCCACTTTGCGTAAAAGGCCTTGGCTTCGTCGATGGTGCGACAGCGCGTATTGTTGGGATTTGTCTTGAAGCCCAGAGACTTCAGGTACTGCATGATTTCCCAGTGAGTATCGGGGACGGGCTTGCTCTCGGCCCAACCCAGGCCGTAGATAAATATGTCGAGCGGTCGCTGCGCCGTGATCTTGGAGTCGAGCTGCCTTACCGAGCCGGCAGCGGCATTTCTTGGATTGGCGAACAACGGCAGGTCTTCTTTAGCCCGCTCCTCATTAAGTTTTTTAAAACCGGCCTTGGACAGGTAGACCTCGCCCCTGACTTCGAACCGGGGTGGCGCTTCCTTGGGGACGGAGAGCGGTATGCTATTGATAGTCCGCAGGTTCCGGGTTATGTTTTCGCCGCGGAAGCCGTCACCGCGGGTGGCGCCAACCTCGAGCAGTCCGTTGACGTAAGTCAGCGCGACCGCCAGGCCGTCCATTTTTAGCTCGCAGACCAGGTCCGGCTCCCGGCCGGCCAGGAGGTTCGAAACCCGCCGGTACCAGGCATCGAGCTCTGCATCGGAGAAGGCGTTGGCCAGGCTCAGCAGCGGCTGGGGATGCTCAACGATGCCGAAGGCGGCGACGGGTTCGGCGCCCACTCGCTGGGTAGGTGAATCGGGCGTTATCAGTTCCGGATGCTCGTCCTCAAGCTGTTTCAGCTGGCGCATGAGGTTATCGTATTCCTCGTCGCTGATTTCGGGGCTGTCGAGGACATAGTAGCGATGGTTGTGATAATTTAACAGCTCGCGCAGCTTGTTGATCTTTTGTTTGACGTCAGAGGAGCCGGCCATGATAGCCTCGTTCATAGTATAACATGTTTTAAAACGGTTATTGTGTACCTCCACGAAAACGTGGGTATAGTCCGCTCGGGCGAACGGCTCTATGTAACCTTTGTTTATTTGCTATAATTTGGCAAGAATTGGAAACAGGAGGCATGGAAGGAGACAGCAATGGCTGAAAGCAGCCGAGAAAAATCAACTGTTTCGTTATCGACAAGTCGTCTCGAAGCTTTGACCGATGGTATTTTTGCCATCGCCATGACGCTTCTGGTGCTCACCCTGACGCTTCCCGACGCCATGCAGACAAAGCTTGGACTGAGCGATTTGTTAATTGGCCAGTGGCCCAAATTCTTTAATTACGCGCTCAGCTTTTTACTGCTGGCGGTTTTCTGGGTAGTCGACCATCGGCAGTTTCATTTTATACACCGTACGGATGGAAAGCATCTTTGGATAAACATAGGCATACTGATGTTTGTGGCCTTGATGCCTTTTACTACGGATGTAGTAGGAGATTACAGTCATCAGGCGCTGGCAGAACTTTTATTCAGTGGCAATTTGTTTATATTGGGGCTGCTTTTCTTACTGAACTGGTGGTACGCCTGTTACCATCATCGACTTGTGGCGCCGGATTTGGATAAGAAAATAATTCTCACCGGAATAAGGGCCAATTTCGTAACACCCGTTATTGCCCTTGTTTCAATGGGATTATCCGTCATTCTACCCAGGTGGGCGCTCTGGGTGTATATATTGATTCCCGTTATTCAACTGCACCCGTGGTTTCGTCATCGCGGTTAGAATCAGTTTACAACTATAATTTTAGAGGTTAACGTGGCTAAAATCATAGATTTAAGCCTGCCCCTTGAAGAAAGCCCCAGCGAACCGCAGCCGGTTAAAGTCACTCACCTGCTTCACGGACAGAGCGTTAAGCGAATGTCCGACTACTTCGGCTGCAGCCCCGAGGAGCTGCCGGAAGGATTGGGCTGGGCCACCGATAGTGTAGAGGCAGGTTCCCATTCTGGAACGCACGTTGATGCTCCCTGGCATTATGCACCGACTTCTGAGAGGAAGAAGTCAAGAACCATCGACGAGATGCCGCTGGAATGGTTTTATCATGACGGCGTAGTGCTGGATATGAGGCATAAACCGCGTGGCTCCGGTGTTACCGTCGATGACCTTAAAGCAGCCCTGAAGCAAATTAAATATGAAATTAAACCGTTTGACATCGTCCTAATACAGACCGGCGCCGATAAGCTGTGGGGTAAAAAGGAATATTTCGATGCCGGCTGCGGCATCACCCGTGAATCGACGCTGTGGTTAGTTGAGCTAGGCGTCCGGGTTATGGGCATAGATGCCTGGGGCTGGGACCGCCCCTTCTGGGCGATAAGAGAAGAGTTCGGCAGAACAGGCGATCGAGATCTTTTGTGGGGTGCACACTTCGCCGGCAGAGAAAAGGAATACTGCCACATCGAGAAGCTGGCCAATTTAGACAAACTGCCGAAACCGTTCGGTTTCAAGGTGGCCTGCTTTCCGGTCAAACTGGCGGGCGGTTCAGCTGGCTGGGCACGTGTGGTGGCTATTGTTGAGGACTAGCCGCCGATTCCGCAGCCGTGACGGGCATTCTAATTTCGCCGGCCAAGTTATCCAAAGTATATCCCTGTTTTCTGGCACGCAGGTCGAAGTAGAGCAAGGTTTCTCCTACAGCGATGATAGGTGTTCCGAATAAATTTACAATAAGCGAGGCAACGCATATCCAAACTAATGACAAGGTCGGCAGCCCTGCGGCCATCTCGGTTGTATGTGAAGTATAGGTTGCGCCCATTATTCCGAATATTACCGGTGCCGTCAGTATCATCGTTATTGCACATAAAATCAATCCCAGTAGCAGCAGAACACCGAAGACGCGCCACCAGCTTTCCTTTACCAGTTGCCAGCTGTTCTTGAGTGCGTCCACAGGGCCCAAGCCTTGTAGTAGAGCTGACTGTGTTGAAAAAACCCATCGAATACCTAGATAAGTAATAGGTAAAAGGGCGATGAAAAAGGCGACGACAAACACGATCATGAATAGCAGAATGGATAATATCGGATTGGCGTCAGCATCAGCACTCATGACCACGGGTAAGGATATCAGTAAAGCCGCTGCCATGATACCGAAGACAGCCAGAGAAATGAGGACCAGTGCCCAAAACATGTCTGACAACCTGTTCCAGGAAAAGCTAAAAGCCCGGCCGATGCTGACTGGTCGTTTAAAATATTGCACAGCTACCGCATGAGTAGTGGCTCCTATAGCTAATACCGCTACTGCGAAAGTGATCAGGTTAAGCGGTATCAAGATAAATAAACTTGCGGGATATACATTTTCAACCATGCTATATCTATGAGATAAAAGCTGGGTAAACGCACCTATCACAGCACCTGGTACTGCGGCGACAGAACCTATAGCGACGAGTCGCCAAATGTTGTTTTTATAGATTGTAAAAGTTTCTTTTAGAATTCCTCCTACGTCCCTCGGCCCAAGCGTTCTTTCCATGACGAACTCCTCCTTTTCCCGGTGAATTCGCTTTGCCCGACTGAACTGAACGGCACGATTGTATCAGCGAGCTATAACGTGGTCAAGACTTTTTCTGCATATGTCTTGAGGTTGGGACGCTAAACGGCTACAATTGGTTGTCGTTTTTTTATAATTATGGTACATACGATTATGGAGTGCGCCTGACGTGGTAGAAACATTTCTCTGCCCCAAGTGCGGAGCAGAAAATATAATGGGCTACCGTTTCTGCATGGTCTGCGGGGCCAGGCTGGCTTCATCGGTGCAGCCGTCAGACAAGACCTGCCCGAAATGCAGTTCACAGAGCCCACCCGACTACAGATTCTGCGGCAAATGCGGCGCCAAGTTAAACCCTACCTGTCCAAATTGCGGCGCCGAAGTGCCGGCTGACTCGAGATACTGTCCGAATTGCGCCTTTCTCTGCGGTGAAGGTCGCTATGTCCCGGACTAAAGACGGCGGACTGAAATGAAAACCAGACCGCCACTGTGGTATACGCTCCAGGCAGTATTAAGCTGGATATTCGAAGAGCTCTTACTGGCCGCCGTTGTCCTGTGGCTTCTGCCACATTTTTTCAATATAAATATCCCTTTGTGGGGGCTGGCCGTCCTGATGCTGGCTCTAGCCGTTTTTTCCGGTATTATGTACAGTGTCGGCCGGCGGACATTCTTTATAAGGCCGAAGGGGGCGAGGGATAGTATCATTGGCAGTCAAGGCACTGTAGTTAAACCGTTGACACCGCAGGGTTACGTCAAAGTCCAGGGTGTGCTGTGGAAGGCCGTATCCGGAGAATCGGAGGTTAGCGTGGGAGATGAGGTTGAAGTTACCGGTATAGAAGGTTTGAAGCTCGTGGTAAAGCCAAAAAATAAACCTTCTTCCGGGTAAACATATTGACACACGCCCAATTTGAGGTATAATTAGGTTAACGATAACTATTACTGATAAATAAATGAGAAAAACTAGACAAAAGCAGGCCATACTCGAAGTCTTAAAAAACACGACATCTCATCCCACGGCCGACTGGGTATACCGCCAGGTCAGGAAGGAGATACCTAATATCAGTTTGGGCACCGTATATCGGAATCTGAGGCAGCTTTCCCAGAACGGCGAGATAACGGAGCTTGTGCTTTGCAGTTGCCTAAGCCGCTTCGATGCCAGAACCGATAATCATTATCATTTACGATGTGAAACATGCGGAGGGGTCTTCGATGTTGATGAGCCTTTAAATTCGGAGCTGGATAAAATAGCGGCCCGACGGACGGGTTTCCGGGTATTGTACCATAGACTGGAATTCTATGGGCTGTGTCTGGAATGTCAGCTGGCAGCCGCGGTTGGAGAAAGTTGATGCCGAAAGCAGTGGTTACGCTTGATGAACAGCAGGTGGACAGGTTGGAACAGGCGGTTATCGACCACGACGAGAAGATGGGCTGGGAAATCTTGCATGAGATACGGGCTAGGGTTAAGGCGGCGCAAAATAACGCTTGCGGTATTCAGAAGCTGAGAAAAGAAGACGGTCAGAGACCGTTTAAGTGACCTCGGTAAATGTCATAAGTTTTTAACTTTTTAGCTCTCTATTTTGCGACTATTTTACGATTGATGGTGCATAATATCCTCGATTAGTCGGCGAGGGTATAGTAGACATAAGTTACGTCTGCTTGACAATAATAATGAGCCTACATATATTTAATTTAGGACCGGGTATTATAGCGGGGGTCAATTCGTATTGTCTATCAGCGTGTGAAGCTGCCGTTTTTCGTATTTACGGCTATATAATTGCGCAAGGAAATACAGCTGACTGTAGTGAAATTTTTTGTAGGAGGCGAAATGGCAAAAGAAGTTAAACTCTATTCTACAACTACCTGACCGTGGTGCTTTAAGGTCAAGCAGCTGCTTGACGAGAATAAAATCGTTTACAAGTATCTGGACGTTTCCCAGAACAAAATTGCCCGCGATGAAATGGTGAGCAAGACGGGTAAACTGGTAGTACCGGTCGTCGACATCGACGGCGAGATTTCAATAGGCTACGACGAAAAATGGCTAAAGGAAAAACTGAATGTGCCGTAGAGTCGTCAATGGTCGCTTAAAAAACGCTTAATAGGGCCAAAACGAGTCACTTAACCGAGGAGATATTTATGAGATTGAAAGGCAGCAGGACGGAGGAAGCTTTACGCCAGGCGTTTGCCAGAGAAGTGCGCGTGCAGGCTATCTATAGTTATTTTGCCAAAGCAGCCAGAGAGGCGGGGCTTGACCAGATCGCCGATATGTTTGCGGCTACAGCGCAGAACGAAGCCGAGCACGCCGAACACGAGTTTAAATTTCTGGGTGACCTGGGTGTTACCGAGTCCAATCTTAAGCTTGCCATCGGTCGTGAACACGAAGAGGCCAGCAGGTTATATCCCGAAGCCGCGCGGATCGCCAGTGAAGAAGGTTTCGAGAAAATCGAGAACTTCTTCGAGCGAGTGGGCAAGGTGGAGAAGCGGCACGAGGAAACTTTCAATCAGCTGTTAGAAGCTTTTCGCGGGGAAAAAGAGATGAAGGGCAAGACTGTGGGGCACTCCGCGGTGGATATGGCGGAGCTAATGCTGCCGCATCACAGCAATCCGGCCGGCGTGGTCCACGGCGGTGAGCTCATGAAAATGATGGATAACGCTGCGGGCGTGGTAGCCGCCAGGCACAGCCAGGCTAATCCGGTAACCGGCACGGTGCATGATATCCGTTTCCTTTCCCCCGTTCACGTGGGGGAAGTTGTGCTGATTCATGCCAGGCTAACCTTCGTCGGCCGAACGTCTATGGAGATACGTGTGGAGATCGATGCCCAGAACCTGGCTACCGAGGCCCGCCGGCCGGCTATGACCGCCCACTACATAATGGTGGCCACGGACAACAATGGCAAACCAGTTTCGGTGCCGCCGCTTATTGTTATTAGTGAAGAAGAAGAAAGGCTGTTTAACGAAGGCCTGGCCAGATATAACGAAGTAAAGAAACAAGCTAAAAAACAGGAGATGGGTAATGGGGAATGATGAGAAGCCGGAACGAAAAGTTTACCTGGATAACATGGCCACTACGCCAGTACTACCCGACGTGCTGGAGGCGATGCTGCCGTATTTCCGTCAGGTTTACGGCAATCCCCAATCGATCCATTCCTGGGGTGATGAAGCTAGAGAAGCTATAGAAAAAGCCCGCGAACAGGTAGCCGCCTTAATCGGTGGTGAAGCTGAAGAGATTATCTTCACTTCCAGCGGAACCGAAGCCAATAACCTGGCCATTAAAGGCCTGGCCCAGGGCCAGATAACCAAAGGTAAGCACGTGATTATCTCGGCAATCGAGCATTTCTCGGTGCTGCACGCCGCCAGGACTCTGGAGAAGGCCGGCTTTGAGGTCACCGAAGTGCCGGTAGATAAATACGGCATGGTGGACCCGGATGAAGTGGCCAGCAATATTAAAAAAGAGACCGTACTTGTCTCGGTGATGCATGCCAATGGTGAAGTGGGCACTATTGAACCTATCGCAGATATAGCCAGGAAAGTCAAAGAGGCCGGCGTCTTGTTTCACACGGATGCTGTGGCCAGTACCGGGACCATACCGGTTGACGTGAATAAGCTGGGAGTAGATGCCCTGAGTCTGGCAGGGAACGAATTTTACGGTCCCAAGGGCTCTGGGGCTTTGTGGGTGCGCAAGAGGGTACGGCTAATTCCCTTGATGGACGGAGGTGTGCAGGAAGGCGGACGCAGACCGGGTACCGAAAACGTTCCGGCCATTATCGGCATGGGCAAAGCCGCTGAGTTGGCGGTGCAAGATATGACCGCGCGAAACCAGAGGTTATCCAAGCTGCGGGATAAGCTGATAAAAGGCTTACCGGCTGCGGTTGAACACGTATTAGTTACCGGCCATCCTACGCAGCGTCTGCCACAAAATGCCAGTTTTTGTATCGAATTCATCGAAGGGGAAGGGATGCTTTTATGGCTTGACCGGGAAGGCATTGCGGTTTCCAGCGGCTCAGCCTGCACATCCAAAGCCTTGAAGGCTTCGCACGTGCTGATCGCCATGGGCTTGCCTCACGAAATCGCGCAGGGTTCTTTGCTTTTTGGTCTGGGCATCGACCATACGGAAGCTGACGTAGATTACGTGCTGAATAAATTGCCTCCTATTATAAGCAGGCTGAGGCAGATGTCTCCTTTATACGCCAAATTCATGAAAGAAAAGAGGTGAGAGAATATGCCGGCATATAGCGATAAAGTTATGGACCATTTTATGAATCCCCGGAATGTCGGGGAGATTAAAGACGCCGACGGTGTGGGCGAGGTTGGTAATCCGGTATGCGGCGACATGATGACCTTTTATATTAAGGTCAAGGACAACCGTCTCGAAGACGTTAAATTTCAGACCTTCGGCTGCGGAGCTGCGGTGGCGGTTTCCAGCATGACCAGTGAAATGGCTAAAGGTAAGACGCTCGAAGAGGCCGTTAAAATCACACCTGCCCTGGTTGCCAAAGAACTGGAGGGCCTGCCCAAGAATAAATTTCATTGTTCTAATTTGGGAGCGCAGGCGCTTCAGGAAGCAATCCGTGATTATGCCAAGAAGAAGGGCGTCAAAATCGAAGGTCTACAAGAGAAAGGAGGAGAAGATGAAGGAGAAGAGTGTGAAGTCTGCTAATAAAGCTGGAAAGGCTAAGAAACAGCACAAGTGTCTATGTCCTTATTGTGAAGAGGAACTGGTTAGTGCCAGTTGTCCTTTCTGTCATGCCTGCGGATCGATGATCAGTTACTGTGTCAGTTGCAATTTAATGGTACCGGATGTCGGCGCCACCGTCTGCCCTCAATGCGGTGCACCGTTGAAGAAAGGGCGTAAAAATACCTAACGATTAACAGGTCAGGAGAAACTAGCTATGAAAGCAGACGAAACTCTGGATTGTATGGGGCTTTATTGTCCGATGCCGATAGCCAAGACCGCCCAAAAAATGAAGCAGATGAAGCCGGGTCAGGTGCTGGAAATCCTGGCTGATGACAGAGGTATAAAAGACGACATACCCAACTGGTGCAAGAGCACCGGTAACGAGTGTCTTGGAATCGAGGAGGAAGGTAGCGTCTATCATGCCTATGTCAGGAAGGCGAAATAGGGGATAGTTTAAATGATTGTAGGGCAAGAACAAAAAGAGACTGTGGAAGCCATTCGACTGGCAATTCAGATGGAGATCGACGGTAAAAAATATTACCGACAGGCCAGCCAGCGCAGCGATAATAAATTGGGCAAAGAGCTTTTTCTTTGGCTGGCAGGCGAAGAAGACAAGCACCGCCGTATATTCGCCGGCATATTTAACTCCATAAGAAAACAGAAAGCTTGGCCGGAGATGGGGGTACAACCCGGAAAAGGCCACATTCTGGAAACGGTGTTTTCTGACGCCATGAAAACAGCGGCGTCAACGGTCAAGTCTATCGATACGGAGCTCGATAGCATAGCCGGGGCCATGGAGATGGAGAACAAAACGCGTGAATTCTACCTGAGCCAGAGTCAAAAGGTCGGCTTTGACGCCGGGAAGAAACTGTATTCGGCGCTGGCTGCCGAAGAGCAGGGCCACTATCTGGCTCTGGTGGACTACCGTGAATATCTGATTGACCCGGCCGGTTATTTTCGCAAGGCGGAACATCATTCACTCGACGGTGGTTAATCGATAAATCCGATATTGTATTTGGGCCTGATGGGGGCAGTATTTCAAAAGCATTTATGGAAGGAGTTGTAATGAATCTGCAAGCGCTTCACAGTATGACTTACGGTATGTACGTGTTATGTTCCAAAAAGGATGGCAAATTTAATGGTCAGCTCTCGAACACTGTATTTCAGGTATGCTCGGAACCGCCTGTTGTGGCTTGCGCGCTAAATAAACAAAATTTAACTAATGAATTCGTCTCAGCCAGTAAAGTTTTCACAGTTTCTATCCTGGACAAAGAGACGCCTCTTAGATTCATTGGTAATTTCGGCTTTAAATCAGGAAGGGACGTAGATAAATTTGAGGGCGTCAATTATAAGATCGGAGAGGTGGGCGCACCTATAGTTATCGACAATGCCGTGGCGTATATCGAGGCTAAGGTGATCAACCAGGTAGACGTTCATACACACACCATCTTTGTGGGGGAAATTGTGGCAGCGGATATAATCAAAGAGGGAGAGCCAATGACATATGATTACTACCATAAGGTCAGGCGCGGCACCACGCCCAAGGCTGCTCCGACTTACGTCCAACAATAAATACAGGAGGCGATCATGTCAAAATACCAGTGTCAGATTTGCGGCTATATTTATGACCCGGCTCTCGGTGACCCGGACGGTCACGTGCCAGCAGGCACGCCCTGGGAGAAGTTACCGGATGATTGGGTGTGTCCGGTCTGTGGTGCTACCAAGGATAAGTTCGACAAAATAGATTAACCGACAGCAGAATAAAAAGGTAAGTGAAAGGTTGTAACAGTGACTAAGGCACAGGATAGGAAGCTGTTATTAAAGAGCTTAATCAAGCGGCTGCATGATGGTGCCGACCCCGAGCAAATTAAAGGTGAGTGCCGGGAACAAATCGGCTATGTACCACCTGCCGAGATGGCGCAGGTTGAGGACGAACTGGTAAGGGAAGGCCTGGCTATAGAAGAGCTGCAGAAATTTTGCGATGTTCACCTGGCCCTTCTTAAAGAATCGTTTGACCGGGAGGGGCCGATAGCGCCCGCCGGGCACCCCGTTCGAATTCTCATGGAAGAGCATAAAATTCTGCTGCAGTTTGCCGACGACCTGAAAAAGCTGGCGATGGAAATGAAGGCAGCCGCAAATTTTGCTTCGGCGAGAGAAAAAATGGACCAGCTGGAGCACATAGTAAAGCATTTGAGGGATTCGGACAGCCATTATATCAGAGAAGAAAACGTCCTCTTCCCCTCTTTAGAAAAACACGGTATTAAAGAACCCCCGGCGGTTATGTGGATGGAGCATGACCGAATAAGGGATACCGAGAAGAGCGTTTACCGCATCGTTGATAGCTGTGAAAGCCACGATTTTAAAGATTTCGTGAAACATCTCAACGAGGTAGCTCTGGCGTTGGCTGAAATGTTATCGAATCATTTCTACAAGGAGAACAATATACTGTTCCCGGCGGCGCTCGAGGTCATAGGCAACGACGAATGGATTGATATCAGGCGCCAGTTCGATGAGCTAGGCTATTGCTGCTTTACGCCCGAACCGGTCACGGTGGCCTTTGGAAAAATCGAAAAGGCAGGCGTTAAATCAGAGGTGAAAGGCATGGTCTCTTTTGAAACCGGTAACCTGCTGCCAGAGCAGATTGAAGGAATATTCAATACTTTGCCGGTCGACGTGACCTTTGTGGATAAGGACGATACGGTGCGTTATTTCAGCCAGTCCAAAGACAGAATTTTCCCCAGGGCAAAAGCCATTATCGGGCTCAAGGTACAGCAGTGCCATCCTCAAAAAAGCGTCAATATCGTAAATCGGATACTTGAAGATTTTAAAAGCGGCAAAGAAGACTCGGCACAGTTCTGGATTAATCTGCAGGGTAAATTGGTCCATATCCGCTATTTTGCAGTCCGTCGGGGTGGCAGTTATGTGGGATGTCTGGAAGTGACCCAGGATATTACCCCGATTAAAAAGATAAAGGGAGAGCGAAGACTTCTCCAATACTAACGGGGGTACAATGAAACCGAGAGAAATTAAGCGCGGCGTCTATCATGTAGGAGCGGTCGACTGGGACCGGCGCCTTTTCGATTCGCTGATACCGCTTCCAGATGGGACTAGTTACAACTCGTATCTGATTAAGGGCGGTGATAAAACGGCTCTTATAGATACGGTGGATCCGACCATGGAGCATGTCCTGTTTGACCATCTGGATGAGCTTAAAATAAAGCGGATTGATTACCTTATAGCTAATCACGCGGAGCAGGACCATTCAGGGACTATCCCGCGGGTGCTGGCGAAATATCCCGAGGCAAGGCTGGTGTGTACCCCACGATGTAAGGGAATGCTCATTGACCTGCTCCTGATCCCGGAAGATAGATTTATTACCGTCGAGGATAAGGAAACTGTAACGCTGGGAGACCGGACGCTCGAGTTTATCCATGCTCCCTGGGTTCACTGGCCGGAAACGATGTTAACATATCTGAAAGAAGACAAAATGCTTTTCTCCTGTGATTTCTTCGGTTCCCATCTGGCCACATCGAATCTTTATGTAACCGATGAAGGCCAGGTATATGAAGCCGCCAAAAGATATTATTCGGAAATCATGATGCCGTTCCGCTCAAACGTACAGAAAAATCTGGAAAAGATTAACGATTATGCCATAGACTTTATCTGCCCAAGCCACGGACCCGTGTACGATAAACCCGAGTTTATCATAAAAGCCCATCGCGATTGGGCGTTCTGCGAACCTAAGAACATCGTAGTCCTGCCATACGTTTCCATGCACGGAAGTACCAGAAGTATGGCGGCCTATTTAGTCGAGGCTTTGACCCAGCGGGGGGTGACGGTGAAGCAGTTCGACCTCACCGTGACAGACCTGGGTAAGCTGGCTATGTCGCTGGTAGATGCCGCGACAATTGTCATTGGAACCCCTACAGTACATGCCGGACCACACCCGGAGGCGGCTTATGCGGCATCTCTGGCCAACGTGGTTAGAGCAAACGTGAAATTTGCGTCGATTATCGGTTCTTATGGCTGGGGAGGTAAGACAGTGGAGCAACTGGTAGCTATGATACCTAATCTAAAGGTTGAATTGCTGCCAACCGTAATTGTCAAAGGATATCCCAGAGAAGCTGATTTTATGGCTTTAGACAATCTTGCAGAGACAATTGCTCAGAAACATAAGGAGCAGGGCTTCAAATAAAATGCAGGGGAGGTGTTAAGTGGAAAATAATTACAGAGCATGGCTAAAAGTGAACGATAAACCGATGGCGATGAATCGGTTTGTTGAAGAATTCGTAGCCCGAACTACGGCAGCGGCCGTGGCCTCCCTTAAAGGCGGAGACAACATACAAAATTTTGAAATACACGGGGAAAAGGGCAATATTGAAATCAAGGTTAATAACACTGAAATCCCCATAACCCCTTTTCCCAACGATCTTATTTACAATACACTCAAAGGGATAATATCTTCGTTGAAGGACGTGGATGGAGTGGAGCGCATAGATATCAGCGTCGAAGTTAAATAGACTTACTTCGAAAGATCGGTTTGTAGGGACGACGATGAAGCCTAGCAATTCAGGATTAAACGAACAAATAAAGAAGCTAGCCGATTTGGTTGGCTATCAGGACGGAGCGGTAGTTAGCCGGGAGATCATGAGTGAAAAATCCGGTACCGTAACCCTTTTTGCATTTGATGAAGGGCAGGGCTTGAGCGAGCACACCGCTCCGTTCGATGCTATGGTATATCTCCTTGAAGGAGAAGTCGAGGTAACCATTTCGGGAATGCCTCTACTTTTAAAGCGAGGCGAGATGGTTGTTCTGCCGGCTAATCAGCCCCATGCATTAAAGGCAACCAAGAGGTTCAAGATGATGCTTACCATGATGAAACCATGTTAGTAGGACTATGAGAAGATGACGACAAAAACTGCAAATAATAAGTTAGAAAAAGCCCGGCTCAACGTGACCGGCATGACCTGTACTACCTGCGCCCGCACCATCGGCAAAGGACTTCGCGAAACACACGGAGTCAAAAGAGCGGACGTCAACTTTGCTGCCGAACAAGTTTCGATGGATTACGACCCGCGCAAGGTGAATCTGGCTGAAATCAAACATACTATTCAGGAGCTGGGCTACGGTGTAGCTACTAAGAAATCAATATTCCCGGTCAGCGGAATGACGTGTGCTTCTTGCGTGGGCAGGGTGGAGGATGCTTTGTCCGCTGTGCCCGGTGTAGTCTCAGTCAACGTCAATCTGGCTTCGGAAAAGGCAACGGTGGAATATACCGATGACATGCGCGTGGCCGATTTACAGAAGGCCGCCGAAGACGCCGGCTATGACCTGGGCCCGGAAGCGGCGACTCTGGAGGATGTGAGCACGGCTTCCCAGAGAGAGATGAGAGTAGTCAGAAACCGGTTCATTGTTGCCATTATTCTCGGCGCCGTAATTATGATGCTTGGCCTTATACCAGTGGTGATGATGCAGCCTTATACGCCTTACTTGCTGTGGGCATTGGCCACGCCGGTGCAGTTCTGGGCAGGTTGGAGATTTTATAGAGGAATGTGGGGCGCTCTGAGGCACCGAACCGCTGATATGAACACGCTTATCGCCGTCGGCAGTTCAGCAGCCTACTTTTATAGTGTTGTAGCCGTTCTTTTTCCACGCCTGTTTACCAGCGCTGGTCTATCACCAAACCTGTACTTCGATACGTCAGCGCTGATTATTGCCTTGATATTATTTGGTCGGTACCTGGAAAGTCGTGCCAGGAGCCAGACCTCAGAGGCGATAAAAAGACTCATAGGCCTTAATCCTAAGACCGCGGTTATCATACGTGACGGCAAGGAAACGGAAGTTCCGGTGGAGGAAGTTAATGTGGGAGATATCGTTATTGTCCGCCCCGGCGAAAGGATACCGGTGGACGGAGTGGTGAGGCAGGGTTATTCCAGCATTGATGAGTCGATGATAACCGGCGAGAGCTTACCGGTCGACAAGAAAGTTGGCGATGAAGTCATAGGCGCCACCATAAATAAGACTGGCAGCTTCCAGTTTGAGGCAACCAGGGTAGGCAAAGATACGACTCTGGCCAGAATTATCCGGCTGGTAGATGAAGCCCAGGGCAGCAAAGCTCCCATTCAGCGCCTGGCCGATGTTATAGCCAGCTATTTTGTGCCGGCCGTAATTGGAATTGCACTGGTTACTTTCATTATTTGGTTTTTTGTCGGTCCGCAGCCGGCCTTGACTTTAGCCATTCTTAACTTTGTGGCGGTGCTTATTATTGCCTGCCCCTGCGCTTTGGGTCTGGCTACACCGACCGCCATAATGGTGGGTACCGGTAAAGGTGCCGATAACGGCGTACTTTTTAGAAGCGGAGAATCTCTGGAAAGGCTGCACCAGATTAATACTATACTACTCGATAAAACCGGCACGCTGACACGGGGTGAGCCGACGGTGACCGACGTGCTGGCAGCTACCTCGTCTTCTGAGAACGACGTGCTGCGCCTAGCGGCTTCGGCTGAAAAAATCTCAGAGCATCCCCTCGCTCAGGCAATAGTTAAGGCTGCTTCCGAAAGAAATTTGAAAACATCGCGCGCCTCGGACTTTAATGCTTTGCCCGGGTTAGGTATCGAGGCTTCGGTGAGTGGCAAGAAGGTAATGCTGGGTAATCTCAAATTAATGAAAGACAGGCGTATTTCTTTAAACGGGCTAGGTGACAAAGCCGAAGAGCTTTTCCAGGAGGGCAAGACGGTCATGTTTGTCTCCGTTGCCCGCCAGGTGGAAGGCATAATTGCCCTGGCAGACACTCTGAAACCTGAATCTAAAGAGGCAATTCAGGCCATTCAAAAGATGGGTATAGAGACGGTGATGATTACCGGCGACAATCGTCGTACAGCCGAGGCAATTGCCCGCGAGGTCGGTATCCAGCGTGTTTTGGCCGACGTTCTACCCGAGCACAAAGCGGCGGAGGTTAAGAAATTGCAGGATGGCCGCGTGGTGGCCATGGTAGGAGACGGTATCAATGACGCCCCAGCCCTGGCCCAGGCGGATGTCGGCATAGCCATCGGAACCGGGACGGATGTAGCCATGGAAACAGCGGAGGTCACGCTGATGCGCGGGGATTTAATGGGAATAGTAACCGCTATATCCCTCAGCAAGCGCACCATAAATATAATCAGACAAAACCTGTTCTGGGCGTTCGGTTATAACGTGGCTCTGATACCGATAGCCGCCGGCGTACTGTATCTGGTCTTTTCCCGGACCGGCGTTCCGGTCGGGCTACGGTTCATATTCGGTGACTATGGTTTTCTAAATCCCATCATGGCGGCGGCCGCTATGGCAGCCAGTTCCATTACGGTGGTATCTAACTCGCTACGCTTGAGAAGATTCAAGCCTGCTGGTCTTGATAAATAATCGTAGGAGGTAAAGATATGGCAATAGATCCGGTATGCAAGATGCAGGTGGATGAAAAGAAGGCTCCGGCTACCTCAGAGTACAAAGGCAAGAAATATTACTTCTGTGCTTTGGGGTGCAAGAAGGCTTTCGACAAGGACCCGGAAAAGTATATTGGTAAGAATGAAAAGTAAGTCACTCACCTTAACAGGCTGCGCAAAATAAACTGACGGAGCGACAATGAATAAGGAAGAAATTATTGCTTTGCTTAATGAAGACCTGCAGGGTGAACACGGCGCCATTATCCAGTATCTGGGTCATGCTTATGCCATGGGTGAGGGGGAATTAGCCTGTGAAATAGAAGCTATTGCCCGGGAAGAAATGCGCCATCTCGATTGGCTGGCCGAGACGATAATCGAATTAGGCGGCAAGCCGAACATGAATAGAGGCAAAATGAGGACTGGGGGTAAAACCGTATCAAACTGGATGCAGAATGACGTGCTTCTCGAAGACGATGCCATAACCATGTATAGGGAGCACATTAAAATTATCGACGACCCCACTATTAAGAGATTGCTCAAGCGGATTCTCTCTGACGAAGAGTCACATCACGGCGACTTCACCCATTTTGTAGAGAAAACTGAGAGGGTAGGCGTTAAGGATCTGAGAGGTGACCGCAAGGATAGGGTGGCCGAAATTCTCAACTGGGGCATTGAACACGAATACACCGTTATTTTGCAATATCTGCTTCACTCGTATCTGGCAACGAATGAGCATATGAAAGTGGAAATGGAGGACCAGGCCATTAACGAGATGCAGCACATGGGCTGGCTTGCCGAAGAAATGGTCAGTGGCAAAGGCAATCCCAGGCTGGAGCATACCGGGCTCGACAAGGCCGAGAAAATGGGCGATATGCTTCTCGATGACATTAAAATAGAGAAAGAAGTGGCTGCGATGTATGACCGCGCCACTAATGAAGTCGACGATCGCAACCTAAAGAAGCTGTTTAAGCGGATCAGGGAGCACGAGCTGTATCATGTTGAGGTATTTGATGACCTGCTCAAAGAAATAAAGAGATCGTAGACCACAAATGCCAGTTGTCGTTAGAGAAGGAAGATAAAATGAAAAATAGTCTGGCAGGTCTTAGTCGATGGTTTGGATTACTTATTGTCGTTGGAGCCCTGTTTATCCCAGCGGCTATGTTGGGTACTGCCTGTTCTTCCCCGGAGACATCACCGGTGCCGCCATCGGCTTCCACAGAGCCCCTTTCAAATCCCCAGACACCCCGGGAACCACCGCCTGCGGATACAACCATGCAACCAACGGCCACGTGGGCTGCTGACGGAGTCATCAGTTCCGGGGAATATCCGAATACAAACACATACGGCGACTATGAAATAAATTGGAGGAGCGAAGAGCAATATATTTGCATCGGGCTGAAAGTTAAAACAACCGGCTGGGTGGCTGTTGGCATGCAGCCGGGGCTGACTATGAATAACGCCGACATCATTCTGGGCGATATAAGCAATGATCAAGTAGTAGTTTACGACCAATACTCGACGGGCAATTTCGGCCCTCATACTTCGGACGAACAACTTGGCGGCACCGACGATATCCTCGAGTTCGGCGGTAAAGAGATAGCTGGTTATACAATTATTGAATTCAAACGGGCGTTGGATACCGCTGATAAATACGACCGTCCGCTAGCAACTGGCTCAAACAAGATAATCTGGGCATATGGTTCGGATGACCAGATTCAAGTAAAGCACAGCACACGTGGCTATGGGGAAATCGGTCTTTAGGCTACCCCCGCTACTTTAAATGGAAGTTAAGGATACCTAATGAACGCGGTTATGAAAGGTTACATTGTCCTTTCGCTGGCCTTAATAGCTCTGGGAATGACTGTTGGCTGTACACCGAGTACAAGTCGCCTGCAACCCGTGGAAGTCAAGGAGTACCAGGGAGAGAAGTTGTCGTCGATCAACGATTTTCGGGAAAACTCAATCAAAGGCCCCCAACATATTGATGTGGCCAACTATAAGCTGCAAATTACAGGGCTGGTAGAAAATCCAGCGGAATATACTTATGACCGGGTTATTAACAATTACCAGAACTACGAGAAAGTTGTGCAGTTGGACTGCGTAGAAGGCTGGAGTGTTAATATTTTATGGCAGGGAGTGTTGATTAAGGACTTGCTGGCCGATGCCAAGGTTGAACCTGAGGCAAAGGTAATTATATTCCATGCTTATGATGGCTACACCACCTCTGTGCCCCTCGATTACATTATTAATAATAATATTCTAATCGCCTACAAGATGAACGGCGTCACGCTGCCACCGGAAAGAGGTTTCCCTTTCGAGTTGGTGGCTGAAAGTAAGTGGGGATACAAATGGGAAAAATGGGTGACTCAAATCGAGCTTTCTGACGATGTTAACTATCGTGGTTATTGGGAAGAAAGAGGCTACTCCAACAGCGGTGATCTCAATAAAGACTTCATTGGCCCATGAGAAATGTACTAAAGGAAAACATAGCCAAACAGGCGGTACACTGGTTGCTGCTGGCTGTGCTCGTCCTGTACGTCTTGACCGGTTTCGGTATTACAGCCTTTAGAATAGTCGAGTTTTTAACCTTCGGGCTTCTGGGCAAAGCCCTGGCTTTCCAGATTCATGACGAACTGATAATTCCCTTTGTAGTTCTCCTGGGTTTGCACATCTATCAACAAACGGGAAAGCGCCGTAACACCGAGGGCGTGAGTTGAATACAGAAAAAGATGCCACAATGATTTTAGGAGCAGACAGTAAAAGTTTGGAGGCTTTTCATGAGTGAAAATTCACAGCGCAAATTATCAGTAACTTTGTGGGCATTGACAGGTGTGATTCTGGCGCTACTAACACTTCAGGGTATAAGCGGAAATTGGATTACTTACTTTATTATTTTGCCCGGCGGCCCGGCCGGCTTAAGCCAGATTTTAATTGTATTCCTGGTTAAGCTGGTTTTATATCATAGAATAATGGGATTCGTTATAGGGCTGCTTTCAATTTTGGTGCTGATCTTCGCCTTTTTACGGCTCTGGAGCAAATATGTAAGGCTCTTCGCGGTTCTCGGTTTTATTATTACAGCGACAGCCGCTATGGGCGGCTATTTGTTTGTCAAATCCGGGTTTACCGACCGCTGGCCCCTGGGCCAAATGTCAGACGCTTTTATCGGCTGTTACGCTGCCTACTTTTTACAGCTTTTCTTTATGAATAAAACCCCTGGCTTCCGGTCTAGTGCTAAAGAAAGCTAAGATAAGGTGGAATAAAATAATCTTGACATCCCGGGTCAAAGGTAGTAGAAATAGCGGGTGCGATTAATCCCCTGTAGATGAACAATATCCGTTCCTCTTTCAGGAGGTGGTAGATGACGGGTAACCAGAAAACAAAAAAACAACCCTCAGATGATTTGAAATCTCTAAAGAAGCGGATTGCCGAATTGGAGGTAGTCCAAGCCGAATATAAGCGCGTAAAACACGATATCAAACTTCGTGACCAGATATTGGACAAATCGGTCCAGATTTTGGAAAGCACTATCGATCCCATATTTGTTCATGATGTTGACGGACATTTGGCTTATGTTAACGAGGCTGCCGCCCGGACACACGGTTATCCGAAGGACGAATTGCTTAAAATAAATATGCGTAAATTGCGGGTGAACGACTCCACCGAGCTGTTTGAGAAGCAAATCAAGCAAATCGTCTTCGAGGGAGCTGATGTTTACCAAATAGACCATTATCGTAAGGACGGCTCCATAGTACCGCTGGAAATTAATACCAGAGCTGTCGAAATAGATGGCAACATGCTTCTTTTCAGTTCGGCCCGCGACATCACGGAGCGCAAACAAACGGAACAAGCCCTGAAGGAGAGGGAAGCCAGGTACAGGTACCTTTTTGAATATAGCCAGGTAGCCAACGCGCTGGTTGGATTAGACGGCACAATAATAGATGCTAATGAGGCGGCGGCGAAGCTCTACGGGTATAACAAGGACGAGATAATCGGTAAAAATTTACTTGAATTTTTCACACCCGACAGTGCTCAAAAGGCGGCGGAGGCCATCGCCGGTGGTTTGCAGGGCGAACGCGCGGCGGCTACTGAGTTTGATGTCATTACTAAACAGGGGCCAAGAACTTTTTTCTTTCCAGGCGGTTATCATGTGGTGGTAGAAGGCGGCAAGGAGACAGGATTTTTAATTAGTGCTGTTGACATAACAGAGCGCAATCAGGCAGAGAACGCCTTAAAACAATCGGAGGAGAGATACCGGACAATTTTGGAAGAGATGGAGGACGGCTATTTTGAAGTCGATCTTGCCGGCAATTTCACATTTGTGAACGATGCAGTCTGCGGGCAGCTGGGGTATCCGAGAGAAGAACTTGTAGGCATGAATAATCGAAACATCACCGCGATTGATGATGTGGCGGCGGTTTATGAGGCTTTTAACCGGGTATATCGTAAGGGACAACCGTTGCGCGACTTTGTTTTCAAAATTGTAAGGAAAGACGGTGGTATCGGGCAGGGTGAAATATCTGTTTTTCCAATACGGAATGAGGCAGGCGAGATTACCGGTTTCCGTGGAATCGGCCGCGATGTAAGTACACGTCTGCAAATGATAGAAGATTTACAACGCTCGGAAGAAAGGTACCGAACGGTACTGGATGAAATGGAAGAGGCTTATTACGAATTGGACCTTTCCGGCAAATTGACTTTCTTCAATGACGCTCTGGTCCGCAAGGCTGACCGCCCAAGAGACCAGTTAACGGGCATGGCTTATAAGGAATATACACCGGCAAAGGATGTTAAGCGAATTTATGAGGCTTTTAGCCAGGTCTACAAGACCGGCAGAGCGCTAAAAGGCATTCCAATTCAAGCTATAAAGCAAGACGGATCAATATTATCCAGCGAGGACACGGTTTTGCCGCTGAGAAACAAGGCGGGTGATGTAATAGGCTTTCGCGGTTTGAGTCACGATGTAACAGAGCGTCTCCAGATGATGGAAGCCCTAAGGTTGTCTGAGGAAAGATACCGGACCATGCTCGAGGAGATGGAAGAGGCCTACTATGAGGTGGACCTGGCGGGTAATTTCACGTTCTTCAACGATGCGTTGTGTCGCCAGTTGGGGTATTCCAGAGAAGAACTAATAAGTATGAGCTATAAGGTTTACATACCACCTGAATCGAGAAGGCAAGTATTTGGAGTTTACAATTCTGTCTATCGAACGGGTGAACCCTATAAATTGTTCAACACCTCGCAGATTAAAAAGGACGGCACCAGGATACAAACGGAAGATTCTATCTTTCCGATTCGCAACGAGGAAGGTGTAATAGTTGGCTTCCGTGGAATCAGCCGCGATATTACCGACCGAAAGCGAGCCGAAGAAGAAAGGAAACAACTGGAACAAAAAGCTCAGTTTGCCAGCCGCCTGGCTTCGGTAGGTGAACTGGCTTCTGGTGTTGCCCATGAAATTAACAATCCGCTAACCGCGGTCATAGGTTACGCTCACCTTCTTCTTGATAGAAAAGATATACCTGCGGACATAAAACGGGACGTAGAAGTGATAAACGAGGGCGCTCAACGGGTGGCCGGCATAATTAAGAAACTACTCGTCTTTGCCCGCCAGGCGAAGCCGGAAAGGACCCATGTTGATATTAATGAAATTATTACTACGACGCTCGAGTTGCGGGCATATTCCCTGCAGAGCAGCAATACTAAAGTTATACTCCAGCTCGACCCGGAACTGCCGATGACCGTGGCTGACGCGGGCCAAATCCAGCAAGTGTTCCTTAACTTGATTATGAATGCCGAAGCGGAGGTAAAGCAGGTCCACGGCGGCGGCAAACTCGCAATCAAGACCGAGCAAGTGGGTGAAAACGTGCGGATTTCTTTTAAGGATAATGGATTGGGCATAGCTAAAGAAAACCTGGAACGTATATTTAATCCGTTCTTCACTACTAGAAAAGTTGGTCAGGGGACGGGCCTTGGCCTGAGTGTTTGCCATGGTATAGTGACGGGGCATAAAGGCAAGATATGGGCGGAAAGCCAGCTGGGGAAGGGTGCTACTTTCATTGTGGAGCTGCCCATCGTTGGCGAAACCAAGTCGGCAGAAGTACCACGGCCTATAGTGCGTGAAACCAGGAAAGCCCCTAAAGCGAAAATACTGGTGGTAGATGATGATCTGATGGTGAGGCAGTTTGTAAGCGAGATTCTGGCGGAAGAGGGCCATGAGGTACGAGCTGTCGACAGCGCCGAAGTAGCCTTGGAAGAGGTAAACAACAATAAAGAATATCAGGCTATAATGCTGGATATTAAAATGCCGGGTATGAGCGGTATAGAATTATACCGCCATTTCCAAAAACTGTCGCCGGGTCTGGCTGATAAAGTGGTTTTTATCACGGGTGACATAATGGGAGCGAATACTATGAGCTTCCTTTCCAAGACGAGGGCCCCGTACGTCATCAAGCCTTTTGATGCCAAACAGCTAAAGACGGAAATAAATCGAGTCTTGGCGAGCAAGTGATTTGTAGAAATTAGACTTGGCCGGATTCTGTTTTTAGTCTGTCTAACCAGGCGGTGGATTTTAGCTGTTTCTCGAGTAAATACTTGATATATTCCCGCATTACTTGTTCCAGTTCCGCGGCCAGCTCACGGTTTATTTTAACCTTCAGGACGGCGGCGAAATTACAGTTCTGCCAGAGGCGCAGTACTTTTAAGGCGTTCAACGATAGAGGCCGCGACATCGGTTCTTTGAAACCACATTGATGGCAGAGTATGCCGCCCATTTTGGGACTGAAGAAATTGGTCTCGGGGTTCAGAGGGGAGTTGCACTCAGTGCAGTGCTGAAGCTGAGGGCGGTAGCCGAGGTGGTCCAGGAGATTCAACTCGAAGTATCGCAAAATTGGCTCGCAGTATGTTGGCTGTGATAACTGTTTCAGCGTTTCCAGCAGCAGGTCGAAAAGATGCCGGTCCTCTATATGCTCACCGGTGAATGAATCTACGAGTTCGGCCATGTAAAGGCCCCGTGACAGGCGGTCCAGGTCATCCTTTATCGGCAAGAAGTTATCGATGGTCTGGGCTTGGGTGATGATGTCCAGGTTACGGCCGCGGGCGAGCATCAAGCGGCTGTGCGTCAGAAGCTCTACGTGGCCTCCGAGTTTGCTTTTGGGGCGCCGCGTTCCTTTGGCTACGGCTTTCAGCTTGCCGAATGAGGGTGTATAAATGGTGAGGATTCTATCGGCTTCGCCCAGCTTGATTCGCTTGATGACGATGGCTTCTGTTTGATAAGTCCGGGGAGATGTCATGGTCGGCGGCTGTTCACATTTCCTGGCGGCCTTCTAAGGCGCGGCTGAGGGTGACATCATCAGCATATTCCAGGTCGGCACCGTAGGGCAAACCGCGGGCGAGGCGAGTGATTCTTACACCTAGAGGGGCCACAAGCCGCTGAAGATACATGGCTGTGGCTTCACCTTCCAGGTTTGGATTGGTCGCCAGTATCACCTCGGTCACCATGCCGTCATTAAGGCGCGACAGCAACTCCTTTATTTTGAGCTCGTCGGGGCCTATACCGTCAGACGGCGATATGACGCCATGAAGCACATGGTAAAGCCCTTTGTATTTCTTGGTACGTTCCAGCGGCAGTATATCTATCGGCTCTTCAACAACGCAGATTTTAGTGTGGTCGCGTTCTGCATCCCGGCATACAGCGCAGGGGTCGGAGTCCGTGATATTGAGACAAACGGAACAAAGAGCCAGTTTCTCTTTCAGGTTCCTGATGGCGTCGGCCAGGGCGGCCACTTCACCGGCGGGAGACCGGAGCAGGTAATAAGTTAAACGCTGAGCGCTTTTCGGCCCGATGCCCGGCAGCTTACCGAATTCCTCGATTAGCCTGGAAATAGGCTCAGCAGTTGAGGTTGAATCCGTGCTCAACTATGCTCCTTAAAACATTCCCGGGATTTTTAGGCCGGCGGTCAAGCCGCTAAGATGATTGGCCGCCATATCCTGAGACTTTTGAATAGCTTCATTAACGGCTGCAACCACCAGGTCCTGGAGCATCTCGACGTCTTCGGCATTGATGACCTCGGGCGATATGGTCACCGATTGAATTCTTTGCTGGCCGTTAATCACTATCTTGATGGCTCCACCCCCGGAGCTTACTTCGGCCGTCATCTCGGCCAGTTCTTGCTGGGCTTTAGCCAGCTTAGCCTGTAAGTCCTGTGCCTGGCGAAGTACAAACTTGTTCATTCATCCTCCATTCTGGGCTTCCTGCCGACGATGGTAGCGCCATAGTTTTCCTTGGCGGCTTTTACGAGGGGGCTCTCCGTTTCAAGCTTCACTTTTGGCCTGGGCGCAATAAGAATGCAGCGCACCTGGTAAGAATGACCGAAGACCTCACGGAGCTTCTTCTCCACCAGATGTCTGTATTTGGGGTCTTCGATATATTCCTTGTGAAACTTATGATAGAAACCCAGCGTCAGCGTGTTGTTTTCTATGGATACGGGTTCACAGGAGCTGCGCAAGAAGGCATCCAGGTTGCCTTTGGAGCCTTCGCCACGCATGGCATTAACAAAATCTTTCCAACGACTTCGTATGTCTTCCATCTCGGAAGAAGGCGATGTCTCAGGAGCCTTGGCCTCACTCGTCTCAGTTCCGGTTCCGGCACTCTTGGCCGGCGCGGGAACTGTAGCTTCAGATTTAGCTTCCGCTTTGGTATCAGCCTCAGTTTCTATCTTGGCTTCTGATTCAGCCGAGGCTTCTGGCTTTACTTCTGTTTCGGCTGGCGCCTTGGCTTTATGTTTTGCTTCCGGTACCTGCCTGGTTGATTTGGCCGGCCGGCTGGCCTCTGCAGTCGGCTCTACAGGTTCGGACTTTTTGGTTTTGACCGGCTCTCTGGCTTCCCCTGTGGTAAGTACACAATCGACCAGCGCCAGTTCCAGGGGAAGCGGGGAGTAATTATCCAGGCGAAGGTCGATCTCGCCGAAGCGCTTGACAGCGACTAAAAGGTAGTCAAGGCCGGCGCCCTTGGCTAGTTCCTTTATCTCTATTAAGTCGTCGACGGTAACGTCTATAACTTCTTCCGAGCCGGACTTTACCAGCAGCAACTCTCTTAAATAGTCCACCAGTTCCCGGTTGAACTGGCGGAGGTCGAGCCCGTCACCGGCGACGCTGTTTATCGTCTTTAGGCCGGCTGTGATGTCCTTGTTGACGATATTTTTGGCCAGCTCTCGAATGCGTAAGTCTCCGCTGATGCCCAACATTTCCTGCACCTGGTGCAGTTCGATATCATGACCGTAGTATGTAACCAATTGCTCCAGCAGATTTTCACCGTCACGTAGGCTTCCGGTGGTGACCTTCGCAATCAGTCTCAAGGCTTCAGGCGCGATCTTGATATCCTCCTTTTCGCAGATAAAGTTCAGCTTGGAGATAACCGACGATTGCGACAGACGGTGAAAATCGAATCTCTGGCAGCGCGACATTATAGTCGGTAGCACTTTATGCGGTTCGGTGGTAGCCAGTATGAATATGGCGTGAGGAGGTGGCTCTTCCAGCGTTTTAAGGAAGGCATTGGAAGCCTCTTTGGTTATCATGTGTACCTCGTCTATGATGTAGACCTTGTAGCGGGCTATGTTGGGCGTATAGTTGACCTTTTCTCTGAGGTCGCGGATTTCATCGATGCCACGATTGCTGGCGGCGTCTATTTCTATGATATCGGGGGCGCTGGCTTCGTTTATAGCTTTGCATGAGTCACAGCTATTGCACGGCTCGCCCTGTTCTGGATTAAGGCAATTTACAGCTTTAGCCAGTATGCGGCCGGTGCTGGTCTTCCCTGTGCCTCGAGGCCCGCAGAAAAGGTAGGCATGGGCTACCCTTCTGCCAGACACTGCGTGGCGAAGTGTCTGGGTTACATGCTCTTGTCCTACTACTTCCGATAGGTTTTGAGGACGCCATTTGCGGTAAAAGACCTGGGAGGACATGCCGTAATTATACCCCATATTGTGCCGCTGACTAAAGTAAATTTATCGGTCTTAAGGGGGTGTAATATCTAGTTCCTTGGTCTATGGAAGAATAACTTCCGTAAATGTTAATAGCTCCAGAAATGATTGTGCACAGATTCCAGTGCTATGATATAATTGTGCGTTACGGATATCGAAGGAGAATAATTTGGACAAAGAGAAGAAGAGCGCTATTGTCGCGGAGTACAAGGTACACGATGGTGATACCGGCTCCACGCAAGTCCAGGTAGCGCTGCTCACCGAGAGGATTAACCAGCTCTCAGAGCATTTAAAGGCACATCCTCACGATCATCATACCCGCCGGGGGCTTCTGAAGCTCATAGGACAACGCAGGCGCCTGCTGGCCTACGCTTCGAAGACGGACATTAAGGGCTATCGGAGCTTGATTTCCAAGTTAGGCCTGAGAAAATAAACTCGTAGCGTTGGGGGTAGGTTATGTCTGAGTCTGTCCAGGGAGAAATTGGGGGCAGGTGCCTAACTATAGATACAGGTAAGCTGGCGGCACAAGCCGAAAGCGCCGTCACCGTTCGCTACGGCGATACGGTTGTTTTAGTCACCGTCTGTATCAGCGAAGAGCCACGTGGCGATGGCGATTTCGTTCACTTGACCGTGGATTACGAAGAACGCCATTATGCTGTTGGCAAAATTCCCGGTAGCTTCATCAGGCGTGAGGGACGTCCAAGCGAAGAGGCCACTCTCGCCGGACGGTTAACCGACCGCAGTCTTCGTCCGCTTTTCGATAAAAACCTCCGTAACGATGTTCAAATCGTAGTTACTGTCCTGTCCACCGACCAGGAAAATGACCCTGATATACTGGCTGTGAACGGGGCTTCAACTGCCATGCATATGTCCTCCATCCCCTTCTACGGCCCGGTAGCCGCAGTGCGTGTTGGATATCTGGATGGTAGACTGGTACTAAACCCAACCCTGCCTCAATTAGCCGATAGCCAACTCGATCTTGTTATCGTGAGCACCAGAGAGGCGGTGGTTATGGTGGAAGCCGGTGCCAAGGAAGTCGCTCAAGATATAGTCCTGGAGGCAATTAACTTCGGGCACCAGGCTAATCAGGACATTTTAAATATCCAGGAGAAAGTGCGCCAGGCTTACGGCAAACCTAAGATGGAAGTGAAGGCCGCCGAGGCCGCCACTGATTTGCCGAACTCACTTGCGGCGGAATTCGAGGGCATTTTAGGCCGGGCAGTCGGCATAGCCGAGAGAGCTAAACGTGAGAAGGCAATCGCCGATATTAAACGTGAAGCAGTAGAAAAGTTTAAAGAAGAATTCCCTGAAGCCGATATAAGCGGTATTCTGGAAAACCTAATTAAGAAGTCGGCCAGGGACCTGATCATGGTAAATAGACGGCACATAGACGGACGCCAACCCAACGAGATACGACCCATCAGCGGCGAGGTAGGTTTCCTGCCGCGGACGCACGGTTCGGGAATATTCAACCGGGGACTCACCCAGGTATTGACCATTACCACACTTGGTTCCCTTCGACAGGAACAACTTATTGACGGTCTTGGGCTTGAAGAGACCAAGCGCTTCATGCACCACTACAATTTCCCTCCGTTTTCTACCGGCGAGGTAAAACGCCTAGGCTCACCCGGGCGCAGAGAGATAGGCCACGGCGCTCTGGCGGAGAGGGCACTGACGCCCATAATTCCATCCGAGGATGAATTTTCCTATACCATTCGTCTGGTATCGGAGGTGCTAAGCTCCAACGGCAGCACCTCGATGGCAAGTGTCTGTAGCTCAACGCTGGCTTTGATGGACGCGGGTGTGCCGATTAAAGCTCCTGTAGCCGGTATCGCCATGGGCCTGGTAACCGGAGATAACAATGACTATGTCGTGTTGACGGATATCGAGGGCATTGAAGACGCCTATGGGGATATGGATTTCAAGGTTGCGGGAACCGCCAAAGGGATAACAGCCCTACAATTGGACATCAAACTTAAAGGCGTAAGTTGCGATATATTGGCCAAAGCTATCAAACAAGCCCGGGAAGCCCATACTGAAATATTGGGTAAGCTGAGCCAGATTATCAGCGCCAGCCGCTCCGAGCTGAGCCCGTACGCTCCACGGATGTACAAGATGACGATAGACCCGGGTAAAATAGGGGCTGTCATCGGGCCGGGCGGCAAGACTATACGTTCCATTATCGAAGAAGCGAAGGTCACCATAGACGTTGAGAACGATGGTACTGTGATTATCGGTTCGCCCAGCGAGGAAGCAGCTCAGAAGGCAATAGCCAAAATAGAAGGTCTAACCAAGGAAGTAGAAGTAGGCGGGATTTATACTGGAAAAGTCACCCGTCTGACCAACTTCGGCGCCTTTGTAGAGATACTTCCGGGTAAAGAAGGGTTGGTCCATATCAGCGAACTGGCAGACTATCATGTGGCTAAGGTTGAAGATGTGGTCAAGGTGGATGATGAGATAACGGTCAAGGTTATAGAAATTGATCATCTGGGTAGAGTAAACCTGTCAAGACGGGCAGTTTTTTCGGATTCGGGGGCACCAGGAAGCAGCGAGGCGCCAAGACCTCCGGTAAGCCATCGCCCTCCTCCAAGGCAACAGAAGTTTAGACCCGGCGGTCCGAAGCGCGACAACAAGGATAACCGACGCCAGCCTCCTAAATGGCGTTAAATCCTTTACGTTATCAAAAATCGAGGGGTGGGAAATGGAACCGATAACAGTATTGGTGCATGGTGCTCTAGGTAGAATGGGGAAGGAGGTGGTGGCCGGCATAAGCCGAGACCCGGAACTGAAGCTGGTTGGTGCTGTTGACATTAAGGCCACACAAGACCTGCTGACTTTGCCTGACGGCTCGACGAAAATACCTCTTTCGTCAGACTTAAGTTCGCTTCTGGAAGCCCATCATCCTAAGGTATTGCTGGATTTCACTATTGCCGAAGCCGCCATGTCCGCAGCACGAATATCGCTTAAAAAAGGCGTTAACGCCGTCATAGGCACCTCCGGTCTATCAGATGAAAACCTTGAGGAAATTGCCCGCATGGCTAAGGACAATAAGGTTGGTGCTATAGTGGCACCTAACTTCACCATCGGCATAGCGGTGCTATTGAACGCGGCTAAAGAGGCAGCCAAATTCTTTGACTATGTCGATGTTATTGAAATGCACCATCAGGAGAAGGTCGATGCACCGTCCGGAACTGCTATTGCCACCGCAAAAGCTATGTCGGAAGCTAGAGGCAAACCTTTTCTTCATACTCAAACAAAAAAAGAAACGCTCCAGGGAACTCGCGGCGGCGAGATTGACGGGGTATCAATCCATAGCGTAAGATTACCTGGTTTCCTTGCGAGTCAGGAAGTTGTTTTTGGTGGACTGGGGCAAACGCTGAGCATCCGTCATGATACCATAAGCAGGGAATGCTATGTTCCGGGTGTTATAATAGCCATTAAAGAAATTGTGAACCGCAAAGGATTGATTTTCGGTCTTGATACTCTGTTAAATTTAAGGAAGGGTTAATGAAGTCATACCATGTGGCGATAGTCGGCGCCACCGGAATGGTGGGGCAGGAATTCATAAAGGTACTTCAACAGCGCAATTTCCCGCTGGCGTCCGTGAGTTTATATTCTTCAGACCGCTCGGCCGGCAAAAAGCTGTACTTCGGCCATCAGGAAATTGAGGTACGGGAAACTGCCCCCGAGTCTTTTCAAAGCGTGGACATTGCACTTTTTTCTGCTGGCTCGGAAATCAGCCGCTACTTTGCTCCCATAGCCGCCAGATCCGGTGCGCTGGTGATCGATAACAGCGCCTCTTTCAGGATGGAGCCAAAGGTGCCGCTGGTGGTTCCCGAGGTGAATCCCGAAGATATAAAGTCACACCAGGGAATTATCGCCAATCCCAACTGCTCTACAATTCAAATGGTAGTGGCAGTGCACCCACTGCATAAAGTAAACCCAATAAAGCGGATTGTGGTTTCCACCTATCAATCGGTCTCCAGTACCGGGGCCGCGGCTATGGAAGAGTTAACCACGCAGGCCAAACTGGTGCTGGATGGGCAAAACGTGGTGCCTCACGTCTATCCTCATCAGATTGGATTTAACTTGTTACCCGAGATAGACGTTTTCTTGGATAGCGGCTATACCAAGGAAGAATGGAAAATGGTTGAGGAACCGAGGAAAATAATGCATGCTCCCGATATGGCTATATCCGCTACCTGCGTCAGGGTTCCTGTTTTTATTGCACATAGTGAAGCGGTGAATCTAGAGTTTACGGATCCTATGAGCCCGGAGGATGCCAGGCAGATACTGTCTAAGGCTCGGGGCGTTAAGGTACTGGATGACCCCAGCGTGAGCCTTTATCCTATGCCCTGGCTGGCGGCGGGGTCGGACGATGTTTACGTGGGGCGCATTCGCACAGATGCTTCTCATCCCAGAGGTCTGGTGATGTGGGTAGTCAGCGATAATTTACGTAAAGGTGCCGCTTTAAACGCCATTCAGATTGCCGAAGAAGCCAGTCGGCGGGAATGGGTCAAGAGCACCAAATAGTCCTGTAAAAGGAGGCTAGCCGTGAAGGAGTTCGGTCGATTATTAACAGCCATGGTTACCCCATTTAACGCCAAGAATGAAGTTGATTATACCCAAGCCAAAAAGTTGGCTAAAGCTCTGCTCGCGTCGGGAAGCGATGGTGTAGTAGTATCGGGCACTACCGGGGAAAGTCCAACGCTGACCCAGGATGAAAAGCTGCGCCTTTTCTCCGAAGTCAGAGAGGCTGTGGGCGATAAGGGAACGGTCATAGCCGGCACCGGCAATTATTGCACCGCGGAGAGCATCGAGCTGACCAAAGAGGCTGAGAAGACCGGAGTCGACGGATGCCTTCTGGTGGTGCCCTACTATAATCGCCCTACGCAGGACGGGTTGTACGAACATTTCAAGGCCATCGCCGGAGCCACCAGGCTGCCTTGTATTGTTTATAATGTACCCTCGAGAACGGTCACTAACCTGGATGCTTTGACCTGTATCAAGCTTAGTCAGATCGAGAACATCGTCGGAGTCAAAGAAGCGAGCGGTAATCTGGAGCAAATAGCCAAGATAATACAGGGCGCTAAGAAGGGCTTCCTGGTTTACAGCGGCAACGATGGTGATACATTTCCTATCTTGTGCCTCGGTGGTTATGGGGTTATCAGCGTTATCGCTCATCTGGTAGGTGTTCAGTTTAAGCAAATGATAGACGACTACGTGCAGGGTAAAATCGAGAAAGCAGCAACGGCTCACCGAAATCTGTTGCCCTTTGTAAATGCCATGTTCGTGGTGGCTAATCCCATACCGGTCAAATATGCCGTAAATTATGCCGGTTTTAATGTGGGAAAGACCCGATTGCCGCTGACAGGGCCGGATGAAAAGTCCAGGGCTGTTATTGAGCAGACCGTGAAGAGCTACAAAATCGACCTGCCCGTGAAGTGAAGCCCGAACGCCGATAAAACCTACAGCGTTTGTATAGATTGTTCGAAGTTTACTACGCGGGGTGGCTTCTTGCCCCGGTTTGAATTAATAGCGTGCCCTTCTTTTTTCAAGCGAGCGGCTTGAGACTCGGCGCCTCCGGGAAACCTTTCATTCAAACTGCCGTCAGCCCTGAGTATACGCCAGTAAGGTGTAATGACTTCCTTTCCCTTATTTAAATCCTCTTCGGCCGTTTCAGCGACGATTCGCAAGAAGATTCCCGTGGTCAAAGGGCAGCAGCAGTTGGCGTGGGCGTCGCGGGCCAGTTTATCCCTGATTTGGATTACGGTAGCCAATTTGCCTTTAGGGACGCTCTTAATCAAGGCATCTATATCTAAAGGTCTGGGAATGAGCATCTTCCCTACCAGAAACTTGTTCTGCATTTTCGGTGGGACATCGACTATTTTCCCGTGCTCAGGATTTTTCTCCTCAAGCTTCTGCCGCCAGGTTTTACGCATTTTAGGCATAATCTTATCTCTTTCACCAAGATTTGCCCGATACTCGACTAGTCTTCATATAGTCTTTCTGACAATTATCGATTGTTCCCTGCTGGCACCCACGGAGATAATACTGACGGGGCAGGAAAGAAGTTCTTCAAGTCTGCGGATGTAGCTACGGGCCTGCGCCGGCAATTGTTTGTATTGGCGGATATCGTTTATCGGAACCTGCCAGCCCGGTAGTTCTTCATATACAGGTTTACATTTGCCTAGAGTATCGATATCGCTGGGGAAGTTGTTGGTGACCTTCCGGTTCAATTCGTAACCTGTGCATATCTTTATGGAGTCCAGCGCATCAAGGACATCCAGGCGTGTCAAGGCAATACCGGTGAAGCCGTTGATTTGAGCACTGTAACGGCCGGCAACGGCATCGAACCAACCACAGCGGCGCGGCCTCCCCGTTGTGGCCCCATACTCATTGGCTCGTTCTCTGATGAACTCACCTATTTTATCCTTTAGCTCCGTTGGCATGGGGCCGCCACCGACCCTCGTAGTATAGGCTTTGAAGACCCCTATTATGTGATTGATTTGCCTGATATTTATACCGGAACCGGCGGAGCTACCAGATGCAATCGGCGAAGATGAAGTGACATACGGGTAAGTGCCGAAATCAGGATCCAGCATAGTTCCCTGAGCTCCTTCAAGTATTACATCTTGTTTGGCAGCTATCATGTCGCGGAGCACAGCGCCCGTATCTCTAATGAAGGGGGCCAGACGGCCAGCGTACCGGCTATACTGGCTGTAAATATCTTCGAGAGACAGTGGGGGAGCATTGTAAATTTTGGTGAGAATCGCGTTTTTAGTCTCCAGGACCTGGCCAAGACGAGACCTGAAATTATTTTTATTGATCAGGTCGCATGTCCGAATTCCAAGGCGTGCTATTTTGTCGGCAAAGACGGGACCTATGCCTTTACGCGTGGTGCCAATGGCTCCGTCGCCCCGCCGTTCCTCTTCAAGACCGTCAAACAGAGTATGGTAAGGCATAATTAAGTGTGCCCGGTCGCTGATGAATAGCTGGCTGGTATCGACGCCATGTTTCTGAAGGTCTTCGATTTCATCCAGCAGTATACCGGGGTTGACCGCCACGCCGTTGCCGATGATACAAGTGACTCCCTTGTGGAAAATACCGGAGGGAACAACATGAAGTTTGAACTCACCGTAGGGGTTGATGACGGTATGTCCGGCGTTATCACCACCCGAATACCGTACTACCGCCTTGGCCCTCTGCGCTAGGAGGTCGACTATTTTACCTTTACCTTCGTCGCCCCATTGGGCACCAATAATCGCTACTACTGACATTTATTTTTTCCTTGTTTCTTTAGTGTGAAATGCTGAGGTAATTTATGGCTGATAAGCAGCCCCTATACTACACCCGCGACATATAATTTTTACCCCAGAAATAGAGTAAAGCGCCGCCCCCTATCACCCATACTACCAGGCCGGTCACTATTGCCCAGGTGACCCCGAGAATGCCGAACACGCTTCCCAGTCCCATCCAGAGTAGGGCGATTATACTTAGAAGCGTGAGGCTCCACTTGAATACCTTGTCATTCATTTCGATTTGCGTCAGTACCTTCTATTGCGATTTCGTCTGCCGCCACACGTATATCAGGCGCTGCGCTACGGTGACAAATCCGAGAACCACCAAAATCAGTAAGGCACTAGGGATAATATATTCATTCAGGGGGCTTAGAAGCAGCCCAAGCGCCAGTATTATAACTCTCTCGGTTCTGGTAAACAACCCCACCGGGCACGCTATACCAGCTCCCTCAGCACGGGCACGAACGTAGCTGGTAAGAAAGGCCGCTATCAAGGCCAGAAAGACGGCCAGAATTATTATGGTATCCAGATTTTCCCGGAATGACCATAAAATACCGAGGAGAATGGCTGCGTCCGATATTCTATCGAATGTAGAATCTAATACAGCTCCAAACTTGGTACTCTGGTTGGTTAAGCGGGCTAAAGCACCATCCAGTATGTCGAATAGACCTGCAACCAGTACCAGACAGCCGGCCAAAACTGGGTGATTGAATGCTACGGTTACTGCTGCAATCAGGCTTACGACCAGGGCGCTCCAGGTTAATGCATTAGGAGTAAGCCGGCTTTTTACAAGCAGCGTATTTAGCGGAGTGGTAATTAATCGCCCGGTACTTCTACGCCAATCAGAAAATTTCATCGTAGTTCTACCTCGGCTTCCCCGCTTTTATTGATTTTTTGTAGTAGTCTATCACCTGCCGGGTAACATTTGGCCAGCTGTATTTTTCAGCTTTGATCAATCCTTTTTTACCCATTGAGATACGTGACGATTTATCGTGAAGCAGTTTTAACAGACCGTCGGCCAGGGCGTTCTCGTCTTTAGGTGCGACCAGTAGCCCCTCATTGCCATTACTGAGAACCGTGGCGTAGCCTTCTATATTGCTGGCAACCACAGGCTTTCCGCATGCCATGGCTTCCAGCAAAACAATGCCGAAGCTCTCTCCTTCGGTGGAGGGAGCGCAAAAGATATCAGCGGAACGATAGTACGAAGGTAATTCTTCTCCTGAAACGTATCCGGTAAAGGTTACGTAGTCGGTCAAGCCCAAATCTTCCACCATACTATTGTATCTGCGTCTCAGCACAGTACCCGGGCCGACGACTATCAGACGGAAATTTGGAAAACTAGACTTAATGTTAGCGCAAGCATTGAGCAGGAATGCCAGGCCTTTGCGTCTTTCCAAACGGCCGACGAACAGTATATTTATTTTACCGTCGTTGAACTCTTCGCGGCGCTGACCGGCAGCACAGAAATGCTCAGTGTCGATGCCGTTGGGGATAATGCAAAAGTCTCCCGGAACATGCTGATTGACGTATTCCATAGCCGGTTCGGAGACGGCGATTTTGCCGTGCAGCATTTTAATCCATCGCCGGAAAACATGTTTTCCTAACCAGTAGATCCTGGATTTAGTATGGAACGCGTGGAAAGTGCCGACATTCACCGTTGTCGACTTAAGCAGGGCGCATATGCTAACCATAGGCGCGAAAGGTTCGTGTAAATGCAGAATATCAAATTTTTCGCGCGACAGAATTTCGTCGATTTGTGCGGGCAACCAGGGCGATATAGGAACGCGGGCTACGGCTCCACCGTAAGGAATTGGGATGGGTGTGCCAACCGGAATGACCTCTTCCTCGAAATAACGGGTTCCCTTTCTGGTGCAGGGAGCGATGATTTTAACATTTTGACCTGATTGGATCAGGTAATGTGCCAGATAGGCAACGTGGGTTACAACTCCGCCCGGAAAAGCATAATCGTATGGGGAGATTAATCCGATTTTCAATGTTGTCGCCTTATCTCTCCGGAATAACAGCCTTACTGTTTTGTCTGGGCTGGTTTAATAGGTTCGCCAGATATCTCCGGGAGACATATCGGAGTTTGCTGTTCCTTGCCCGCTATGTAGCTCTCGACACGCCTGTGTGCTTCATCGTCCGAGTACTGTATCGGCGGCGATTTCATAAAATAGGAGGATGGGGCCACGATAGTCCCTTTTAGACCCCTGTCCATGGCTAATTTGCAACATCGGATGGCGTCGATAACCACACCGGCTGAATTCGGACTATCCCAGACCTCCATTTTCATCTCTATATTGAGCGGGACATCCCCGAAGGTGCGACCTTCCATCTTGATATAACAGAACTTGCGGTCGAGCAGCCACGGTACATAGTCGCTGGGGCCAACATAGATGTTTTCTTTATCGATTTCATAATCCAGCTGGGAGGTAACGGCGTTAGTTTTAGAAATTTTCTTCGATTCCAGCCGCTCACGCTCCAGCATATTGTAAAAATCGGTGTTGCCCCCGAAGTTAAGCTGATACGTCCTCTCGAGCTTAACACCCCGGTCTCTAAATAATCTGGTCAGCACCCGGTGTGTAATAGTAGCGCCGACCTGTGATTTTATGTCATCACCTATGATAGGCAATCCGACATCGGCAAACCTTTTGTACCAGTAGGGTTCACGAGCGATAAAAACGGGTATGCAATTAACGAAACCGCAGCCGGCCGCCAGCACCTGTTCGATATACCACTTAGTCGCCTCTTCGCTGCCTACGGGGAGATAATTCACTACGACGTCTGTTTTTGTTTCTTTAAGTATACCCACGATGTCGGCGGTAGCTCCCGGAGACTTGGTAATTATTTGTGACAGGTATTTACCCAGGCCATCATGCGTCATACCCCTGGCTACTTTGATTCCGGTAGCCGGCACCTCACAGAACTTAAAGGTATTGTTGGGTTTCGTATAAATGGCTTCAGCCAGGTCTTTACCAACTTTATTTTTATCTATGTCAATGGCTGCCACGAAGTTGATATGACTTATGTGGTAGCCACCAAGATTAATGTGCATTAGCCCCGGTACAGACTCACCCTCTTTTACTTTTCTATAGTAGTAAACTCCCTGAACTAGTGAGGAAGCGCAATTGCCGACACCTACTATGGCTACGTTTATTTTTTGCATATCCTGTTTCCTCTCTTAATTTTTAGTTAGCGTTTCGACATACAGAGCGTTATTCTAATCCCTCGGTTTGGCAATAACCATCCTGGGTGACCTTGCCAGCAAGATAGGAATCCTGGCTCCATGCAATACTTTATCGGCCACACTGCCTAACACCCATCGAGCCACACCCGTTCGGCCGTGGGTGGACATAGCAATCAGGCTCACCCCATTAGCCGTCGCATATTCTACTATTTTATCAGCAGGCTCACCAGTTAACACTTCGTATGTTACCTTAACGTTCCGTGTGGTCAGTCTTTCTGATACGCTCTTTAAGTAGTTTTCTCCGGCATCGTGCATAGCTTTAACGAACTTTCTCCAATCGGGGCCTCCCAGTAAATTAGCCTCAGCTGTTCCAGGTGGTGATACGATTTGCAGCAGGTTCAACGTAGCCTGTGATCTTACGGCTATGGCCTCCGCATATGGCAGCGCCACCTCGCCGATATCTGAGCCATCTAAAGGCGCCAGGATTTTATGTATGGTCACCCGCTTATCCGAAGCGTCCGAAACCCTGGAACGCTTGCTTCTGACCAGTAGTACCGGTGCCGTGGCTTCGCTTATCACCTTCTCGGCTACGCTTCCCATCCACCAGCGAGTGATTCCGCTGCGCCCGTGCGTAGCCATTATTATTAAATCAATCTCATTTTCTGCAGTAAAATCGAGGATTTTATCAGCGGCGTTACCGTACAGAACTATTGGTTCAGCTTTGATATCCTGAGTGTGAAGCTCATTTGCCGTCCTGTTTACGTATTCGTCGAGCAGGCGGTTCACACGGCGTGATTTTTGACCTATACCCACACCCAGTACGTGAACGTGAGAGCCAAATTTGGGAGCCAACTCTCTAACGAAAGGAAGGACAGCTTCGGCTTCCTTGGAGCCATCAACCGTAACCAGCAGCTGGTCTATTTGCAGTGTCTTTTTAGTCATGACAACAGAAGATTATAACCGACCCTCTTGTTTAAGACAATATATTTATGGTATTTTGAGGCGTGCTTTATGATTTTCACACTCATACTTTCTTAAGCGATGGCGTTCTCTCGCCCCTGGAGTTGATACGTCACGCAGTAGTTCGGGGTTACTCGGCTATTGGTATTACCGATCACGTAGCCACAGGTTCTCTATCCAGGGTAATACACGAACTGCGCCAGGACTGCGCTTTGGCCAGGACTTACTGGGATATACTGGCCATCCCCGGTGTGGAAATTACTCACGTTCCAGCTCAAGCGGTGTCTGAAATCGCCCGGCAGGCTAAGGCATTAGGGGCCTGTCTGGTCGTGGTTCACGGCGAAACCTCTACGGAACCTGTGGAAAAGGGTACCAACCTGTCTGCGGTACAATCTGCTCACGTCGATATCCTGGCTCATCCGGGTTTTATAACTGCTGAAGAGGCTAAGCTGGCTGCGCAAAATAACGTATTTATAGAGCTTACCAGCCGCAAGGGGCATTCAACCACAAATTCTCATGTTGCCGCAATTTGTCAGAAGGCAAAAGCTAGGCTTTTAGTCAGCTCCGATGCCCACAACGAACACGAACTGTTATCGCCGGAGCTGGTTGAAACGATTTTGAGCAGGTCAAAAATAAACCGACAGCAGCGTGTTCAGATTATCGACCGCAACCCCCTTCTGTTAATCGAACGAGTTAAAAATCGCCTTTAATCCCTGACTAAAATATAAATAGGACCTAGCCCTTACCGATTCGAAACATCTTCGTTCCACAGGTAGGGCATGTTCCACGTGTTGCCGGCCTCTTATTCTTGAGCGTAACCGTCTGCGGGTTCTTCATTTCCGTCTTTTTCTTGCACTTGAAGCAATAAGCTTGAGCCATGAACATCACCTCCTTTCACCAAAGCTAAATCTTATCGGTTACAGTATGGGCTGTCAAGGTCTTTGAATTAGGGTGGGGCCTATGAAATAGAGAACACCTTCTGGGGATGCCATAGCCGTTTTTCGGCAATTAAACGTAAAATTGCCAGGAAGTTACCTTCGGCATTGTAAGCCCGGCAGTACTCATCCGAAATTGAGTCGTTTTCATCAACCGGCAGCGGGCAGCCATGCCTTATATCCAGTTCGTTTTCCCTGCTTACAATTATGGCTTTCAAATTGGACAGAGGGCTGTCCAGGGGGTAAAGCACCGTTTCTAAGGCACCTTCACTGAAGGCGTCTTCAATCTGCTGCAGGGAGAGAGCATCCCGGATGGAGAACATGCCGCACTGCAGCCCAGGCGCTCACCGATATCGTGGGCCAGCGAACGGATATAAGTGCCTTTACCGCAATCGATCTCCACCTCAATTACGGGCAGCCGACAATCGACGAGTTCCAGCCGGGTGATCTCTACTTTCCTTGATTTAAGCTCCGGCTTAGCGCCTGCCCGTGCCATCTCATAACATCGGCGACCGCCCTGTTTCAAAGCGCTGAACGCAGGAGGTACCTGATCAATCACCCCCCTGAACGAAGACAGGGCCTCTTCCAACTGGTGTCGTGTTATCTGGCTGGAGTCACTGCGCTCGACTATCTTTCCCTGCCTGTCGTATGTATCCGTAGTTATGCCTAGTTCGATTTGGGCTGAATACGTTTTGCTTCCGTTCGATATAAATTGGGCAATACGAGTTGCCTGTCCAAAGCAGACGGGGAGTACACCGGTGGCTATGGGGTCTAAAGTACCGGCGTGCCCGACGTGTTTTTCAGCAGTCAGGCGTTTGAGTCTGGCGACCACGTAAAAAGAGGTCTTGCCCTCGGGTTTATCGACATTCAAGATGCCATTAATGCCCATGTTTGTCTTTAGCATCTTCTGAAGAGACCTCATTGATTAACCGCAGTACTTCAGCAGCACGTGCAATTGTATCATCGAACTGAAAGTTCAGGTCGGGCATATATTTTAGTTGCAGTCGGGAGGCCAGCTGGCAGCGTAGAAAACCCGAGGCGGCACTGAAGCCCTCGAGTATCTCCTTTTTATCTACGTTTTCGCCAAAACTGCTGATAAAGATTTTGGTGTGGCGCAGGTCTGCAGTTGTCTCGACCCTGGTAATCGAAATAAGGTTATTCAGCCTGGGATCATTGACCTGCTCCCTGAGCAATTGACTTACTTCCTGTTGAATTACGCTGTTTAGCCTTTCAATACGTCGTGTCATATCTGTTATTCCTTCGGCTCGGGTTTTAAGGCCGGTGGAGGGTATATTTTAGGTTTAAAGAGAATGAGGCAGTCTAGCTGACTATTTCTTGCCGGTATGTCTGGATAATATCGCCGATCTGGAAATCTGAAAAACCTTCCACCCTGAGCCCGCATTCGAAGCCGGTCGCTACCTCCTTAACATCCTCCTTGAAGCGCTTCAAGCTATTTATGCGAGACTCGTATATCGCTTCGCCCTTGCGTATAACCCGGGCGAACGCGTCCCGTCTTATCTTTCCTTCCTTAACCGATACGCCGGCTATTTTTCCCTTCTTACCTGATTCGAATACGGCAATTACTTCGGCCTGACCTTCAGTGACTTCGGCGTAAGTGGGCTCCAGCATACCTTTCAGAGCTTTTTCTACGTCTTTTATCAGCTCATAGATAACGTTATAGTACCTGATACTTATGCCTTCCGTCTCTGCCAGCCGCTGCGCCCCGGGTTCGGGACGGCTGTTGAAGCCGATAATTATAGCTTTGGATGCCAGTGCCAGCAGAACGTCGCCCTCTGTAATGCCGCCGCTGCCGTAATGGATTATCCGTACCTTTACCTTCTCGTCACCCAGGTGTTCCAGCGAATCCCTGATCGGCTCAATACTGCCCTGGACATCTGTCTTTAAAATTATATTGAGCTCTTTTATCTGACCGGTGCTGATTTGAGTGGACAGGTCGCTTAGACCCAGCGGCCTGGCACGAGTGGATACTTTTTGCTGCGAGTCTTTCTGCTTTTCCAGCAACGTTCTGGCCTCACGTTCATTGGCGGCCACCTTGAATAAATCTCCTGCCAGAGGGACGGCGTTCAGCCCGAGGACTTCTACTGGCGTTGCCGGTTCAGCCTTCTTAAGCTGCTTACCCAGGTCGTTAAACATGGCTTTCACGCGACCCCAGGTGTTACTGACGATGAGATTGTCGCCGGGCCTTAGGATGCCTTTCTGAACCAACAGGGTAGCCACGGGACCTCTGGACTTATCCAGCCTGGCTTCTATTACCACTCCTTCAGCCGGAACGTCGTGTTCTGCTTTCAGTTCCAGTATTTCAGCGACCAGTAGCAGGTTTTCCAAAAGCTCGCTTATTCCCTGCTTCTTCTTGGCCGATATGGGCACGCAAATGGTATCTCCTCCCCACTCCTCGATAACCAGGCCCAGATCAGAAAGCTGCCTCTTTACTTTATCGGGATTGGCATCCGGTTTATCTATTTTGTTAAGAGCTACCACGATGGGAACGTTTGCCGCCCGGGCATGGTCTATGGCCTCAACGGTCTGAGGCATAACTCCATCATCGGCAGCTACCACCAGCACAGCTATATCCGTAACCTGGGTGCCTCTGGCCCTCATAGCGGTGAAAGCCTCGTGTCCCGGCGTATCCAGGAAGGTTATTTTCTTCGAATCGACCTCCACCTGATAAGCGCCTATATGCTGAGTAATGGCTCCGGCTTCGGTGGCAATTACATTGCTCTGGCGAATGGCGTCCAGCAGGCTGGTTTTACCGTGGTCGACGTGCCCCATTATAGTGATTACGGGAGGACGCGGATAAAGTTTTTCTCCCGTAACAGCCACCGGTCTTTTTGTCTTGGCCAGCATCGGCTGTTTTTTAGCTTCGTAATCGAAATGGGAAACAACCAGCGCCGCCGTATCATAGTCCACAGCCTGATTAATATTGGCCATAACGC